>DWXB01000011.1 GCA_019119415.1 Candidatus Ligilactobacillus avistercoris | reverse complement strand
TTCTTTGATCTTCGAATATCCATAATCTTGTTGATAGAGCTGATAAATATTGATTTTATCTTGCTTTGAAAAGCGCATAAAAACACCCCAAATCTTGGATTTACTTTGTCCAAGATTTGGGGTGCATATCAAACCACCGTTTTTTTACTATTCGTTATTTATGATTACAAAATGTACCGGCTAAGATCCTGGTTCTTTGCAATCTTGCCAATCTTTTCGTCCACGTACGCTTCCGTGATGGTAACCTCACCAACGCCCATATCTGGACCTTCGTACAGTAGATCTTCAAGGAGCCGTTCCAGAATGGTGTGTAAGCGCCGCGCTCCAATGTTATCCGTATCATGGTTAACATCATATGCAATCTGAGCGATCCGCTGAATGGCTTCAATCGTAAACGTTACCTTCACGTTATCGGTTGCGATTAACGCCATGTACTGCTTAACCAGGGCATTTTGTGGTTCAGTAAGGATTTTCACAAAGTCATCGACCCCTAAATCGTCAAGCTCAACCCGAATTGGGAAACGCCCCTGGAGTTCTGCAATCAAATCACTTGGCTTACTTTCATGAAACGCCCCCGACGCAATGAACAACATGTGGTCCGTGCTGACCATTCCGTACTTCGTTTTCACCTGTGAACCTTCAACAATCGGCAGAATATCACGCTGAACCCCTTCCCGGGAAACCTCACCGGAATTTCGTTGGCCAGTTGCCGTAATCTTATCAATTTCATCGATGAAAACAATTCCAGTGTTTTCCGCCCGCTTAATGGCTGCCTCTGCAAGGTCCGCATCATTAACCAGTTGCGCTGATTCTTCCCGGATAAAGACTTCCCGGGCTTCTGCAACCGGCATTGTCCGCGTAACCCGGCGCTGCGGAAGCATTGATTGCATTGCACTTAAATCAATTCCCATTTGTCCGAGCATATCATTGTTTCCTACGCTTTGACCCGGATCAGTCACCTGGATAGTAACGTCCTGCTGTTCAAGCTCACCGTTTTGCAGTTGCTGCCGAACTCGCTGCCGTTCTGCTTGAACCTCCGGTGAAAGGTGGTCTTCTTCCGCCTCCTGTTGCAGCGCTTGACTAAAATCAGGCATCTTTCCCCGCTGCAGGTCACGCATCATTGCCGTAAACCGTTCCTGAGCCTGCTTTTGCTGGCTAGCAGACGGTTTGGCAGGCACAAGCACCCGCACGAGGTCCTCGTCAGCGCGCTGGGTTGCTTTATCCCGTACCCGGGCAAAGGCAGCGTCCTGTTCCATCTTGTAAGCTACTTCAACGAGGTCCCGCACCATTGATTCGACATCACGGCCAACGTATCCAACTTCCGTGAACTTCGTTGCTTCAACCTTAACGAACGGAGCATTCACAATTTTGGCAAGCCGCCGGGCAATTTCGGTTTTCCCTACTCCCGTTGGGCCAATCATCAAGACGTTTTTCGGGGTGATCTCATCCCGCATTGCGGCCGGAACCTGCATTCGCCGGTACCGGTTACGCAGTGCCACAGCAATCGACTTTTTGGCCGCGTCCTGGCCAATCACGTACTTATTCAGCTCAGCTACAATCTGCTTGGGCGTTTTATCCATTTCATCCATCTTAAATGCCCCCTAGAGTTCCTCTGCAATGATGTTGTGGTTAGTAAAAATATCAATTCCCCCAGCAATATCAATGGCCGCCTTAGCAATATCAACGGCCGCCATCTCCTTGGCGTGCCGCGTGAGCGCCTTGGCTGCTGCAAGGGCATAGTTTCCCCCTGAACCAATGGCGAGAACATCCTCATCGGGTTCGATGACCTCACCTGATCCCGAAACAAGCAACAGGTTATCCTTATCCATTACGATTAACAGTGCTTCCAGTTTTTGAAGGGCTTGGTCCGTCCGCCATTCCTGTGCAAGTTCAACGGCCGCCCGTTGCAGGTTTCCGCTGTACTCCTCAAGCTTTTTTTCAAACCGCTCTTCGAGGTTAAACGCGTCGGCAACGCTCCCGGCAAACCCCACCACAACCTTATTGTGGTAAATCCGCCGGACCTTGCGGGCATTGTTCTTCATAATCACCTTTTCGCCCATTGTTACCTGACCGTCCCCTGCCATTGCAGTGTGACCGTTATGGCGAACAGCACAAATTGTCGTCGCATGAAAACTAGTTGGCACGATTAATTCCTTCTTCCCTTAATAATTCACTATTTCGGCTGGAGTTCTTCCGCATAATCACAACTACTGCACTTTACCTGGAGCCCCTTCCGCGACTTCTTTTCTACTAGGTACGCCCCGCATTTCGGACAATTCCGGCCAACCGGTTTGTCCCACGAAACAAAATCGCAGTCCGGATACCGGGAACAGCCATAAAACAGTCGGTTCTTCTTCGACTTCCGTTCAAGAACGTCGCCCTTACCACACTTGGGACACGTCACCCCAATTTTCTTTGTAATTGCTTTGGTATTACGGCAATCCGGGAAGCGACTGCAAGCGTAAAACTTCCCGTACCGCCCCATCTTAATGACCATCGGTGCCCCGCAGACATCACAGTCAATGCCTGCCGGTTCGTCCTTAATTTTAATCGCCGCAACCTTCTTTTCCGCGGTTGCCACTTCCTGAGCAAAGGGCTGGTAAAATTCGTCAATGACCTTAACCCACTGCCGCTTTCCCTCTTCAATGTCGTCCAGTTCCTGTTCAAGGTTAGACGTAAACTTAACGTTCAGAATATCTGGGAAACAATCCTTAATAATATTATTGACAATAATCCCCAGTTCAGTTGGTGCAAACTTCCGGGCCGTTAACTTAACGTAGTAACGCTTTTGGATTGTACTCAACGTTGGCGCGTACGTTGATGGCCGCCCCACCCCGTTTTCTTCAAGGGTTTTGATCAAAGCTGCTTCTGTATACCGAGCCGGTGGTTGGGTAAAGTGCTGGTTTGGTTGGTTGCTTACTAGCGTCACCGTATCGCCCGCTGCCAAGTCAGGAAGCTGGTTATCCTTACGCTTAGCATCCTTATACACCTTCATGAATCCCGGGAACTTCATCTTTGAACCGGTGGCCCGGTACTGGACGTTGTTCTGTTCCAGCGTAACCTTCATCGTATCAATAATTGCCGGTGTCATTTGGCTCGCCACAAACCGCGACCAAATTAACGTATATAGCCGTAACTGGTCCTTTGTTAGGTACTTCGCAATTGAATCCGGCGTCCGCATTACCGATGACGGTCGAATTGCCTCATGTGCATCCTGCGCACCCTCCGGTAACTTTCCCCGCCGCGGTTTTACGGCTGCATACTCCGCACCATACTCATCATTAATAAACTGCGCCGCTTCATGCTTAGCAACCGTTGAAATCCGGGTTGAGTCGGTCCGCATGTACGTAATCAAACCGACCGCACCACCGCGGCCAATGTTGATTCCTTCGTATAGCTGCTGAGCGACCATCATCGTTTTTGCCGTACTAAACCGGAGAGCATTATTAGCTGTCTGTTGCATTGTCGACGTGGTAAACGGTAAAGCCGGGAACCGCTTGCGCTCCTTCTTTGTAACGTTTGTTACGGCAAACGGCTGCTTTGAATCAATCCGCTGCATGACTTGCTGAACAGCTTCATTGTTTGGCAGGGCCGTCTTCTTTCCGTCAACTCCATAAAAAGCAGCGGTAAACTTAGTCCGGTTCTTCTTGAACTCGGCATCGATTGACCAGTACTCTTCCGGTTTAAAATCCTTGATTTCCTGTTCCCGTTGGATAATTAAGTTAAGCGCAATGGACTGCACCCGGCCGGCTGACAATCCCCGCTTAACCTTTGCCCATAATAACGGTGAAATGGAATATCCCACAAGCCGGTCCAACACCCGCCGGGCCTGCTGTGCATCAACCAAGCTCATATCAATCGCCCGGGGGGTCTTAAAGGCGTTCTTGACCGTATCCTTCGTAATTTCGTTGAAAACAACCCGGTTTTTATCCTTAGGGTCAAGTCCAAGAAGGTAGGACAAATGCCAAGCAATGGCCTCTCCTTCCCGGTCGGGGTCAGATGCCAGGTAAACGTGGTTTGCTTTCTTCGCTTCTTTCCGCAATTCTTTAATTACCGGACCCTTTCCACGAATTGAAATGTAATGCGGGGCATAATTGTTTTCAACGTCAATTCCCATCGTACTCTTAGGGAGATCGCGAACGTGCCCAAGACTAGCCATTACTTTATACCGTGATCCCAGGTACTTTTGGATAGTCTTAGCCTTTGACGGTGATTCAACAATCACGAGGTTTTTTTTCACCCGCCGCCGGGTCGTTTTTCGCTTCGTTGTTTTCTTTTCCTTTGTGGTTGTCGTTGTTGCACTCGCCGCTTTCGGCATCGTCACCAACTCCTTTTCGCATATCAAAATCGCTTTTCATCATATGCTACCACAATTATTACTGTCAAGTTAAACCAAATTCTTCCATTATATTTGCAGAATTTAACGCCGGGGTCGCCCCCGCCCGAATTAACTCGTTTGTCCCCATTGATGTTGGGGCGGTAATCGGTCCGGGAACCGCCCACACATTGCGGTTGGCCTGAAGTGCGAAATTGGCAGTAATGAGACTTCCACTCCGCAACCGTGCTTCCGTTACGAGGGTCGCCTGAGTTAACGCTGCAATTATTCGGTTCCGTTCGGGAAAATGATACCGGCGCGGGCCGCTTTCCGGAGGATATTCACTCAGTAATACGCCACGACGAGCAACCTTGGCCTGAAGCACGGCGTTTTCTCGGGGGTAGGCCTGATCTAATCCTGTTCCAATAACTCCAACCGGTATTCCCTGAGACTGAAGCGTTATCTCATGGGCAATCCGATCGGCTCCTTGCGCTAAGCCACTCACAATCCCGATCCGGCGGTGAATTAACGGCGGCAACAAATGTTCTAACACCTCACGGGTATAATCAGTACACCGCCTGGCACCAACCACTGCTAATAACGGGCGGCATAAGCGTGTCAAGGACCCCCGGTAAAATAACACTACTGGCGGTCGGTAGCTCTCCCGTAAAAGGGCGGGATACTCATCATCAATAATTGTGACTATCCGTCCTGTTTGCCGGCACCTTTGCCACCGTTTTACCAGGAGGTCTTCCTGTAATTCGCCTTGCCACCGGGCAGTCTGACCGGCTGAGAAGCCAAGGAGTGCGGGAATCATCGAAAAAGACGGAACCTGCCGGGTGTGGCGAATAATTGTAATCAACCGCCATTCCCGTGCTAGCGTTCGCAAACTACTCAAATGAAACATAATTAACAACTCGCGCACTAAAAAAACACTTCCTTTCCGTTCTTCCTACTGAATAGATACGCAAAGAAAGTGTGATTCTTTCATTTATTAAGCCGCTTCGCAACCGGGGAAAAGGTCCGCCGGTGGATGGGCGTTACTCCCTGACAATCAAGCCCTGCCAGGTGCTTTTTTGTTCCGTAACCGGCGTTCTGTCCAAAGCCGTAACCAGGATAAAGTTCATCATAGAACTGCATTAGCCTGTCCCGGAAAACCTTAGCAACAATACTAGCAGCCGCAACTGAGGCCGACTTAGCATCGCCCTTAATTAACCGTTCCTGGGGCAGGGCAACCGGTACCTGCATCGCATCAACAATGAGATGGGACGGCATTACTGCAAGGTGATCCACTGCTTCCTTCATCGCAACCCGAGTTGCCTCATAAATATTAATCCGATCAATCAGTTCGTTTGAAGCCGTTCCAACCGCAACAGCGACGGCCTGACTTAAAATTTGCCCATATAAATGTTCACGAAGTGGCGCACTCAGTTGCTTAGAATCGTTCACCGCAACTAAATTAAAGTCATGCGGTAAAATAACCGCCGCCGCAATAACCGGACCAGCTAAAGGACCCCGGCCAACTTCATCAATTCCCGCAACGTACTTGTTCCCCGCCTGCCACAGGCGCCGTTCAATCACTAACCGGTGGGCAAAGGCCTCCTGAGCCCGGTGCTTTTTTTCTTGAAGCCGCTCATACTGGGCAATTAACCGCTGGACACCTTTCCGGGAATCCATTCGAAGAGCCGCCACCTCCGCTTCAGTTGGCTCAGTCTGCAGCCATTCCCTAATTTCTTTAATCGTTCTTTTCATTAAATAACCGCTCGCTTAACTGAATCATCGCTGAGGTTGCTGTACTATTTTCAAAAACAACCCGACCTGCTTCCTGCTGAGGATTAAGCAACTGCTTAGCCTCTAACTGTCGCCGCAATTCCCTAGCTGTTCCGGCACCACCATCAATAATTGGGGTCCTCGGCCGCACCTCCTGTGCAATCGCTGCCCGAACAAACGGAAAATGGGTGCACCCTAAGACAACGGCTGCAGCTGTTGTCGCGTATGGTGCTAGTAACTTATGAAGGTACGCGTGCACCGCGGGCGTATCAGTTGCCCCCGCCTCAACAAACTCAACTAAATCAGGAGCAGCTAACGGGACAATATCCGCTTGTTGGCGGTAGCGTTTTGCTAACCGGGTAAACTTTTCTTCCCGCAATGTCAGCGGCGTCGCCATTACAACAACCTGTTGTCCGGGATGACGCTCCACCGCGGGTTTGACCGCTGGCTCAATTCCAATAATCGGCAGTGTGGGGTACTTTTGCCGCAAAAGTGTCGCTGCTGCACTCGTTGCCGTATTACATGCAATGACAATGGCCTTAACGCCCTTAGTCAACAGGTGAGTGACAACCGCTTCGCTCAGCCGTTGCACCTCCGCCGTTGGCCGGGGACCATACGGAGCATTTGCGGAATCCCCAAAATAACAAAAGTTCTCATGAGGAAGTTCCCGCACCGCTGCCCGTAATACCGAAATTCCACCGACCCCCGAATCGAAGATCCCAATCGGTTTATCCTGTTGCTCCATCCTATTCGCCTCCCTGTTCGTCACTAACAACCCGAATTTCAGTCTCCCGCGGGAAAATCGCTCGCTGTTCTGCTGTCAAGCGCCGGTCCGTAATAAAGAGGGAAACCTTTGCTGGGGAACAGATCCGGAAATACGACTGGTTCGTAAACTTCTGGTGCTCCGCCACCAAAATCACTTTACGGGCCCGGCGAACAGCCATCCCAACAATCTGCGCATCCTCTTCATCTAGTAGATATAATCCGTGCTGGTCAATCCCCGAGGCCGCGATAAACGCGGTATCAAAGGCAATATTATTGAGTTCTTCGATGGCGTCGTGGGAATAGAAAAACCGGTTATCATGGTTTAACGTTCCGCTTAGAACCTTCACTGTCACCTTGCTCCGCTCCGCTAACGCAACGCAGTTATCCAGCGAATGGGTCATAATCGTCACCGGCATGTTAAGGTTCTGACAGGTTTTAAGCAAAATCGTTGATGAATCAATAAAGTAAACGTGGTGCGGTTCAAAGTATTCCGCCGCTGCCACTGCAATCTGTGTTTTCTGTTTAGTAAAACGGGACAACCGGCTTTGAAAGTTAGGAACACTCCGGCCAAAGTCCAACGGCAAAATTCCGCCGTGTGTCCGCCGGACTTCTCCCCGCTTAGTTAGCAGGACAATATCACGCCGGGCGGTATCCTGTGATACCCCAAACTCGTGCATAATATCCCGCGTTGATAATTCCTGTCGTTCTTCTAACAGCTGTTTGATTAATGCAATTCTTTTTTCCTGACTCACCTGACGCCACCACCAAACTCTTTTTCTTAATTATACCCTATTTTACAATTCAACCGCCGACCCTGGAAAGATGATTCTTTCATTGACAATTGAAATCGTCCAGTGTAGAATGACAAATTGTCACATGACATAATGTCATGTTAATTAAGTCTCTGTAAAAACCATTCGTCGCTTTAGCACTTCCGTTAGCTAAGTGCTAAAATGGAGATTAGTTTAAAATGATTAATTCGAGGTGAATTACATGGCAAAGATGAAACCTGCAACCGACGTTCATGGTAAGCCATACAGTCGGTTCCTTCTTTTTGTAACCCTAATTATCGGAGGGTTCGTTGGGTTCCTCGCCGGAACAATGCTGGGAACGGCGTACCCGACGTTTATGAGTAAATTCGGAATTGGTGCTTCAACTGTTCAGTGGCTTTCCACCGGGTTTATGCTGGTAACCGGGGTAATGATCCCAATCACCGCCTGGTTAATGAACCGGTTTAGTTCAAAGCTTCTCTACATTGTTGCGATGATCCTCTTTACGGTGGGGATTACGATTTCGTACTGCGCAAACAGTTTCGGATTATTGCTAACGGGTCGACTTGTTTCCGCCGTTGGTGCCGGGGTAATGACATCCCTCATGCAGTCAATTGCCCTCACGATTTTCCCGGTTGATAAACGGGGGACAATCATGGGAATTGTCGGTCTTGCCGTTGGGATGGCGCCAGCGATTGGGCCAACACTTTCAGGATGGATTATCGATACCTTTAATTGGCGGATGATCTTTGGAATCTTAATTCCAATTTCAATTATTGATATCATCATGGCATTCTTCTTTATGCGGACTGTTCTGGAGTTATCCCATCCTAAGATTGATGTCCTTTCTGCCGTACTTTCCGTAATCGGATTTGGTTCGTTCTTGTACGGAACGTCCGAAGCCGGAACGGACGGTTGGGGCTCACTCCAAGTCCTGTTAGGCTTAATTATCGGCGCCATCTTCATCGCCCTCTTTTGCTGGCGGCAAATTAAGCTTGGTGACGAGGCCTTCTTGGACATTCGGCTTCTTAAAAACTGGCACTTTACGATTGCTTCCATCCTTGGATCAATCGCCCGGATTGCCCTGGTTGGGGTTGAACTAATTCTCCCAATGTACATCCAAATTGTCCGGGGACAAACCCCGTTCCACTCCGGGTTAATGCTACTTCCTGGAGCACTGATGATGGGGTTAATTAACCCAATTTCTGGTTTCTTGTATGACCGAATGGGGGCCAAGAAGCTCGCAATGACCGGGTTAGCAATCCTCACACTCGGAACGTTTAACTTCATTACGATTTCAACAACGACGCCAATGATTGAAATTATTGTGCTCTATGCCGTCCGGGTTGTTGGGGTTTCATTTGTCATGATGCCGGTTAACACGGCCGGAATGAACGCCCTTCCCCTTGCAAAGATTAACGATGGGACGGCCGTTAACAACACCCTGCGGCAGGTTTCTGGTGCAATCGGAACGGCGATTTTCACAACGGCACTGACCAACGTTCAGGACCATATGGAGCCGGCCCATCACCTGCTTCACACGGCTCCGTTGGAATACAAGCACCAGATGATTAGCGCCGCCCTTGGGGGATACCACATGACGTTCTTCCTGGCATTCCTCTTCGGGGTGCTTGGAATCATCATTGCGTTTTACTTCAAGGATGTTAAGCGGAAAGCTGACCTTCCCCTCGATTCAAAGGATGGTGAAGTGGCATGATTTTAATTATTCTTGTGATTGCACTGTTACTGTTCTTAGTGCTGTCAATCCTGTGGCACCGCGGTCGCCTGCTAAAAACGATCGTTTGCAGCGGACTGTTTATCATGGCAATTGCCTGTTCCCTCACACTGATGCTTAATGATGTCAGTCATCTTGGGATGAAGACGGTTGCGGTTTCTACCACAACAAAATTGCAACCAACAATCAACCCGAAGAAGCTTCCCGTTAACCTGCTAATGTACAAGCAGTTAGGAACGGGGAACGAAAAAATTTACCTGTACAAACCAACTGCTACAACCAAGATTCACCACACTGATGCGGACGTCTCAGCGTCAACCCAGGTTGTTCGTTCTGCCCATGCTAAAACAGCAACGGTAACAGTCACCAAAACCGAATACCGCACTAAAAACGTATTTTGGCACGTTCTGTACTATGGCCTTGGTTTGGAAAACCAGGTTAAGCAGCGGCACTACCGCTTTACCGTTCCGGCTAATTGGAAGGTCGTGAGTGCTTCACAGCTTAAGCGCGCACAGCAACGGTTAAAGCATGATAAACCTGCCATTGCGCAGGCAATGAAACAACAAGTGCCACCACTTGTTAAGCAACAGGTTGCGCAGGCCATGCAAAAGGATCCAACAATGAGCGCCCAGCAACGGATCCGGGTAATGCAGCGCGCAGAGCAACAAGCGAAACAACGGGTAATGCAACAATTTATTGATAAGGCACTACAATAATTAATAAGGAGGCTGGGCAGTCTCCTTACTATTTCTGCATCCCAAACTAAAAAGACGGGTGGAGAAGAAGTTCGCCAACTAACTACCAGAACAATCCTCAATGATTCGTTCAGTTGGCTGCTTCCGCTCCACCCGTTTTCTTTAGTTTAACGGATACCTTTTATAAGCAAATTATTTTAATTCGCCTGCTTTCTTTACTTATTCTTTAGAAATATCAATTTTATGGTATACTGGTTTTGTCGCTGACGAAGAAAGGAGCGTTTTAAATGGTACTGGGAATGCCGGAATGGCTGTTAATCATCAATAGCCTCGTCATTATTCTCATTACAATCAACTTTATCATTCAAACAACGCTCCTTCTCACTAAGATCTACCGGGGGAAGGTGGCCGTAATTCCTCACGGGCGGGTTCGTCTCCGGTGTAGTGCATGTGGCGTCGAATACAATATTGACTTCATTACCACGCACCGGTACCGAATTAACCGCATTATTACGGACGACCCTAACGTTATTAGTTTTACTGAAACGTGTCCGGCCTGCCATCAATACTGTCCCCAAGAGGTCGTTGCTGATCCTGCCAAGGTCGTTCCCGTGGCTGCTGGCCGGATTGATCCATCCTTTAAGCGGTTTTTCCTCTACGGCGCAATTCCCCTCCTCTTCTTAATGTACTCATCGGGTGGGTGTTGCATCACGTTTACGATCATATACATCATCGGAATGACGATCATCACTGTCAAGCATTGGTGGGCAAATGAGCATAAATCAAACAACGGCTAATAAACCATCGTTGGTCTATTAGCCGTTATTTCGTCATTCCGTTGTTTATTTCACCTTTTTTCCCCAGTACTGGAAAAGGTCTGTCCGTAGCCGTCCGTTATACAACTTCCGACGCTTTGTAGCGGGTTGTCCGTAGAATCGCTCAAATTCCATATCACCGGTCAAAATATACTTGCTCCAACTTGTTAGTGGACGATAAACTTCCCCCATTTGCGCGTACAGTTTTCTGGCCGCCTGACGGTCCCCTAACCGTTCACCGTACGGCGGGTTCGCAACAATGACCCCGTTCTTTTTATCGGTTTTGAAATCCTTTGCGGCCATTTGTTTGAACGTAATGCTGTGGAATAACCCCGCCTCCTGAGCATTTTGCCGGGCAATCGCGACCATCCGCCCGTCAATATCGTACCCAGTAATGTCCAACTCCCGGTCATAGTCTGCAGCGGCGTCCGCAGCCGCCCGCTCATCGTCACTGACCTGCTGTGGCAACCATTCCCACTGTTCGCATACAAAATCACGGTTAAAGCCCGGTGCAATGTTATGCCCAATCATTGCTGCCTCAATCGGAATTGTTCCCGAACCACATACCGGATCGACAAACGGCATTTCCGGATACCAGTGCGCTAGCAAAACTAACGCTGCAGCCATGTTTTCCTTTAACGGCGCATCCCCCTTATTAACCCGGTAACCCCGCTTAAAAAGGCTCGATCCGGTCGTATCAAGGGTTAGGAGTACCCGGTCCTTATTGAGCGCAATCTGAACGGGATACTGCGCGCCGGTTTCAGGAAGGCGTGTTCGGCGGTGAAAGACAGTTTGCAGGCGGTTAACAATCGCCTTTTTTGTAATTGCCTGAACACTTGGAACGTTATGCAACGCTGACTTCTGTGACTTCCCCGTAACGGGAAACGCAGCGTCAACGGGCAGGTAGCGTTCCCATTCAATCGCGTTGACGTGATCGAATAATTCACTAAAGGTTCGGGCGGAGAATTCAGCAACAACGATTCGAACCCGGTCCGCTGTTCGCAGCCATAGGTTTGCCCGTATTATATCTTGGATAGTGCCACTAAAACGAACCCGACCGTTTTCCACCCGGACATCATCATAGCCAAGGTGGCGAAGTTCATTTCCAGTCAGCGCTTCAATTCCCGCCGCACACGTTGCAATTAACTGATACCGTTCCACCCGTAATTCCTCCATTTTTATTGACTATAATAAAAAGGCCGTGACAACAGTCACAGCCCTCCTGAAGATGTAGGCCTCTATAAGCCACGTTCCGTACGTCATCCAGTCTCAGGAAACTGAAATCGGTGGTAATCATCTATCTCCGAACTGTTAATCAGTTCGCCCCCATGATTAGTTCATTTCCGTCATGAAGCGCCCCTACCAAAATTTGGGTTACCTGCTCGCAGGGTTTACCGCGTTCCACAACCGCTGTTTCCAACGGTCCTCGTCTCTGTGGCACTTTCAAAACTACTCAGGCATAGCCAAAGGCCGTAGCCCTTTCGTTTGCCGTCACCGTTAAGGTGCCCCGCCTTATTTTTTCAGCGAGTACGATCACTACGGGCATCGCAGCCCGTGCAAGCTTGGACTTTCCTCAGCCTACTCAAGGTAGACCGCGATTACCAGAAACCTACATCAGAGTTAACACTAATTAAATTTAGAAGTGGTTCCCTTGAGAATCATTCATCTGGGAGCCAAACACCCGCCGCTCAAGGTTTGAAAGACGCTTGAGAATATCCATGTTAGCAGCCCCAGCTGATGGCCGAACAGTTTGTCCTGACTGACCAACCGCAACCTGCTTTGTGAGATCATCAACCTTCTTCTTTAAGCGGTCGTTCTCCTCTTCAAGTTGCCGGGTAACTTTATTAAACTTCTCATAGTCCTGAATCACTTGATCCAAAAACTCATCGACGTCTTCCGGATCATATCCCCGCATTTTAGGCTTGAAGTGCTTATCAACAATTTCCTTCGGCGTAAGCTTAATATCGTTCATTCGTCTAACACTCCATTGTAAACTCAATTAATACCTACATTATAGCTACAAGTCACCATGATTGCAAATCATTCTTCGCCGCTGCATACTCGGTCGCGGCACCCTGCAACTGGTCCATATCAATTAACGTACACGGGTAATCATGCTGCTGTTGCCACCGTTCAATCGCCGCGTAATCGTATTTCGGTTTTCCCGGATACTCCTGGTCATACACCAACAAAGCGGCATCCGTATGCGATAACATAAAACGCTGATAATCCCGTAATTGCGCTGGCGACTGATAAGGTTGATCGCTGACGTTTGCGTGAAAGTCAACCTGCTGTTGCAGGGTCGCCAACTGGACCTGTTTATCCTCTTTCCACCGGTGGGAAAACTCCGCGTACGGAAACATCATTGAAACGTGCAGTTCAGGATATTCGTCCCGTAAAGCAACCGCCGTCATTGCTGCCCACTGTTCGACCCCGAGCTGTCCCCCGGTAATCACCCATTCCAAGCCATCATCAAAGGCGTTAATAAATGCTCGTTTTAGCGCGAAACGGATCACCGCTACCCGGGGATCATCGTTATTAAAAATTGGAAACTCATAGCTCCGGTAACCCGTTACCCACAGCCGCATGGTGTTCCTCCCTCGACATAATCGTACCTTTATCCTACCGCATTCCCCCAGCGAAGACCACTTCCTTTTGATTCCCCCTGGCGTCCTTGCTATAATGAACGGGATAAGAAGGTGATGTATCATGGCGTTGAAGTACCCTGACGGGCGGCCATTCCAGCAATCAACCCCATTATCACGTTCTAAGCGTACTTCGGTTCAGTATGGTAACCGGGGAATGTCACTTGAACAGGAAATTAACGAGACTAATAAGTATTACCGTATCAACGGGATTGCTGTTATTCATAAAAAACCCATTCCAATTCAAATTGTGAATGTTGATTATCCCAAGCGAAGCGCAGCTGTTATCCGGGAAGCCTACTTTAAACAGCCCTCGACAACCGACTATAACGGTGTTTATCAGGGACACTACCTCGACTTTGAGGCAAAGGAAACCCGGAACAAAACTGCCTTCCCGTTAAGTAATTTTCACGCACACCAGGTTGATCACCTGAAGGCCTGTGTGGCACAAAACGGCATTTGCTTTACAATTGTTCGCTTTACCGTTTTAGATGAACTCTACTTAATGCCTGCAGCAACGCTGTTTCGCTATTGGGACCAGCAGACAAGTGCAACGGGACGTAAGTCGATTCCCCGTGAGGTAATTGCCGCCGAGGGAATTAGCCTGCAATACGGTTTAAATCCCCGCATCCCGTATCTCGACGCTGTTAATCAACTAATCGGGTAACACAGAAAATAAACGAAGGAGTATGGTACCTAACATGACTGAACAAGATTCACATTATTCGAGGACGGCTCGGCGTCAGGCCCGTGAGCAAGCGGAACGGCGAAATCATCCCCACCGGAAGTTTCACCGCTTTTTAGGCTGGACGCTTGGTATTCTGGCTTTCCTAATTGTTGCTGGCGGTCTCCTTTTTGTTACGTATGCTAGCACCGCCCCGAAATTATCAACTTCTCGGCTGGCAAGTCCAGAAATGACGACAATTTACGCAAGTAACGGAAAAAAAATTTACACGTTAGGGAGCGAAAACCGGCAGGTCGCTAAGCAGAACCAAATTCCGCAACAACTGAAGGACGCGATTGTTTCGATCGAGGACCGCGGTTTTTACAAGCAAAAGGGAGTAGACCCTCTCCGGATCGTTTCCGCAGCGTTTTCTAACATCTTTCACCCGAATGCCATTCAGGGAGGAAGTACACTTGACCAGCAATTAATCAAGCTCTCGTACTTCTCAACCAGTAACGCTGATCGGACACTCAAACGGAAAGCACAGGAAGCATGGATGGCCGTTCAGCTTGATAAACGTTACAGTAAGGACCAAATTATGACGTTCTATGTGAACAAGGTTTACATGGGGTCTAACTGTTACGGGATGCAGACGGCAGCGCATTACTACTACGGAAAACCCCTTAAGGACCTGAACCTAGCTCAGACCGCGACAATCGCGGGAATTCCTAATGCTCCGTCCTCCTATGACCCGTTAATTAACCCTAAGCTGGCAACCCAACGGCGGAACCTTGTTTTGGACGCAATGGTTCAAAATAATAAGATTTCTTCTGCCCAAGCGGCCGCAGCAAAACAACAAAGTATTACCGCCGGGCTTGTTACGAACCATGCAGCCCAAAACGACGAAAACTCTAAGCGAGAGCTGGTAGCGGACGCCTACATCCAACAGGTTCTGCAAGAAGCTAAAAAGCAAGGCTATGATCCGGATAAAGGTAATCTTAAAATTTATACGAACTTGAACTGGAATGTTCAAAAACGGCTCTACGTCATCGCCAACACTGATGAATACGTTGCTTTTCCTAATAACAGGTTACAAATGGCTTCTACCATTATTAACCCCCGAAACGGAAAAGTCGTTGCTATGATTGGAGGGCGCAAGGATAGTACACCGTTTGGCTTAAACCGTGCGGTTCAAACTAACCGGGCCAATGGTTCGTGTGCTAAACCCCTAATGGATTACGGGCCGGCCATTCAATACCTTCACTGGGCAACCTACCATCCATTGGAAGATACTCCATATAAATATCCGGGAACAAATACGTCATTATATGACTGGGACCACAAGTACCCGGGGAAGATGACGCTCCGAAGTGCTCTCGTACAATCACGGAATATCCCCGCTATTCGAACCTTATCAGCTGTCGGACTAAGCAAAGCCCAAGATTTTTTGGGTAATCTAGGATTCAATAGCTCTAAGATTAATAAATATAGTTATGGGATTGGGATTCCATCGTCTACTTTACAAAATGCAGCAGCCTACTCCGCCTTTGCAAACGGTGGCACCTACTACAAGCCACAGTTTATTAGTAAGATAAAATGTGCTGACGGTGACGTTAAAACGTTTGATGCTACTGGGCAACGGGTAATGAAACCAGGAACCGCTTATATGATTACCGACATATTAAAAGGCGTATTTAAAGGAAAAGGAACGGCAGTTGCTGCTAATATTCCTGGGCTCTTCGTTGCAGGAAAAGACGGCGAAACTAACTATCCGGACAGCGTAGCTAATAAGGTGCCTGCTAAATCATGTATGGACGGATGGATGAACGGCTACACTAAAAACTATTCAATCTCTGTTTGGGTAGGCTACGACCACCCGATGAAAGCAGGAAATTACATGACAACCAGTGAAGCTCAACTTTCTCACATTATCTTTAAAAATGAAATGGAATACCTTGCTGAGTTAGCCCCTAACACCGACTGGGTTCGGCCATCAAGCGTAGGGGTCAAAACGCTGAATGGCGTTAAACAGCTCTACTGGATTGATTATCCTGATCCTGATATTTTTGCGGGTAATTCATCCGGGGCGTTCTCACATAGCGGCCACGACAACGGCCACTCGTTCAGCATGAGTTTTAACTTCGACATGAGCCATTCAAATTCAGATGGGAATAGTTCTGCCGTTTCACAGGTTAATAACAACAATCAAAATCAAGGAGATAATTCGCCCCAAAATGATTCCAATCATTAGGGTTAATTAACGCCCCCACGTACGATGCGTGGGGGCGTTCTTTACCCTAATGACTGTAAGATCACTCCTCGTTTGGCTGATAATTTAGCCCAATTACGGCAATGATGATCACAAGTGAGCCGATGATTGTTGCTAAGCTTAAATGCAAGCCCAAAACAAGCACCGAACCCACTGTTGCAGTAAGAGGCTCGAAGGCATCCAACATGCTAGCAACCGTAGGAGAAATGTATTTTAACACGGTTGTAAAGGTAATAAACGGAATCACAGTTCCAATAATGATAATCATCAAAAACATTACTAATACCCGCGGAATTAACGTAAACGTTATTCGGGTTGGTGAGACAACTTCAAGGCCAATCCCTGCAATCACCAGCCCCCACCCCGTAATTTCCATGGATGAAAAGTTCTTTAACAACGACCGCGGAATCAACGTGTTCGTTGCGACTCCCACAGCTGAAATGAGCCCGTAAATCAAGACTAACGGTGTGATTGCCAGCTGCGTAAACCGCCCGTTGGTTGCCACGACCACCACTCCAATAAAAGCAGCAACCGCACTAATTACCTCCAAGCGGGACGGAATCTCGTGGTGCCGTACCGCCATGTATAACATGATGAAAAACGGGCCGATAAACTGAAGAATTGTCGCAATCGAGGCGTTCCCGGCCTTCACTGCCATAAAGTAAAACAATTGAACGGGAATCAACCCTAAAATCCCGTAACTGATGATTGTACCGGCATCATGCCACCGTCGCCAAATTCTTAGCGGATGGCGGCCCGCTAACCAACCAACTAGCAAAATGGCGATTCCCCCGATAATCATGCGCACCTGGGTCACAATCATCGGTGAAACCCGCGGACTAATCGCAAACAACATCTTAGCAAAAATCCCAGAAATTCCCCAACACGTCGTTGACATGATTCCCAGGAGAACCCACGGCCACTTCCGTCCTTTCATAACCATTCCTCCCGTAGTTCATACACCAAAAAGGTCATAGCCACCGCTACGACCTTTAGTTCATTCATTCTTTAACTTAGTCCTACCGCACCTCAACGTCAAATTCATCCTGCAGTTTCCGGACAATCTTATTAAACGACCGGTTAACATCTTCATCAACCAGCGTCTTCGTTGGGTCCCGGTAAACCAGTGTGTATGCTAGCGACTTCATGCCTGGCGCCATCTTATCACCCTGGTAAACATCAAAGAGCCGCACGTCTGTAAGGTGCGCACCGCCGTTTTTAACGATGCACTGCGTAAGCTGCTCATTTGTTACGTCTGTCCGAACGGCTAACGCAATGTCCCGCGTCACTTCTGGGAACTTTGAAACGGCGGTATACTGCTGCTCATCCTTTGGAAGGTGGAAAAGTGCGTCTACATCAAGTTCAAAGACGTACGTGCGTTTAAGGTGGTTTTCCTTAGCGATGTCTGGATAAACCTCACCCACAAAGCCAACGAACGTCTCACCAACGTATACGTCTGCAGTCCGGCCCGGATGCATTTCAGCATGGGAACTAACCGAAACATACCGTTCTCCGCTAATTCCTAGTTGACGAAGAAGGTGTTCAACAATCCCCTTTACAACGTAAAAATCAACTGGTTGTTTGGGTTGGTTCCATCCTGGCTGACGGAATAAGCCCGTTAATACTCCAGCAACGTGTTCCACTTCCTGCGGACGAACATGTTCGCCATCACCAAGGAACACCCGCCCCTGTTCGTATAAGGCTACATCCTGAACCTTCCGGTGGACGTTGTACGCTGCATCGTCTAACAACCCGCTCAGCAGGTTCATCCGCGCTGTCGTCCGGTCAGAACTCATCGGGAAGGCTAATTCAGTGGCCGTGGCCGACGCAAACATAAACCGTTGTGCCTTCGTTGCAGTTGTCAACCCATACGAAATTGCCTGGTCCAATCCGGCCTCCTGCAACGCCTGTCGAATTGAACGAATAAACCGTTGCTTAGGAGTACGAGCTCCCGGAGTTGTCGCCCCAACCGGAAGCGTTGCTGGCAGGTTATCGTAGCCATAAATCCGTGCAACCTCTTCGATTAGGTCGGCCGGAAGACTAATATCCCACCGGAACGGCGGGATGTTTACGGTAAACGTGCCCGCCTTTTCCGTGACGGTAAACCCTAGCCGTTTGAATATTGCAGTCACTTCAGTTGCTGTTAGTTTGGTTCCCAGTACATCATTAATGCGCTGCAGTGACACCGTCACGGTCACATCGGTGGCGGTGTGCCGGGTAGCCTCCAAAATTCCCTGGGCAACTTGCCCGTTAGCGTTCGTCATAATTAGCTGAGCCGCCGCATCAAGGGCCGCAACCACTGCAGCCTGATTAATTCCCCGTTCAAACCGCATTGCTGCTTCAGTATGGAGGTTCTCCCGCCGGGATGTTTTCCGAATTGCCGTTGGGTTAAAGACCGCCGCTTCAAGAACAACGTCTGCGGTATCATTCGTAACTGCCGTCCGGGCACCACCCATGATCCCTGCTAACGCAACCACTTCGTTAGCGTCCGCAACAACCACGTCGCCGGTCTTCAGTTTCCGTTCCGTTCCGTCAAGCGTTGTCAGACTTTCACCCTCCTGCGCCTGCCGTACCGTCAACTGCTTCCCAGCAATTTCATTGTAATCAAAGGCATGGAGCGGTTGCCCATACTCCAACAGAGCGTAGTTAGTCGCATCGACAACGTTATTCACTGGCCGAATTCCCGCATTCCACAACCGAATCTGCAACCACAGCGGACTCGGGGCCACGCGGACGTTCCGAATAACGCGGGTCAGATACGTTGGGGCCACCTGCTCGTCAGCAGCAACACTCAGTAACGAATCGACCTTAACACCGTCATCTTCCTTAACGCTAATCTCCGGCAAGTTAACCGGCCGATCGTACATCGCGCCCACTTCCCGAGCAACGCCCCGCATGCTCAGCATATCCGCCCGGTTTGGCGTAATGTCAACGTCAATGATATCTTCGTCCATTCCCAGGTACTTAAAAACGGGGTCTCCTGGGACAGCATCGTCCGGTAACACATAAATCCCATTCACGTATTCCTGCGGCACAACAGCTTCCGGAAAACCAATCTCTTGCAGGGCACAAATCATCCCCATTGAAACGATGCCCCGCATTTTCCCCTTCTTAATCTTCTCATTGCCCGCAATCCGTGAATTAGGGAGCGCAACAATGACCTTTTGGTCCGCAGCAATGTTAGGCGCACCGCAAACAATCTGGTACGGTTCATCTTCGCCAACGTCAACCTGACAAACATGCAGATGATCTGCATTCGGGTGCTGCTCAACCTTAAGGGTGTGCCCGACCACAATCTTCTTTAAACCTGTTTCCTGCCGACTAGTTCCGTCAACTTCAACGGCCGTCCGCTCAATCTTTTCCGCCAACTCTTCCGGCTTAAGATCAGCAACATTCACGTATTCGTTTAACCACTTCGTTGAAACTTTCATCTGTTTATCCCTTCCGTGCAAACTGCTTTAAGAAACGCTCATCATTCAGGTAGAAGTTCCGGATGTCATCCACCCCGTACTTCAACATTGCAAACCGATCCGGGCCTAACCCAAAGGCAAAGCCCCCGTACTCTTCCGGATCAACGCCTGCCATTGACAGAACGTTTGGGTGAACCATTCCAGCGCCTAACACTTCAATCCAGCCGGTTTGCTTGCAAACAGCACACCCCTGACCGTTACACTTAAAACACGAGACATCAACTTCTGCTGACGGCTCGGTAAACGGGAAGTAGCTTGGCCGCATCCGAATGTTCCGGTCAGCCCCAAACATCTTCCGGGCCAACAGTTGGAGGGTCCCTTTCAGGTCAGCCATGGTAATGTGCCGGTCAACCACAAGCCCCTCAATTTGATGGAACTGGTGTGAATGGGTTGCATCATCCGTGTCCCGTCGGTAAACCTTCCCGGGAGAAATCATCTTAAGCGGTCCCTGACTAAAGTCATGTTTTTCCAAAGTCCGCGCTTGAACCGGAGACGTTTGTGTCCGCATCAAAATATCCTTTGTGATGTAGAACGTATCCTGCATATCCCGCGCCGGGTGATCCTTCGGCAGGTTCATCATTTCAAAGTTATAGTGTTCCTCTTCAACTTCAGGGCCATTAACTACCTGGTAACCCATCCCCAGGAAAAGTTCCTCGATTTCGTCAATAATCTGTTGCAA
This sequence comes from Candidatus Ligilactobacillus avistercoris, assembly GCA_019119415.1. GTDB lineage: Bacteria > Bacillota > Bacilli > Lactobacillales > Lactobacillaceae > Ligilactobacillus > Ligilactobacillus hohenheimensis. The sequence continues at coordinate 97,689 of DWXB01000011.1, read as the reverse complement.
AACATGAGGCGTTCCGGTTTTAACAGGTGTTCCGGGCAGAGTTACGTCCAGGGTTTCCTTTTCAAGCTTGGCCGCCATCTGCGCCGTTTCCAGTTCATCCTGCTTAGCCGCAATTGCCTGCTGGAGTGCATCGCGCACCTCGTTAGCAAACTTCCCCACCTGCGGCCGTTCTGCCGGATCAATTTCCTTCATTCCCCGTAAAACCGCTGTAATCGGACCCTTTTTTCCAAGAAAATGAACCCGGATTTCATTTAACTGTTTAAGTTCAGTTGCTTCTTGCACTGCGCCGAGTCCTTCATCCCGCAGTTGCTCCAGTTGTGTTGTTAAATCCATCAGTCTACCCCTTTCCAGATAAAGGAAAATAAAAAAGCCCCGTCCAAATAGGGACGAGGCTTCGCGGTACCACCCTAGTTTTGGTAACACATAGTCACCAACACTCTTTACGGATAACGGGCGTCCCGAACTGTTTTTCGTTAATTAACTCCCAACAGTAGCTCCGGAAGTGAACTTCATCGCTTATTGAGAGGACCCTTCCAGCACCGGTCCCTCTCTGAACTCGCCAAACGACTACTCTTTTCCATCGTTGCCTTTAAAATCTTCGTTTAAATTCTAACCTGTCAGCCTAGGAGGCGTCAAGTTACTCACAGTCATCAGCCGTATACCACTTGTCAGCCCATTCGTGGAGAGCCGTCATCATCGCTTGGAGATCCTGCCCCCGCTTAGTTAACTGATACTGCTCCCGGCAGCAGCCCTCAACGGCCACCTTTTCAACAAGCCCTTCCTTGATTAATTCCTTTAACCGCTCAACAAGAACACGGTCGCTACACTTATTAATTTTAGCCGCTAAATCGCGAAAACGCTGCGGCCCCGCCGTTAGGAGAACGTCGATAATCAACCCGTTCCACTTCTTACCGAGAATACTAAAGATCTTCGTAAACTTCGGGCATAATTGAAAATCAGTCTGCATCACATTATTCCTTTCAGTTATTTAGTCGGTAACTGTTGCTGAACCAGGTGCTTAGTATCCGCTAATACGTGGGTACTATATTCCTCAATTGCAGCATACTTATCAACGATCGTCACCACGTAGCCCTCAGGATATTTCGGCGGAACGATGGTCGCTCCCCACATATGCTTGACGATAATATCACGCTCTTTTGGGGTTAGGGGCGTAATTTTTTCCGCATTACGCAATGCAATCCGGGGATGAATCCAAGCATGTGTTCCTAAGCTAAACTTAGTCGTTCGCCAATCATAGTAAAACAAATCATGCAATAACCCTGCCCGTGCGGTTGCCCGGGCATCAAGGTGGAGCCGGCGGGCAATCCGATAACTCTCATAAGAAACCGTAATACAATGTTCCAACCGCGTTGTCGCGTGGTGCTGAACAAAGTTTGCTAACCGCTGGACTTCCGGCCGCACAAGCAGGTCACGGACGTACCCAACATATACTGGATCAGCCTTCCATTCTCCCTGTTTCATGATTAACTACTCCTTTATTAGCAAATTAACCGCTTCAATGCGTATCGTAGCCCGTGCCCGGTAAAAATTCAAGCCTGAACCAACGGTCTTACTGATTCTTAACCGCCAATTAACTGAAACATCAAAATCCCAGCCGCAACCGCGACGTTCAGGGATTCCGCCTGGCCAGCGATTGGAATGTACAGGTTCATCGCCGTTTGGTGAAGCAAATCAGCACTCATCCCGTTTCCTTCATTTCCCATTACCAACGCAAAGTCCTGATGCTGCCCGACGGTTCGGTAATCACGGGCATTCACGTTTAATTCACTCCCAAAAACCGGAATTTTACGGTTCCTAAACGTAGTGAACCACTCTCCTAAATCGGACGTTGTTACCAGGTGCAGGTGAAACTGACTCCCCTGCATTGAACGCATAATCTTGGGCTGATGGTAGTCAGCCGTGCCGGAGCCAAAGACAACCCCATTAAACCCGGCCGCATCCGCTGTTCGCACCATTGTGCCGATGTTTCCCGGATCCTGCACCCCATCAAGAAAGAGCCATGCTCCCTGTGCTTGAGCTGGTGTAACGGGCTGTTGATCAACCAGGGGAGCAACCGCAAAAACACCCTGTGGGCTCGGCGTTGAACTAATTTTTTGCGCAATCTCCCGGGTAATCGTCACCACTTCGCAGTCACCCGGAATTGGTAAATCGTCCAACAAACTAATTTCATCAGCGACGATGATTAGTTCATTAATGACAGCCTGAGCGGCCAATGCCTCCCTCACCAGGTGCCATCCTTCTAACAGATACCGGTGCTGTTTTTTCCGGCCCCGACTGGTTTGTAACTTAGCCCAATCCTTAACCCGCCGGTTTCCCGGCGCAGTAATCTCTTCTACCATAAAGAATTTCCTCCGTCTTTCACTTCAACTAATGCCGGACTCCCCGGTAATTATGATTTCCCTTAATCTTATGGACGTGCTGTTTGAAATGCGGGCCGTTATTCGTAACTAACTTAAAGTTCTTCATTTTGCCGTTAAAGGGCTGACCGCTTACCCGGATTTGCCGCCACTTTTTCATCGCCTGAATCATCGTCCCCAACTGCTTCTGTTGTGCAGGATTATTTTCCCGCAGTGCTGCAACAAAAATATCCGACTGGAGCCGTTGGATAAGTCCGTCATGGTAGTTCAGTAACTCCGTTGTCAGTGGTGCGTGGCGGTACTGGTTAAACAAATCCTGAATCACCGTCATTGCTTCACGAACATTCTTTGGCTGCACATACCGCTGCGCTGGTTGTTTTCCCATAAGTGGCTCGCCCCTTACTTGTTATCAAGCTCTTCGTCGGTTTTTAATACCGCCATAAAGGCTTCCTGCGGAACATCCACCTTACCGATGGCCTTCATCCGCTTCTTCCCCCGCTTCTGCTTCTCCAATAACTTTGCCCGCCGGTCCGGGTCACCGGTATGAATGCGGGCCGTAACGTCTTTCCGGTAAGCCTTAATATTGGTTCGGGCAATAATTTTCGCACCGATTGCCGCCTGAATCGGGACTTCAAAGTTTTGCCGCGGAATAATCTTCTTTAATTTCATCACGATTTCCCGGCCACGCTTTTCCGCAAATTCCTTATGCGCAATGAAACTTAGGGCGTCAATCTTATCGCCATTGAGCAGAATATCAATTTTCACGAGTTCACTCGGCCGTGTCCCGTTCAACTCGTAATCAAGTGACGCATAACCACGAGTACTCGACTTGAGCCTATCAAAGAAATCAAAGATGATTTCCGACAACGGCATGGCGTAAATAACATTTACCCGGTAGTCGTCGAGATACTCCATCGTGTCAAACTGGCCCCGTTTCCGTTGGCACAATTCCATTACCGCCCCAACATAGTCGTTAGGTACCATAATTGTCGCCTTTACAAAGGGCTCGTTAATCTGCTTGATTTCCGTTGCGGGGGGCATTTCTGCCGGGTTAGCCACGGCCTTATGCTGCCCATTTGTTAGTTCAACGTCGTAGGTTACCGACGGGGCAGTGGTAATCAAACTCAGGTTAAATTCCCGCTCTAACCGTTCCTGAATCACGTCCATGTGGAGTAAGCCGAGGAACCCACACCGGAACCCAAAGCCCAGTGCCTGGGAAGTTTCTGGTTCAAATTCCAGTGCCGCATCGTTCAGCTGCAATTTTTCGAGGGCGTCCCGTAAATCGTTATACTTAGCGTTATCCGTGGGGTATAGCCCAGAATATACCATCGGGCTCATTTCCCGGTAACCAGCTAACGGCTTCTCGGTTGGGTGATCCGCATTAGTAACGGTATCCCCCACCCGCGTGTCCTGGATATTCTTAATGCTGGCAGTGATGTACCCAACATCCCCGGCAATTAACATGTCCCGTTTTAACGGCTTCGGGGAGTTTACGCCCACTTCGGTGACTTCGTACTCTGCGCCGCTATTCATCAGTTTAATCCGATCGCCGGCCTGAACGGTTCCCTCAACAATCCGGACGCTTAGAACAACGCCCCGGTAGTCATCGTAAACCGAATCAAAGATTAATGCCTTTAACGGCGCCTGCAAATCACCCGTTGGTGCGGGCACCTGGTGAACAATCTGCTCGAGGATTTTCTCAATTCCAATCCCCTTTTTGGCGCTGGCTAATACGGCGTCACTGGCATCGAGCCCAATTACGTCCTCAATCTGCTTGCGCACTTTTTCGGGTTCCGCCGATGGAAGATCGATCTTATTGATTACGGGTAAAATTTCCAGGTCATCGTCCAGGGCCAGGTACACGTTCGCTAACGTTTGCGCCTCGACCCCCTGCGCCGCATCAACGACCAGCAATGCCCCCTCACACGCTGCAAGGCTCCGGGAAACCTCATACGAAAAATCCACGTGTCCGGGGGTATCAATCAGATGGAAAATATACGTCTCCCCGTCCTTCGCCGTATAGTGCAGCTCCACCGCATTCAACTTAATCGTGATGCCCCGTTCCCGCTCAAGATCCATTGAATCCAACAGTTGGTCCTGCATTTCGCGCTTAGAAACCGTATCGGTTAACTCAAGGATCCGATCGGCAAGCGTTGACTTTCCGTGATCAATGTGGGCTACAATCGAAAAATTGCGGATGTGGCGCTGCCGCTCCTGCATTGCTTTTAAATCCATCGTGCTCCTACCTTCCGTTCAGTCATCATTGTTCTTATTATAGTAAGTCTGGGGGAAACCAGTCAATTTCTCATTGTAAACAAAAAGCTACCGTCGCAACGGTAGCTTCTTGCTTGATACGAAAATGGATAGTTCTTTGGTTTAGTTCCGCTTCTTCCGCTCAGCTAAACCAAACATGCTTAAGATTCCAGCTAATCCTAATCCCAGAATCCCTGCCATTGAAGCAGCACTGTTCTGGGCATCACCTGTGTCTGGCAGCGCCTTCTTAGCGGCCTGCTTGTTAGCCATCACCGTGTCGGCGTATACAACATCGGCGTTCCCGGTTGTGTATGATGCCTTAGCGGTTGACCGCATGACGTAACGACTGCTAATCTCAGCACTCGTCATTGGTTGCTGGTCCTTAATCCACTGAACAGACGTTGTGTCGCATGGTTCGTCCGCCTTCAATGTAGCTTCTAATTCGTCCAGTTTCTGCAAAGCAGCCTGGTATGCCGCCTGGTACTTAGCTAAGGTTGCCTGATCTGCGTTTTCCTGAGCCTGAGCCTGGTTGAGCGCCTGAACTGCGTTGTTGTAGTCGTTTTGGGCATCTGTCAAGGCCTTCTTGGCGTTAGCGATGTCGGCTGGGGTGATACTGTTCAACGTCTTCTGGTCGTTGTCCAGCTGGTTCTGCGCGTCCTGCAGGTCGTTTTGCAGGTTGTTTAAGTCCTGCTGATCCTGCTGCAACTGCTTCTGGTCGTTTTCTAACTGCTTAACGCCGAAGGTTTGTTCGTCGTTGTTCAGCTGGTTCTGCGCGTCCTGCAGGGCCTGCTGGTCGTTCTTCAGTTGGTTTTGGGCAGCGGTTAAATTAGAATTATCTACATCACTGGAACCGATTGGATTACCAGCGCCGTAAGCAATAACCCACGTGCCATAATATTTACCGCCGCCAACCCAGGCAATACCGACACTTTGATACGAACCATTCATCATCATGTCATGATGGTAGGTAGTACCAGCACCATCAAGCGTATCGGATTCAGTATACCAAGCCTTCGCCTGATCCTTAGATTCAAGTCCCCAACCAAGTGAAAGATCCCCACTTGGATATCCTAAGCTTTCAATCGGATCAATAAAGTCCTTTGACCAGTCACCGATAGCGGGGTCATTATTTTCATAATATGGGTTAGCCGCAATCCCCTCAGCGAACTTCTGCAAGTTAGCCGCAACCTTTAAGGGAGCCAATCCATTAGCCTTCCGATAGTTGTTGATTTCATTCAACTGTTCCTGTTCAGCAGGAGTTAAGTTTACAGGCGTTTCAGCTTCCGCCTTCTTAACGTTCTGTTCGTCCCGGTTAACCTTGTTTTGCGCATCGGTCACCGCCTGCTTGTCCGCATCAATCTTAGACTGCTGTTCTGGCGTTAACTTGTGTTGCTGGTCCTGCGCAACCTTTGCCTGGTCATTCTTCACATCGTTTTGCTTGTTAGCGATTGCCATCTTGTCGCTGCTGATCCGCTGCGACTGTTTAGACATGTCGTTCTTCAATGATGACGGTTCATTAACCTTGGACTGGGCACTATCTAACTTGGACTTAGCGTTGTTAACGTTAGCCTGTGCTGAACTTACCTTCGTCTTGTCGTTGTTAACAACACTCTGGGCGCTGTCCATGCTGGCCTTAGCGCTGCTGACAACCTGCTTTTGACTAGCAACGGCCGCCTTATCACTTGAAATCTGTGACTGGCTCTTACCGTCATGGTGCGTTGTCGTTGTGACCTTAGTTTCGTCACCAATGTGTTGCTTGGTAACCGTAACAGAGTCAGCGTGAACGTTAGCTGCGCCCATTCCGGCAGCAACCGTAGCTGCCCCAACAGCAGCCACTGTTAATAATTGTTTCTTCTTCATAAAAGCCTCCAGATAATATTGAATCTATGTAGCAATAACCATCCCACAGTATACGCTCTCAAAAATGTCTTTTCTATTACACAAACGTTAAATTCCTAACAAACGAGTTTTTTTTGAAACTAACCATTTAAATTTTCGTGAATAATCAATAAATCTTTTTTAGGAAACGAAATTGATGCGTATATGACAACACTAAAACGACACCCGTGATAACCGTAGCACATCCAACCGCTGCTAAACAGCCTAAGACTGTATGCGAAAAATCTCCAAAATTTATTACTCCAAAATGAATAAAAAATAATAGCGTTGCAAAGTCGCGAAGTTTCATTACATTTTTAGCCGGTTTATAGTATGGATGATTTAAGATGACTGCAAAAATCCAAGCAATTGAGATTGGTAACGTTAGCCACATATCATTATATAAATTACTTGAATACCCTGTGAAATAACTAACAAATAAATATTCCGCAAAAGTAACCGCAATTGCTGCAATAACCCACCACCAACTACTAAAATAGGAAACAAATTTTTCGTATTTTGCAATCAAAAATGCAACATCCATCCATAAAACACCAACAATCATCGTTGTTGCCCAGTAATAGTGCATCAGCGGCAAATGAATCATTAATGGGCGATAATTAGTTGACCCGCACCCAATAACAAGAGCCACTAATGCAAATAAATGACACAATCCCATCCGATTATGACGCCTAAACCAATCAACCACAAACAAACCAAAGGCAACAGCAAGAAGATACCAACTTCCACCGTAACAAATACTTTCACCAAAAAATGACCATAAAATAAGATGAAGTGGATTAATTCCGTGAACTAAACAGCGCATAATAACTCTTATTGCGTTAGGTAAATAGATAATCATCCATATAAACCACAACCATAATACTTTTCTCAACGTTCTACGTAATTTTTCAACTGATGGCGCTTTAAAATAAAAATATCCTGTCACTAGCATGAAAAAAGGAACTGCGTATAACGCAATAGTTACTGTAATTGTATGAAAGGGAACCTGTCCAGAATGAATTATTACAACCAGGAAGGCTGCAATTACCCTAAAGAAATCAATTGTTGCACTTCGTTTTTCCATTAAGTTTCACCCCCCATTAACTTTCTTACCTAATATCATTGGCATGACCTGTCACTTTTTTTACTATTCGGTCTAAGCAATATTTAACGGGTTGTAAAGGCTTCTCGAACCATCCTAATGTTCGGTATGTTGCACCATTAAAGAGCTGCTTAAACTTCAACACACCGTCCGACCCATCGAATAAACCCGTTACCATATAGAAATTATATGTTGGAATATGTTTTTTTATTGCTAGCTGCATCATATAATCCATTAAGTAATGCTGGCCGTAATAATTAGAAAACTGCTTATTTGTGAAACTAAATAAGTAACCTAACTCTTGAGGCTGAATATAAAACATTCCCCCAGATAAGGTCACAATATCTCCATATTTACTCTTCTCATTCTCAGCACGGTCAACTACGTTCTTCAATCTGTCCAGCTGTTTAGTCGCCTGGGAAAATTTATTTTTCATTTTTTTAGAATCAGTACTTACTAAACGGTCTTTAAGCTCATTAGCCGTTGCTTTTAAAGAGGTAATTTCACTTTCCCTTTTGCTTATAAAATCAACTAGATTCAATTTCACCTCTACAAACATGACATTATCTCCAAAACTTTGGTATGCATGTTGATAAAATTCAAGGGTTTGATCCTGATATGATCGATTTTCAGCCGTATTAGCTGTATTCTTCTTAAATACGTCCAAATTGTCATAATCAACGTTCTCTATATACACACCAAACTTCTCTGCCCGCCTAACATCGTTTCGTGCACGCTTATCGTAAGTTGAACGTAACTCACAACCATTTTTTATTCCACGGAGATCTTTTCTATATTCATATCCCATTCCAACCTTAGGCATCCGATTATCAGTAATTGGATTTTGAGGAACGTTTCTGTAGCCTAAAGCCTTTAAATGCCGTAAAACATGCTGATTATATTCCTCAATAATTTGCCCATCATCATCGAATTTCTGAAAATCAAGAACTGGAGTAAACCGAAAAGCCACTCCTCCTAGTTTTTTGAAATAATTTTCAGCACTCTTAAAAAAGAAATTAACTAACTCATCATTATCATAGTCTAACAGTGGCCCACCCCAGATTGAATAAATATCACCCATTCGAGCATGGTCAATAAAATAAAAAGCACCTGCAATCACCTTGTCATCGTCATCGACAACTCCAATACAGCCCACTTGCTTGGACACTTTATTCATTTCCAATTGTCCACGTGACTGCATATACCGGCCTTGGGGGTGATGCATTTCAAATTCTTCGAATTCATCAAAATCTAAATTCCCTATAAATTTCATTTATCTTGCTCACTACTCTCCAATTATCTGATTTCTTCTTTTCTCAAAATCTTTCGAATCAAAGTATTCATATAATACAGCATCGGTTTAAGCGGTTTTTCAAACCAACCAATCGTCTGATAGGTGTTTCCTTCAAACAGTTGCTTAAATTTTAAAACCCCGTCCGTTCCATCAAAAAGTCCTGTTACCATGTAAAAATTATACGTTGGGATATGTTTTTCAATTGCTAATTGCATTACATAATCCATCAAGTAATGTTGCCCATAATAATTACTGAACTGTTTGTCTGTAAAGCTAAACATGTACGCCATTTCTTGAGGATGAACGTAAAACATCCCCCCTGAAAGCACGATTACATCGCCATTTTTTTCACGCTCCCCCTGTGCTTTCTTAAGTGATCGTTTTGTCTGCTGCAACTGCTGCTTAGCTTGACTCAATTTACTCTTTATTTTTTTAGAGTTCTTAGATCTTAACTGTCCTTCTAAATCATTAATTTGTTCGATTATTCTTTGTTCTTCAACTTGACACTTACCCACAAAACTTTTCAAGTTTAATTTAGCTTCAATAAAAAGCACATTATCCCCAAAATTACGATAAACTTGTTGATAAAATTCAAGGCTTTGATCTGGATAATTTCGCTCATTCGCTGTTCGTTGGGTATATTTTTTAAACTCGCTAAGTTGATTGTAACCAAGCCTTTCCAAATATACACCAAACCTTTCGGCACGTTTCACGTCGTTCCTTGCTCGTTTATTATAAGTCGCCCGTAATTCAGATACACTTGTAATTTTTCTAAGATCCTTACGATACTCATACCCTAAACCAACCGCTGGTAACCTATTATCCTTAATTGGCCATTGACTAAAGTATCGAAATCCCAACTGACGCATATGCTGAATTAATGCATCGTTTTCTTCCGTTAACTCATTTCCATGCTCGTCAAGCTTCCTGCGATCCAGAGGCGGGGTAATTCGAAACGACAACGCCCCTCTTTGCTTAAAATATTCACTGCACGATTGTACAAAGAAATCTAATAATTCTTCGTCATCATAATCCAACAATGGACCACCTTTAATCGAATAAACGTCTCCCATATGTGAATGGTCCACAAAGTAATATGCAGAGGCAATTAACTGATGATTATCATCATACACACCAACACACCCTACTTCTTTTTTACGGCCAGTTACCTTTAACTGCTCACTAGTTTGCATAAAACGACTCAAGGGATGAGTCTTAGCAAAACTATCAAATTCATCAAGTGATAAATCACTACAAAATTCCATTATTACCACCTCAATTAATACCAAAATTACATTCCATCATTTGTCTGGACATCCTTCCAGTATGCGTTATAGATATCCTTTGTTGCGTTCATTTCCGTTTCAAAGGTAATACTTGATGAAGATATTCCAGGAAATACTACTATAACTACTACCTGCGGATTTTTATACGGAGCATACGACGCAACACTATACGTATACGTTTCATGACCATCAGTAACAGTCTGAGCTTGTCCACCTTTAGCAGCTACTGCTGGCTTAATATCCTTCAACTGCTCCCCAGTTATATAAGGACTACTACCGTGAACTACATCCCACATTCCTTCATGAACAACATTCCATTGTGCTGGTGATGCCTGAACCACATTCAATACTTGCGGGCTAAACTTGTACTGAATTGCTCCCAACCTTCCCTTACTAGTTGGTCGCCTAATAGCGGAGACAATATGCGGGCGTAACCGGTATCCACCATTGGCAATGGTAGATGTATACTGCGCAAGTTGCATTGTCGTGTACGTATCATACTGTCCAAAACCCATATAAAGGGCATTCCCAATATTCTTCTTACCACTTGGCCCTTTCATACCAGCAGTCTCACCTGGAATATCAATCCCCGTCTTTACACCTAGTCCATACTGAGCAAAGTTGTCTCGAAGACGAGAAAAAATAGAAACCGGCATTTCTAATTTTTTACCAGGAGCATATTTAAATCCCCCCATTTTCATAACCAATTTCACCATATAATCATTAGATGAAACTTCTAACGCTTGTTGCGCTGTCAAACTCATTGTGAGTGTTTTACCATTTTCATCAAACCATGATGCAATTCGTGCAATTCCTTGAAGGACAATCGGCGTATCGACAATTACATTGTTTTCAGGAGTAATTACTCCACTTTGAAGGCCGCCCATTACCATCGCAGGCTTAACTACTGATCCCATTGTGAACGCCTGGTTAATCGTTCCTAAAGCATCCGAAGTCTGCTTCCCCGTCTTCGAATCTCGATGAATTCCTGCAATTCCAACTATTGCCCCAGTATTGGGATTCATTACAACAGCATACGCTCCTTGACTATACGGATTACCACCAACAACTCCATTTAATTGTTTCTGTAAAATCCCCTGCAAATCATTCTGGAACTTAGCGTTAATCGTTAACTGAAGGTCGCTTCCGTTCTGCCCGCCGTATTCTTTGACTTCCTTCTTAATCTTGTTGTTCTGAGTTTCAACCTTAATCGTCTTCTTAGTTCCCTTAAGAACATTCTCGTACTCCGATTCAAGATAACTGGAACCGACGCTATCATTCCGGGCGTACCCTTCGGCCAACAGTTCATTAACCTGGTTTTCCGGAAGTCCCTGTTTTTGGGTCGTCACCGTTCCGACGATACTCTTGATTGAATCCCCATTTGGATAGTTTCGACTCCAACTCGTTCCAACCTGGATTCCGGGCAATTGTGCCATGTGCGCACCAACAAGAGCCATTTCCTTGTCGCTGACGTCCTTCGTCTTAATGTATACGGTTGATAGTGACAATGCTCCGTTCATCTTATTAAAAATCACTGCGGCATTCTGCTGCGCTGCCGGTAAGTTTTGTCCCAAATGATGGCGGCGAACATAATCCTGCTCCGCCTTCGTCAGCTTCCCGCCGGTCATCGTATTCGCACCGCTGATTTTCTTTACTATGCGCGCGTTATTCTTAGGATTAGCTAAATAATACTCAGCCTTCTGCGCAGAGCTTAGCGTGTTCGTTCCCACGGAAAGAAATTTCCCGAGTTCGTTAGCAACCTGATACATCTGGGCATCCGTTACGTTTAACGGCTTCGTGTAGGTGATTGCCCGGGAAGAATCGTTCCCCACAAGCACCTTCCCGGTTGAATCAAAAATCATCCCCCGTTGGACATTTCGGGTTTCAACCTTAGTCGAATTATTCGCCGCTTCCGCCGCAAACCGTTTTCCCTGCATAATCTGTAGGTGCGCCATCTGAATAATCAGCATTACGAATAGCACAAAAACCAGAAAGAACAGGAGATTTAGCCGGAACGGAATAATTGATTTATTGTCCCGCGTACCCTTCTTCTGTTGCTTAAACTTAATTTTTCCGAGTGATTTCTTCATTCCGCTCTTCTCCCTCTTATCAGGGACTTCATCCACCCTGATTTCAGACGTTAGTTCAAACTCCATCCTACCATATTTTATAGGCAACGAGTAGAACGTCCCAAATAAAATCCAAGAGTGCAATTCCCGGCTCACAGAATTTATTCTCCCCCTTAATCGTGGTAGACTAGGAAAGAATATTATCGGTAATAAACTGGAGGTTTTTGCAATCAAACGTACTAAACAATTTCTAAAGGACCATTATCAATTGATCCTAAGTTTCATGTGTCCTGCAGCCATCATGTTGGGGTACTTCATCTACCGGCACATGGCCCCCTTTGGCTCCCAAACAATTTTAACGGTCGACTTAGGGGAACAATACATTGATTTTTTCCGTTACTTTAAGCACATTCTGTTACACCCAAGTGGCTTCTTCTATTCCTTTAGTAAGGCGATTGGGGGCGGAATGTTTGGTGACGTTGCGTACTACCTATTAAGCCCGTTTAACCTCGTTCTGCTCCTCTTCCCGGGAAACAGCATTGTATCGGGAATCCTGTGGCTCACAGTCCTCAAGTATGGTTTGGCTGGGCTTGCCTTCGGGTACCTATTGAAAAAGCGCAACCTACAAACCGGTGTAATGGTGCCCGCCTTTGCAACCAGTTATGCCCTGATGGCGTGGTTTGTGGCCAACCAGCTTAACCTGCTCTGGCTTGATGCCGCAATTTTCCTGCCACTAATCGTTTTAACCATGATGAACATGTTGGAAGGAAAGAACAGGTACGCATACTCCCTGATGCTTGCATTAATGATGGTCATCAACTACTACATGGGATACATGATCTGTATCTTCCTGGTGCTCTTCTTCTGCTGGTTTGAGGCAAGCCGCCACATTTCACGGCAACAGCTTTTCAAGGACGGATGGCTTTTCATTAAGCGCTCCCTCCTTGCTGCTGCCCTGAGCGCAATTATTTTATTACCAACATCTTACTCCCTGCTTAACAGTAAGGGCGCTTATACCCAAGCAATGACCACCAAGTTCCAGTTCTTCCTGCCAAAGATTATGTCGAAGATGGTTCTTGGCGCCTACAGTTTTAACCAAATGTCATGGGGATTGCCGAACGTCTTTGTCGGTAGCCTGGCCCTCTTTGGAACCATTATTTACTTCCTGGCAACCCGGTTTAGTTGGCGCCAGCGAATCGTCGCCCTTGCAATCAGTGCGTTCTTAGTGGTTTCAATGACGTTTGATCCCCTTGTCCTCTTTTGGCACGCCTTTCAGTTCCCTGTTTGGTATCCGTGCCGGTTCTCTTTCGTAATTAGCTTCTGGATGGCCTTCCTGGCAGCGGTCACGTTTAAGAACGAGCACCTTACAATCACGTGGTGGCAGGCGGGAATCGTCGCGCTCCTCTTCGGGGGAATGATTACGTACAACTTCATTAACATTAAAAAATTTGGTTACGTTAATACTACTGAACTATACCTCTCACTGGCATTCGGAATTGTTATTCTTCTACTGCTCTTTATTCAGCCAGCTGACCGGTTTATCCATCTCCGGAACGTTTTGCTGTTCTGTGCGGTTCTGGGGGAAATGGGAACCAACGTTGTCCTCTCCCTCGGTAGTATTACGTACCTTTCAAAGAGCGATTACGACGTGCCCGCAACCCAGTTAGCAATTGACAGCCGGCAACTACACCACCTTGATAACGGGTTCTACCGGGTAAGTGAACTTTACAACCGGGACCGGAACGACGGGATTGCATTTAACATGAACACCGGTTCATACTTTAGTTCCGCCCTTGAAAAGGCGATTCCGGACTTCTACGGTAAGATTGGGGACCTTGACGGGGATAACAACGTTTCTTACAGTAACGGAACCGTAGTATCGGATGGATTGCTCGACATGAAGTACGCCATTGCGCCGACAACTAACCAGACGAATCCCCCGCTCAACCAGTTGACCGAGATTAACAACCTCACCCTCTACGACCGGGTCGATTCAACCGCGCACACAGCAATCTTTAAGAATCCGTATGCCGCTGGAATTGCATACGCAGCCGGTGACAAAATCAAGCATATGCCGGCAATGTATGATAATCCGATTGCATACCAAAACGAGTGGCTGAATGCGGTTCTTGGAAACAAAAAGCAGCGGAATTACTTTAAGGTAGCCGACTTTAACGGTGTTCAGTATACAAATTCGACCGGTGGTAATACACTTACTAACCAAATTTTTTCAAAGAAAAACCAGGCTAACGACGGTAAGATTGCCTTGACCTTTGTCCCGGATTCAAACGACATCTACTACCTAACGCTTGGTGCGGCACTGGCAAGCCAAAACAACAACGCAACAGTCTCGCTGAATGGTCAACCACTTTACCAGGATGGCAGCTTCCGGCACACCGTGATTGCGAACGTCGCAAGTGAGAACAAACACCAACGGGTGAGTGTTTCAATTGACTACACCCAACCTAGCGTTCAACTTCAAAACTTCGTGCTGTACCGAATGAACAACCACGCTGTCACCCAAGGGCTTAAGGATGTCCAGCGGCATTCCCTCCACGTTACGCGGTTCAGCTCCCGGAAGATTATTGGAACAATCACTGTTCCACGCGACAAGCACATCGTGACAACAACCATTCCGTACTCAAAGGGCTGGCACGTCCGGGTTGACGGCCACCGGGTAAAAACCTTTAAGGTTCAGCAGGCCCTCATGGCGTTCAACGTTCAACCAGGAAAGCATACCATTAAAATGACGTACACCCCGCCGCTCTTCTACGTGGGACTGCTTGTCAGTCTTCTGGCAATCGCCTGGGTTGGATATCAACTCCGTGATTCATTTAAAGACCTGAAACGGCGGATGCGGAAATAACCATCCTATTAGGAGAAAAGAAAATGGTGGAAACCGATTATTCAGTTTCCACCATTTTTTATATCGTTAACTGTCCTTAACTATTCGCCATCAAAATCCATTAATGCCAGCGTATCGTACCCCTTAATTCGCTCACGGCCCTTTAACTGCTTCAACTCAATCAAAAAGGCACACCCCACGACAATCCCGCCAAGTTGTTCAACAAGGTCAATCGTTGCGCTAATAGTTCCGCCCGTTGCCAGTAAATCATCCGTAACAAGCACCCGTTGGCCCGGCTTAACCGCATCTTTGTGCATGTACAGAGCAGACGTTCCGTATTCTAGGCTATACTCCGCCTTCACGGTTTCACGGGGAAGCTTTCCCTTCTTCCGGGCAGGAGCAAACCCGACCCCTAACTCGTAGGCAACCGGCCCCCCGACGATAAAGCCCCGGGCTTCCGGCCCGACAATCATTTCAACGCCCTTATCCTTAGCGAACTTCACGATTTGATCCGTTGCTTTCCGAAAAGCAGGACCGTCAGCTAAGAGTGGTGAAATATCCCGGAAAATAATTCCCTTTTCCGGATAATCAGGAATACTTGCGACGTACTTTCTTAAATCTAATGCCATTTTTGTAATACTCCTTTACTGGGCAGCCTTTCCAGCTAATTCTTGTACCAATGCCGTTAGGGCACTTACCGAACTATCCAGTAATTGATGCTCAAGCAACACCGCATCCGCCCGGGCTTTATACCGCGGTTGCGCCGTTAAATCAACGGTTTGATCCGTTGACTGCGCATCCATCAACCCCGCATTAACCGTCACTAATCCAGCATCCTGTAACACCTGAATCATAAACACTAGGTCAGTTACCGGGAGATGAAGGTACGTTGCCAGCTCGCCAATCCGGTGCCGGACATCAACTTGGTGATGTTGCCGGGCGAACTTATAGAGTTTACCAAATTGTGACCAACTTGGCAAACTTAGTCGTCCTGCGCTGTGATGGGCAAGAATTCGCACCTCTACTGGTTGGACCGCCTGCACCACCCGTTTAAGCTGGGCGCGGGTAGCTGGACAATCCACCACCGTAAGGGTTTCTGCCGGCTTTAGCGCCGTGGTTGCAGAACAAACCGTTATATCTTTTCGCGAAGGCAGGTGGGTACACAACTGGTGGGCCAGCTGTTCGTCAAAACACACGTATAACCCTGGGGTTGTAAATAACCCTGGTCCCCACCGGTGAGTCCGGTTATCAACCACCTTGATCGCACCAGAGGCCGTTTCTGCCGCCTCCGTTGTCATCATGTCCTTAATCATTACCTGCGGGGTAGTCCGGCCCCGAAAAACGTTTTTACTCAATTCGCCAACAAGTCGCAGGGTGACCCGGTCCTGCTTGAGAAGTGGAATCTTCTCCCCAACCGAAAAGGCCACGGCATTCAGCCGCGCTTCCTGAAACGTTACCCGCAGGTGTTCCTGGTTCTTCCCCATTGCGCTAATTGTCGGGGGGATCGCTCCGGTAATTTCAAAGACGGGTTTAGGATTTTCCGGCCCAAACGGCGCAAGCACTGCTAATTCATTAATCAGGTTCAACGTCACCTGTTGGGCCGAAAGCTGGCCACTGATGGTTAATGCGGGTTTCTCTGGACGAGTAACCTGTGCGGAGTACTCCTCATCAAGAACCGTTTGCAGGTCCTGTAAGGCTTCCTTAGTACAGGCCAAGCCACACGCCATGTGGTGCCCCCCAAAACTCGTCATTAAATCCCGGTGACCGTCCAACGCAGTAAACAGGTTATAGGCCGCAACTGACCGGCCCGAACCCTTAGCTTCCCCCCGCTCACTATCATAGTTTAGGACCACGGTAGGATTTCCGGTTTGCTCAACTAACCGGCTTGCAACAATTCCTAAAACCCCTTCGTGCCAGTCAGTGCCCCAAACCACGTTTACCGCATGGGAATGCTTCTTATGAGCCAAATACTCGCCCGCTTCAGTAGTAATTTGGTCCACTAACTGCTTCCGCTGATCATTTAACTTCGTTAGGTGTTCCGCTAACGCTGTTGCCCGTTCCTGGTCGAAGGTCGTCAGTAATTCAACCCCCTCCTGAGCGCTTCCCATCCGTCCCAGTGCATTCAGACACGGTGCTAACGTATAGCTGATTGTTTCTTCATCAATCTCTGTAGACGAAGTGTTTGTCGCCTTCAACAATGCCTGTAACCCCGGGCGCGAGGTTGTCCGTAAAGCCGCCAGCCCAAACGTGACGAGCGCCCGGTTTTCGTCCACTAACGGAACAAGGTCGGCAACCGTCCCTAACGCAACCAAGTCAAGGAGTTCTGCCGGCGATTCTTCTAAAAGCGCAGATGCCACCTTAAAGGCAACGCCCGCACCAGATAATCCGCCAAACGGGTACTGACCGGCAGGATGACGGGGGTGAATCACCGCACTTGCTGCGGGAAGTTCCTCAGGGAGTTCGTGGTGGTCGGTCACGACCACGTCCACCCCCTGCTGAGCTGCATCCGCGATTTCCTCCTTGCCGGAAACCCCATTATCAACGGTGACAATTAACTGCGCCCCCGCAGCGATCAGCCGCCGATACGCCGCCTTATTCGGCCCGTAACCATCCTTAAAGCGATTGGGAATGTATGCCTCAACATCGGCTCCAAGCTGCTCGAGGGTTTCAACCATAATGGCAGTACTCGTCAAGCCATCAACATCGTAATCGCCGTATACTACGATTTTCTCCCCCGCAACAATGGCCTGCTTAATCCGCTCAACCCCCGCCTTCATATCATGCATCTGAAGGGGATCATGCAAATCAGTTTCCTGGGGATGTAAAAAGCCATTGATTGCTTCGGCCGTCCGGTAACCACGGTCGACTAGCAGGGTAACCACTAGCCGGCTTAACCCGGTTTGCTGAACCAACTGCTCGTAGTCAACGGCCGGATCCTCTTTTAACGGTACCCACTTATTCTTTGCTTTAACCACAACTTACCACCTATTTGTCCGTTTGCTGGGAGTGCTTGGCGCCTGCCTGCTTCTTGCTCATCCGCTTATTTTGCGTTTTCAACCGTAGAATGGTCGGCACCGCTCCCATAAAGGTAATAACCATCCCAATTAGAAGCGCACCCACAATAATTACGACTAACGGTAGCCGGACAGTTCCAAACAAGAAGTTAACCGTTACCTGCTGAAAGTTAGCCATTGCAAAAATAACCACGATTAGTGCAAGAACAACAGCACCAATCAATTTCAATTGTCGTTTCATTTTCATTCCCCTATTTCTTATTAAACACCGTTGCCGTCAACCAGTCCGCTACCCGGGGAACCCAATCATACGCCCGGTGAGCCGCCTCAAACAGCCTCGGCGTATTCAACTCGCGTTTACCCGTGAGAACGCCCTGGACTACCTGAGCAGCCACCTTCTCCGGTGTCAGGGCTAACGGCCCTAACTGATCAAGGTAATCAGCTGCCGCTCCCGCATGTGCAAAAAACGGCGTCCGCATCGGTCCGGGATTAACCGTGAGCACGTGGACTCCCGTCTGCCGCAATTCAAGGCGCAGAGCGTTTGAATAGGCAATTACAGCCGCCTTCGTTGCAGCATAGACCGCCGCTTTGGGGGTCGCAACCTTTCCCGCACTCGAAGCCACGTTCACAATCGTTCCGGAATGGCGGGCAGCCATCAACCGGGCCATTTCCCGGCTCGCGGTAATGGTCCCTACCGTATTAACCCGAAACATTTGTGCGGTAACTTCCGGGGGCATTTCAATCGCCGACATCATCCTGCCAAATCCCGCACAGTTAATCCCAATCGCAATTGGGCCAACCTGCCGTTCAACCGCCGCAATCGTTCGCTCCACTTCCTGGGGAAGCGCAACGTCAGTGACAAACAATGTTGCCGGTCTTCTCGACAACTGCGCGCATCTCTGGGCAACCCGGGCTAACCGTTCCTTCCGCCGGGCACAAACAACGATGCGGGCGTGCTCAACAGCAAACGCGTACGCAAGCTGCTCGCCTAGTCCCGAGGACGCTCCCATAATCAGCACAACCCGGCCTGCAATCCTTTGAGAATGACGAAAGTGATTCATCGGCTTTCCTCCTAGTTATCAGCAGAAAACGGGACCGGAATGACGTCGAAGTCCCGGACCACCCGGGTTGCTGGAAAAACATCCCGGGCATCGTTAATTAACTGCTTAATCGCCGGCCCCACATAACGGGCTGAGATATGCGTTAAGAGGAGCTGCTTAACCCCTTCTTCCCTGGCAACAGTTGCCGCCTGAATACACGTTGAATGGTAGTAGTTCCGCGCTAACCGCGCCTCACCCTTGCCAAACGTACTTTCGTGGACAAGAACGTCCGCCCCGTGAGCAAGCTGGCGAATCGTCGCTGTTTGGCGGGTATCTCCCAGAATCGTCACAATCCGGCCCTTTTTCGGCGCCCCAACGTAGTCCTTTCCTGAAATCGTCCGGCCGTCCGCAAGCATCACTGTTTTGCCGGCCTTCAATTGCCCGTATATCGGCCCTGCTGGAATACCGTCGGCCTTTAGGCGGTCAACCTGCAGTTCCCCGGGATAATCCTTTTCAATCACCCGGTAACCAACGCATGGAATTCGGTGATCGAGCGGCGCATATTCCACCCGGAAACGCTCATCGTCAACGGCAACTCCCGCTTCGTTAGGTGCAAACTCGACAAACTTAAGCGGATACCCCAGATGCGTCTGGGATACTCGCAGGCTCGTCCGCACATACTCCTGAATTCCCCGGGGGCCGTAAATTGTTAACGGACCCATCTGATTTCCGCCCTGAAATGACCGGCTACTCAAAAATCCCGGGAGTCCAAAAATATGATCACCGTGGAGGTGCGTAATAAAAATGCGCGTAACCTTCCGCGGGCGAATTGTTGTCCGTAAAATCTGATGCTGGGTGCCCTCGCCAACGTCAAACAGCCACACCGCATTACACTCGTCTAACAGCTTTAACGCGGCAGCCGTAACGTTGCGGGACTTGGCCGGCGATCCGGCACCAGTTCCTAAAAATTCAATTTCCATTATTTTCCGTACCCGATTTCTCTTTATTTGCCAATTAATGACACACAAAGTCATTTTATCACGGATTTTGGCAAACCTCAGCCCTTCGTTATTCTCATCAAATAAGAAACCCAGGCAGAATGACAGCAAAAAAGAGGGTGAGCATCACTCAACCTCTTCCCCATAAACTATTCGATAATCGCTAACACAATAAAGTTAAGGATAAACAGTGCCGTACAGATCCACATCATTGGATGAATTTCCTTGACCTTCCGTTTGGCCAACTTTACGAAGATGTAGAAGATAAACCCGGCCGCAATTCCATACGCAATACTGTAACACAGGGCCATGAACCCAGCGGCAAAGAACGCCGGAATGGCATCCTCAAGGTTCGCCCATTTAATATTAGCAAACGATGCCATCATCATTACCCCCACGACAATCAGTGCGGGCGCCGTGGCTGCATCCGGGACAATCGCAACGACCGGGGCCAACAGACTGCTCAGGGCAAACATTACGGCAGCGGTAAGGCTCGTTAAGCCCGTCCGGCCACCAGCACCAATTCCTGATGCACTTTCCACAAACGTTTCAACGTTTGATGTTCCGAAAATGGCCGCAATAATTGAACCAGCGGCATCAGCAATCAACGCCCGGCCCATCTTATTGTTCATCCCAGTTCCCTGATCAAGGGCCTGGTGGTCAGTCGTTGTAAAGATTCCTGACCGCATCCCCGTTCCGATAAACGTACCAATCGCATCGAAAATATCAGATAAACTGAAGGCAAAGATTGTCATTACCGCAAGTAATAACCGGCCGGGATGACTCCATAGTGCGCCCATTCCTTGGGCTCCGAACGCCGCTCCCATCGTGCTTCCAAGCTGATGGAAGGCCGTTCCTAGGGAAGCCCCGGCTGCAACGTGGAGGTTAGTTACCCCAAACGGAATTCCGATAATCGTCGTGGCAATAATCCCGATTAGAATGGCACCCTTCACGTTCCACATCAGCAGCACCACCATAATCAGCAATCCTACTAATGCTACCAGCGGTGCGGCGTGGTTGAAGTTTACCAGGGCGGGCGTGGCACTACTATTGGCTACAAAGGAGTGAATCCCACCAGCGTAATGAGTGGCTGCTGGGTGGTACGGTGCGCCGTTAATGCTCGTAATTCCCGCCTTATCCACGATGAACTTGATAAAGCCGGCGTTTTTCAGCCCGATGTACGCCACAAACAATCCAATTCCCCCGCCAATTGCGTGTTGCAGCACCGGTGGAATCGCCTGAATAATCAGCTGCCGAATCTTAGTTACGGTAATTAAAACGTCGATTACCCCGCATAAAAAGACGAGCGCCAATCCCTGCTGCCAGGTAAAGCCGAGCTGTAAAACCACGGTGTACGCAAAGAAGGTGGCCAACCCGAGCCCCGGCGCTAACACGTAGGGGACGTTTGCAAAGAACGCCATAATCAACGTACTAACAACCGATGCAATGATGGTTGCCAGAAAAATTGCTTGACGGGGCATTCCCGTTGTTCCTAAAATATTAGGCGCAACAAACAATATGTACGACATTGCGAAAAAGGTTGTTAACCCGGCAACAATTTCGGTGCTAACGGTCGTATTGTTTTCCCGCAACTTAAATAACTTGTTCATCAATTCTACCCCTTATCTCACAAAGTTAGTGCCATTATAGCGCAGATTCTTCGGGACTTTAAGGGAAAAAGATGCTTTATTCTAATATTTTGATGCAAAAATGGACTAATTACGAATTTTGAAAGGAGAATTTTCCGTGTTAATCCACGATTTTCTGAATGCAACCACCGGTGTCGCCCCAACAACGCCGGTATATTATGACACTACCCCGGCAGTCCCGGTAACCCGGGGACCGTTAGGACACGACCACCTTACACTGGTTCCGGCTCCCCACCCCATCACCATCAAAGCACTCCAACACCAGCTCGCCCACTACGCTCCCGGGTTTCACCTTGATTGGCAACCCGCACCGGAGGAAACCAGCCGCCCGGTCTTTGGTTACCGGATTGCTGCGGGCCGTTTGCTTATTAAATAACGCCAAAACAAACAGGTGGAACGGAAGAATGTAGCCAACGAACTATGGAATTCGCTCGGCTTCTTACTTCCACCCCACCCGTTATCATTTCGGAGATATTCCTTTGCAATTAATGGTGCTTAAGAATTTGCTTAGCGACAAAGTTACTGAAGAAGTTAAGCCCGTACGGATTTGGATGTACGTTATCGGCGTAGAACCAATCGGTATGCCCGTTACTAAACTTGTACCAGTTAATAATCGTTAAGTTCTTGTACTTCTTCTTACTTGCCGTTAACTTAGTATTCACTTCATTTTGCCACGGCCGCGTTGGCACATGGACGTTCACCCAGTAAACGGGCCGGTTCCCCGCTAACTGCATAATTTGTTTCATTTGGTCATCCGTAAACGGCCCGTTGGTCCCTTCAACCACTAACAGCGGCCCGTTCAGCTTCCCCTGCTTCTTTAAGTCCTGAAGAACCGGAATTGCCTGATCAACCTGCCGGCCAACCTTCGCGTTAATAAACATCTGCGGGAAGATCTTCTGCAATGCGGCTGACGAGTCCGCCAAAACGGAATCACCGACCGCCGTTATCTTCATCTTTTGCGCTTGCTGCTGCTCGGCAGAAGTCAACCGAATCGATGCCGGTAACTTAGGCCCCGAAGTTTGTTGACTAGCATTCGCCGCCTGCTGCCCGCTCTTTCCGTGGGCTATGGCCGCATTATGCTTGTTTACCGCCTGCTGGTTCTTTTGAATCGCCTGCTGAAGTGCCTGACTGCCGTTTTCCGGGTTCGGCTGCTTCGGTGCCGGAGAACAGAACCCGTATAACCCAACTACCAACAGCGCAAGCACCGGAACAACCGCTAACCGGCGCCACCCATACCGGGAATGCCGCTTGAAAAATTCGCGGATTGACGCGCGAATTTGCCCCCACTTAATCCGGGCAACCGGTTTTTCAATTAGGTGATAGGATACATCACTAATTACTAGAATCAGCGCAATCTCAATCAACGCATAAATCACCGGATGAGTAGCAACGTTAACCTTTGCTTCAAACAAAACCATCACCGGATACTGGTACAGGTAAATTCCGTAGCTCCGCTGCCCAATCCACGTAAAGATCCGGTTTGAAAGCGCGCGGTTCATGTCCGCCCCTGGATGGGCAACCATCGCAATCAGAACAGCCGTTGCAATACAAAACAGCAACATCCCGCCCCGGTATAACCACGGCCGTTCGTCATCACAAAAGCCGCACATAATAACCACTACAACCAGTGCGCCAAAGCCTAGGAGATCAAACGCCGTTCGCCGCCCCCAGTCGAGCCGCGCCTTTAGCCGGTTTAACGGCCAGATAACCGCTAACGCTGCTCCGATGAAAACAGCAAAGATCCGGGTATCCGTCCCGTAGTATACCCGGGACGGATCCTTCCCTGGCTGGTATAAAACAGCCATCAAAAGAGCTGATAACAGCGCTAATCCCACTAAACTGAAGAACAGGGCGCCCCGCCGCTCACGCAGGAACTTAAAAAGGAACACCATCAGGAAGGGCCAAATTACTAAAAACTGAAACTGAATTGCCATAAACCAGAGGTGGGTAAACGGGGACTGCACCCCAAACCGCGCAAAGTACGACTGATGGTGCGCAATTTCATACCAGTTGTAAACCCCGCACAGGTTACTGATCACCGCTCCCCTGATGTGCACTAAAAGGGAGCGTTGGAAAAACGCAATGTAACCCAGCGTTGCCGCCAGAACCCCTACCAGAGCTGGGTACAGCCGCCGAATTCGCCGCCAATAAAAATTAAGCAGGTCCAGCCGGCCTGTCGTTGTCCACTCCCGAATAATCGAACTTGTTACCAGGTAACCAGACAACACAAAGAAAATTAACACACCCATGAAACCACCTTTGAACTGGTAAACAAACAGGTGGTACAGAATGACAAACGCGACTGCTAGTGCACGTAACCCATCAAATCCCGTAATATACGTCTTTTTTTGCTCCATACTGTTCTCCTCATCCCGATCCAGTCTCTCCTGGAATCAGTTATCACCCACCAATTATAGCGCGTTCGCTTTTAGTTGAATATAACAACTTGCTGTAATTTACAGGATTTTCTTTCCCGCCCTCCGCCTGCGTTTCACCGGGAAGTGATTGCTATTACTTAACCACCAATCCTAAAGCAAAAACGGGCTGAGTGCAGCCCCGTTCCACCTGCACAACAAGTAATGCGGTGGCTTTTGGCATTACACCCAGCTCGTTTATTCCTAAAAGCTATTTATCGGTAAGAAAGCGGCAGCTTCATCCTACCTAATCAACAAACTCGAACGTGAACTTCTCAATTCGAACCAAATCACCGTTCTTGGCGCCCTGTCGCCGCAACTCGTCATCAACCCCCATTCCCCGCATCTGCCGGGCAAAGCGCATCAGACTTTCATCGTGATTCAAATCAGTCATCTTAAAGAGCTTAAGCAACCGCGTCCCGCCAAGAACCCAGGTCCCGTCCTCGTCTCGCGTAACGGTAAAGGCCGGCTCTTCCTGCGACGGTGCCGTGTACTCGACCGCTTCTTCCTGTTCGGCAGTGGATAACGGGAACGCCGGGGTCTGGTCGAGAACATCCGCAACATGGTGGATTAACTGGTCCAACCCCTGATGCGTGAGGGCCGATACCGCCATAATTTCTGGCGTTTGTGGTAGGGTATGGTCCGCCGCAATCTGCTTTTTAAACCGTTCCAGGTTCGCTGCTGCATCTGGCATGTCCATCTTGCTAGCCACAATAATCTGCGGCCGTTCTAGTAAGGCCGGATCGTACTTTTTCAACTCAGCATTAATCTTCAAGAAATCTTCGTACGGGTCACGTTCCTCCGTTCCCGACATATCAACGAGATGTAAGAGGACCCGGGTCCGTTCAATGTGCCGCAGAAACTGAATTCCGAGCCCGATTCCGGCTGAAGCGCCCTCAATCAACCCGGGCATGTCAGCCATGGCAAAGTCCCGGCCATCGTCCAGCCGGACCATTCCCAGGTTCGGCACCAACGTGGTAAAGTGGTACTCCGCAATCTTAGGCTTAGCGCTCGTTACCACTGACAGAAGCGTCGATTTCCCCACTGACGGAAAGCCGATTACCCCCACGTCAGCCAGCATCTTTAACTCCAAGTTAAGCGTGCGTTCCTGCCCTGGTTCACCGTTTTCCGCAATTTCTGGTGCGGGGTTTTTCGGGCTCGCGAAGTGGATGTTTCCGCGACCGCCGCGCCCCCCCTTCGCAACCACTAGTTCATCACCTGCTTGAGTCAAATCACCCAGGACTTTTCCGGTCTCAGCATCCGTCACGGTTGTCCCGCCCGGAACAGCCACCACGAGGTCCTGGGCACCCCGACCGTACATTCCCTTATTCATCCCGTTTTGACCGGCCTTGGCCTTAAAAATCCGGTGATAACGAAAGTCCATCAGGGTGCGCAATCCCTCGTCAACCCGGAGGATAATACTTCCGCCCCGACCACCATCACCGCCGGCCGGGCCACCGTTCGGTACAAACTTTTCCCGGCGAAAGGCAACGATTCCGTCGCCCCCCTTTCCGGCTTTTACTTGAATTTGAACGTGATCAACAAACATATCCGTCCCTCTTTTCCGGTATAATCTCCTGTCCTACTATACCAAATTCACCCACCAATCAGCTACTGAACATTCCGCAAGCTTAATTTGACCGCCTTAGCCACCTTAGCGGAAATTCCTAGTGCTTCGATTTCTTCTAGCGACGCCTCTTCAATGTGGCGCAGGGAGCCAAACTGCTTTAACAGCTTAATCCGCGTCTTCGGTCCGACCCCCTTAATTTGTTCCAGCCGGGAAGACAACGAATTTTTGGACCGCAGCTGCCGGTGGAACGTAATGGCAAACCGGTGGACCTCGTCCTGAATCCGCTGTAACAGGTAAAACGCCTCACTCTTCGGGTCCAACTGCACTTTTTGGTACTCCCCGTTCATCAAGTCCGCCGTTTTATGATGCGTATTTTTTACCATCCCCGCGACCGGAATCGATAAGCCCAGTTGATTTTCAAGCACATCTTGCGCCGCCGCAACCTGCGTTTCTGCGCCGTCCATGAGGATTAAATCCGGCAGTTCCCCGTGCTCCTTTAAAATCCGGCTGTAACGCCGGTAAATCACTTCGCGCGTACTGGCCGCTTCGTCCGCGTGGTCAACATCCCGCAGCTTATACTTGCGATATTCCTTCTTGTTGGGCTGACCATCAATAAAACATACCATCGCTGAAACGGGATCCTGGCCCTGAATGTGGGAGTGGTCAAACGCCTCGATCCGGTGCCCATGAGGCAACTGTAACACGTCCATCAACTCGTCCATCGCCCCCACCGTCTTCCGGTTGTCTAGTTCCAACAACCGGAACTTTTCTTCCAGAACTAACCGCGAATTTTTCTGGGCCATCTCAAGGAGGGACCGCTTCTGTCCCCGCACCGGGGTTCTGACCGAAATCCCGAGTAAATCACTGAGCATTGCCGCATCCAAACTAGCTGGAACCAGGAGTTCCTTGGGCTTAATCCGGTTACGCTGTTGGTACAACTGAAGGATAAACGACGTCATTTCTGCTTCCGGCGTGTCCACACACGGAAAAAGCCGCTTTTCCCGCTTCATCAACCGCGCTTGCCGGATTGAAAAAATCTGTAACGACAGCCAGCCCTTGTCCATGTAATACCCAATTACATCCCGCGGAGTATTATCGTTGGAAATGATTTTTTGCTTTTCAACCGTCATCGCCACGTACTTGAGCTGATCCCGAAGTTCCGCCGCCCGTTCAAATTCGAGGTTTGCGGCCGCCTTTTCCATCTTCGCCCGCAGCTCCCGCTTAATCTGGCCGACGTTTCCGTTCAGGAAGTTCTTAATTTTTTCGATATTCTTCGCGTACGCCTCCGGGGGAACGTCCTTAAAGCACGCCCCCAAACACTGGCCCATGTGATAGTACAGGCACGGCCGTCCCTGCCGACCAGAACAGTGCCTTAACGGATAAACCTTTTCCAGTAAGTGAAGCGTTTCGGTTGCCGCATAGACGTTGGGGTACGGGCCAAAGTAAAAGCCCCCGTCCCGCTTGACCTGGCTAACAATCTTGAGCTGCGGGTCCCGTTCGTTGGTAATCTTAATGTACGGGTAGCCGGTTCCCTGCTTCAGTTTGATGTTGTAGTACGGCTTATGTTTTTGAATCAGCGTAATTTCCAGCAGAAAGGCTTCCTTGTCAGTCGACGTGATAATTGTTTCAAAGTCCCGAATCTGGGAAACCAGCCGGGCCGTCTTCCCTTCGTGAGAGCTCTTAAAGTACGACCGCACCCGGTTCTTTAAGTTTTTGGCCTTTCCCACGTAAATAATGTGCCCATTGACGTCCTTCATCAGGTAACATCCTGGTAAGTCTGGCAAAAGCTTTAACTTGTTTTCGATGTGTTGGGTTGCCATAAAGCGCCGAACCTCCTTTCATAGTAATTAATCTCACCTGATTATACCGCGAATAAAATTCCGTTCAAAAATTCCCGTTTGCGCTTTATTTATAAAACTGGTACGCTAACGCTGACAGTTATCAAAGGAGGAATCGTGATGGGATTAAAAATCACCCGGGACGCTAACCTAGACAAGCTCTTCGACAAGTTTGCCATTGGTCCTGACGACCAGAAGCGGGGAAAGGACGAAAGGAAACCTAAAACTCCCACAAAAAAAGGAAACAATCAAAAAAAATAACCAAAAGGACGTCTTCGCACTAACAATCGATCGAAGACGTCCTTTTACTACTCAATTAAAAAGCTTAACGTGTAGCAAAACGTTTAAACATATTTCCGATAACCATTACAATCATAGGAGTGATAAGCGCAATATAAGTATCGTTAATCCCAAAAGGATTTCCCAGAATAAACCATACTGTTGTCAGTACCGTTGTCCCAATAAGCGCAGCATTAGCAACTTTTGTTGAATTAAATGTTGGAAGATAAAAAGCCATTACAGCCACTATTGCGATGGAAACGCGTAAAGCTTTGGCGAAAAAAGATAACGCCAAAATATTTGGAACATAAAACATGAAG
This sequence comes from Candidatus Ligilactobacillus avistercoris, assembly GCA_019119415.1. Lineage (GTDB taxonomy): Bacteria > Bacillota > Bacilli > Lactobacillales > Lactobacillaceae > Ligilactobacillus > Ligilactobacillus hohenheimensis. Next base: position 69,459 of record DWXB01000011.1, on the reverse strand, counting down.
ACAAGCGGAAGTAATCCCACTATTATGGAAGTAATTCTAGTTACTCGAAGCTGCTTATCTGGTTGAGGATGGCAATGAGGAATATAAAAATCATTGATAAATAAAGCCACTACTGCTAAACCACACGAGCTAACCCCGACAAAGACCCCAGCAAGCAATCCAATAGAACATATTACTGCAGCAATCGTATTCATATGTCCCAGGAAAACAGGCAAGGCGTATAAGGGATTGATTCGCGGAAAAAGAAACCGAGCAATAACACCAATCATTCCTAACAAGATACCAAAAGGTAGCACTAAGAGGCATGCACTATATGCAGCTCGTTGTGCGTTCCGGGCATTTGAAGTAGACGCAATTGCTTGAGCAATCGTTTGGGTAGAAAAGATTGCCCCGACAGATGTAAGAATCCACCCAATAATTGTTCCAACTCCAACTTTCCCGGTAACCGTAAAGTAGTAGTGAGACAATCCTATACTTACCCGATGTATTCCATGAGCCATTCGCCAAGCAACTACCGCAATAATCAGCACACAAAGATATTTCATTACGGTATGAATTAATGTAGTACGTGCAACACTTTTCATTCCTCCAATGCTAAAGTAAATGGTGCTAACAACCGCAATCAGCATCATTGCGAGCGGTAATTTAGTTCCCAAGATTTCATGCAACACACTTGCTCCGCTGATATAAGTATTTAAGTTCAACATTAACATTGCATAGATCATTATTAGAGAAACAATTAACTGTGTTGAACGACCATATTTTTTCCTAATTGCACCTGAAATTGTAAAGCTTCCTGTCCCATACAAACGTTTTACAAAAAAGAGCCCGTACAGAAAGAATCCTATTCCAGCAGCAATTAACGACCAGCTTGCTGCTAATCCTCCCGTAAATGCCCGCTGAGGGGTGCCAATAATCGCCATAATTCCGTTATAGTTTGAAAAAATCATTATTCCGACAACTATAAACGAAATTTGCCGCCCACCTTGCATAAAGTCTTCATTGGAGTTCCCCCGCCAACGATAACTCAACCAAGCAGTAACAATAATATAACAAGCAACTGCAACTAAAACGATCATGGCCATGCTATGTCGCATAAATGTCATTATCTCGCCCCCTATTTAAGAAAAACGTTGCTGCCGTTTAATCACGTGCAGCAACGTTTTAAACGCCAAAAATCTATATGACGCTAGCAATCATAATTGTTACTAAAACTTCGACAGGTCAACTTGGGCTAACTCGCTATCCGCAACTCCTTGAGCAATAATTTTTTTGCTATCCTCCGTTAATGGAAGAACTGGTTTACGCATGTGCGCACTTGTAAAGATTCCACGATCCACCAATACCTGTTTTAACCGAGCATGAGCTTCTCCAGAAGGCTGTCCTCCGCGATAAATTGCGCGCTCTACTGGGAAGATCCGATCATCAACTGCATGTAATTCAGTGCAGGTTCCTGTCCGTGCCACCTTGAAGGCCTTAGTAATCAATTCAGGAATACACCCAGCAAACCCTAAAATCGCACCATCCATTTCAGGGAATAATGAGTTACAAATCGTTTCATCATGGCATGTTAACAATGCTGCATCCGGCGCCGCTTTCCGGATTGAGCGAACTTGCTCTTCATAAACAGACTGAACACGGGTCCCCATCTTAACCCCCTTGACATGCGGGATTTTAGTTAACATCTCAATCATTTGTTCAGCAGTATACGTCGCCTTTGTATATGCTGGATAAAGATGCAAAATAATATCAATGTCAGCTCCCTTCGCAACGTCATTCACAAACTGAAATGGAGATTCTGGGTTCATTCCAAAACGAAGCCACATATGCGGTGGCATTAACAGAATTCCGTCTGCTCCTGCTTCCTTAGCATCACGAGCTGTTTCAATTGCTCCGCGTGTATTTTCGCTGCTTACACCTGAGACAATTGTCATAGTGTCCCCAACTTCATCAGCAGCAATCGCTGTAATCCTTTTTCTTTCTTCCCGCGTTAACGCCGTAATTTCTCCCGTGTGACCGTTAGTAACGATTCCCTGAATACCGTCATCATAAAAAGACTTTAACCAACGAAGATATGCCCGAAATTCTGGTTCATTAATCGAATCATCTGCATTCATCGGGACTGAAATTGCTGGAAAAATAGTATGGAAATTCTTAGCTTTAGTCATCCTAAACTCCCCCTAACATGTCTTTCGTTTTTCAAAGCGCGTCTGTACATTTACCCTGTGAATTTCTGAATACTGCTCTAATTTTTCAACCTTGGTAATCACCATGTGTATCGCACGACGAGCAAGTTCATCTGATGGAAAATCAATTGCACTCACCTTGTTCGAAGTCAATCTACTAACCGTCCCCCCGGCAAGGCTAATAAGTTTAACAGTTTCTGGAATTTTAATATTGTATTCCTCCGCGTACTGAAGAACACCTAATGCCTCGGAATCGTTTGCTACCATTACCCCGTCAATATTCGGCGTTTTACTATAAAGCTCCTTAAACAGATCGTATCCAGCTTTAACAAAAGAATGAGGATAAGTGTCTAATTCTGCCATTTCTGCCGGATAACCAACCTCTTTGGTTAGTTGTTTGTACACTGCAGCTTTTTCATGATACGAAATGTCAAACGAAGGACCATTGATTAAAGCAATTTGCTGACAGCCTGAATCCTGTAATACCGTGAAGGCACTCCGAACACTCTGAGCATAATCAACTGACACACAATCAAGCTCCCGACTAACATCACGCAAGACCTGAACGACAGGAATACCACTAGCATTAATGTCATTTAGTAATGCATTGTTTTCCCCCGTCGAAGTAATGACAATACCATCAACTAACCCTGCCCTCATCTTTTTTAACAATCTATTTTCACGCTGCGCATCATCACCTGACAGACACACAACGAGGTCATAGTTTTCTTTAGTAGCACGAACTTCAGCTTCCCTAACAAAGTCCATAAAAATATTCAACTCAATATCTGGGACAATAATTCCCACAGCATGTACTCGTCCGCCAGTCAAAATTTCCTTAGTTGCATTCGAACCGTATCGTAATTCACTTGCCACCTGAAGAATTCTCCGTTTTGTACTTGGATGAATATAAGGGGAGTCATTTAATGCCCTTGATACTGTACTAACATCAACGTGTGCTTTTTGTGCAATATCTTTCAATCTCGGCATATATATCTCCCCCATTTCATCCAGTTCAAGTAAAGGAATAATTATCCAGAGCTCTTAATTACCTTTACAACGCCAGATTACCATAAAAATAATCAATTACAATAGTATCCGCCCTTTCTGCAAAAAATTGCATATTATTTCACAAGTGCTTATAAATAAAACGCCATGCACTTCGTTACTGCATGACGCTCTACTCAATTTGGTTTATAGCTTAAATTAATTTTCCCGCTCATATCCCCGCGGGTACCGCTTCTTCAGGGTATCGATGTTTTGTTCCGCCACCTCGCTAAACGGGATCTTCGCCCACTCAGCAATCTGGGAGAGATACCACAAAACGTCCCCCATCTCATCAATTAACCGGTCACGATCAAGCTCATCACCGTGGAAGGTATACTCCTTGATCAGCTCAATTAACTGCCCGCTTTCTCCGGCCAACCCCAGCGCACAGTTGGTCAGCACCCGCTCGTTCCCGTACAGTGTCCGGTTCGCCGCTTTTTGGTAATCATCAAAGTCCATTTTATTTTCCTCCGTTTGTTGTTAGGTTACACTGCTGTTCAATCCAGCGCCAAACATCGTCCTTCCCGGTTCGATCCACCGCCGAGAACAGCACTAGTTGATCATCCGCCGTCAATTGCAACGTCTTCCGAATCACACTCTCACTTTGATTTCGGCGACTGCGCGGAATCTTGTCAATCTTTGTGCCGACTACCAGTAATGGAAACTGGTAATAATGAATGAAATCAATCATCTGCTGGTCTAGTTCCGTTGGTGCATGCCGGGAATCCACCAGGGAAATCACGCCCGTCAGCTGCTGGCGCTGGGCAAAGTACTCCTCAATCATGGCACCCCACTTTTCACGGTCCTGCTTGGAGGCCCGGGCATAACCATATCCCGGAACATCCACAAAATTAAGCTGATGCTCAACATTATAGAAGTTTAACGTCTGTGTCTTTCCCGGCTGGCTTGACGTTCGTGCAAGCTTTTTGCGGTTGATTAGCGTATTAATCAGGGACGATTTCCCGACGTTTGACCGGCCTGCCAACGCAATTTCTGGCAGGTTTCCCTGCGGATACTGTTCCGGCCGCACAGCACTGATTGTTAGTTCAACGTTGTGGACTTCCATCTGCATCTCCCTTTCTAACCTGCTGTTATTCTAGCATACCTTCCCGGAACGTCCGGGAAGAAAAAGCAGAGCCCAGTCCACTTGCGGACTAGCTCTGCTAACAGAAAATTACTTTTATGTTACGATTCAGCTACTCACCCGCAACTAACCGCACAATCTCCAAAATCACGTCCGTCGCCTTTTCCATCACTTCAACGGACGTAAATTCATACCGGGCGTGCATGTTCTCCGCCCCGGCAAACAGGTTAGGCGTGGGAATTCCCATAAAGGAAATCTTCGAACCATCCGTTCCTCCCCGAACCGGGTAAATGTCAGGTGTAATATCGAGGTTTTCCATCGCCTGCTTGGCAATGTCAACGACGGTCATGTCCTTTTCGATGACCTCCCGCATGTTGTAGTACTGGTCCTTCATGTCAACGATTACCCGCGGCTCATCGTAGTTAGCGTTCATCTTAGCAGCAATGTCCTTGACCAGCTGCTTCCGTTCTTCAAACTTCTGCCGGTCGTGATCCCGGATAATGTAGGTCATCTCGGCGTGGTCAACCGTGCCGTTCATTGATAGCACGTGGTAGAAGCCTTCGCGGCCCTCCGTTTCGGCGGGAACTTCGTGGGCTGGCAGCTGAGCGTCAAATTCTTCGGCTAACTTAATGGCGTTGATCATTACGCCCTTGGCGGTTGCCGGGTGAACGTCCTTCCCCACAAACGTAATCTTCGCCTGGGCGGCGTTGAACGTTTCGTATTCAAGCTCTCCTAACGGGCCGCCGTCAACGGTGTAAGCAATGTCGGCGCCAAAATCATCCACGTCAAAGTTGTCAGCCCCGGTTCCAATTTCTTCGTCCGGACCGATTCCCACTTCAATTTCACCGTGCTTGATTTCTGGGTGGTGAACCAGGTAATCCATGGCCGTCATAATTTCCGCTACCCCGGTCTTATCGTCCGCCCCTAAGAGCGTCGAACCGTCAGTGGTAATCAACGTTTGTCCCTTGTAGTTCTTTAAGTTCGGGAAATCCTTCGGGGACAGCACATACTTCCCCTCCTCGTCCAACTTAATATCAGACTTACCGTCGTAGTTTTCCCAGATTTGCGGGTTGACGTTATGGGCGTTAAAGTCCGCCGTATCCATATGGGAAATAAACCCAACCTTCTTCACTGGTTTGTCAATGTTGCTTGGAAGGGTGGCGAAAACATAACCGCTCTTCTTGGAAATCCGCACGTTATCAAGGCCGATTTCCTTTAACTCCGCCGCCAGCTCCTTGGCAAATTCCACCTGGGTCTGCGTTGACGGAATTGTCGTTGAGTTCTCGTCAGACCGTGTTTCCGTCTTAACGTACTTTAAAAACCGGGGAACGAGTTGTTCATATTTTGCCATGAATTAATCACCTCATTAAAAATCCTACTTAATAAACTCAAATGGTTCAGTGTTAATTTTAGACTGAATAACGTCGATGTGCCACTCATTTTCTTGGTTCCACTTCTCAAAGAGTTGCCGCATATGCGTAGCACTGACGACCTCAATGTGGTGTCCTGGATCAACCACCGTTAGTCCGGCCGCCACCATGTCATGCGCGGTATGATAGCCAACATCCCCCGTCACGTAGGCATCCGCCCCCTGCGCAAGCGCGTCCTGATAAAAACCAGCACCACTCCCGCCGAGGACCGCTACCCGGGAAATCATTTTGTCATGGTCAGGGGTAATCAACCGTAATCCAGGAACGTTCAGGTGTTCCTCACAGTAATCCGCAAATCCCCGGGCCGTCAACGGGCGGGGTAACGTTCCTAGCCGCCCGAGCCCGTATAATCCGGTGCGGTGCTCTGCCTTGATGTGCGCTTGCTGGGAAGCATCCGGCTGAATAAGCACGGCGACGTCCTTTAACCCCAGCTGAGCACACAACCAATCATTCATCCCGTTGGCCGTACTATCCAGGTTTGTATGGGCGGCGTACACGGTAATCCCGTGCTGCAGGATGGTCGCGTACATCTGGTTTTGGGGCACGGAAAGGTCAAAGGTCTTCACCGCATGAAACATTGCCGGGTGGTGCGCATAAATCAAGTCCACCCCGGCATCAACGGCCTCGGCCACGGTTTCCGGCCGCACATCCAACGTCACCATCATCCTATGCACTTCCTGCCGGTTATCCCCCAACTGCAGGCCGACGTGATCCCACGATTCCGCTAACCACGCCGGTGCATACCGTTCCATTGGAGCAACAACATCACTTACCGTTACCATCTGGCACAACCTCCGTAATCATTTTAATTTGGGATTGGAGCTGGGAAATCCGGTCTTCAGCGGGAGTTTGCGCTTGCTGCACCTGGTGCAAAATCCGCTCCCGCTTGGTGCGCTCGCGAGTCCACTTATCCACAAAGTCTGCGGCGTGCTCCCGCATCAAGAACGGGCCAAATAGTTCTTCCTCCGGACTAAGCTGCCGGATTCCCTGATCGTAATCCGCCACAATTATCTCATAGGTATGGCGGTCTTCCCTAACAATTCGTTCGGCAACAATCCCATAACCGTGATGAACGCACCACCGCCGAACATTATCCTCCCCCACGTTGGGCTGTAAAATTAACCGGGGATGGTGCAGCAGTTGGGGTGCTCCCGCGGATAGAATATCCCGGATTAACGGCCCCCCCATTCCACAAATCGTTACCGTATCAATCCGGTCATCCGCATTAATTGCTGCTAAGCCGTCCGCCAACCGGGGAACAATGATTTCCTGTAATCCTTCCCGCGTAATCTCCCGGCAGGCGTTCTGGTACGGTCCGCGAACGACTTCCCCCGCAACGGCGTACTCGATCCGACCCCGAAGTGCCAAAAACGCCGGTAAGTATGCGTGATCCGAACCAATGTCGGCTAACCGCGCTCCTACGGGAACAAACTCAGCGGCCGTTGCTAAGCGCTTTGATAAGTGCCGTGCATCCACGTTAACATCCTCCTTAAGAATGAGGCTGGGACATCCGTCTCAGCCTCACCATGATATCTTATTCTTAGTTCCAACTAGTCCAAGAAATCCCGTAACTGCTTTGACCGTGATGGGTGCCGCAGCTTCCGGAGCGCCTTTGCTTCAATCTGCCGAATCCGCTCCCGCGTCACACCAAAGGCCTTTCCAACCTCTTCTAGGGTCCGGGTCCGGCCATCATCCAGTCCAAACCGCAGCCGCAAAACGTTTTCCTCCCGGTCAGTCAGGGTGTCCAAAACATTCTCCAACTGTTCCTTTAAAAGCTCATACGCAGCGTGCTCTGCTGGGCTCGTTGCGTCCTGGTCTTCAATGAAATCACCAAGATGGGAATCATCCTCTTCCCCAATTGGGGTTTCCAGTGACACCGGCTCCTGGGCAATCTTCAGGATTTCCCGCACCTTTTCGGTCGGCATATCCATTTCAAACCCAATTTCTTCCGGCATTGGTTCCCGCCCGAGATCCTGGAGCATCTGCCGCTGAATCCGGATTAACTTGTTGATTGTTTCCACCATGTGAACCGGAATCCGAATCGTCCGGGCCTGGTCAGCAATCGCCCGCGTGATGGCCTGCCGAATCCACCAGGTGGCGTACGTTGAAAACTTGAATCCCTTCCGGTAATCAAACTTTTCAACGGCCTTCATCAGCCCCATGTTCCCTTCCTGGATCAAATCAAGGAAGGACATGCCCCGGCCAACGTACCGCTTAGCAATTGACACTACCAGCCGCAAGTTGGCTTCGGCTAACAGTTGCTTGGATTCTTCGTCCCCCATTTCAATCTTGAGGGCCAATTCCTTTTCCTCATCCGCTGTTAGGAGGTCAACGCGGCCGATTTCCTTCAAGTACATCCGCACCGGGTCATTAATCTTAACTCCTGACGGGGCGGAAACATTCTTGTCCTTCCGGGCCTTCTCGGCTTCACTATTTGCGGCCTTTAAGCTTTGTTCACTTGGGTTCCCGTTTTCATCAACCACGGAAATTCCCTCGTCCTCCACCTTAATGATGAGGTTATCCATCTGGGTGGCATTCAGGTGAAACGGCGTTGCCAGTTCATCGGTTAGCTGGTTATAAGTAATCTGCTTGCTCTTCTTATACTTCTGGACAAGTTTCCGGATCGCCTTTTCGTAGGCTACCTTGTCAAATTGGTCCTTCTTCTCCTTTGCCACAGTTTACAGCCTCCCTATTCATCTTGTTCCTGCTGCCGAAGCTTAACCAGCGACGTAAGAAGCATCACAATCCTGTCCTGGTCATTCGCCCGCTTGGCATCAGCAATCTCCTGTTTTATTTTATCAACTTTTTCCTTTATCGGGTAGTCATGTTTAATGACCGCAAGGCAATCATCGACTTCCCCGTCCGGTGCTGGCTCCGGGTAATGCGCCATTTCGATCGCATTAATTACCCGGGCAAGCCGCTGATCAGCCACCAGCGTGAGAAAATCAGCAACGTTAAACTCCTTACGGTCCTGGAAATACCCCTGAAAATGAACGTAGATTTCTTCGTAGACCTCGTGCGGAAACGTAAACGTGTCATCCGCAAAAATCCGCTCCCGAATCGCATCGTCAGTAAACATCCGGTGGAGTAACAACCGTTCCGCCCGTTCGGTCCGCGAAAGCTTTTCCCGTTGTGTGGGGGCTGCGGCATACTGCTGTGCAAACTCCCGTGGTGCTTCTTGGCGTTCTTCTTGCCGCTGAGCGCCCGCCTGCTGGCGAATCCCCGCCAACTGCAAGGCGAGCTGTTCCTGGGAAAGGTGGAATTCCTTGGACAGCCGCCCCAGGTACAGGTCAACCTCCATCTGGTTGTCCACCTGAGCAATTGCCCGCAACACGTCCTGCAAGTACGCTAACTGATCCGTTTCGTTCGCCAAATTACGTCCTTGCCGGTAATACCGCATGAAGAACGCCAGCGGACTTTCACGGGTAGTCGTCAACGTGTGCTGGAACTTTTCCGCCCCGTACTTTTGAAGGTACTCATCCGGGTCCAAACCCGCCGGTAACGTAATCACTCCCAGCTGAAGCCCCTTCACCGGCAGCATTAATCCAAGTGCACGGTTAATTGCCCGTTGTCCCGCTTCATCACCGTCATAACACACGTTAATCGTTGTCGTAAGGCGCTGAAGGACGGCCACCTGCTCGTTTGTCAGGCTGGTCCCCATCGATGCAACCCCGTTTTTAACTCCCGCCCGGTAAGCGGCAATTACGTCCATAAACCCTTCAAACAAGATTACTCCACCGCCCTGCCGGATTGCTTCCCGGGCCTTATCCAGGTTAAAGAGCACCCGGCGCTTATTAAAGAGCGGTGTTTCCGGTGAGTTGAGGTACTTCGGGGTGTTGGGCGCTTTCTCCAAAATTCGGCCAGAAAAGGCGATTACGTAGCCGTTTTCATTGCGCAGAGGGAACATCACCCGGCCAAGGAACCGGTCCCGTAACTTCCCGTCCCGGCCAGTCACAAAGAGGCCGGACTTGCGCATTTCGTCATCCTTAAACCCCTGTTCGTGTAAAACCTCCACGAGCAGGTCCTGCTTGGCTGTTGGGGCAAACCCAAGATGGAACTCTTCGATAATTTCATCATCAAGGTGCCGTTCATGCACGTACTGCAGGGCCGGTTCTCCTAAGGCCGTATTCACCAGCACGTGGTGATAGAGGTCATCGGCCACTGCATACATCTTGCGCAGGCGTTGGTCGGGCCCTGACAAGGACGTCCTTTGACCACTACTAGCCGCATTGCGCACCTGCTCATCAAGCGGAATGTTGGCGAAATCAGCGACCTTAATGACCGCTTCGACAAACGAACAGTGCTCAATTTCCTGAACAAACCGAAAAACGTTTCCCGAGCGCCCACACGAGAAGCAGTAGTAAAACTGTTTATCCTCCCGCACCGAAAACGACGGGGTGTTTTCCGTCTGGAACGGACAGAGGCCAAACCAGTTTTGCCCCTCTTTTCGGAGCTGAACGTACTTGCTAATAACGTCGACGATGTTGACCTCGTCGCGAATCCGGTCAATGACTGCTGTTGGTATCCGTGCCACGCGTTCCTCCTTTCCGGGCTAATACCGCCACTAAACCCAATTATAGTAACTACTATTATAAAAAGGAGCGGACTAAAAATCCACTCCTTAGCTGTTTAGAATCACGCCGCCACTACTTCACAATTAACTGGGTCAGGTCTCCAAGTGTCCGGGTTAACCGCGCAATTACCACCAACTGCTTCAAGTGATTATTCTTCACCTGCTCGTTATCACTCATAATCATCGTGGCATCAAAATACGTACTAATAACGTCCTTCAAGCCCGCCAAAGCAGCGTACTTTCCGGCAACATCCTGCTTGGCAAACCCGGCGCTAATTGCCGCCACCGCATCGTTTAACTGCCGCTCTGAATCATTCTCAAAGAATGCCGGATCAACCGTCAAGTCGGCTAAGTCTCCGGCCTTCTTGCTCAACCGAACAACCCGGGTTAAGGCCTCAATCGTTTCCTTAAAGTCAGCATCCGCACTGTGGTCACTGAGAACCTGGGCGGCCTTAAAGATGGCCGGGAAGGCGTTGTCCTTTCCCGCAACAACGGTTTCAATAATATCGTGGCGGTACTTAGTATCGTGGAGAAGCTGAGCAACCCGGTCCATCATAAAGGCAGTCATCTGCTGACGGTTTCCCGTTGCCGGAATCGTCTTATACAGTGCTGGCAACTGCTGAGCAGCCTGATCAACAAACCCTTCCAGGGCAGTTGCACCAAGGTTCCACCCCTGGTCCTTGATAATCCGGATAATTCCCAGGGCCTGGCGCCGGAGAGCATACGGGTCATTCGAACCGCTCGGAAGCATCCCCGCCGCAAAGAAGGCCTGAATACTGTCGAGCTTATCAGCAACGGCCAGGACCGCCCCAACCTTGGATTGCGGCAGTGCGCCATCCGCACTGGTTGGCATGTATTCTTCACGCATGGCCACCGCGACAGCCTCGTCCTCACCCTGAAGCCGGGCGTAAATCTCACCCATCGTTCCCTGAAGCTCAGCAAACTCACCGACCATCCCGGTTACCAGGTCAAACTTGTAAATCTGCGCAGCGCGGTGCAGGTGGGCTAACTCATCCGCCGTTAAACTGACCTGCTGCCCGATTTGCTGGGCAAGGTTGTCGACCCGCTGCATCTTCTCGTAGATGGTTCCAATCTTATCGTGGAACGAAACCTTCTTAAGCTGTTCAACGTAGTCCGCAATGGTGGTCTTCTGGTCCTCTTCGTAGAAGAACTTGGCGTCTTCCAGCCGGGCCGTCAACACCTTTTCGTTTCCGGCAACCACGTTGTCCAGGTACTCGGCGTTCCCGTTCCGCACGGAAACAAAGTGCGGCAACAGTTTACCAGCATGATCCGTCACGTAGAAGAACCGCTGGTGGTCCCGCATTGAGGTAATCAATACGGCATCCGGCACCTGCAGGTATTTTTCGTCAAAGTTCCCCGCAAAAACGGTCGGGTACTCAACCAGGTTATTAACCTCTTCTAGGAGACCAGGTTCAACGTTGATCTGCCAGTCATGCTGCTGGGCGAGCTGATCAATCTGCGTTGTAATCATCTGCTTCCGGGCCGCTGCATCCGCAATCACCCACTCATCCTTAAGTACTTCCGGATAATCTGCCGCCTGCTTGATGGTTACCGGATGACCAAGGAACCGGTGACCCTGGGACTCCTTCCCCGCAGAAATATCACGAATAGTCAGCGGAACAACCGCGTCATTAAGAAGCGCCACCAGCCACCGGATTGGCCGGATAAACTTAAAGTCCTGCGTTCCCCACCGCATCATTGTCGGGAAGTTCATCTTAGTAATAACCGGTGCCATGTCCTGGAGAACCTCCGCCGCCGGCTTACCCGCTACGAACTTCTTAACGTAGGCATACTCAGTGCCCTTTAATTCCTTAAAGAAGATGTCATCCGGCGTCATTCCCTGACCGCGGGAGAACCCAATGGCCGCCTTGGTCCAATTTCCGTCTTCATCCTGCGCAATTTTTTTAGCCGGGCCCTTCGCTTCGGTTGAAATATCGTCCTGCTTATCGGCTAATCCAGTGACCTTGAAGGCTAACCGCCGGGGCGTTGAAAACTGCTCGATCTGGTCGTAAGCGAGCCGTTGTTCCTTTAGAAAGGCTGCCATTCGGTCGGCTAACTGGTGAACGCTGGGCGTTACCACGTGGGCCGGCATTTCTTCGACCCCAATTTCAAGTAAAAACGTATGTGCCATTATTTCTCCTCCTCTGCTAAGAGCTGCTGCCGGAGCTGATCGTCCTTAATCAACGGGAACCCGAGCTTCTTTCGTTCGGCAACAAAGACCCGCGCGACCTTCCGTGCCATGTTCCGGATCCGGGAAAGGTACCCCGCCCGTTCGGTAACGGAGACCGCCCCCCGCGCATCCAGTAAGTTAAATGTGTGGCTACACTTTAAGATGTAGTCGTATGCCGGGTGAACCAGGTTTAACTCTAAGAGCCGCTTTGCTTCCTTCTCAAAGGTGTCAAACTGCTGCAGCAACATTTCCTGATCGCTTTCATCAAACGAATACGTTGAGTGTTCAAATTCTGGTTCCTTAAAGATGTCGCCGTACAAAACACCGTCCGCCCATTCAAGGTCAAAGACGGAGTTGACGTCCTGAATGTATGACGACAGCCGTTCCAACCCGTACGTCACCTCAACGGCCACGGGGTTCACTTCAAGGCCACCGACTTGCTGGAAGTAGGTAAACTGGGTGACTTCCATTCCGTCCAGCCAGACTTCCCAGCCGACCCCGGCACAGCCCATTGACGGGTTCTCCCAGTTATCCTCGACAAACCGGATATCGTGTTCGGTTGCCACAATTCCCAGCCGCTGTAAACTCTGCAGGTATAACTCCTGGATGTTTTGCGGTGATGGCTTCATTAACACCTGGAACTGGTGGTGCTGGTATAACCGGTTAGGGTTTTCACCATACCGCCCATCAGCTGGCCGCCGGGACGGTTCCACGTAGGCAACGTTCCATGGTTCCGGCCCAATCGCCCGTAAAAACGTGTACGGACTCATCGTTCCGGCCCCCTTTTCCGTATCGTAGGACTGCATGAGCATGCATCCCTGTTCCGCCCAAAACTGCTGAAGTGTCAGGATGATATCCTGCACGGATAACTTCGCTGTCATTTGTATCCTCCTTATAAAAATTAACCCGCGGCCCAATCATCCATGAGCCCTTGCCAGGCACATAGGGACGATTTTCACCGCGGTTCCACCCTATTTCTAGCGAACTATCTTCGTTAGCACTTAATTAATTTAGTTCGGGAAGCGCCCCGAACGGCTCACCGGCCCCCTCACACTTCCGGGGCTCGCTGTACGGCTGACACCGTTCATCCTCATCCGTCGTCACTAAACTTTTCCACCGCCTAGAATAGTAAAAAAACGGTGCAATGTCAACGTTTATCAGGTACGACCCTTGACCCCCCCCCACTTTATTTGATAGGATTATTAACGTTTAAATTACATAAAAGGAGTTGTTGATTGATGACACGTGCTGATTTAAAGGCCGCTGCCAAGGAAAAGTTGCGCGGAAACTGGGGTTGGGGCGCGTTAGTCGTATTGATTCTTAGCGTAGTTGCCTTCTTTGTCGGAATTTTTCCATTTAAGATAGTTGCTTGCCTTATTTCGTCCTTCTTAACCGTCGGGTTATTGTCAGCGATGTACGATTTAGTAAATGATAAAAAAACTGACAACGTCTTCATGGCTGTATTTAGTCAGTTTAACGGGCAACGGGCAGGCCGGCTTTTTGAAACCTGGCTGTTGAGCTACGTTTTCCAATTTTTATGGAGTCTTTTGTTTGTTATTCCTGGATGGATCAAGATGTTCTCATACTCCCAAGTTATTTACATTGCCCAGGATGCTGCCGATGCAGGGAAAACAATGACAGCCACCGAAGCTATCACACTTAGCCGGAAGGTAATGGACGGTCACAAGTGGGAGCTTTTCGTTCTCTGTCTCTCGTTCCTTGGTTGGGGAATCTTATCAATATTTACCTGTGGGATTGGGTTACTATGGCTGATACCTTACATGCAAACCACGTTTGCCGAATACCACAAGTACGTGATGGACGAATACGCAAAGCGGCAGGGGCAGACATCAACTGATGGTCAGCAAACGGCCAGTTTTAACGCCTAGTGATTTAATATACTATAATAAAACCTGTTCTGGAGCTTCCTGGAACAGGTTTTGTTTAGTACATATGGGGAGTGAATTTTATGTTATGGAAAGAATTAAAAACTGCGGCCAAGGAGAAGTTACGGGGAAACTGGGGCTGGGGCGCCCTCACCGTCCTTATTTTTGGAATCGCAAGTAACATCATGGTAGCTGCTGGCTATGTATTATTATTAATTACATCGTTCCCTGCCATATTTATTTTTAATCCTGATAATGGTGGCCTATATGTCTTTCTTGGTATCTTCATGATCATTGCAGCCATTCTTTTATTTATTATCACCTGCGTCCAACTATTCCTTCAAACGGGCATGCAAGCGGCCACCTACGACCTTGTTAACGGTAAAAAAACAGACAACGTTTTTGCGGCAACCTTTAGCCAGTTTATCCACCACCGGGGTTGGCGCTTCTTTAAGACGTGGCTTTTATCCACAGTCTTTAATATTCTCTGGTTCTTGCTTTTCTTTATTCCCGGCTGGATTAAGGCGTTGGCCTACTCCCAGTCCCTCTACATCATCCAGGATGCCATCGATAACGGAACACCCATGACGGCTCGGGAAGCAATCACCCTAAGCCGCAAAGTAATGGACGGCCATAAATGGGAATTATTGGGGTTAATGTTGTCATTCTTCGGATGGTTTGTTCTAAGCATTATCACCTACGGCATTGGTTTTTTCTGGACGTTGCCATACATGTTTACCACCATGGCTGAATACCATA
Organism: Candidatus Ligilactobacillus avistercoris; assembly: GCA_019119415.1. Classification (GTDB taxonomy): domain Bacteria; phylum Bacillota; class Bacilli; order Lactobacillales; family Lactobacillaceae; genus Ligilactobacillus; species Ligilactobacillus hohenheimensis. The sequence continues at coordinate 54,303 of DWXB01000011.1, read as the reverse complement.
AGTACGTGATGGCAGATTACAACAAACAGCACCAAACCGGATTAACTAATGCACAGGTTCACACAACGGCTAGCTTTTCCGTGAAGTAGTTTATCATTCTAAAACAGGCTGAGGAAGTCTAATCCTCAGCCTATTTTTTCTGATCTGAATTTGCGCCTTTTCGCCGCACCTGCAAGTCTGGCGCCACCATCATCTTGCGTAAAAATTCCCGCGAACGGAGCTGCAAGTCAACATAGTGGTCATAGACGCGGTCAATCACCAGTTGTAGGTTGCGCTTCGTTGCCGGGCGGATGTCAATCTGGTTTACCCGCTCGAGGTTTAGTACCGTAAACTGCCGCAAAAAATATATTGTGTGGGCATCGAGGCGCAACCGCTGGGGATCCCGGGACCAGTGTCGGCGACACAATAATCCTCCCATTTCCAAGGAAAAATCAAACGGCGGCGTTTGCTCGTGGCACACCACACAATCAGTCAGGTGCGGCATCACCCCAAAGCACCGCCACAGCTGCACTTCAACAATGTTTGTTACCACCTGCGGGTCCAAACCATCGTCAATCATGGCTAACGCCCGGCGAATCCGGGAAAACCACTGCTGTGCAAGGGCTAAATCGCCCCGCACCGCATGCTGCGTCAGCTCAAGGAGATACGTACCGTAGGCGTTTAACATAATATCCTGGTACAACCCGGCCCACTGCTGCAGGTTTTTGGCCGCATTGATATACGATAGCCCATCATCATTGACGTTACCGACGTAGGTGCCCCACGTAAACGGAAGAATCGCTGCGGCGAGCCGAAAGCCCCGCTTATGCGCTCCCCGCACGTAAAAGGTCCGGTAACCGAACCGGTCGGTATACATCGTTACCAGCATGTCCCGTTCCTTGTAGTCCCGCCTGGAAACAACCATACCTTGAAATTCAACTGCCCGGTAGATGGTCATGCCTACCCTCCATTACTTATAATCTTCTGCCCGGTAACCAAGTTCCCGCAGGTCAACCTGCCGGTCCTTCCAGTTAGGCTGCACCCGCACCCATAACTCCAGGTAAACGCGATCACCCAGCATCCGTTCAATGTCCTTCCGGGCCCGGACACCAATCTGCTTAAGCATCTTGCCGCCCTTGCCGATGATAATGCCCTTCTGGCTCTTCCGCTCGACAACGATGGTGGCCTGCACCAGCATCTTTTCATCGTCCTTGCGCTGAACCCGCTCGGTAACCACCGCCACGGAGTGCGGCACCTCTTCCCGCGTCAACTGCAACACCTTTTCCCTGATTAACTCGCTAATCACAAACCGTTCCGGGTGGTCGGTGATTTGGTCGGCCGGATAGTACTGGGGCCCTTCTGGTAACCGGTGAACCAATTCATCCACCAGCTGGGGACAGTTATTCCCCTCAAGGGCTGAAATTGGGAACACCCCCGCAAAATCTAAGCTGTTCTGGTAGGCCGCCACAATCTCCGGCAGCTGGTTCGGGTGGACCTTATCAATCTTATTAACCACCAGGTAAATTGGCTGGTGCACCTGTTTAAGGCGGTTAATAATGAAGTCGTCGCCCCGCCCCCGTTTTTGGGTGGCGTTTACCATGAAGAGCACCGCATCCACCTCATTAAGGGTGGAAAGTGCAGCGTCCACCATAAAATCCCCCAGCCGACTGTGCGGTTTATGAATCCCCGGCGTGTCAATGAAAACAATTTGAGCGCCATCCGTCGTGTAAATCCCCTGAATTTTATTCCGGGTTGTTTGCGCCTTATCACTCATAATCGCAATTTTCTGGCCCACGACCCGGTTTAAAAAGGTGGATTTCCCAACGTTAGGCCGGCCTAAGATGGCAACAAACCCCGAATGAAAGTTTTCCTGCATCAGTTTCTCCTTTCAGTGCTATTTCATCAGCGCCAGAATGTGCGGGCCAAAGACAAACACCGCCACAAGCACCGCAAATCCCGCTGCCACCAGCACTGCTCCCGCCGCAATGTCCTTAGCCTTCTTCGCAAGCTCATCCCGCTGCAGGTGACTGGCCAAGTCAGCCAGGTTCTCCGCAACGGTATTCCATAGTTCACTTACTACCACGAGTGTAACCGCCGCAAGCAGCCACAGCCACTCCGAGCACGTTAGCCGGAAAAGAAAACCGCAGACAACTACGCCCACGGCAGCACAACAGTGAAAGCGGAGGTTCCGCTCTTCCCGAAACGCTGTGCGTACCCCGTCAAGGGCGTGGCGCAGCGCCTGAATAAAGTGGTGGTTCTTCCACTTATTTTGGTTTTGATTAGCGTTCAAGCCCAAAGTCCCCCAAAATCTTTCGCTGTAAGCCAAACATTTCTTCTTCGTCTTCCGGTTTCATGTGATCGTACCCGTTAAGGTGTAAGAACCCGTGCAAAGCCAGGAAACCGAGCTCCCGTTCTTCGGAATGTCCCAGGTAGGCGGCCTGCTCCGCCACCTTTTCCATTGAAATGAAAATATCGCCGATGTTCCGGGGAAGTTCCTCCCCTTCCGGCATGATAATCACATCGTCCTCCGGATCATCCTCAATCGCAAAACTAATAACGTCGGTTGGCTTATCCACGCCCCGGTACTTCTTATTAATCGCGTGAATTCGGTCGTTGTCCACGAGTGTCACCGACATCTCCGTATTATCCGGCAGGTCAATCGCCTTTCCCGCAAAGTTTAGGATGTCATTAATTAACTGAATCCGCTCAGCACTAACTTTTTTAGTTTCATCATAAATCTCTAAGTCCACTACTGCTCCTCCTTTGCGGCCTGGGCGTAGGCATTAATAATTTCTGAAACAACCGGGTGCCGCACCACGTCAGCCTGGTCAAACGTAACAAACCCAATGTGCGGTTGGTTACGTAAAACACGCCGGGCATCTACTAATCCACTGGCGCGGTGTCCCTGTGGCAAATCAATCTGCGTTTCATCGCCGTTCACGATCATCTTTGAACCAAACCCAAGGCGGGTCAGAAACATTTTCATCTGTTGGCGCGTGGTGTTTTGGGCTTCATCCAGAATAACAAACGCATTATCGAGCGTCCGCCCCCGCATGTAAGCCAACGGTGCAATTTCAATCACGCCGCGCTCAATCAAACGGTCGGTATGATCAGTGCCAAAAATTGCGTGCAGTGCATCATACAGTGGCCGAAGGTACGGGTCCACCTTTTCCTTGAGGTCTCCCGGAAGGAACCCCAAAGATTCGCCCGCCTCAACCGCCGGCCGGGTCAGAATCAGGCGTTCAACCTCTTTCCGCTTGAGCGCTGCGACGGCCATGACAACCGCCAGAAACGTTTTCCCGGTCCCCGCCGGACCAATTCCAAACGTAAGGTCATTGTGCTTAACGGCTTGCACGTACTGGCGTTGCCCGTAGTTCTTTACCCGGATCGGGCGCCCCTTCGCGTCCTTAAGGAGAATGGTCGTGTACAGGTCAGGGAAGTACTCCAGACGGTGATGCTCAGCCATCGTCATTGCCGAAACAATGTCCGGACCGCCTAAGCGGATTCCTTGATTAATAATCTTAATCAACGCATCGAAAATCGCCTTTACCCGTTGGACCGCCTCGGCCGAACCAGTAATCTTAACGGCCTCGCCCGTCGGATTAAGCGTCACCTTTTGCCCTTCCTCAATTAGGTGCAAAAATTCATCGTTAATCCCAAACAATGGCCCCGCAATCTTAGGATTAGCGAGCCGGTATTCCCGTTCGATAACCGTCGTGTTCGTCACCCACAAAATCTCCCTTACTTCATTATTTATTCCAGCGTAATTATAGCACATCGCATCACCCTATCCGGCCGTTGACGCTGGAGAATAAAAAAGGCTCTACACTAAATCCTGTTGATATGGTTAAATGTTAAACTATATCAACGAGATTTTTTGGTGCTGTGACCAATAAAAAAGAGCCATAGCTCCAAACCCCACTAATACCCAAAGAAAGGATTTGATACTATGAACTCTTTTACTATGAACTCTATTAATGATTATACCCACTTTGCGCTTGATATTAAAGACAATAATATTATTTTTACTGGTTGCCAAACAGAATTACGGCACGGTCGGCGCGCGAAAGTCTATTATGGCACCCTTAAAGCAACGGCCAAGCGATGCTCAGCTTGTGATTTCCCAACACTTGTTCACAACGGGAGTGCACATGTATCCATCCCGTACCTGACAGTGGACGCTTCGCGGCCAGTTTATCTTGATTTACGTAAAGAACGCTTACGTTGCCAACATTGTCACGCCACAATGATGGCGACTACACCGCTCGTTGATCGTCATTGTCATATTAGTAATGCCGTTAAACAAAAAGTGCGGATTAAACTAACACGTCAATTGGCAATGACGGAAATTGCGGCGGATACGGGCGTCTCTCCTAGTACAGTAGCCCGTGAATTGGCGACTGTCACTGCCTTTCCGCAAGTCAAACAAGCCGGTTTACCAGTAAACTTGGCCTTCGATGAGTTTCGCGGTGTTGGCCACCAGTTACATTTTATTTGTTTAGACAATGATACCCATCGGATTTATCAAATTCTGGGTCAACGCGACCAACGGTCACTCTTGAATTACTTTAACGGCTTCTCAGCGGCTGAACGCGCTCGGGTTCAAACGATTACGCTCGATCTCAACTACCATTATCAAACGATTATTAAGCGTCTTTTCCCACATGCGATGATTGTTCTGGATCGTTTCCACCTTTGCCAAATGATTAACCGGGCTTTTAATCAATTACGTGCCCAGATTATTAAAGACTTTGACCCCCATTCGCGGGCCTACAAGTATCTCAAGTTTGGCTGGAAACAGTATTTGATTGCCAGTGATCAGTTAAGTACGCACAACTACTATGATGTTCACCTTCAACAATGGATTTCGCCCGTAGAACACGTTAACAACGGTCTTCAACTTAATAAACAACTAAATAATACTTACGATGTTATGCAGGAAATTAACCATGCTTTACGGCAGCGTGACCCCCAGCGCCTCGCGGCGTGCTTAAACCAAACGCACCACGTCGGCCCCCAAATGCAGGGTGTTTTACGAAGCCTAAAACATAATTACCAGTACGTCATTAATGGCGCATGTTCGCCGTACTCCAATGGTGCTTTGGAAGGCACGATTCGGAAAATCAAACAGCTTCAACGAGTGGCCTATGGCTTCCGCAATTATGATCAGCTTATCCGCCGTATTATGTTACTTGAGAATGCGAAGATACCAAAAAACGCCGCCTAAAAATAGGCGACGCAATCTCTCCATCAACAGGATTTGACAAAGAGCCTTTCAATTTTACTTTTCCTTATGTTCTTGCTGCCGCCGCTGGTAACCCAGTCCGAAGGAAACCATGTTCTCAGCACCGTTTTCGATTCGTTTGATGTTTTGGCGGTGACGGATAAAGACAAAGATTGTCACCAGCAATCCGATTACGCCTAAGAAATAATCATGCATCAGGAATGCCAGGATGGTGACGACCACAAAGCACGTGAGGCTCGCCATGCTGACCATACTGGTGAGGTATAACGTTACGGCAAAGAGAGCACACCCAATCACAAACAGAACTGGATTGTAAACAAGAAGTGCGCCGGCACTGGTTGCGACGGCCTTTCCGCCCTTAAAGTTAGCGAAGAGCGGGAAGACGTGCCCGATAATTGCGGCAATTCCGGCCAGCAGGGGATTAAACGGCGCATGCAAAACAATGGCAAGTGCCACTGCTGCCGACCCCTTAAGCATGTCCATCAGGAATACAATAATTCCAGCCTTTTTTCCCAACACCCGAAAGGCGTTGGTTGTTCCCATATTGCCACTTCCAAAGTTACGAATATCTTTTTTGTAAAAAAGCTTCCCAATCCATACGCCTGACGGAATTGAACCTAAGAGATATCCGCCCAGTAGGATTAAAATCACCTTCACCGTAAGCATTAGTAATTCCTCCTCAGTTTATGCCCTTTCATTCTAGCATGGAAAGGCAGTAAGTACCACGAATTTTAAAGTGAAAGGCACTGGGAAATGGTGTGGTATAATCATCTGTGCTATGGCATAATTTCGCCATTGAAACCAGATTAATTAAGAATAAACGATAGGAAGGTGTTGCGGTAGATGGGACAGACCAAGTACAATGACGATTCAATCCAGGTCCTCAAGGGACTGGAAGCTGTCCGGAAACGCCCCGGAATGTACATCGGTTCGACTGATTCAAAGGGTCTTCACCACCTGGTATACGAAATTGTTGATAACGCGGTGGACGAAGCCCTTTCTGGTTACGGCAAACAGATTGATGTGACCATCCACGCAGACGATTCCATTACCGTTTCGGACTATGGTCGGGGGATGCCGGTCGGAATGCATGCAACGGGAATTCCAACGGTCGAAGTCATCTTTACCGTTCTGCATGCCGGAGGAAAGTTTGGCCAGGGCGGTTATAAGACATCCGGGGGACTCCATGGTGTGGGGGCGTCGGTTGTCAACGCCCTGTCAAGCCGGTTGACGGTCAATACTGTTCGGGACGGAATTGAATACGAGGAAGACTTCGAAAACGGGGGTCACCCGGTGGGCACCCTTAAAAAACTCGGTAAGGCGAAGCGCCAGTCGGGGACAACCGTGACGTTCAAGCCGGATCCGACCATTTTTTCGACGACCCACTATAAGTACGATGTCTTAGCGGAGCGTTTACGGGAAGCGGCCTTCCTGTTGAAGGGGGTTAAGGTCACCCTTACCGACGAACGGACGAATACCAGCGATACCTTCCACTTTGAAGAGGGAATTAAGGAGTTTGTCACGTACTTAAACGAGGAAAAGGACGTTCTCGGGGACGTGATGTACTTTGAGGGGAAGCAGCAGGGAATTGAAGTAGAGGTTGCTGCTCAGTATAACGACGGGTACTCCGAAAACATTATTTCGTTCGTTAACAACGTACGGACTAAGGACGGGGGAAGTCACGAAGCTGGAATGAAGGCGGCGTGGACCAAGGCGTTTAATGAGTATGCCCGGAAAGTGGGGCTGCTGAAGGGAAAAAGTAAGAATTTAGACGGAAGTGACGTCCGGGAAGGGCTATCAGCAGTCATCTCCGTCCGAATTCCGGAAGAACTCCTGCAGTTTGAAGGGCAGACTAAGGGAAAACTCGGGACGCCGGAAGCCCGCACAGCAGTTGCTGACGTGGTGAACGAGCAGCTCGGATACTACCTGATGGAAAACGGTGACTTTGCCCAGGAACTGGTTCGGAAGGCGTTAAAGGCCCGGGATGCCCGGGAAGCTGCCCGGAAAGCCCGGGATGAGAGCCGAAACGGAAAGAAACGGCGGAAGAAGGATCGGTTACTATCCGGAAAATTAACCCCGGCACAGTCCCGGAACGCTAAGCGCAACGAACTCTTCTTAGTGGAAGGAGACTCTGCCGGTGGATCGGCAAAGCAGGGGCGTGACCGGAAGTTCCAGGCCATTCTTCCTCTCCGTGGGAAGGTGCTGAATACCGAAAAGGCTAAGCTTCAGGATATTATGAAAAACGAAGAAATCAACACCATGATATACACGATTGGTGCGGGAGTGGGCCCGGAGTTTGACATTCAGGATGCCAACTACGACAAAATCATTATTATGACCGATGCGGATACCGACGGGGCCCACATCCAGATTCTGCTCCTAACGTTCTTCTACAAATATATGCGGCCGATGATTGACGCTGGCCGGGTGTACATTGCGTTGCCGCCGTTGTATAAGGTGCAAAAGAAGGTTAAGGGAAAGCTGCAAGTGCGGTACGCGTGGACGGACGGCGAGCTTGACCAGGTAACCGCCGCAATGGGAAAGGGATATTCTCTCCAACGGTTTAAGGGGCTTGGTGAAATGAACGCCGACCAGCTGTGGGAAACAACGATGAACCCGGCTACCCGGACACTGGTTCGTGTGCGGATTGATGACGCTCAGGTGGCTGAAAAGCGGGTTACGACGCTGATGGGCGACAAGGTTGCACCACGGCGGAAGTGGATTGAAAAGAACGTTCAGTTCTCACTGGAAGAGGATGGCAGTCTGTTGGATACGATTGCGGCAGAAGGTGCTCACGGGACTCCTTCCGCAGAAACCAAATCCGGCGAATCCGTCCCGTTGTTCACCGATGAATTAGATTAAGGAGGGGTGTTTTTGACGACCAAGGAAACAAGTCATATTCAGGAACTTTCACTGGAAGCGGTGATGGGTGAACGGTTTGGGCGTTATTCCAAGTATATTATTCAGGAACGGGCTTTGCCGGATATCCGGGATGGGCTTAAACCCGTTCAGCGGCGGATTTTATTTGCGATGAACCAGGACGGAAACACCCACGATAAGGCGTTCCGAAAGTCGGCTAAGTCTGTGGGGAACGTCATGGGTAATTTTCACCCGCACGGTGATAGTTCGATTTACGAGGCGATGGTGCGGCTTAGTCAAAACTGGAAGCTGCGGGCGCCGTTAATTGAAATGCACGGGAATAACGGGTCGATGGATGGGGATCCGCCGGCCGCAATGCGGTATACCGAAGCCCGCTTGTCTGAGATTGCCGCGGAAATGCTGAAAGACATTGATAAAAAAACCGTGGCGATGGTGCTTAACTTCGATGATACGGAGTACGAGCCCACGGTTCTTCCAGCCCGGTTCCCCAACCTGCTGGTTAACGGGGCTACGGGGATTTCTGCTGGGTACGCAACGGAGATTCCGCCGCATAACCTGACGGAGGTCATCGATGTGCTAGTGTACTTAATTGACTATCCGGAAGCTAAATTGGCTGACCTGATGCAGTTTGTTCAGGGACCTGATTTCCCGACTGGTGGAATTATGCAGGGCCGGGACGGAATCAGGCAGGCGTATGAAACCGGCCGCGGTAAAACGGTTCTGCGGGCAAAAACGACCATTGAACCGTTGCGGGGTGGTAAGCAGCAAATCGTCATTACCGAAATTCCGTATGAGGTTAATAAGGCCCTGCTCGTTAAAAAAATCGACGAGTTACGCCTATTAAAGCGGGTTGAAGGAATCAGTGAAGTGCGCGATGAGAGTGACCGGGAAGGGCTCCGCATCGTTGTCGAACTGAAAAAGAACGCGCAGGCCCAGGGAATTTTGAATTACCTGTTTAAGAACACGGATCTGCAGGTAACCTACAACTTCAACATGGTGGCCATCAACAACAAGCGGCCCGAACACGTGGGGTTAAAAACCATCCTTACGGCGTACTTGGACCACCAGCGGCAGGTAACGACCAAGCGAACGCAGTTTGATTTGCAAAAGGCTCAGGACCGCCAGCACATTGTGGCGGGGTTGATCAAGGCGTTATCAATTCTCGACCAGGTGATTAAAACAATTCGCGGTTCAGAAAATAAGAAGGACGCCAAGAATAATTTAGTGGCCCAGTATGATTTCACGGAGAAGCAGGCGGAAGCCATTGTTTCCCTGCAATTATACCGGTTAACAAACACGGACGTGACGGCACTGCAGCGGGAAGCGGATGAATTGGCCAAACAAATTGCCCGGTACGAGAAGGTCCTGGGGAGTCCTAAGGAACTGGACCGGGTAATTAAGCGTGAACTGACGGCCGTAGCGAAGAAGTACGGTACGCCGCGGCTAACGGAGATTCAGGATAAGATTCAGTCCCTGACCGTGAAGACCGAAGTAACGGTGGCGAAGGAAGACGTCCAGCTTTTGGTTTCGCGAACAGGTTACGTGAAGCGTTCTTCTTTGCGGTCTTACAAGGCGTCGGGGGACGAGAATGGGCTGAAGGACGATGATTATCCGGTTCTTGAGCAGACCGTTAACACCCTTGACCACCTCTTTATCTTTACGAATAAGGGGAACGTGATTTACCGGCCCGTGCATGAAGTGCTCGAAACCCGCTGGAAGGAAACGGGGGAACATTTGTCCCAAAGTGTTGGGCTGGACGCGGATGAAGTGGTTATTCAAGCGCTGTGCTTCCCTGATTTGAAGCAGCCGGGGCAGTTTGTGTTTGCTACCCGTAACGGGTTGATTAAGCGAACGGAATTTGCCGCCCTGAAACCGGGACGGACATACCGTTCCCGGGCGAGCGTCTTTATGAAGCTTAAGGCGCCGGATGACGAAGTACTTTTGGCAGCATACCAGCCAACCGAAGATCCGGCGACGCAGGTCTTCTGCATGTCCCACGGAGGGTATGGTTTACGGTATGCCCTTAGTGAAGTTCCCGTGAGCGGCGCGCGGGCTGCCGGGGTAAAGTGTATGGATTTACGCGACGACCAGCTAAGCGCAGTTCTCCTTGTCCACGAGGATGCCCAGGTGGCATTGGTTACCCAGCGGGGCGCGTTTAAACGGATGAAGGTGGCTGAAGTGCCGCTGACATCCCGGGCTCGGCGGGGGGTGCAGATTCTCCGTGAATTAAAGCGTAATCCTCACCGGATTGTTGCGGGGATGGTTGTTGCTGCCGGGAAGCAACTGGAAGTAATGACGACAACGGGACAGGTTCTTTCGGTTGATCCGGCGGCCTTCCCGGTTGGGGACCGGTACTCTAACGGATCGTTTATCCTTGATCCCCAAACAGACGGAATTCCCCAACGACTGCGAACAGGAAGTCAAGCGCAAAAAGAAGAATAAATCGTTAATAAGGGAGACCATGACGGGGAAGTCACGGTCTCCCTTACTTAGCTCTGGTTATTCGTTCCACTCGTGCATGAATTTATCCAGGAACGCCCGCATGTACGCGGTGCGGGTGTGTGCCAGCTTCTTTCCAGCGGTGGTGTTCATGGTTGCCTCCAGGTGGAGCAGTTTTTCGTAAAAGTGGTTAATACTGGTCTCCTCGTGCTGCCGGTAAGTTTCCCTGTTAGAACTCATCACAACGGGAATGGTGGGGTCGTAAATTGGATGGTGGTGAGCGCCACCATAGGCAAACGCCCGCGCAATTCCAATTGCTCCTAAGGCATCCAAACTGTCAGCATCCTGAACGTACTGCCCAGGAACGGGGAGCTCAAAGTGGTGTTCCAGGTTAGCTGCATACGACATGTGGGTGATGGTTGTACGGAGAATTTCCCGATCTTCGGGGCAAAACCGCTGAATAGTGGGTAACGCCATAATTTGACGCCACCGGGTAGTGGGGGTTGCCGTGACCTTCTCGTCCACAACGTCGTGCAGGTATCCCATCGTGGCGATTAGCTGGAGGGTGGGAAGTGAAGCCGTTGGGAAATCATCCCGGTACAACCGAACGGCATTCCTTGCAACCCGGGCAACATGGTAAAAATCATGGCCAGTGGTATCACTTTCTAATACTTGCTTAGCAAGGGTAACCACATCGTCAGCAACGTAAATTGAAGTCATGCCTGTCCTCCTGAAGAATTTTTTAACCGCTCAACGACTGCTTTATTGGGGGTAACGAAGAGGGTATGCTGCCCCTCATAGATAACGAACCCCGGCTTCGCGCCGTTGGGTTTCCGAATGCGACGCACGGCCACGTAGTCAACCGGCACGTTGGCGGAATTGCGCGCCTTGGAGAAGTAGGCGGCTAATTGGGCTGCTTCCGTGAGGGTGGCTTCACTAGGATCAGCATCACTCACAATAACGTGTGATCCCGGGACATTTTTGGCGTGGAGCCAAATGTCACTTTTGCGGGCGGTTTTAAGGGTGAGCTGATCGTTTTGAAGGTTGTTTTTCCCAACCATAATTGGGGTTCCGTCACTTGCCACGTACCGGTCCGGCCGACTTAGCTTTTGCCGCCGGCGTTTTCCGCTTTTGAGCCGCTTTTCTGGCCGGAGGTATCCCTGCTGTTGTAGCTCCATTTTAATGTCCGGTAATTCACTCGGTGTAGCGAGTTCAATTTGCGTAGCAATGCTATCCAGGTAGTTAATTTCGGTGGTGGTCAGTTCAATCTGGTGGGAGATGTATTTCACCCCGTTTTTCAGCTTGTTATACCGCTTGAAGTATTTCTGAGCGTTTTGGGACGGCCCCAACTCGGGGGAAAGGGTAATTGTAATGTCCCGGTTATTATCGTAAAAGTTTTGGACGGTAATCCGCTTCATTCCGGGATGGAGCTGGCCCATATAAGTGGTCAGTAATTCTCCCTTGACACGAAACTCGTCCGCATTATCGGTGGCTGCGAGTTCTTTTTCCAGTTTTTTCAGCTTTGTTTTATTCTTCTTCAGGTTTTGTTTAACCACGTGGATTAACCGGGCGCCCTGCTGATTTACCCGGTCCCGGGTAGCTTTTTCCTGGTAAAACTGGTCAAGCATCGCACTTAGCGTGTCAAACTGGCTGATGGTGGGGTCATCCGTTAACGGCGAAGTAAAGCTAAATTCCATCCGCTTTCCCGTGCTAGTAATTACTGGCGTCGGGTGGTCGGCCGCTGCTAGAAACCGGTTCAGGTTCATGGCCGCCGTACCGTTCTGTTGAAGGTAGCACGTAAGGAGTTGTGCTGAGGCGGAATTCAAACCTTGAAGTTTCCGTTGAAGTTGCGGCCGCCACTCTGACTGCGGCAGTGTCTGAACGGTGTTTTCAACGATGTCAACTGCTGCCAGGGCAAACGGATTGACCTTGTCTTGCTTGGGCGGCACCCGGTATTCGGCGTTGGGCAAGATTGTCCGGTAGCGGTCCTGATCCATACCAACGTGTTTAATGGCATCAATAATCCGGTTTTCTTCCTGGTTAATCAGAATGATATTACTGTACCGGCCCATAATTTCAACGCTGAGAACGAGGGGTAACTGGTCGCCAAGTTCGGTCCGGGTGAGGAGCTTAAAGTTCATGACCCGGTCGTTTTCAGGCTGCTCGATGGCCACGAGGTGCGCGTTTTCAAGGTACTTCCGCAGCACCATCGTAAAGTTCGTCGGAACGGGGGGGTTCGTATACGGAATCGTCGTTACCTGCACCCGGGCGTAGTTCGGGTGGGCGGATAAAAGAACGGGATAATTTGTCCGGTGTGCGCGCATGGTAAGGATAATTTCATTCGGGAACGGCTGAGAAATTTTCATGACCCGACTTCCCTGAAGAAGGGTGTTGAGTTCACGGGTCATTGCATGGGTAAACATGCCGTCAAAGGCCATAATAAGCCCTCCTTTCGGTTTCTATTGTCCTTTCCATTCTACCGCAAAGCTTGTTTTGCCCGCAATGACGGCGTTTCTTTGCTGTCGAAATGGTTGCCTTCCCCGTGTCTTTTAGGGCTATCTATGATATGATGAAACGGACGATTATTGAGGATAAGTAGGTGAAGGGAATGAAGATTGCTGTTGTCACTGACAGTACAGCATACCTTTCGGCAGAACAGGTGAAGGAAAATAACATTCACGTTGTGCCGATTCCGTTTACGGTTGACGGGCAGACGTACCGGGAAGGCGTTGACATAACAACGACGGATTTTTATGCCAAATTACGGACGGCCCGCGAATTTCCAAAAACATCACAACCACCGGTGGGTGAACTGTTGAGTCTCTACGAAGAGTTAGGAAAACAGGGGTATGATACGGTTATTAGTATTCACCTGGCCGGAACGATTTCAGGATTAGTCGCAACGCTTGAAAGCGTCAAGGATCAGGTTCCGGGCGTACGGGTGATTCCGTTTGATTCACGGATTACGGTGATTTTAATGGGAATGTTAGCTGTTAAGGCGGCCCGGATGGCAAATGCAGGTAAGTCTGCCGATGAGATTATTGCGGCCCTAACTGAGTTACGGGATACTATCGGGGAGTACTTTGTAGTTGACGATCTCCAAAACCTTGTTCGGGGCGGGCGGTTATCAAACACGGCGGCCTTCATTGGAAGCGTTTTGAAAATCAAACCGTTGTTGACGTTTGACGAACAGACCGACGAAATCGTTGGCTTTGAAAAGGTGCGGTCAACGAAAAAGGCCTTGAAGCGGGCGGAAGCGTTATTTGCGGAACGAATGAAGGACGTGGACTATCCGTTACATCTTTTTGTAATTCATGCAAATGATCCAGAAATGGCTGCGAAGTGGCAGCACCGGCTCCAAAAGCAGTACCCGGATTATCCGGTCGATATCAGCTATTTTGGCCCGGTAATTGGGACTCATTTGGGTGAAAAGGCACTGGCATTAGCGTGGATGCGTGATATTGATAAGTAGTTAGAAGAAGGCGATCGTATGCAGGTGTTACTTGGATTAAAGGCCAGTCCAGCTGCCGAACAGATGGAAGAGCGGCTTCAATACCGCCCCGATGTGTTTGAATTTTATACCACGGAAGCGGACATGACCCCTCAAGGCTTGAAACGGCTGGAGGAGGCTGTGGTCCGGGTACAAGAGGTTACCAGGCGAATTGTGATTCACCAACCCATGCGGTATCACAAGGTAAACTACACCGAGCTAATTGCGCCGGAGGATTACATGCCGGGGTTATACCGGTTTATTGAGGAAACAACGGAAAACCTCCTGCGGATTGCGTTTGACCACGACGTGCAGCTTTTGGTTCATGGCTCGTATAGCCGGCAGGTTCCTGAGTTTCTCGCCCAGTACCGCTCGTTGGCGGCAGCCCGGGAAGTGGCGATGAACCGGATAGACCGGTTTGCGCGGATGGGGCAGAAGCATATTATGTTTGAGAATTCGATTTCCCCCATCTTCTTTTACGGGGATCCCCAGATGGACCGGCGCATCATGACGCACCATTGGCGGCTTGCCTTTGATACGTCCCACTGCTTTATCCATGAACACGGCTCAAATGACCGGTTGGCGGCATCGCTGAAACGGCTGGCGCCGCAGGTGGTGCACTATCACTTGGTTGATTCGATGGGAATCCAGCATGACAGCCTTCCGTTAGGGAAGGGGCGGATCGATTGGCAGCGGGTGATGCCGCTGTTAAATTCGCAGGCCAGTTATATCTACGAAATTGCGATGGATGATCCGAATGATTCGCGGCCGCAGCGGGAAAGCGCGGCATATTTACGCCGGTTATTTAATTTAGTTTGAAAAAATATTAAAACCGCTTTAGAATTTCGTTATCGTAGCCTGAAAGGCTTACAATAACAGCATAATCAAAGTGGACTGGGGTGAATGTAGCGGATGCAATGGAACCGGCGGCTAAATGCAATAACGATTATCCTGGGAATGGCCTACGTACTGGCGGATTTAATTTTTCGGGCGACGATTGCGTATAACGAACGGCGGGGGCTTTCCTTATCCCAGGCGGAAGCGGTCGCGGATTATCATCACCTGTTATTTTATGCGGCGTACGGCGTGACGGTTCTTGTTGGAATAATCGGAACGGTGACGTTTATTAGCAACGTGATTCACCATGATGCCGTGGACTGGTGGCTCCGGATTGTTTTGGATCTAGGAGCCATTTTCCTGCCGTTCGTGCATACCATGGATTGGTGGTTTGTGGTTGTTGAAGTCGTTTTTGGTGCGTTGGGCGGTTACTTCTTTAAGCATTACGAACAGATGCTGGCGGTCCGGAAACCACCGCACCATCAGCGGTTCATATTTTAACAAAACAAAATGTAAAGGAGCTTTTTAGTCGTGGAGAAGTTTAAAAAAATTATGGGGTGGGTTATCCCAATTGTTTTGGCGGTAGCCCTGGGACTTTTCATTAAGGCGGAGTTGTTCCAGTTCGTAAAGGTTGATGGGGCATCAATGGCTCCCAACCTCCACAACACTGAACGGGTGATGCTTCTAAAGCGGGCAAAGATTCGCCGGGATTCGGTGGTTGTCTTTAACGCATACGGCGTTGACAATACGGGACAGCCGGTGGCAAAAAATACCAAGTACGTGAAGCGGGTCATTGGCTTGCCAGGGGATACCGTTACATATAAGAACAACGGTGAGCTGTACGTGAACGGGAAATACGTTCCGCAGACCTTTATTTCACATAAGCAGCGAACAACGGGGACAACGAGCCTGAACTTACCGGAAGCACAGGGGGTTCGGATTGGGACCGGAAAGTCCTTTAAGGTTCCCGCGGGAAAGTACTTTGTTCTTGGTGATAACCGGGCAATTTCGAATGATAGCCGGTACTACGGGTTTGTCCCCCGGGGCAAAATTGATGGTGTTGTAAAAGTGCCGTTTTGGGATGCCAATCACCGGGTAATTAACGATTATTGGAAAAAGGTTAATCAAGATTAAACTGGTTTGAGGGATTGCGCTAAGAAGCACGGTCCTTTTTTGTTGCCTTTTTGGGATTTACGGTGGTTTAATTCTTATTATCCCTTTAATATTTCTTAATCTTTGGTAAAATGTTTATGGGCAATTGCCTGATTGGAGGGAGAGAATTGGACAATCAATTAGGGACCACTAATAAAAAATACATAAGTTGGCCCGTTATTGCATTAATGGACTTTGTGACAATTATGGGGTTTGACGACCTGATGTACCCGCTGCAAAATCAGGGGCTCGCGGTTGTCTTCACCTGGGTTGCAATGATTTTTCTGTTTGTTATTCCGTACGAAATGTCGGTTACCCAGTTGGGAGCAACCTTTGGGGACCGCCAGGACAGTGGATTAGCTTCGTGGGTTCGCCGGGCAAGCCACAGTGATGTTTTGGGGTACGCAACGGCGTGGATGTACTGGGCAGCGTGTCTGCCGTACATCGTTGATGTGGCCAATTCAACGATTGTTGCGCTGGGTTGGCTGATCCTGGGAAACAATTCGCTGGGTCACCGGATGTCAAACTTTATGTTTGGGCTCCTAACGTTTGTGGTCATCTTAATCTTCGTTGTGTTTGAAAACTTCTTCCAGCGTTCCCTGGAAATCATGTCAACGCTGGGCGGGTTTGCGATGTTCTTCATGACGATTTTATTCGTTGTCATGACGATTTGGTCACTGTTACACGGCGGCCACATTGCGACGCAGCCGTTTAACCTGCACGCCTTTATTCCGTCATTCTCATCGCAGTACTGGTCAACGACGGGACTGTTGATGTTTGCGGCGTGCGGGGCGGAAATCGTAATTCCGTACCTCAAGCGGATGAAGCACCCGAACCGGGATTTCCCGAAGTCAATGTGGATGTTGGCGTTCATGACGGCCTTTTTGGCAATCTTCGGGACGCTGGCGCTGGCAATGTTCTTTAACGCCAACCACCTGCCAAACGACCTGAAGATGAACGGATCATTCTATGCTTTCCGGATGTTAGGAGAGCGGATGGGCCTCGGGAAGAGTTTGATGTACATCTTTGCGGTTGTTCAAACGCTGTACATGTTGGCCCAGCTAGCAGTGCTACTTGATTCGGTTTCGTGGGTCATCGCCGGTGATGTTTCGGAAAAGTTTATTCCGAAGTGGTTTGCTAAGCGGGATAAGAACGGCCGTCCGATGCACAGTTACGTGATTACGAGTGGTTTGTGTCTGCTCCTTCTGTTGTTGAGTGGAACGTTGCCAAGCATTAATTCGATTTTCAATTGGCTGTTAAACCTGAACGGAATTGTCTTCCCGTTCAAGAACTGTTGGATTTTCATCGCCTTTATCTTGATCCGGTGGCACCAAAACGAATTTAAGTCCGGATTTGTATTCATTAAGAAGCGGTGGGCGGCCCTTGGAGTAGGGTGGTTCTGCCTAATCTTCTCGTTTGTATGCGCGATGATGGGCTTCTTACCGCAGGACGTTGCGGTTGCGACCCATGCGTGGAATCATCAGCTACTGTTAAACCTTTTTGCGGTCTTCGCACTATTTGTGGCGGGCTTAATTCTACCGGTTTGGGCATGGATTGAGCGGCGGATGACGCAACGGGGATAAAGATAATCGGTTAATATGTGAGAGGCTGGGACGCGTGTTCCAGCCTTTTTTGTATCTAGGTATTTTTTAAAAAGACACACTTTATGTTTAAAATGCGCGTGGCAATCACAAGGATTGTTCTTAGAATTGGAGGGCAGAACTAAACACTGTTTGCAACTAAAAAATAGTTGCAAGTGTGCTGCAAAATCGCTATTCTAAGATTGTGAGGGCTTGATGTGAGCAATGTAACGGGGATTATCGCAAAGCTTGTGGGTAACTCACAGAACGTTACCTTTACTGAAGTTGTCCGGTTGTTACGGTTTTTCGGGTATCGGGTTAGTAATAAAGGAAGAACTAGCGGATCACGAATTTGTTTTTATAAACCAGGCGCAAACGTAATCTTGATGCATAGACCACACTCGCGTAAAACGTTGCTGGCATATCAACAAAGGCAATTGGTCGATCATCTCAGAAAGGAGCATTTAATATGACAAAGCAGCAACTTTTAAGTTATAAAGGGTATCATGGCTCTGTTGAATACTCTTTGGAAGACGGTGTTTTATACGGCCAGGTCGTAGATATGAGTAGTTTAATCTCGTATGAAGGAACGACGATTACGGAATTAAGGGCTGATTTTGAACGCGCCGTTGACGCGTATTTGGCAGAGTGCGCAGCGCATCATGAGCAACCAGAACGATCCTATACGGGAAGTTTCAATGTTCGGGTTACCCCGCAGTTGCATCATGAACTAGCTCTATATGCCCAGGCGCATCATCTATCATTGAATGCAAGTGTGCGGCGGGCAATTGAAGGAATGGTGACTGCTGGATAGGTTAGTGAGCGACTAGCGGTCTGTATGCGGTGGCGAGAATTAATGCACCAAAAACAGGGGCCTACTTAGATAAGTAAGCCCCTGTTTAGTAGTCTCAAATTATTTGCTGTTAGCCTTCATAATTGCCTTATTAACGGCATCCTTAAGTCCTCGTGTGGTAGAGGATGCGCCTGAAACGGCGTCAACATCGACGGTATTTTCATCAATCATGCGCTGGGGGAGAATTTCAATCGCCCGTTGTCCAATTTCAGCGCTTTCGTGTTGTTGAAGCACGTCAATCTTTTCGATTTGTTGGTTCTCATACTTAACTTTGACGGTGATCGTCCCACCGATTCCCTGTTCAGAGGATCCCAGATATTCGTGGGGACTGAGCTGAACGTTTGAGAGTTGCTCATTAGTTAAAACATCGTTAATTTTACCAATGGTTGCAGTAACTGCTTGGTCGTACGAGGTTTCTTTTTTCTTAGCAGCATTTTCACCGGCAACTTTACCAAAAACAAGGCATTCGGCAAGATTGCCTCCTCCTTGATAGTTATTAGCACAGATTCCGCCAAGTTCACCAGCGCCATAAAGATTAGGAATTGGCTTACCGTTAATATCAACGATTTCCGCTTGTCCAGTTCGTTCGGGCCCTCCTTGAGTGTTAAGAACGTCGCTTGCAAGCGCAATTGCGTAGTACGGACCGTCAGCGAGTGCCCGCATTGTTTGCGGATCACGGCCGCATAGAATATCATGTTGCTTTTCAACCGCTGCATTAAAATCCTTAACTGTTTGTTCTAGCCCAGAGACTGGGAGGTTAATTTTAGCGGCCAATTCACTAAGAGTAGGGGCTGAAACAAGTTTATCCGTAAATTCTGGATATGGCAGGCAACCTTCCTCCTTTTTTTGCTTATCGAAGTCGACCTTTTGGCGTTGATCAAAAACAAGGTAGGGGTGTTCCTGTTGGAGGGGAAGACGCCATGCGCCATGGATATAAATATGACCATGGCGTGCTTTCTGGTCTTCAGCAAAGTATCGAGTACCATCATCGCCAACAACGAAAATGCTCCCATGATTTAATTGTTGCCAACCATTAATTTGGCGTCCTTGGGTATTTGGTTGTTCCTTAAAGGTTAACCCGGCTAAGATTCCGTGAGATTCGTAATTAGCCATGTGCCAAAGGCGGGCACGGACTTCCTGCGCCATCTTAATGCCGTCTCCTTGGTTGTATAACGTTCCAATTGGGGTTAGTTTTGAACGCTTAATAAACGTTTGGACCATTGACGGATTATTCTCAAAACCACCGGTTGCCAAAACAACCCCGTTACGCGCAAGGATTCGGTAATCATGATTATTCCGGTTGATTACAACACCAACGATTGCCCCGTTTTCCGGGTTCTGAATAAGGTGTTTTGCGGGCGAATCTAGCCAGATATCAATTTTATCTGAACGCTTAACAACTTTACTCCGAAGAGTCTTCCACAAAGCGGCATCTTTATCACGTTTATGAACAAGGGCGAAGTCAAAGGTTTCACTTCCTGGGAGTTCAGGATATTCAGCCATATGGTCTTTTGGAACAACTGGATCCCCCTGATGAATATCGTTGCGCCAACTAATCGGAGTGATTCCAAGATACTTTTTGAAGTAGGAAGGGATATTACTCATTCCATGAACGTAAGTATTGAGTGTATCTTCGCGGAGTTCCATTGGGGCTGCAAGATGGTGGTAGTACGTCCTTAATTTGTCTTCGTTGTGTCCCATTCCAACATGTTGAGCAGAGTAGCGGGTATTTCCTCCTTCATGACCAAATGGTGCCTTATCAACAAGGAGAACATTTGCGCCGTTGTCAGCTGCAAAACGTGCCGCTGTTGCTCCGGCGCCACCAAATCCCAAAATAACTACGTCGTATGCGCGATCCCAGTTGTTGTTAAGGCTGGCCTTTCCTGCTTGCTTTTTGACAAAGGTTTGAAAATTGTCAAAACATTGGTCAAGAAAATTAATGGTCTGTTCATTTTTTAAATTTCCTTGGTGATCGAATTGGTCTGCAGCGTGTCCAAGAAGAAATTCATTACTGTAGAGAACACACGCATCAACTCCAGGAGCATTGAGGATATTTCTAAATGTATCCTGGGCACGTGAGGTTCCAAGACTTCCTAGTGAAGTTCCTACAATCATAATTGGTTTATCAGTAAGTGGATGGATATCATTGGATAACCATTCAATCACGCTTTTAAGTGCTGCTGGAATACTATGATCATATTCGGGAACCCCGAAAATAACACCATCTGCTTCCTTGATTTTGTTAGCTAAGTCAACCACGATTTGCGGTAATTCGGAGGTATCTTCGTTGAAGAGGGGAAAATCCACAATTTCTTGAACTTCAATGGTGGCCTTATTAGCAAAATGGTCACGCATAAAATGCAGTAGTTTTCGGTTGTATGATTTAGCTGCGTTTGTTCCAACAATTGCAACGTATTTCATTAGTAACACGACCTTCATTCATGTTTTTAGGGTTGGGGAATTAAATTACGGGGCTGATTATATACACGGTAAAAATAAATGCAAACGTTTTTTTTTAAACGCATTAATATCAAGGAAAAGCGAAAAAGTGATTAGCTCGTTATAGTGAACGAAAAAACAAAGTTATGCAAGAATGTTATTTTAAAATGAATATTAGTAATTTGTATGCCCCAGAATTACTTTCATTGCAGTATAAGTGGGAATTTAATGCTCATAAAAATAATTGATAATACTTGTGAAATTATTATTGAATTATAGAGACGAACGTGTATTATTAAGTTGGTTGGGGAATTAAATTGCAGATATTAGCAAAGGGACGTGAATATTATGGCTAAAGCGCTAATTGCTGCATTAATTCCTGTTATTTTTACAATTATGTTTGGTTTCTTTAGCGGCTACATTAAATCGTTTGATAAAAAGGTTCCGGCGATTCTAAATAAAGTCGTGATGAACTATGCGTTGCCATTAAGTTTGTTTTTTGCATTAAACCAAATGCCGAAAGAGAAGATTTTTGCCAACTGGCGGATTGTTATGTGGGAGTTTGTAATGATGGTCGGTTGGTGGTTTGGTGTTTACTTCTTTAGTAGGTATGTATTGCATTCACCAACCATTTTATCGATTATTCGGGCGCTTGCGTTGTCAACACCAGCAATTTTATTTGTTGGGCCGGCACTGTTGACGCCATTATTCCCCGGAAACGCAGCGATTGCAATTTCAATTGGGGGATTGATGATGAATGCGGTCCAATTACCACTAACGATGTTTGCATTGACGTTAGCTACAACAAAGAAAACTGATAATTTATTGGTTAACGTTGGACAGGTAGTAATTAACGGGTTAAAGAAGCCTGTAATCATTGGAGCGTTTATTGGATTGATTACGGCGTTACTTGGTTGGCGGTTACCGGCGTTAGCAGCACCGACTTTTGAAGAGCTCGGGAAAGCAGCTGCAGGATTAGGACTCTTTTCAATTGGATTAATTCTTTGGTTTAATAAGCCAAGCTTTTCAGGAATTGTTTGGTTTGATGTTATTGTCAAAGAAGTCGTTATGCCGTTATCAGTAATGGTAATTATGATGCTGTGTGGAGAATCACGGATGTTTGTTAATGAAATGACGATGACGATGATGATTTCACAAATGATTTTTCCAACCATCTTTAGCCAACAGTATGGTGAGGGTGAGCAGGAAATGCCGTCTGCAATGTTCTTAACGACCATTGGTTCGTTCTTTGTATTAATGTGTTTTATCATTCTTCGTGGAATTAGCTTGTAATTCGGATTTTAAAGAGTCGGTGATGGGATGCAACTTACTGATTTGGAATATTATATTAGTTTGATTGAAACCGGAAGTTATACGGCAGTTGCGCAACGTTATGGAATCTCGCAACCGGCCGTATCGCGGGCGATTATGAGGCTAACTGAACAGTATGAGACGGAATTATTAACACGTCATCGGGGTGGTGTCGTGGCATCTGATGCAGGAAAAATTTTGTATCAGCGAGCAAGGCAAATCGTTTCATTGGCGAGCGAAACCGATCAAGAGGTGCGACATGCAGGCGACCAACTTCTTCGGCTTGGATACTCGACAATTGCGGGGAATCTCTGGATGCCCGCAATTTTAACAGCATTTATTCAAAATGGGCTGATTGACCGTGTGCATACGGTGAACGATTATTCGGCGAATTTGCGCGGGATGCTAACCAGAGGCAAGTTAGATGCCATTGTTTATTCATCATTGGTGGCAGATGCAGAACGAAATATGCAGGTACTTCGAAAACAACGGCAAGATTTTAGTATTATTGTCAGTACGCATAACCCAATTAGTAATTATGAATCAGTAACAGCAAATACGTTGCGGAACGAGCATTTTATCACCAGACGAAAAGGACATTTAGTTCGGAGTGCGTTAGAGCGGTACTGTAGCTTTGGCGAATTTCGCCCTAAAATTATCTATGAAGCGCGTGATATGGATATGATTACTCATTTGGTTGAGCGTAACTTAGGAATTGCCCTTTTAATGGACGTAACTGTTCAGGGAAATCCACGCATTCGAAAAGTTCATCTTCGACAGGATGAACAACTTCACTATTTTATTAAACTCGCTGTTCGGCGGTCATTTATTCCAAATGAAACTCAAAGGAGATGCTTAGATATTCTTAAGCAGGTTCGTTTTGATTAGGCATTTTAAATTTAGGCATGAAGATACTGGGAAAATCCTGGTATCTTTTTTAGTTTTTGGGGATAGTGATACATTGACATTTTCAGGCCGAAAGGAATAGACTACAACCGTACATAGAAAAGGAGTGTTTATTAATGAATAAAAAGCGAATTTTAGCTGCCTCATTCATGGCAGCCTCGTTGCTAGCACCGTTTGCTATTCGGCCGGCCCACACGTTAGCTGATGGTTTTTACTCCCAGCAAAACAACGCTGACAGTGCTGATATTACAAACTGGGTTGCAAACTCACCGGCTAAGATTAGTCAGAACATGCAGTCTCAGCACATTGACGTCAACAACCTTAACGGAACGCGGTACGTGATCCAGTGGGGGGACACCCTCTCAGGAATTTCAGCTGCAACGGGTATCCCGGTCCAGAAGATTGCTTACGATAACAACATCCACAACATTAACCTGATTTATGCGGGCGACGTGTTGATCCTAAACCGGGATGGCAGTGCACCGGCTAACTGGAACATTTACGGGAATGGAAACCAGGTTGCGCAGACACGGGTGACGATTAACTACACGGACAACTCGGTTAACTTCTTCCACTTCGGGGACAACAACCACGTGCGGATTACGAACAACGTGGTAGGAAACGATGATAATAACGATAACGGAAACGACAGCAACAACAGTAATAGTAAGACTGAGTACGAAGCTCCAAGTTCTGCGAAGGAAGGGTTAGCTTCAGCTAAGTCTGCTGATAACGTGGCAAGTAGCCAGCAGGCGCAAAGCCCAGCGGTTAGCTCCAACAAGCCGGTTAATGACGACACTGATACTAATAACCAACCGGCCGGAAACAGCAAGGCAGACACCGCCAAGTCGAACGATGACATTAACAACCAAAACGATGCCTCTAGTTCATCAACGATGAGTACGACGGATTTTGAAAACAAGGTGCAGGATGACATTAACCAGGACCTGAATAACGATGGTGGAAACTCATCCATCAACTTTACCAGTTACAGTGACGATAACGATTCCTCAAGTTCTTCAAGCTCTTCAAACGGAAACACCACCCAGCTGTACGACAACGACCAGAACTTCACGCTGAAGTCAACGAAGATGGCTGACAAGAACGCCCAGAAGTTGGCTGATAAGATTATTAAGCGGTTGAAGAGTGATAACAAACTAGATGACCTGAAGAATGCTGATAACGTCCAGATTACCATCAGTAGCGATGACAACGGGTTTAACGTCAACTTTAACGTTACCTCCCAGTCAAGCAGCAGTAGCAGTGATGATCAGGGGCAGCAGTCGGCCAACAACCAGCAAGCTGATGATCAAAACAACGACGATGACGACGATTAATCAGCGGGAGGTTGGCTAACAAATGACAAAGAAGAAAAAGTGGACAATCATTGGGATTGTGGTTGCATTAGTCATCGTGATATGTGGTGGGACCTACTACCACATGAGTCATGCGGTGGCGCAGGATGTTCCGGGGCATGTTTACCGGTACCAAAGCGTTTCGGGGGATAAGGTGCTGTACCTGACGTTTGCACCGCAAGGAAATAGGGTTGTACTCAGTAGTACTGAAGCAGCCGCTAAGAATGCGGACCAGAGCCAGACGGCGTTTAACCAGGCGTACGCTAAGCAGTCCAAGAACGCCAAGTGGGAATACAAGGCTAAGGGCAGCAAGTTAACCCTGGCGAAGATTAACGGGAAACAGGTTTCCCAGTGGCAGTATAATTCTATTTTAGCGACGAAGAGCAAGTTTACGTCCCGGAGCTTCACCTACCAAATCGCGAAGGCGGGGCAGGGAAAGGTTAACCGGAAGACAACGTTCTTACGGGTTGACAATAATTAACGGGTAAGGGCCATTCGGAATTTCGGATGGCCCTTTATCGTGAGGCTTTAAGGGAGAAAGTGGGTGATCGTGTGGATCGCAAGGATGAAGAGAAACAGGACTGGCAACGGGTTGAGAAACAACAGTTTACCAAGTACCGGGCCGTCACTGTCGGGTTAGTGTTCAACGTGGTGATTTACGGCGTGATTTTCTTGGTTGAATACCTGCTTGCGCTAAAAAGTGGGGCGGAAGTGTTAAAAGCGGACGCCTTTAATAACCTCACGGGAACGTTTTCGACGGTTTTGTTGCTTACGGGAGTCCACATTGCGACTGATAACGATGATGACGATGATAACGACCTGCTTGGGGCACCGCTTGACCGGCAAGACAGCTTTTATAACCGCAAGCGGGCCCAGTTGCTTCGCTTCGGAATTGAAACCGTCTTTACCCTCATTACGGGAATCCTAATGATCATGATTGCCCTTAAGGTTATCGGCGATGGCTTACACGGGTTGGTTGGTTTTCGCACCCAGCGAATCCCGCAACCGATCGGAATGGTGGGGGCGGCAATCTCAACCGGTCTGATTTTGATAATCTACCTCGTCAACTCGTTAATCGGAAAAAAGACGGGAAGCGCTGCTTTACGTGCCTCTGCCAAGGACAGTCTGGGGGATGCCCTCACAAGTCTGGGAACGTTGGTTGCGATCTGGTTAATGACAACGTTTCGCCTGCGGTGGGGCGATGCCCTTGCGAGTGTCATTGTTGGGGCGTTTGTCTTAATTGCGGGGATTCAGGTTTTTGCTGAAAGTAGCCTTAATTTGGTGGGGTACTTCAATCCGCACGAAGAACGGAAGTACCGGCGGGTGATTGCTGCCCAACCAGCAGTTCAGCGGGTGTTGGGGGTGGCGGCCCACTATAACGGTGGGGTAATAATCGTCGACTGTACGGTTGCCGTCGCCGGGAAACTGACGGTTTTGGAGACCGCCCGGATTGCTGCTACCATAAAACGCCAGTTGAGCAGCCAGTTTAACGTCGCGGACACGCGTGTGGTTTTTGTTCCCGCCGAAGACGAATAGTTAAATATTGTGGAGAGTGCGTTGATTGCCGCCGGTGAAGGGATTCGCCGGTGGCATTTTTTATCCCTTGTTTTTTCCGGTAACAAACGGCGTAACGGCAGCCAACCCGGACGTGACGAGTTGGGTCATTTCGTCGACTGAACGGGATGAATCATCAAGCCAGTGCATGACAACGTTCCAGAACGCACCGGTGAAAAACTGCATCATGATTGCAACTGCTTCCGGTGAATCGACGGTGTGCCACGGAAGATCCACGGCCGTGTAGAGGCGGGGGCCCAACTGGTTGAAGGCAGCCTGAACGACTTCAAGGAGGTTATTTTGTTGGAGGAGGTGCAACATAGTGCGATGTTGGGCCGCAAATTCAAACGGGAGGCGTACCAATGCATTAAATGTTTGGGGTTTTCTTTCTTGAACAAGGTCCTCGTATTCACCGGCGAGCTGTTCAGCATAGGCTTGGACGACAGCACGTTTATCCGCAAACTTACGGTAAAACGTGTTGCGGGAAACCTGTGCCTGGTGACAAATCTGGGCAACTGACATTTGTGAAAACGGTTCGTTGGCAAGTAGCTCTAGGAGGGCGTCAATAATCCACTGACGGGTCTGCAGGGCAATCCGGCGTGACATTTAATCATCTCCTGTAACATTTGGGGACGCACTGGTGAATGTGTCCTGATATCTAAGATTAGTGAGAAACCATTCCTTCGGGGAAGGAGTTTTCGTATGATAAAGGTGATTTCTGGTACAAGTGTATCACATGGAACCAAATGTCATAAAAGGAGGACGATGAAATGAAAGTTAAAAATCGAGCCGGTGCCCTTGTTATTCTGTGCGTCGTTAACTTTTTGTGCATGCTGGATACAACGATTATGACCATCGTTGTGCCCCGGCTGCAGGGGGCGTTCAATGCGAGCCTGACGCAGGTCTCGTGGGCAGTAAACCTTTATATGATTGTGTTTGCGACGACGGCTCTCTTAGCAGCTCGGATTGCGGAGTTGTGGGGAGAAAACCGGGCACTTTTCTTAGGAATCGTTTTATTTCTTGGTGGTTCACTTGCTAGCGGGTGCGCTCCGACACTAGCCTGGTTATACGTTAGTCGGGTTGTTCAGGGATTGGGCGCGGCCGTGATTCTGCCGTTAGGAACGATTATCGGAATGCAACTTGTTAGTCCGGACAGGCGAAACCGGGTCGTAGCCGTGCTTGGCGGCTGTCAGGCGCTGGCAACGGCGGTTGGACCCGTTGTTGGCGGGTGGATTACCGAACAGTGGGGTTGGCGGTGGGTGTTTTTCGTCAACATTCCCTTATTAGCGGTTGTCCTGCTTTTAATTCCGGTTTGGATGGTGCTAACCACCCGGTCGCACTTAACTTTACGGGCAGTTGACGTTCCTGGGGCGGCCCTCAGCATGTTGATGCTGTTAAGTCTGACGTTTGGGTTGGTGAAGGGGCCGGATTGGCACTGGCATTCGCCGGCAATTTTAGGCCTGTTATTGACGGCGGGCGTTACGTTTTGCACCTTTATCGGGGTTGAACGCCGCGTTGCCCACCCAATGGTTGATTTGGAACTATTTCGGAGCCGGAACTTTAATGCAGCGGCCGGTGCAATGGTGGGGGCGTGTTTCTTTTTGGCGGGGTTTGTTATTTTGGTTCCCACGTTCCTGGTGCGGTTGCACGGGCTTACGGAGTTGCAGGCCGCCTTGCATATTCTCCCGTATTCGGGGGTGGTGTTTACGACGACCGTTGTGGCGTCACTGGGGATGAAACGTGTTAATCCCCGAATAATTGTGGTGGGTGGTTTTGGCAGCATTGCCTTAGCGTACTGGTTCTTAGGGCATATGGGACTCACCGGATACCATAATTTATTGGTTGGATCGATCCTGGTCGGGCTAGGATTCGGTGTGATTGCCGGGCCGGCAATGGTGTGGGCGGCCGCTGATTTCACCGGTTCACGCCTGACCGTTAGTCAAAGCGTGATTAACGTTCTCCGGCAGGTTGGAATGGTGCTAGCGATTGCAGTGTGCATGTCCCTGTTTAATGCAAACCTAGCAACGGCTAAGGACCGGGTGCAATGTTACGGCGATGCTCAGATTGACCAGTGTACGCTTTCTCCGCGGTTGCATCAGCAGTTCCGGAATAAACTAACAACGCACATTAAGCGGTTAGGAACCAGTCAGGCAAAGAGCACGCAGTTTAAGGTGCCGCGAATTACGGTGACGGCTGCCATGAAGCACCGGGCCGTGGCGCAGGTGTTAGCTCAGAAGACGCAGCATGTTCAACTCTCGCCACAACAACGGCAGGCAGTCGTTCGGGCAATTACGCCCCAGGTGACAGCTCAGTTAACGGTGCGTGCTAACCGAATACAGCGACAGGTGATTAGGGTGGTGCGCCGGGTTCACCAAAAGGCCCGGACGCAACTATGTGCTGCCTTTACCCGGATTTACCGGCTTCTTCTTCCGGTGGCGTTTCTCGGAATGGGATGGGCGGTGCTTTTTCCGCGTCACTCACGAAAAGCCGAACAATAACGTGAATAGAAAGCGACTAGCCATAGTGATATTTGTGGGTGAACGGGGTTTATTCACGAATATCACTATTTCTTTGGCCATAAATACCTTGATATACCATTGTTTTTACGAAAATACGAACTATTATGTGGGTTTTCCCGATTAAAGTTGCACTTTTAATTGACGTGCAGGCTAAACGGGCGTACTCTATAAATGACGAATGATTATAGTTTAGTTAGAATTCGCGTTCGTATTTAGCGAAAGGATGAGTGGAATGGGTGAATTAATCTACGCCGGAAAGGCAAAGCAGATGTGGACAACGGACGACGATCAGGTACTTCGGGTTGTTTACATGGATCAGGCAACGGCCCTGAACGGGAAGAAGAAGGATCAGATTAAGGGCAAGGGCCCGGTTAACAACGCGATTTCAACGTTGATTTTCCGGTACCTGATGAAGCATGGGATTGAAACGTGCCTGTTAGAGAAAACGAGTGCCACCGAACAGCTGGTGCGGCGGGTGCAGATTATTCCGCTCGAAATGATTACCCGGAACGTAGCGGCGGGCCACTTTGCGACCCGGTTTGGGGTGGAAGAAGGAAAGCCGTTTAGCACGCCAGTTGAGGAAATGTGCCTGAAGAGTGACGAGCTGGACGACCCGGCAATTAACGCTTCCCAGGCGGAGGCCCTTGGCGTTGTAACGGTGGCCGAACTCGACCAGATGTGGGCCATTTCACGGAAGGTGGATCAGTTCTTAACCCCGCTCTTTAAGCAGGCCGGATTGGAACTAATTGACTTTAAGCTCGAATTTGGGCGGCTACCAAACGGGCACGTTATCTTAGCGGACGAGTTTTCACCGGATAACTGCCGGTTGTGGGATGCGAAGACGCGGCACCACATGGACAAGGATGTTTACCGGCGGGACCTGGGAGATTTAACGCCGGTTTACGAAGAGGTGCTTGCCCGTTTACAGCAGGTTCTTGGACAGGAGGAAAAGTAATGACAACGGTTCGGATTTACGTGACGTACAAGCAGTCTGTTTTTGATCCCCAGGGGGAGACCATTACCAACTCCCTGCATTCGCTGGGGTACGACCAGGTTGCTGAGGTAAAGGTTGGTAAGTTCTTTGACGTCCAGTTGAAGGCCACGGAACAGGCGGTGATTGACCAGACAGTGAAGGAAATTGCCGAACAGCTCCTGGTGAACTTTAACCTAGAAACTTACCGGTACGAAGTAATGGAGGAAGCCTAATGAAGATTGCGGTAATTGTTTTTCCGGGATCAAACTGTGACCACGACGTTGCCCAGGCCTTACAGACGGTGGGGGATGCCCACGTGGACCTGGTTCCCCACTACGAGCACAGCCTAGCGGGGTACGATGCGGTTGTTTTACCCGGTGGTTTTTCGTACGGCGACTACCTGCGGTGCGGGGCAATTGCCCGGTTTGCCAACATTATGCCGGAGGTGCGGCGCTTTGCCCGT
This sequence comes from Candidatus Ligilactobacillus avistercoris, assembly GCA_019119415.1. Taxonomy (GTDB): domain Bacteria; phylum Bacillota; class Bacilli; order Lactobacillales; family Lactobacillaceae; genus Ligilactobacillus; species Ligilactobacillus hohenheimensis. Next base: position 24,328 of record DWXB01000011.1, on the reverse strand, counting down.
GAAGGGGAACCCGTCTTGGGAATTTGCAACGGGTTTCAGATTCTCACGGAGGCGGGGTTACTTCCCGGGGCGTTAAAACAAAACGATAACCTGAAGTTTATTTGCCAGACCGTGCCGTTGACGGTGGTAAACAACCAGACGCGCTTTTCCCGAAACTATGCGGCGAACCAGCACATTCACCTGCCGATTGCGCACGCTGACGGCAACTACTATGCGGATGAAGCCACCATTCAGCGCCTGGAAGACCAGCACCAGGTTGTCTTCCGGTACGACGATAACCCGAACGGCAGTGTCAATGACATTGCGGGGATTGTTAACGAGCAGGGGAACGTCCTGGGGATGATGCCCCACCCGGAGCGGGCGGCGGAAGCCATTTTGGGCAATACTGACGGCCAGGGCGTGCTGACATCGTTTTTGGGAATCCAGGAGGCGACGAAATGACAACAGAGATGACACCAGCCGAAATTAAGGAACAAAAGCCATACCTTGAGTGGGGATTAACGGAAGAAGAATACGACTATATCTGTGACAAGTTGCTCGGCCGACTACCGAATTACACGGAAACCGGGTTGTTCGCCGTAATGTGGAGCGAGCACTGTTCGTACAAGAAATCCAAGCCACTCCTCAAACTCTTCCCGAACAAGAACGAGCGCGTGCTACAGGGCCCGGGTGAAGGCGCCGGAATCGTGGATATTGGCGACCATCAGGCGGTGGTCTTCAAGGCGGAAAGCCATAACCACCCGTCCGCGGTTGAACCCTACGAGGGGGCGGCTACCGGGGTCGGCGGAATTCTCCGCGACATTTTCAGTATGGGTGCCCGACCGGTTGCTTCGCTTGATTCACTGCACTTTGGCGAGATTAAGGACGGCCATACCAAGTACCTAATCAACAACGTGGTTGCGGGGATTGGTGGTTACGGCAATTGTATGGGAATCCCGACCGTGGCTGGAGAAATGACCTTTGACCCGTGCTATGCCGGTAATCCGTTAGTTAACGCGATGAACGTGGGGATTATGGATCAGTCCGTAATGCAGCAGGGCCGTGCTACCGGGGTTGGCAACGCGGTAATGTACGTGGGTGCCAAGACAGGCCGGGACGGGATCCACGGAGCCACGTTTGCTTCGGCTGACTTTGAAGACGATAAGGAAACGCAGCGCTCGGCCGTACAGGTGGGTGATCCGTTTATGGAAAAACTCCTCATGGAAGCCTGCCTGGAACTGATTAACGACCACCAGGACTGGTTAGTCGGCATCCAGGATATGGGGGCCGCTGGGTTGGTTTCGTCCAGTTGTGAAATGGCCTCAAAGGCGGGTAGCGGTTTGGACATGACCCTGGATGACGTGCCACAGCGGGAGCCGGGCATGTCGGCCTACGAAATTATGCTGAGTGAATCGCAGGAACGGATGTTACTGTGCATTAAGCGGGGGCACGAAGACGACGTTAAGGCGCTTTTCCAGCGCTACGACCTGGCCGCCGTTGTGATTGGCCGGGTTACGGCAGGCCACCAGTATGTTCTACGCCATCACGGGCAGGTGGTGACGGACATTCCAGTTTCAACCCTGACCAGCGATGTGCCGGAAGAACGGATGCCTGAAAAACAGCCGGCGCGGATTGCGCAGGCCGCAGCGGAAGCCAACTGGCAGCCACAGGTTTCAGACCTGGGCGCTACGCTTCTCCGGATGATGAACCAGCCAACGATTGCGTCCAAGCAGATGTTTACCGATACGTACGATTCGATGGTCCAAACCAACACGGTTGTCCGGCCGGGAAGTGACGCCGGAGTAATCCGGGTGCGCGGGACGCAGAAGGGACTTGCGATGACGACGGACGGTAACGGCCGGTTTGTTTACCTCAACCCTGAGGTGGGGGGCAAGCGGGCCGTAGTGGAAGCCTGTGCCAACGTAATTGCGAGCGGCGCCCTTCCGCTGGCCATGACGGATTGCTTAAACTACGGTGACCCCAATGATCCGGAAGTTTACTGGGAGTTACACCGTTCGATTAGCGGAATGGCAGCGGCCTGCCGGACGTTTGACACGCCGGTCATTTCGGGAAACGTCTCCCTGTACAACGAAAATAACGGTGAGGCCATTTTCCCGACGCCGATGGTGGGGATGGTTGGCCTCATCAAGAATATTGACCGGGTAATCCCGTCGTTTGTCCAGCACGCGGGTGACCGTGTCTACGTGGTGGGACAAACCACCAGCGACTTTAGCGGCAGTGAATTACAGAAGATGCTGACCGGACAGTGCGCCGGCACCCTGAACGACTGTGACCTGGATGAGATCCACGCCAACTTAATGGCGGCCCTTCAGGCAATGGAAGCCGGTGAGGTGGCTAGCTGTCATGATGCGAGTGAAGGCGGATTGGCCGTAAGTGTCGCCGAGATGCTGTTTAATACCGGTTACGGTGCTCAGCTTGACTTTGACCTAACAAGTGAGCTGCTCTTCAGTGAAACGCCGGGGCGGCTGGTAGTGACGGTTACCCCTGACCACCAGCAGGCCTTTGAAGACCGGCTAGGTGAAGCGGCCCAGTTCATTGGGACGGTGACCGCAGAACCAACGCTTGAACTCACAACGACCAACGGGCAGGCATCCTTGGAAGTGGCCCGCCTGCAACATGAATGGGAGGAGGCCTTACCATGCCGCATGAAATAAAGGGGTTAAACGAAGAGTGTGGGATTTTTGGTGTGTTTGACGCGAACGATGCAAACCATCTGACCTACTTTGGGCTCCACGCCCTGCAACACCGCGGCCAGGAAGGTGCCGGCATTGTTACCACGGACGGGGAGCAGTTTTACCAGCACCGGGATACGGGCCTTCTTTCCCAGGTGTTTGCCAAGGAAGGGGCGCTTGCCGGGTTGCACGGGCGCTCGGCAATCGGCCACGTCCGGTACAGTACGTCTGGTAACGGGAGTTTGGCAAACATCCAACCGTTTTTGTTCCGGTTCCACGACGGCAACATTGCGCTGGCCCATAACGGGAACCTAACCAACGCCCGGACCCTCCGACGCCAGTTGGAAGACGAGGGCGCGGTGTTCCAGTCAAACTCCGACACCGAGATTTTAATTCACTTGATCCGGAAAAAGCGGGACATGCCGTTTATTGATGCCTTAAAGGCGAGCCTGAATGAGGTGCACGGTGGGTTTGCGTTCTTAATGTTGCGGAAGGACAGCATGATTGCGGCCCTTGACCCGAACGGTTTTCGGCCGATGGTGGTTGGCCGGATGCCGTCAGGGGCGTACGTCATTGCCAGTGAATCATGTGCTCTCGATACGGTCGGGGCCGAGCTGGTGCGCGACGTCCTGCCGGGAGAAATTATCATCATTGACCGGGACGGAATGCACATTGACCACTTCACTACGGATACACAGTTAGCGATTGATTCGATGGAATTTATTTATTTTGCCCGGCCGGATTCCAACATTCATGGAATTAACGTGCATACCACCCGGAAGAAGATGGGCCGGATGCTGGCAAAGGAACAACCAGTGGACGCCGATATTGTTGTGGGCGTGCCTAACTCATCGCTTTCGGCGGCGTCAGGATATGCTGAAGCTGCGGGTTTGCCGTACGAAATGGGATTGATTAAGAACCAGTACGTGGCGCGGACGTTCATTGCGCCGAGTCAAACGCAACGGGACTTGGGCGTAAGGATGAAGTTGTCAGCGGTCCGCGGGGTGGTTGCTGGCAAACGAGTTGCGGTCATCGACGACTCGATTGTGCGCGGAACCACTTCCCGGCGGATCGTTAAGCTCCTTCGGGATGCGGGCGCAGCGGAGGTTCACATGCGGATTGCTTCGCCGGCCTTCCGGTTCCCGTGTTTCTACGGAATCGACTTTTCGACCCGAGCAGAACTACTGGCGGCAAACTATGACCTGGAAGGAATGCGGCAGACCATCGGCGCAGACAGCCTTGGTTTTCTTAGCAAAGCCAGCCTCATTAAGGCGATTGGGTTACCGGATGCCGGGGATGCACCGAATGGGGGGCTAACAGTTGCCTACTTTGACGGGCAGTACCCGACGCCGTTATACGATTACGAAGCAGGATACTTAGCATCGTTACACAAGCAGCAAAAGATGATGGGGGATGCGTGGAATGAATAGGTACCAGGAAGCGGGCGTTGACGTCACTGCCGGATACGAAATGGTGCGGCGGATTCAAGAGAGCATTGCCTCGACCCAGCGGCCCGGTGCGACCGGGCAGGTGGGGAGCTTTGGTGGAACGTTTGACCTCGAAGCACTCCACGTTAAGCACCCGGTCCTCGTTGCCGGAACGGACGGCGTGGGAACGAAGCTCCTCGTTGCCCAGCGGATGCACGAGTACGAAACCATCGGGATTGACTGCGTGGCGATGTGCGTAAACGACATCGTTGCGCAGGGAGCGGCACCGCTGTTTTTCCTTGATTACATTGCGACCGGAAAAATGGATCCCGAAGCAATGGCCGCCGTTGTTAAGGGGGTGGCCACCGGATGCCGGCAGGCGAAAGCAGCCATTATTGGCGGTGAAACCGCCGAAATGCCGGACATGTATCCGGCCGATGAGTACGACCTTGCGGGGTTTGCCGTGGGGGTTGCGGAACGGGCGGAACTCCTGACAACGGATGGTCCCCAGGAGGGTGACGTGTTACTGGGGTTGCGCTCAAGCGGACTGCACTCCAACGGCTACTCTCTTGTGCGGCAGATCCTGTTTAAGGATCACCACGTTGACCTGCAGGAGCACCCGGCAGAGCTTGAGGGCTTGCCTTTAGGAAACGCCCTGTTACAGCCTACACGGATTTACGTGCGGAAGGTGATGCCGTTAGTCCGGCAGCACCTGGTTCACGGGATGAGTCACATTACTGGGGGCGGGTTGATCGAAAACGTTCCGCGGATGTTTGGCGACCAACTCCAGGCGGTCATTGACGAAACAACCATTCCGGTGCCGGGACTAATCCGCTACCTTATTCGGGTTGGCAAATTGGCACTGGATGATTGCTGGCAAACCTTCAACATGGGGGTCGGAATGGTATTGGCGGTGGCGCCGGAAAACGTGGCGGCGGCTAAGCAGCAGCTCCGGTTAGCGGGGGAAGAACCCCTGCAAATCGGACAATTGCGGGCCCGGCCAACGCAGGATGCGCCACAGATTGTAATTCAGTAGGGGGTGAGCGGATGCGCGTTGCAATTTTTGCATCGGGAAACGGTACGAACTTTGAGGTGCTGGCAAAGCATTTTCAAAGTAATCAAATTCCAGGAACACTGGCCCTGCTGTTTTGCGACCATCCGGACGCGCCGGTCGTCCAGCGGGCGCACCGGCTGGGGGTTCCGGTCGTAACCTTTACCGTTAAGGAATGCGGCGGAAAGCAGGCCTACGAGGAACGGATCGCGACGGTATTAGCTGATTACCAAATCGATTTTATTGCCCTCGCGGGGTACATGCGGGTAATCGGGGCGCCGATTTTAACGCGGTACGAAGGTCGGATTATTAACCTGCATCCGGCCATGTTACCGGACTACCAGGGGTTGCACGCCATTGAACGTTCGTTTGCGGACCGGTCACCCCGAACCGGCGTGACGCTCCATTACATTGACGCGGGGCTCGATACCGGGCCCATCATCCGCCAGGAACACGTTCCGGTGCAGGATGATGATACGGAAGAAACGTTTGAGCAGCGAATTCATGCGTGCGAGCACCGGCTTTATCCGCAGGTGTTAGCACAGGTGTTGGCAACTAAAATGAAGGAGGACGATTAAATGAAGCGGGCGTTAGTAAGTGTATCTGATAAGGAAAACCTTGTCCCGTTTGTTAAGGGGTTAGTTGAAAACGGGTTTGAAATTGTGTCAACGGGCGGGACCAAACGCGTCCTGGATGACGCGGGCATCCAAACGATTAGCGTTGAGGATGTCACTGGTTTCCCGGAAATTCTCGATGGGCGGGTTAAAACGTTAAACCCGTACATTCACGGGGGCTTGCTTGCCCGCCGCGATGTGCCGGCTCACATGGCAACCCTGAAGGAGCACCAGATTACGCCGATTGACTTGGTGTGCGTCAACCTGTACCCGTTTAAGGAAACGATTGAAAAACCGGGCGTTTCACTGGCCGAAGCAATCGAAAACATTGATATCGGGGGCCCAAGCATGGTGCGTTCGGCAGCCAAGAACTACCACGACGTGACGGTAGTGGTTGACCGGAATGATTACGATGCCGTTTTAAACGAACTTGCTGCTAACGGTGAAACGTCGCTTGAGTTGCGGGCGCGGTTAGCCGCCAAGGCGTTCCGCCACACGGCTGCCTATGACACGCTGATTTCTACTTACTTGACAGAACAGGTGGGGGAAACCAAGCCGGAGAAGCTATCGTTAACCTACGACCTTCAGCAGGAGATGCGCTACGGGGAGAACAGTCACCAGAACGCTTTGTTCTACCGGGACGCATTACCGAAGGGCTACTCACTTGCTAGTGCCAAGCAGCTTAACGGGAAGCAGCTGTCCTACAACAACATTAAGGACGCGGACGCTGCCATTCGGATTGCGCGGGACTTCCAGGATGAACCCACGGCAATTGGCCTAAAGCACATGAATCCGTGTGGCATCGGTCACGGGCAAACCATTGAGGAAGCCTGGGACCGGGCATACGCGGGTGATCCGGTCTCCATCTTTGGTGGGGTGGTTGTTTTGAACCGGGAAGTGGACGCCGCTACGGCAACAAAACTCCACAAGATCTTCCTGGAAATCATCATCGCCCCGTCATACTCGGACGAAGCACTGAAGATTTTAACCACGAAGAAAAAGAACCTTCGTTTGCTACAACTCGACTTTGACAAGATTAACGAGCAGCCGGCCAAGGAAGTTGTTTCCGTGCTAGGAGGCGTGCTCGTTCAGGACCAGGATATCCTGGATGAGGATCCGCACACGTGGACGGTGGCTACCAAGAAGCAGCCAACCGAGGAACAGTTAAAGACGATGTTATTTGCCTGGAAGACGGTTAAGCACGTTAAGTCAAACGCGATTGTGGTGGCTAATCCAGAACGGACGCTGGGTGTCGGTGCGGGCCAGCCGAACCGGGTTGATGCGGCTAAGCTGGCCGTTGACCACGCTGGGGATGCGATTGATGACACGGCAGTCCTTGCGAGTGACGCCTTCTTCCCGTACGGTGACAGCGTTGAGTACGCCGTTAAGCACGGCATCAAGGCCATCGTTCAACCGGGTGGCTCCATTCGGGACCAGGAGTCGATTGATATGGCCGACAAGTATGGCGTGACAATGGTCATGACTGGTGTTCGGCACTTCCGGCACTAAGCGGAGGATGATGAAAGTGGAAAAGTTACACCTGTTAGTGGTTGGGAGTGGTGCGCGGGAGCACGCCATTGCCAAGGAATTACAGCACAGCCCCCAGGTAGCGCAGGTATATTGTGCGCCAGGGAACCCCGGGATGACCGTGGATGGGATTAAGCAGGTCGCAATTGAGGAAAACGACTTTGACGGGTTGATTACCTTTGTGCAGGACCACGCCATTGACTGGACGGTGGTGGGGCCAGAAGACGCTCTGTGTGCGGGAATCGTTGACCGGTTCCGTGCCGCTGGCCTTAAGATTTTAGGTCCAACCGCGCAGGCCGCCCAGTTGGAAGGCTCCAAGGAGTTTGCCCTCCGGTTTATGCACCAGCACCACGTTCCAACCGCCCAGTACCATGCGTACGTTGATTTAGCGGCGGCTAAGGCGGGACTAGCAGAGTTTGCTTTGCCCGTTGTGATTAAGGCGGACGGCCTTGCTGGGGGGAAAGGGGTGACAATCGCCCAAACTACAACTGAGGCTGAACAACAGTTGGAAGAGCACTTTGCTCACGGCGACCAGAAGGTGGTTTTAGAGGAGTACCTTGCTGGGCCGGAGTATTCCCTTTTCCTGCTGGTTAACGGGGACGAATACCGCTTATTACCGTTAGCACAGGATCATAAGCGGGCCTTTGACGGTGATCAGGGGCCCAACACTGGAGGCATGGGGGCATACAGCCCGCTTCCTCAGTTGCAGCCGGACATTGTGCGGACGATGAAGGCGGAGGTCGTTACGCCAACGATTGCGGGGCTGGTCGCCGAAGGGTTTGACTACCATGGAATTCTGTACATTGGTGCGGTCCTAACGCGCGATGGCGCAAAGGTGATCGAGTATAACGTCCGGCTGGGGGATCCGGAAACACAGGTCATTCTTCCGCGGATTGAAACGGACCTCGTTGACCTGTTTGCTGCGGCAATCAACGGAACGGCGCTTCCCTCAATTACGGTAAAACCGGACGCCTACCTTGGGATTACGCTGGCAGCGGACGGCTACCCGCAAAGTCCGGTGCACGGACAACCGTTACCTGCTTTCCCGCAGGAAGCGGACGTAACCCTCGATTATGCGAACGTTGCTGGTCAACCGGGCGCGTTAACGGGAGCGGGTGGCCGGCTGGTAACCGTGATTGGCCACGGGCCTGATGTTGTGACAGCTCAAAAGCGCGCGTATGCCTACCTTAACAAGTTGACGTGTCCGCAGTGCTTCTACCGGAAGGATATTGGGTTCCGGGCAACGGGGAAGACGATGGAATAGAATGAAAGAATAAGACTATGGCTTGACTGTCGGTTAAAGGTACGTCAGGCCATAGTTTTATTTAGAAAGCAGGATCAGCATATATTCTTAGATGGATATTGAACAGATTGTGGTCCGTTGGATGAGTAAAAGTAACATGGGAAAAATAAAATTTTCAGTTTTCAGGATATCGTTTTTTGGCAATGCAGGTTATAATGGCGCTGTAGGAAGTGCTTCTTACGTTAGATAGTGGTGGAAGGGCAATATCCACCTCCTAAAAAAGAAAATGTCCGCGGTAAGAGTACTGGTGGAAGAGCGATATCCACCTCCCAAAAAAGAAAATGCTCACAGATGATGCTAAGAATCACCACAATACCTTGAGTTGTACTATGGTGGTTCTTTTTTAAGCGGAGGAATTAGGGGGACACCTTCGAAAAATACCACTTGTATGAACGTTTACTTAACCGTGACTGAATATGTAAGCTAACGAGGGAAGAATTTGCACTTTGAAAATGATAAGCTAGGGATATAGAAATGTTTATTGGAATGGATAGTGGTGGCTTTAATGAAATACGATAAGGAAAAATTGGCGAACCTTCAAATGAATGTGCAAACTTGGATGGCGTTGATGGGCTGTACAATCGTTGACTTTGCTGAAATAACGGGGCTTAGTACGGCAACGATTAGTAAGTTGGTTAACGGCCGTTCAACCAACATGCCACAAAAACGGACGTTACGGATGTTGAGTGACGCTATGGGGTTTGATGGTGAGGAATTATACGAAGACCAAGTTGAAGTGATTAGGCAACAAGTTAGTCTTTTTCAAAAATTAGCAGGGATGGAAGATGACCCGCAACGCGATCCATTCACCGCACAAGAAGGAGACTTTCAGGATAATATAGTTGTCAAGGATTTTTTGAAGGGGGATGTCCAAAATGTTCATGGTGACATCCAACAGTTACGTTTACTAGTGCAGAATGCACACGGACGTTCAATTAACTGTAAGGATTTTATTCTTCAATTAAATACTCACCTTCAGATGATGGCCGGGAAATACGTTGAAAAGGTTGCGGACCTTCTCGGTGATCAGAATGAACGCGTTGTTCCGATTTTAACTAGTTTCATGGACGTAGTAAGTGTTTCGCATGATTACTTTAATAAAAATGAAAATGAAGTCCCGGTAGGAGCAGTCGAATTATTTCTTTATCAGGTTGAGGCGTTGTTCAATGTAGTAATTCAGACGATTGTTTTGGGTGCGGAATTTGCCTACTTAATAGATGATGCAACAGCGAAGCAACTTGTTCCGTTCGCCTTTAATGAAAATAATTAATAAAACTGTTTACAGCGAGGTTTAGCTAAGAAACGGTAATTGTTCCTATTTCCTAAAATACTCATAGATAATACTAAGGACCACCATGACATTTGGTGGCCCTTTTTGGCTCTATAACATTCAGCACTGCCGAGTAGAGTCACCAGTGTTGAATATTAGTCAAAGTTAATCAAGTGTTAATAGCTCTTCCGGATCATCAATCAGGTAGTCCGGGTGCTCCCGTTTAAGGCTTTCAACGCTGAACGCTGCCCACGTGCATCCACAGGTGTGGACCCCCGCAGCGTTGCCCATCTGCAGGTCGTACTTGGCGTCCCCGATCATGACGGACTCGTCTGCTTTTAAGTGGTATTCGTCCAAAACCGCCAGCACACCATCCGGAGCCGGTTTAAAGTGCGCAACGTTATCCGAACCCACCGTTCCCGTAAAGTACTGGGCGAGCCCGAATTTTTCAAGGCCCAACGCAAGCGAGTGGGAATTTTTACTGGTAACGATGAACAGCTGGTGTCCCCGTTGTTGGAGCTTGGCAAGGGTTTCCTTCATGTGCGGGAAAACGGTGGTCAGTTTAAACTCGTTTGCCCGGTAGGCTTTCCGGAAAGTGGCGTACGCCTGGTTGTAATCGGCAGGACTAAACGTTTTTCCCGCCTTCGTTACCATGTCGGGCACCATTGCCTCCAGGGGAATCCCCATGTAGTTGAGAATTACGTCATCGGTGGGGACGGGAAGGCCAATTTCCTGGCACATTGTTCGGGTACTTTTCAGGACTGCTTGGCGGGAATCTACGATGGTCCCGTCAAAGTCAAAGAGGTAGTTTTGCATAGTTAGTGAGCTCCTTTCGGGGTTTGTTTCTTTGTAGAAAAACTAATAATTACAATAACGAGGTTAACAACGGCCATCATTGCCGTCACCATAAACACGGTTGCGTACGAGAAGTGGCCGGCAACGACCGAACCAATCATCGGTCCAATGATACTGCCAATTGCCTGGAAGGATTGCATGTAGCTGAACACCCGGCTGACCACGGCGTTCGGGCTGTTTAACATGACGATCGTTTGGGTCAGCGGTAATAACGCGGCGTCCGAAATTCCGATGAGGAACCGGCAGATGCCAAGGGTGTATACCGAATGGACGAAACTGGTTGCCGCAAACACGCAGCTGCAGAAGATTAGTCCGGAAATCAGGACCTTACCTGCACCCACCTTATCGCCAAGGGCGCCCAGCCGGTTTGCCGCAAAGATGGTGGCAAATCCCGGCAGGGCGGTGATAATCCCACTGACAAGCGAAACATCGCCGTGGTGGTGCATGAGTTGCTGAACAAAGAGGCTGATAATGGGGTTAATTGCCTTAGTGGCGGCCATCACCAGCATTGTTGTAATAAACATTGCCACGATTAACCCGGGATGTTCAAGCTGCTTCATTGCCGAACCGTGCTGGGTAGAATCCGTTGCCGGCAGGGGATGAAAGTCTTCGTGCACGTAGAAGAGGGCAAGGAGGCTTGCGAATAACATGATGGCCCCGAAAACGAAGAACGTCATCCGGTAACCGGCGACACTCGCAATAATTCCCCCGATAATCGGGCCAATTAGCTGGCCACCCACCCGTCCAGTGGTGAGAATGCCCATCGCTTCCCCCCCGAATTCGTCCGGGGATTCGCTGGCGATGAGGGCCTGGGAATTACTGTTATACCCTGAAAAACACCCATACAAGAAACGCCAAAAGAGTAACCACCAGATGTTTGGCACCGTGCCACACAGAAAACCGATGATGCACATTCCAAACCCAGAACGTAAAATCATTGGTTTCCGGCCGGTGCGGTCGGCTAATTTTCCCCATAACGGGGACACGATCGCCTGGCTAATAAACGAAATGGCGTACGCAAGTCCCGCATAAAAAGTAAGCTGAACGCGGGAGAAGTGGGCGAGTTGCCCGATAAAAAGTGGCAGAAACGGGAGACTCATACTAAACCCCGTTCCTGAGACGAAATCCCCAAAGGCAAGAACGTACAGGTTCTTACGCCACTGGGGAAGTGTCCGGTGTTGCATTGGAATCCTTCCTAACTGACTTTTAGTAACTATCCCTATTATACCGTACCGGAAAATTAGGGGAAAGTCGGGATTCTACTCGTCAATCCTGATAAACCGCTGCTGGTCAAAGTCGTAGACGCCCTGGTCTGTTAGTTTGAGGGTCGGAATAACCGGAAGGGCGAGGAACGACAGGGTGAGAAACGGGTCAAAGTTAAGCGGGCCACTCAGTTGCTGGTATGCCGTGGTAACGGCGCGGAGTTGGGCGGCCGCCTTTTCAGCGGGAATGGTGGTCATCAGTCCCGCAACGGGCAGGGGCATGCTGGCAACTTCTTGTTCGTGGTTGAAGATGGTGATGCCCCCGCCAATTTGGCATAGGTGGCGAATTGCAGCAGTCATATCAGCGTCGTTTGTCCCCAGCACAATAATATTATGTGAGTCGTGGGCAATCGACATGGCCACCGCACCATGCCGGAGGTGCATTCCCTTCACGACGGCTACGCCCACCGTTCCCCGGGCATGGTGGCGCTCGACGACTGCGAGTTTAAGTTGGTCCTTTTGAGGTTTTGAAACAAACGCGCCGTCCTTGAGGGTCACCCGTTCCACGCTCGTTGTGGTTTCGATGTGGTTGGGCTGTACGGTAATGACCTTAACCCGCGACTGCTTGAGGGGAAGTGTGAGTTGTTGGGGGTCAAACTTGACGTGCATGGTATTGGCAGCTGGCTGGGAATGCGAAACCGTACTTTCTGGATCCAGGACCCCCGCCTTAATCACGTGAGCAATCTGACAGGTGGTGGCAGAATCAAGAATGACAAGGTCCGCTTTTTGGTTCGGAGTCAGGGCGCCCCGGTCGGTTAGACGATGGGCCTGGGCGACGTTGTAGCTTGCCATGACGTACGCGGTGGCCGGCTTAATCCCATGGTGGATGGCGCGCTTAATGCAGTAGTTAATTCCCCCTTCATCCAGCAGGGTAGTTACCAGTTTGTCATCGGTACAAAAGGCACACCGTTGGGCGTTAGCGGGGGTTACAACCGGAATTAGGTTTTCCAAGTCACGTTCGACGGTTCCTTCCCGCAAGAAGAGGTACATTCCCGCATTAATCCGGTCCTGAGCCTGCGCGACGGTCATACACTCGTGATCGGTAGTGATGCCGTTTTGAACAAGAACGTCAAGCTGTTCCCGCGTTAATCCCGCCCCGTGACCATCTGCCTGGCGGTGAGCAGCTTGGCAATCCCGCAGCTTTGCCATCATGTCAGGATCATGCTGGGCGACGGCTGGGTAATCCATTACCTCAGAGAGCCCGCCAACCGTAGGATTAGCGTAATAGGGTTTGAGGTCCTTAGCTGTCAGGGTGGTGCCATTGTGCTCAAACGGCGCGCACGGAACGCATGACGGGAGCATAGTGACAATGTCAAGGGGAACCTGCGTGGAGTCCTGTAGCATGAAATCAAGCCCAGTTGTCCCGCAGACGTTAGCAATTTCGTGGGGATCCGTCACGATGGTCGTCGTTCCCTGGGGAAGGAGCACCCGCGCTAATTCGTGCGGAACAAGCAGGGAGCTTTCAATGTGGACGTGGGCGTCAATAAACCCCGGAACCACGTACTGGTCGGTGGCATCAATGGTTGTCTGGGCGGTATATTCCCCCGGATGCTGTCCCGTAGCGATGATGGTTCCGTTCTCAATCCACAGGATGTTAGGTTCAAACGTTCGGTTAAAGACGTTGAGGACGTGGTTACTGGTGACACAGAGATCAACGGTTTGCATTATTGAGGACTCCTTTATCCGATTGATTTTGATGAAACTTCCGCAGTGTATTCGGAGATATTGTCAATTAGTATCGAACGTCCGTGTTTTTTTGTCAAGGTTTAAATTGAAAACCGAACAGTGAATTGTTCGATGGTAATAAAAAGCCGTAACGTTTTTTGTTACGGCCGTGCGTTTTATTTAAGACTAATTTGAACGGCGGCACGTCCACTTCATGAGGAAGTAGAACGGAACCGCGACTATTAGGCCGCCAAAGCCCCAGATTAGCTCGTGCAGGTTGGCCTGCATAAGTAACCAAATACTTACCACAATGGCAATCAGCGGAATGGTTGGCCCGCCCGGAATCTTAAACAGCCGGGGCACGTCCTTCATTGTATGCCGGAATACCAAAATGGCTAAGCACGTCGGGAGGTACTGGGCAAACCGGGAAACCACGCTAATTGCGGCAAGGGTGGTAAACGAGCCTGAAAGGGCAATCGGGAGGGTAATCACGCCAGTAATAATAATTGCCCAGTATTCTACGCCTTGGCGGTTACGCTTCAGCATGAAACGGGGGAGCAGGTCATCATTCGCAAGCGCCACCGCACTCCGGGGAGTGATGAATGACGAAGCAATGTTAATCCCCCCAATGGAGATTAATTCTCCCGCAGCAACCAGTGCAAATCCGCCCCGCCCAAGGAAGTGTTCCATGGCGGTTTGAACGGGTGCTGTTGCGGTTGCAAGGTGATTTCCGAGCACCCCAATGGCAACGATCTGAATAAGGAGATAGAAAATGGACACGATGCTCATCACCATCAAAATTGCCCGGGGAAGTGTTTTCTGCGGGTTATGCATGTCCTCTGCGGCAACCGCAATGGCTTCAAAGCCCGTAAAGGCATAGAAGATTACCAGGCACGCTGCGCCAAATCCATGGCTGGTTGTCGCCACCGTCGTTGTGGGATGGAAGTTTCCCCCGTGAATGAAGAAGAACCCGACGATAATAAAGATCACTAGCGGCACAAGCTTGCCGATGGAAGCAAGATTATTGATAATCTTCGACGAACTTACCCCGCACAGGTTAACGAGGGTGAGCCCCACGATAATCATGGTCATTACGACAATTTGGGTCGAACGGGAATTACATGCCGGAAAGATTTGTCCCAACGCCGTTGCGAACCCGTTTGCCATGGTTGCCCAGGCAATCATGCTGACAATCCACTTGATAAACCCGACTTCAAACCCTGCAAAGTCCCCGAAGGCCGCGCGGGTATAAACGTACGGCCCACCGTCCTTTGAAAAGAGCCCCGCCGCTTCCGCGAAGCACAGTGCAATGGTGATTACGAGGAGGGCGTCGAAGATAAAGACAAAGATACTCTTTGTCCCTACGAGCGCGTAAGCCTTATTGGGAAGCAGGAAAATTCCCGAACCAATAATGGCGTTTACTCCGAGAAGAATAATACTAAGTAAACCAAGTTTATTTTTGTGTGTTTCCATTAAATCAGTCCCCTCACTAATTAACTATGCGATAGCCGAGCAAATTATGCGTTTTCCATAAACGCTTTAAAGAGCTGTTGCGCTTGAGGATGTGTCCGGTGGAGCATTTCAGGGTGGAACTGGACGGCAACTTCGAACCCGTCGTAGGCGAAGTTGCTAAAACCTTCCACTACGCCGTCAGGAGCGGTAATTCCCACTTGTAGGTCCGCTCCAAGTTCCCCAATTACCTGGTGGTGGAATGAGTTCACCAGAAATTCGTTCTTGTCAAAGATGGAGGCAAACGGACTGTCAGCACTAACCCGTACCGAGTGAGTCGGGAGAGTTGGCTGGTCTGGTTGTGAATGCCGAATGAGTTCGTGGTCGGCGTAACTCAGATCCTGGATGATGGTCCCGCCATGGTAAACGTTCAGGATTTGTGCGCCCCGGCAGATTCCTAAGATTGGTAGGTGGCGCTGTTCAGCCTCCTTAATTAGTTGGAGTTCAAACCGGTCCCGTTCCGGGAAGGTGGCCCCACACTTTTGCCGGGGCTGTTCACCGTATTCAAGGGGGTTAACGTCCTGCCCACCACTTAGGATTAAGCCGTCGAGGTGAGCAACCTGGGCGCTAATTACCGCCGGGTTAGTGGTCACCGGAATAATCACCGGAGTTCCGCCGGCCTGAACAACGCTATCGATGTAGTCATCGTTAACGTAGGAACGGTGGTAACCCGGAAACATCCCATCCGGATCGGTAATCCAACTTCCAGAAACGCCAATTAATTTATCCGTCATAAGAAAATCCTCCAATCTAGCTTACAAAATGTAAGTTAATTCTATATGGCCTATTTCATAAAAGCAAATCAAAGTTTTTTGTGATGATACAACTGACCAAGTTGTCCCCGAAATTCATCCTGATACCGGCGAACGTCGTACTTGGACTGAACGGTGTAGTCCACCCGTTCGCCATGCTCACTTTGATCCAACCCACGTTGTTCCGCTTGTTTACTAACGCGCATGGGGATAAACCGTGCGAGGAGAAGGGCGATGCCACTCGCCATAATTGTAACAAAAATAATGGTTGCCACCGTCCCAAAT
The DNA here is from genome assembly GCA_019119415.1 of Candidatus Ligilactobacillus avistercoris. GTDB lineage: Bacteria > Bacillota > Bacilli > Lactobacillales > Lactobacillaceae > Ligilactobacillus > Ligilactobacillus hohenheimensis. The sequence goes on along the minus strand of DWXB01000011.1, from coordinate 8,136 downwards.
GCCTGGACTCCTAGGAGGTGCCAGCCGCCACCGTAGAGGAGGCCACTGACAGGAATGTGTGGGTTAACCGTTCGGGTGGCGAAAACACCGGTTAGGATGGAGCCACAAATTCCGGCAATTCCGTGACACCCAAACGCGTCAAGCGGGTCATCGATAGGAAAAAACCTCTTTCCCCAGTTAATAAAGGCAAAACTGGCACACGTACACAGAATTCCAATGAGAAGCGCCCCGGTCGTTGAAACGTAACCGGCTGCAGGGGTAATGCCGACAAGCCCACAGAGAGTACCGGTGCAGGTTCCAACGAGGGTCGGACGGCCATGTGTAACAATTTCTAACACCATCCATGTCGTGATACTCCCAGCAGTTGCGACCGTTGTTGTCAGAACAGCCTGCAGGGCAACGGGGGTGATACCGAGAGCGGCACCGGCATTAAACCCGTACCACCCAATCCATAAAATGGAAGTTCCTAAGAGAATCCACGGCAGGTTGTAGTGCTGGTGGGTAGTGGGAAGCCGCCGTCCAAGAATAACGGAGAGAACAAGGGAAGTAGTCCCCGCATTGATGTGGACGACCGTTCCCCCGGCAAAATCGAGAACCCCAGTGCGGGCCAGTAACCCGTGCGGGGTCCAAACCATGTGGACAAGGGGGTAGTATACCAAAAGCGTCCAGGCGCACAGGAAAAGGAGGAAATAATTAAACCGCATTCGTCCCACGACCGCGCCGACGAAGAGGGCGGGAGTAATAAGGGCAAACATTAACTGAAAGAGCAGGTAGCTTACCATGGGAATGTGGGTGGTTGCGGCCGAACGCATGAAGTTTACACCATGAAGAAGTAAGTGGTGGACGCTTCCGATAATGCCGGCAATGTTGGGGCCAAAGCAGAGTTCGTACCCGCACGTTACGAATAAGAGAACGGCAATGCCACAGATAATAAAAACAGAAAGCATCGTATTAACAACGTTTTTTGGACTAACAAGTCCACCGTAAAAGAATGCTAGTCCCGGAGTCATCCAGAAAACGAGGATGGTAGCACTAAGAACAAACGCCGTGTTTGCAATATTAATCATTAAAATCCCCCTTAGATTTCTATGTTAGATATTCTAACATAGAATGAAACGGATAACCCTCGAATTGCGAATATTTTCGTTACGTGGTATGCTGATTGTTAATTGTTATAGTAAGAGAGGAAAATAAAATTGGTTAGCAAACAAACGATTTGCCGGATCATTCGGTGGGGAAGTTGTCTGGTTGGTGCCGTAGTGATTGCAATTATCATCGCGGACCTGTATTTTTTTCACGTGGCGTTTGTCCCAGCAAAGAAGGATTTCCTTGAAAAGCCCCTTCCCCTTAAACCCGGGACGGCGTTGTACCAACAACGCCTTTGGTACCATGACGTTCCTAAGCAACACTGGACGATGGAGTCGGCTACGGGACATTACCGGTTAGATGCGAACTATATCCCTGCTGCTCATTCTGATAAGGCAGTGCTAATTTGTCACGGTTACATGCAAAATAAGAACGATATGGGGGCATATGCGGCCATGTTTCATCAAATGGGATATAACGTTTTAATCCCTGATGCTCGGGGAATGGGGGATAGTCAGGGAAAGTATGTCGGGTTTGGCTGGCCGGAACGCTATGATGAACGGAAGTGGATGGAACGGTTGGTTCATCGCCTTGGCCCCCACGTTAAAATTGTAATGTTTGGGGTCAGTATGGGTGGCGCCACCACGATGATGACGAGTGGGATTCACCTCCCCAAGCAGTGCGTTGCGATGATTGAGGACTGCGGTTATACCAGCGTTAAGGCTGAAATTACGCATGAGGCCAAGGACATGTACCACCTGCCTGCCGTTCCCCGGTGGCCGTTAATTCCAGTTTTGAGCCTGATGACTAAACTAAGAATCGGTTATTTCATGGGTGAAGCTAGTTCGGTGCGGATGCTCCATCACAACCACAGGCCGATGCTCTTTATTCATGGGGCGAAGGACACGTTTGTTCCAACGGGGATGGTGTACCAAAATTACCGGGCGGACTGGGGACCCAAAGAATTGTGGATTTGTCCTAACGCCACCCATGCCCATTCGTATCGCACCCACCCTAAGGAATACGAGCAGCACGTCCAACAATTTTTGAACAAATATGTGCATTGATAAAAATGTATGTGCATTGATAAAAATGTTCGTTTCCATGGAAGGCTGTGGGATAAATCGCAGCCTTTTTACTGTTTTCACGTATTTTTTTGCCCGCAAAGCATGGTAAAATACGGGTGATAACGATAGTGAATGGATAGTGGAGGATGCATCATGGCAATTGACTTACAACCTTACATTGACGCACAGCCGGAGTTAGCCGGAATCTTTAAGGGGCAACCTGGATTTTGGCTGAATCCGTTTATGAAGGCAACGGAACGGGAAATCTGGGAGAACGAGCGGTTGGGATTAGCCGATATTAAAGCGGCCGATGCCGATTTACGGCGGTACGCTCCACTGATTGCGGCACTTTTCCCGGAAACCAAGCCAACTAACGGGATTATTGAATCAGCACTAGAGCCGATTCCGCAAATGCGCGCGCGGCTTGCTAGCCAGCACGAGTTACACGGAGACCTCTTCTTGAAGATGGACTCCGACCTTCCGGTGTGTGGCTCCATTAAGGCTCGCGGGGGAATGTACGAGGTGCTTAAGCATGCGGAAGAACTGGCCTTAGAGCATGGTTTATTAGCCTCTAAGGACGATGATTACACGAAACTGGCAACCCCGGAAGCTAAACGGTTCTTCGGGCAGTACAAGGTGCAGGTTGGCTCAACGGGAAACCTCGGTCTTTCAATCGGAATCACTGCGGCCGCCCTTGGGTTCCAGGCAATTGTTCACATGAGTAGCGATGCGAAGGAGTGGAAGCAAACCCTTCTCCGGCAACGGGGAGCAACCGTGCGTGAATACGATACTGACTTCAATACGGCAATCAAGACGGGGCGGAAGGAGTCAGCTGCCGATCCGTACAGTTACTTCGTGGATGATGTCCGTTCACAGACGCTGTTCTTAGGATACGCGACCGCAGCGCTCCGCTTAAGGGATCAATTAGCGGCGCAACATGTTCTGGTTGATGAGGACCACCCGTTATTTGTATACAGCCCAGCGGGGGTTGGCGGTTCTGCCGGCGGGGTAGCGTTTGGGTGTAAGGCTGTCTTTGGGGCGGCGGCGCACGTCTTCTTTGTAGAACCGGCCCCGTGTCCAAGCATTATTCTTGGGATGTTGACCGGGAAAAATAATGATGTTTCCGTGATGGACATCGGCCTTGATGGAAAGACAGAAGCGGACGGCTTAGCATGTCCAAGTCCGTCTGCCTTAACGCCGGACATTTTAAAACCGCTTCTGAGCGGGATCTTTACCGTGGCAGACGGCACGCTCTTTGATTACCTGCGTGATCTTCATGATAGCGAGGGAATGACCATCGAACCTTCTTCGTGCGCAACGTTTGAGGGTCCGGCCAAGCTCTTTGAATCGCCGCAGGGGCAGCGGTACCTGGCGGCGCACGGATTAGCCGATAAGGTTGACAACATTCACCATATCGGGTGGGCAACGGGTGGTTGTATGGTACCCGCAGAGATTAACGAACAAAACCTAAACACATATATTGATTACTAATTACCATTTGCGGGGACGGTAGGGCGCGCCTCGTTTTTGGTCATTGCGGATAATTTAATTAACGAGTGTTGCAAACGTGCACAGACCAGCGAATCACCACTTTGTGATTTGGTCGACGTACGGGTTGCGGCACTCGTTTTTTGCTTTATTTGAACTGGGAGAAAAATAATTTGGAATAATTTTTAATTTCACAAAACGTACGATGAATTTTACAAAATAAGAATTATGAGGCGAGGTTAATCGCTTTCAATCGCCGCTAATACGGCGTTTACAGTTGTCATCCGATGTAAAGATTGTGAAAACTCTCATTGTGTATTCGCATACAAACACCGACAATTCAGCGTTTGCGGCATGGGACGAAAGCCCTTTTTATTTCACAAGCGCTGTGATTTGCGCTATAACAAAAATCGAAAGGAGATGCATTCCACATGGCAGAGGATGAAATTTTGAAAATGCATGGGGGTGCTGAACCCGGGGTTTTAAGTATGGAACCTCGGTTTGACGTCACTAGTAAGACTGATCTTGGAAAAGCTTACACGCCGGGAGTTGCTGAAATTGCAAAGTTGATTCAGGCCCATCCGGAAGCAAAGGCGAAATACACGATGAGCGGAAAGCTGGTTGCCATCGTAACGGATGGAACGGCGGTTCTTGGCTTGGGAAACACTGGTCAGGCTGGTGGATTGCCGATTATTGAAGGGAAGGCCTTGTTATACAAGGACCTTGCCGGAGTTGACGCGGTTCCGCTGGCACTTGACCAGGTCCCGGTTGATGAACTGGTAACGACACTGAAGAACATTTCAACGTCGTTTGCCGGGTTCCACCTGGAAGACATTGCAGCGCCGCGGTGTTTCGAGCTGGAAGAAAAGCTTGCAGATGCGGTTGATATTCCGGTTTACCACGATGACCAGGAAGGAACGGCAATTGTTGTCCTGGCCGCACTAATGAACGCTGCTAAGGTTGTCGGCAAGAACCTGAAAGATTTGCGGATTCTCGTAAACGGGGTTGGCGCTTCGGGCTACGCAACCGCTAAATTATTGACGGATGCTGGCATCATGAACATCACGTTAGTTGATGCTGACGGACCGATTACGGCAGATGATGACCGGTTCAATTCATACCAGCGGGCTTTGGCTAAGCGGAGTGCGGTAAGTGAACGCTTCACGTCCCTTGATGATGCCATTGAAAACCAGGACGTCTTTATTGGGCTATCCGTTGGTGATATTTTAACGGCTGACCAGATTAAGAAGATGGCTGATCAGCCAATCGTCTTTGCACTGGCAAACCCACGGCCAGAAATCGACCCGCAGGTTGCTCACGATGCAGGGGTGGCCGTAATGGCAACTGGTTCAAGTCAATACCCGAACCAGGTAAATAACGTGCTGGTCTTTCCGGGATTATTCCGGGGGTTACTCCGTTCCGGGATTAAGAAGGTAACCCCAGAACTTGAGGTTGCCGTTGCACGGGGGTTGAGTGCGTTGGTTGCTCAGCCACAGGCGGAAGAGATTATTCCGGGTGTCTTCAACAGTAAAGTGGTTGACACCGTAACGCAGGCTGTTATTCAGTTTGCACACTAAGATACGTTAGTTTTGCCCAGGCTAAGAGAGAAAAATTCAACTAAGGGAGTGACCTTAAATGGGCGTTTTTTGGACATCAATTCAGAGTGTCTTATCAATTGTAATCATGATGGCAGTGGGGTACTTCTGTCGGGCCAAGGGGTGGTTCGGTGACAAGTTCTCTAAGGGACTGTCTCAAGTGATCATGAAAATCGCATTACCATGTGCCATCTTCATGTCAATGCTGCAACGGTTTCACCTTAACCAGTTACGGAGCCTTTCCAAGGGATTGGTTTACACGATCCTTGCAATTCTGATTGGTTACGTAATTAGTTGGATCGCTGTGCGGGTCTTCAAGATTCCGCGGGGGCGGCGGGGATTGATGATGACCGGAATTAACGGTGCCAACACCGTTTTCATTGGGTTGCCATTAAACGTTGCCCTGTTCGGGAACGTTTCAATCCCATACCTGCTGGTTTACTACATTGTTAATACGATTATTATTTGGACGCTTGGTGTCTGGGTCATTGCGGCTGACGATCCAACGACGGATCAGGGGAAGGCCCACATTGACTGGAAGCATTTCTTACCAGCACCAATCTGGGGCTTCATCATTGCCCTTCCGTTCTTACTGTGGATGCCAAACGCCGCAACGCAACTGCCGCCGTTTATCACGCGGACATTAACTGATATTGGTGGGTTAGTTACCCCGTTGTCACTGATGTACATCGGGATTATGCTGCGGGACTTCGGAATCAGCAACATTCGCTTTACGAAGAGCTTAAACCTGTCACTGATTGGGCGGTTTATCGTGTCGCCATTAATCATGTTTGCGATTATCACGGTTGGGCTGCACGCCGGCATTACGTTAACGCCAATCTTCCACAAGACGTTAATTATCCAGGCTGCAACGCCATCACTTGCCGTCCTGCCAATCTTAGCTGACCAGTATCACGGGGACGTTGAGTTTGCAACGGACCTGGTTGTGGCAACCTCCGTGCTGTTTGTGATTGTTGTGCCGGTTATTATGCTGATGATGAGTTACCTCTAATTTATTAATTAAAATTAAACGAAAGGGTGGATTTTAAATGGCAAAGATTACGGTTATTGATTATTTAATCGAACGGCTACACGAAATTGGCGTTGATGATATCTTTGGGGTACCAGGAGACTACAACCTGTCCTTCCTGGATGACGTTGAAAAGAGCGACCAGGTGAACTGGGTTGGTGATTGTAACGAACTAAACGCGGCCTACGCTGCTGACGGCTACGCCCGGAAGAAGGGGGTTGGGGCGTTAATCACCACGTTTGATGTGGGTGAATTAAGCGCCTTAAACGGGGTTGCTGGGAGTTATGCTGAACATATTCCAGTGATTGCCATTACCGGGGCCCCAACAACGAAGGTTCAGGAAAACAAGATGCTGATGCACCACACGGACGCAACGGGAAACTTTAAGCGTTCGTACCGGGCATACAAGCAGTTCACGGAAGCACAGGCACTGCTAGGCTTTGAAAACGCCGGGCGGGAAATCGATCGCGTTTTAACGACGGCAATTATTAAGAGCCGGCCGGTTTACATTTCACTGCCACTGGACGTTGCCCACAGTAAGATTGATGCTCCGGCAGAACCATTGAACTTGACGGTCGAGAACACCGACCACACGGAGCGGGTTGCTCAACGGCTTGCTGACGAATTAAAGAAGGCCAAGAAGCCGGTAATCCTTGCCGGAAACGAAATCATGACGTTCCGGGCCCGGGAAGCCTTTGAAAAGATGATTAATCAGCTGCACCTGCCGGTCGCAACCGTATTGTTAGGGAAGTCATCAATCAACGAAGAGAACCCATACTTTATTGGAACGTACTACCCACAGTTCGGTGACAAGCGGGTCTTAAACTACGTTAATGAAAGTGACCTCGTTGTCATCTTTGGGAGCAAGCTGATTGACGTTAACACCGGAAGCTTTACCCAGTGCTTCACGCAGGATCACACCGTGGTTTTGAACTCAGACAACACGGACTTCTTTGGGACGAAGAGTCGGGGAGTAAACATTAACAACCTGATTGCTGATGTTGCGAAGAAGGCAACACCGTTTGACTTTGATAGTACTGGTTTACAAAACGTTGAACCAGACGTTAAGTACGAAGACAACGATGATGCTGAGTTGAATCTTGGCCAGTACATGTACGCCTTCAAGAACTTCATGCAGCCAAACGACACGATCTACACCGAAACGGGAACTTCCCAGTACGGATTGTCATTCATGAACCTGCGTGAAGGCACGGACTTCCAGGCCCAACCACTGTGGGGTTCAATCGGCTACACGCTGCCAGCTATTCTGGGGAGTCAGATTGCTGATCCGGAAGGGCGGCATATCCTGTCAATCGGTGATGGTTCTGCTCAGATGACGGTTCAGGAGTTGAGTCTGATTCAGCGGCACCACCTGAAGCCAATCATCTTTCTGGTGGACAACGACGGATACACCATCGAGCGGGTTATTCATGGGGCCCACGCTCAATACAACGACATTGCTGCATGGGACTACACGAAGATTCCAGCTGCCCTTGGAATTACGCCGGACGTAATGGACGTCAACGTGGCAACGACAAAGGACGAACTGAACGCCATCATGAAGGAAATTGCGGATGACCGGAGTAAGGCCCACTTCGTCATTGTTAAGACCAAGCCACTGGATGCTCCAGAATTAGTTAAGAAGATCGGGAAGTCAATGAGCTTAATTGATAAGTCACACTTCTACGGTGAGGAAGACTAATACTGTTAGTAGTTAAAAAGAATCGGGCGGTAACTTTTTGAAGTGCCCTACAATTGTTAGACAAAGAACTAATGATTGTGAGGCACTTTTTGTATGGTTAAATATAATCCCGAATTAAAGGCGCAGATTGTTCATGAATATCTTTCAACTACGCAAAGTACCAATGAT
>DWXB01000010.1 GCA_019119415.1 Candidatus Ligilactobacillus avistercoris | reverse complement strand
GGCATACGGTTTCCGCAATTACGATCAGCTTATCCGCCGAATTATGTTGCTTGAGAATGCGAAGGTACCAAAAAACGTCGCCTAAAAATAGGCGACGTAATCTCTTCATCAACAGGATTTGACAAAGAGCCTTCATTAAAAAACAAAATCCCGTAAAATCAACGTTTTACGGGATTTCGTGATAATATATGATTCATTCAAAAGGAGAGTACAGGATTTGAACCTGCGCGCCGGTACTACCGGTTCGCCGGATTTCGAGTCCGGTGCATTACCACTCTGCCAACTCTCCATAACGTCATTTATTATAAAAGGTTCATGGGAAAGTTGCAACAATCATTTGACTGGTGGTTATACGCTTAGTTGAATAACCTGAATTCCTTTCTTTCGGAGTTGGGTAACCTGTTGCTTATCAGCAAAGGTATCAGTAATTAAAACATCAATGTTTTCTGGATCAGCGATTTTTAAGTTGGAAACATTGCCGATTTTCGCGTAACTAGTAACTAGGATGACTTTTTTGGAGTGGCTCACGAATACGGTTGATTCGGCGTCATAAGTTTTGGTGTTAAAACAGCGTTAATGAGGGAATCAATCAGGGCCATGTTAAGAAATATAAATTAGTTATTATATTTTATTCGCTTTATCGATTGTCCGGTAATTAAGTGTGCATGATACGTAATTGATTTTCCGGTATTTCCCGAAAGCATCGAAAGAATCTGATTAGCAGCATCAATCCCCATTTGCCTTTTCACATGTATTGCCGTTGTAATTCGAGGGTTAATATAACGAGACATTGAATAGTCGTCAAAGCCTATAACTGAAATATCTGCTGGAACATCAACTTCATGTTTTTGAAGATAACTAATAATTTTTATTGCTAATTGATCATTGTAGCAACAAATTGCTGTTGGTGGATCAGTGCGTTTCATGTAAATATTAAGGTTATCACATATTTGTGAAAAATGGTCTGACGATTGATACATAATTACATGGCTTTTAGACAATTCAATTTCGTTGACCTGAAAAGCTTGAATAAAACCATTCATTCGTTCATAGCCTTGGTTATCATCAACTTTAAAAATTCCAATAATGCGCTGATGTCCATGTTCAAACAGGAGATTTGTAAGTTCATATTCTGCTAAGCGATCGTCCATCCTTAATACTGGTGCTTCAATATTGCTATATGAGGAATTAATAAAAACAATTGGGATGTTAAGTTCCTTGATCTTCATGTATAAATCGATATTAGGGTTAGGAAGAGCACTCTGTGTTGGCTCAATAATTAATCCAGCAACTTTTAAATCCAGCATATTTAGGATGGCATTACGCTCACGTTGATGATTGTTATGGGTATTTCCCAATATTAGTGAATATCCTTTATCAGTAATGGTTGTATCAATTCCAGAAATTATTTCTGGAAAAATATAATTTGTAACGTGAGTAGTAATTACTCCAATAATTTTGTTGGACTTCTTTTGATTCCAATTTTGGTGCCAATCAGTAACGTATGTTCCACTTCCCTGAATTTTATAAACATAGTGTTTACGTTCTAGTTCGCTAATAGCACGTCTAATAGTTTGCCGTGAAACGTTAAATTCTTTGATTAAGTTTGTTTCCGTAGGTAATTTGTCATTAATTGAATATTGATCAGTACGAATACGATGGATGAGTTCATGCTCAACCTGTTGATATTTTGCTGCCATAATTCCCTCAATAATTATATTTAATAATGTATATTACTAGGATATTATACAACACATATAGGAATAATGGGTTTAATCGGATAAAAAGAGAATGATCTTAATCACTATCGTACATTTATAATGATCTTTATCATTCGTATTGACAAATTCATAATAACCTTTTACGATATAAATGTAAGCGCTATCTTAGTTACTTACATGGGGGTGTAAAAATGTCGAGGAATAGTCATCGAATTTCAAGCGCTTTTATTTATTTCTTTGGTTCATTTGGGGGGATTTTATTTGGCTATGATATTGGAGTAATGACTGGCGCATTGCCATTTTTACAAAGTGATTGGCACTTACAAAATGCTGCTACATTAACTGGTTGGATAACTTCAGCAGTAATGTTTGGTGCTATTTTTGGTGGAGCGATTGCTGGACAATTATCTGATAAATATGGGAGAAGAAAGATGATTTTGGCTTCTGCCATTACGTTCGTTATTTTTTCTGTATTATCCGGAATCTCTCCTAGTAATGGTCATGTTGGAGCAATTTATTTAATAGTTGTTCGAATGTTTTTAGGGTTAGCTGTCGGCGCCGCATCAGCATTAGTTCCAGCGTATATGTCTGAAATGGCTCCTGCAGAAATGAGAGGGCGATTATCTGGGCTTAATCAAACAATGATAGTTTCGGGAATGTTACTGTCCTACATTGTTGACTTCGTCTTAAAAGATTTTCCCGGAAAGATTGCATGGCGCCTAATGCTAGGTTTAGCGGCTGTCCCCGCTTTGATTTTATATTTAGGGGTCTTGCGCTTACCAGAATCACCGCGTTTTTTATTACTAAACGGAGAAGATCAAGAGGCTAGGAATGTTCTTAGTATTATCCGCAAAAATACCAACGAAATTGATTTAGAGATGAATACGATTAGTCGAACTGCTAATCAGGAAAGGTCTGCTGATGAAAATTCATCGTATAAAACACTTTTCAGTGGTAAATTTAGATATCTTGTAATTGCCGGTGTTGGGGTTGCTACATTTCAACAGTTCCAAGGTGCAAATGCTATTTTTTACTATATCCCATTGATTGTTCAAAAAGCTACTGGAAAAGCAGCTTCGTCAAATTTAATGTGGCCAATTATACAGGGAATTATTTTAGTGATTGGTTCACTCGTATACATGTGGATTGCAGATAAATTTAACAGACGAACGCTGCTGATGATTGGCGGATCAGCAATGGGGTTATCGTTCATTTTACCCGCTGTTTTGAATAAATTAATTCCTAATTTAAATCCAATGACAATTGTTGTTTTCCTTTGTATATATGTTGCATTTTATTCTGCAACATGGGCGCCGCTTACATGGGTACTGGTAGGAGAAATATTTCCATTAGCAATTCGAGGGCGTGCATCAGGCTTGGCTTCTTCATGTAATTGGATTGGGTCATGGCTTGTTGGGTTAATTTTTCCAATAATGACTGCTCATATGCCACAGGAGATTGTTTTTGCAATTTTTGGAATTATTTGCGTACTAGGAGTATTATTCGTTAAATTCTGCGTTCCTGAAACGCGAGGACATACTTTAGAAGAAATTGAATCTGCGGGAACAAAACGTTAATAGAAAGGTGGTGGCTCTTTTGAATATACAAGCTGATACTAAAACAATTAATGACGGGATGGCCAGCCTAGGGATTGAATTAGGTTCTACTAATATTAAAGCTGTGTTAATTGATGATAAATATAGAGTGTTATCTGAAGGTAAATATACTTGGGAAAATAAGTTAGTAGATGGTTTTTGGACGTATGATTTGGACGAGGTCTGGTTAGGGATTCAAAGTGCTTTTTCACAACTTATTGCGGACATTCGTGTAAAGTACCATATTCGCATAAAAAAAATACGCGCTATTGGAGTCAGTGGTATGATGCACGGCTATCTTGCCTTTGATAAAGGCGGTAATTTATTAGTACCTTTTAGAACGTGGCGCAATAATACGACTTCGGATGCTGCTGATAAATTAACAAAATTATTTGGTTTCAATATTCCACAACGCTGGAGTATTGCCCATCTTTATCAGGCTATCCTTAATGGTGAAAGCCATGTTAGTGACATTGCTTCAATTACAACTTTGGCTGGTTATGTTCATCGTGAATTGACTGGAGAAAATGTGTTGGGTGTTGGTGATGCCTCAGGAATGTTTCCCATTGATAATGAGACAGGGAATTACAATGAAAAAATGCTGATAGAATTTTCATCTCTTTCAGATATTAAAAAATATTCTTGGGATATCCGTAGTATCTTACCAAATATTTTATCTGCAGGTAAGGTAGCTGGAATACTAACGGATAAGGGAGCTAAATTACTTGATCCGAGTGGGGAATTACAAGCAGGTAGTATTTTCGCTCCGCCTGAGGGTGATGCTGGAACTGGAATGGTAAGTACTAACAGCGTCCGGAAGTGCACGGGAAATATATCGGTTGGGACTTCAGCATTCTCGATGAATGTTTTACAAAAACCGCTTCAAAAAGTTCATCGGAATGTCGATATTGTGGCAACACCAGATGGATTACCAGTCGCGATGGTTCATGTAAATAATTGCTCTTCGGATATTAATGCCTGGGCTAATCTTTTTAAAGAATTTGCAGAGCGCCTAGGAATGGAAATAGATGGAAATAAATTATATGAAACATTATTTGATGTAACAACACGCGCTGACCCTGATGGTGGGAAGTTAATAAATTATAGTTATTTATCAGGAGAAAATATTACTAATGTTGTAATGGGGCGGCCGTTATTTTATCGTGCTCCAGATTCAAAATTAACGTTAGCTAATTTCTTCTTAACGCAATTGTATGCGGCGTTTGCTCCCCTTAGAATTGGAATGAATAGCTTAATAGAAGAGGAGAATATTCAAACGGATGTAATGGTAGCTCAAGGGGGCCTCTTCAAAACACCCGTGATTGGACAGCAGGTTCTTGCTAATGCATTAAGAATACCGATTACAATTATGAGTACTGCGAGTGAAGGTGGTCCGTGGGGAATGGCTGTTTTGGCAGCATATGCCGCCAGTGATACGAAGTATGCGCTACCTGATTTCTTAGATAACAATGTTTTCAAGAACCCGGAAGCGATGACGCTGATGCCCGAGGAGGATGGTGTAGCTGGTTATAATCGCTTCCTTGACAGATATGTTAAAGGGGTGTCAGTTGAAATGGAAGCCGGAAAAATGTTGCCTAAGGGGGACTAGCTAATGTTGGAGTCTTTGAAAAAACAAGTGTATGACGCTAATATGCGTTTACCAGAATTAAAATTGGTAACGTTTACTTGGGGGAATGTAAGTGGTGTTGACCGTGAAAGAAGTTTATTTGTGATTAAACCCAGTGGGGTAGAGTATAACAAGTTAACTCCAAACGATATGGTTGTATGTGATTTTGATGGAAATGTTGTAGAAGGTGATCTTAATCCTTCTTCAGATACGCCAACACATGCATATCTTTACCGTCATTTTAAGGATATTGGTGGAATTGTTCATACTCATTCGCCATGGGCAGTAGCGTATGCAGCTGCAGGGATGGACATTCCAGCGTTAAATACTACTGCTGCTGATACTTTTTACGGTGATATTCCTTGCGCACGTGCTCTTTCTGAAAAAGAAATTGAAGAGGGGTATGAGTACAACACTGGAAAGGTAATTGTTGAGGAGTTTAATAAGCGAAACCTAAAACCAGGTGATATACCTGCAGTATTGGTTAGTCAACACGGTCCATTTACGTGGGCGAAAACGCCTGATAAAGCTGTATATAACGCTAAGGTTGCAGAAGTCGTTGCGGAAATGGATTACCATACTCTTCAGTTAACGCGAAAAAACTCTCATGTTCCTCAGTATTTATTAGATAAACACTATTACAGGAAGCATGGAGTAAATGCATATTACGGGCAGAATAATCCTAAGTCAATGGATCATCATTAAATTTAAGGAGTGTGTAATTATGTCAATTAATGTAAAAGATTATGAATTTTGGTTTGTTACAGGAAGTCAGTTTCTTTACGGTGACGAGCAGTTAAAGGCTGTTGCAAATGATGCTGAGGATATTGTAAATAAGTTAAATGCTAGCGGGAAATTACCGTATAAAGTGGTGTTTAAGGGCGTTATGACAACTGCAGATGGGATTACCCAGTTTATGAAGGATGTTAATTACGACGACAATGTTGCTGGTGTTATTACGTGGATGCATACCTTCTCGCCGGCCAAAAATTGGATTCGAGGAACTAGGTTACTGCAAAAACCGTTACTACATCTTGCAACACAATATTTAGATAATATCCCATATAAAACAATTGATTTTGATTATATGAATTTGAACCAGTCTGCCCATGGTGATCGTGAATATGCATACATTAACGCACGTCTTGGAATAAATAATAAGATTGTTTATGGTTACTGGAATGATTCCGAAGTTCAACAGGAAATTGCTGACTGGCAGGATGTGGCTGTCGCATATAATGAAAGTTTTAACATTCGGATTGTTAGGTTTGGTGACACCATGCGTAACGTTGCCGTAACAGAAGGCGATAAGGTTCAGGCACAAATTCAAATGGGCTGGACAGTCGATTATTATGGGGTTGGTGATTTAGTCGAAGCTGTAAATAATGTCGATGAGGCGGATATTGATCGTGAATATGAAAAGTTAAAGTCAGAATATACGCTAGTTGAAGGTGAAAATGAACACGATAAATATGAGCACTCTGTTCGGTACCAATTACGTGAGTACTTAGCACTGAAGAAATTCATGGATGATCATGGGTATTCTGGTTTTACGACTAATTTTGAAGATCTTTGGGGATTAGAAGAATTGCCTGGACTAGCCGCTCAGCTGTTAATGAAGGAAGGGTACGGTTTTGGTGCCGAAGGTGATTGGAAATCAGCAGCAATGGGACGTTTGATGAAGATTTTAGCGCATAATAAACAAACTGTATTTATGGAAGACTATACTCTCGACTTACGTGACGGCCACAAAGCAATTTTAGGATCGCATATGCTAGAAGTTGATCCATCAATTGCATCAGATAAGCCACGGGTTGAAGTTCATCCGCTTGATATCGGAGGAAAAGATGATCCTGCACGGTTGGTCTTTACTGGAATGGAAGGTAAAGCAGTTGATGTTACGTTATCTGATTTTCGTGACGGTTATAAAGTTATTGGGTATGAAGTTAATGGACATAAGCCAGAAGCAGAGACGCCGCATCTACCTGTTGCTAAACAGCTCTGGACACCGGTTGTTGGATTAAAAGAAGGAGCGACGCAGTGGATGAAGGCAGGTGGCGGTCATCATACTATTCTTAGTTTCACTATTTCACCACAGCAGGTAAAGGATCTCTTTACAATGTTGGGGCTAGACGTTGATTTTATCGAGTAATGAGAGGGTGTTTTAAAATGACAGTTGACTACGATTCACCAACGTACTTGAAGAGTGTGGATGCCTACTGGCGGGCTGCAACTTACCTATCAGTGGGCCAGCTTTTCTTGATGGATAACCCGTTGTTACGGCGGGAACTACAGGCTATGGACGTTAAGCCCAAGCCAATCGGTCACTGGGGAACAGTGGCGCCACAAAACTTTATTTATGCCCACTTAAACCGGGTGATTAAGAAGTATGGCCTGAACATGTTCTACATTGAAGGTTCCGGGCATGGTGGCCAGGTAATGGTGTCTAATTCGTACCTGGATGGAAGTTACACGGAAATTTACCCGCATATTACGCAGGATGAAGACGGGATGGGCAAACTGTTTAAACAGTTCTCCTTCCCAGGCGGAGTAGCTTCCCATGCGGCTCCGGAAACACCGGGTTCCATGCATGAAGGGGGCGAATTAGGTTACTCCATTTCCCACGGGACAGGGGCTATCCTGGATAATCCAGACGTGATCGCCGCCGTTGAAATTGGTGATGGGGAAGCCGAAACCGGCCCGTTGGCAGCATCGTGGTTCTCTGACAAGTTTATTAACCCGATTAAGGACGGAGCGGTCTTACCAATTCTGCAGATTAACGGGTTTAAGATTTCCAACCCAACCATCCTATCCCGGATGAGTGATGAAGACCTGCAAAAGTACTTTGAAGGAATGGGCTGGGAGCCACACTTCGTGAACGTCTACGACAAGGATGTCATGACGGCGCACCAGGAAATGGCTGAGGCCATGGATGCCTGCATCGAAAAGATTCACGCCATCCAGAAGAATGCCCGGGAAAATAACGATGATCATTTACCAGTTTGGCCAATGATTGTTTTACGGGCACCAAAGGGATGGAACGGCCCGAAGCAGGACTTAGACGGTAACCCAATTGAAAACTCCTTCCGGGCGCACCAGGTGCCAATTCCGGTTAGCCAGGAACACATGGAGCACAAGGAGTTGCTGGTTAACTGGATGAAGTCATACAAGCCGGAGGAACTCTTTGACGAAAATGGTTATCCAACAGAACTTGTGCGGCAAAATATTCCGGACAAGCAGCACCGGATGGCGACGAACCCAATTACCAATGGCGGTATCGATCCGCAGGTGCTGAACCTGCCAGACTTCCGTGACTTTACGTTAGATATTGAAAAACAGGGTCGGGGGCAGTTTAAGGCCGAGGATATGGTAACGTGGGGCAAGTACTTGGCGGAAGTTGAGCGGCGGAACCCAAGCTCATTCCGGACGTTTGGCCCGGACGAAACCAAGTCCAACAAGCTCTTTAAGATGTTGGACGACGGGAAGCGGCAGTGGATGGAGCCAATTCACGAACCAAATGACGAAAACATGGCGCCAGCTGGGCGGAACATTGACTCCCAGCTTTCCGAACACCAGTGTGAAGGCTGGATGGAAGGCTACGTTCTTTCCGGCCGGCACGGGATGTTTGCTTCCTACGAAGCCTTCACCCGGGTAATTGATTCCATGCTGACGCAGCACTTCAAGTGGATCCGGAAGGCGGACGAATGCGAATGGCGGAAGGACTACCCGTCCTTAAACGTGGTCAATGCCTCCAACTCGTTTCAGCAGGATCATAACGGGTACACGCACCAGGATCCGGGGATGTTAACCCACATGGCAGAAAAAAAGGGCAAGTACGTTCGGGAATACCTGCCGTGTGACACCAACACCCTGTTGGCAGTGGCGGATAAGGCGTTTACGGAACGGAACGTTATTAATCTGATGGTAACGTCTAAGCACCCGCGGCTTCAGTGGTTTACCAAGGAAGAAGCCAAGGAACTCGTGGACAACGGGTTGAAGTACGTAGACTGGGCCTCAACGGATCAGGGCGCAGAACCGGACGTTGTAATTGCCAGTGCGGGGACGGAGCCAACAACGGAAGCCCTCGCGGCCGTTGATATTTTGCACCGGCACTTCCCTGAACTGAAGATTCGGACGATTAATGTCGTTGACCTGTTGAAGCTGCGGGCTCCGTCCGTTGATCCGCGGGGCTTATCCGACGAAGAGTTTGACCACTACTTCACTACGGACAAACCGGTAATCTTTGCCATTCATGCGTTTGAGGACCTGCCGCAAAGTATCTTCTTTAACCGGCATAACCATAACTTAATTGCCCATGGTTACCGGGAAGAAGGGGACATTACGACGCCGTTTGATATGCGGGTTGTCAATGAACTCGACCGGTTCCACCTGGCTAAGGACGCAATTCTGCACGTGCCGGGATACGAACAGAAGGCCGCGGCCTTTGTTCAACGGATGGATGACATGGTAGCCAAGCACAACCAGTTCATCCGGGATAACGGGAAGGACTTACCAGAAGTTACCGAATGGCGGTGGACGGGCCTCAAGTAACCTAATAATTGTGAAATTACTCCTCAAAGGTAGCCGGCAACGACTACCTTTTGTTTTGCTAACAGTTGGCGCTTCTAGGCAAAAAGAGTACAATGGAAAGGATATTGAACGGATATTTTAGGCTATTAAGAATAGCTAGACACGGAGTGATCAGTTATGCCAATGTACTTGTTAATTATTTTTGCGGTCGTATTACTAGACCAGCTCGTTAAGTTTTTTGTGCGGACCCAGATCCCGGTAAACGTCAGCTACACGTTGGTTCCGCACATCTTATCGGTGACGCACGTTCAAAACTACGGGGCAGCGTGGAGCCTTCTTCTCGGGCACCGCATTTTCTTCCTGATTTTTACCGTGATCGCGTTATCAATCATGATCTACTTCTTCCGTGACCTGTGGCATAACTGGGGGTATGCTTTGGGAATTTCCCTGATGATTGGGGGAACGCTGGGGAACTTCATCGACCGGCTCGTGGTGGGCTACGTGGTCGATATGTTTGAGTTTAAGTTTATCCAGTTTCCCATCTTTAACATTGCTGACATTGCCCTGACGTTTGGCGTAATCATCGTTCTGCTGACCGTGATGCAGGACGATGCCCTGTAGGCCCATGCTGACAGCAACGATTACAACCCAACAGGGCCGGATTGATAAGGTGTTGCCCCAGCTGTTTCCGCAGTATTCCCGGTCGCAGTTTCACCGGTTGATTAAGTCCGGCGCGGTCATGGTTAACGGAAACGTTCCCCGCGCTAAGGATCAGGTTCGGCAGGGCGACCTGATTCAGGTGACGGAACCTGCGCCAGTGCACCTGGATTTGCAGCCGGAGGACATTCCGCTTGATATTGTGTATGAGGACGACGATGTGCTGGTGGTGAATAAACCGCAGGGAATGGTGGTTCATCCCGCACCGGGCCACCCCGACCATACGCTGGTCAACGCTCTGTTATACCATTGCCCACTTTCAACCATTAACGGGACGTACCGGCCGGGAATTGTTCACCGGATTGATAAGGATACGTCCGGGCTATTGATGGTGGCTAAAACCGACCGCGCGCACCGGTCCTTGGCCGCCCAACTCAAAGCTAAAACCAACATCCGCGAATACACGGCGCTCGTTCACGGCAACATCCGGGAGGACCACGGGACAATCAACGCCCCACTTGGCCGGAACCCGAAAAACCGGAAGCAACAGGCGGTTGTTCCCGGAGGCCGGCCGGCGGTAACACACTTTACGGTGGTGCACCGGTATGGCGATTACACGCTAATCAAGTGCCAGCTTGAAACCGGCCGGACGCACCAGATTCGGGTTCACATGAAATCCATCGGGCATCCGTTGGCGGGTGACCCCCTATATGGCCCCCGGAAAACGCTGGCGGGCAACGGCCAGTTTCTTCATGCGGGAAAGTTGGGCTTTACTCATCCGGTAACGGGCAAACAGCTTATTTTTACGGCCCCGCTTCCGCCGGTGTTTGAAAAAACGCTTGCTCGGCTTGACAAACGGGGACGAATTCAGTAAATTAAGAATAACAATTGTCCTTTTAATTTAGTCCCGTGAGGCTAATAAGGGGGTACGGTTCGGCTACTATGGCCGGAAGAACCACTTAGCCTTACTGTACGGCTAAGTGGTTCTTTTTGTGAACAGGAGGAAGCTTTATGACCAAACAAGTCTTAGATGCGATGGCGATGAAGCGGGCGTTGACCCGGATGACCTACGAGATCATTGAAAAAAACAAGGGGGTTTCGGGCTTAGTGCTTGTTGGGATTAAGACCCGGGGGATTTTCCTTGCTCGCCGGATTGCGGCGCGGTTAAAACAGCTTGAAGGCGCGATTGTTCCGGTTAAGGAACTGGACGTGTCCCAGTACCGGGATGATCAGCCATCATCGATTAAGCGGCAGGCCGCAGCAGAGGCCGATGACCTTGACCTGACCGGGCAAAACGTTGTCCTGGTTGACGACGTGCTGTTTACCGGGCGGACAATCCGGGCGGCGTTAGATGCCCTGATGGACCAGGGCCGTCCTGCCCGCATTTCACTTGCGGTCTTAATTGACCGGGGACACCGGGAATTACCGCTGCGCGCTGACTTTGTCGGGAAAAACATCCCGACGGCGCAGGACGAAGACGTTAAGGTGGCCGTCACCGAAGTGGATGACCACGACGCCGTTACAATTGAAAATAAGTGATTTAATTCAACCATTTAATTGACCCCCGTGAGGGCAAAACGGTTGGGTTTTCTTTGCGAAAACTCTCTTTTGCCCGGACCGGCGGAAAACGGTCCGGGTTTTTATTTTTGCGGGGATGAAAGCCGAGAAGGCAGAAAGGAGTCAGAAATGACTGACGAATTTGTTCGTTTACCACATTTTGTATCCGTTAAGGACCTGACAGTTGATCAGGTAATGAAAATTATCCACCGGGCTCAGGCTTTTAAGCGCGGAACCGCTGATTTTTACCTGCGGCAGCCGGTATACGCGGTCAACATGTTCTTTGAAAACTCCACGCGGACCCGTTCTAGTTTTGAAATGGCGGAACGGCGGCTCGGAATTCAAACGATTCCGTTTTTCCCGCAGGCTAGTTCGATGAAAAAGGGGGAGACGTTGTACGATACTCTGCTCACCTTAGGAGCAGTGGGGTGCAACCTGGCAGTCATCCGGCACTCCGAAAACGAGTACTACAACCAATTGATTAATCTTCGCCCTGATCAGCACCTGAACGTTGGGATCCTGAACGCCGGTGACGGAAGTGGGCAACACCCATCCCAGTGCATGCTGGACATGCTGACAATTTACGAGCAGTTCGGTCATTTCGACGGGTTGAAGGTGGCCATTATCGGCGACCTGACCAATTCTCGGGTGGCCCGCAGCGACATGCAGATGTTGAAGACGCTCGGTGCAACGCTGTACTTTGCCGGACCGGAAAACTGGTTTAGTGATGAGTTTAAGGCGTACGGCGAATACCGTGACGTTGACGATCTTGTGGACATGGTTGACGTTGTGATGTTCCTGCGGGTCCAGCACGAACGGCATGCCGCCGGGGAGGATGACCAGTTTGATGCGGCTGCCTACCACAAACAGTACGGGATTAACCAGGAGCGGTATGACCGGATGAAGGACCAGACGATCATCATGCATCCGGGTCCGATTAACCGGGACGTTGAATTTGCAAGTGCGCTGGTTGAAGCGCCGAAATCGCGCTTTGTGAACCAGATGCAAAACGGGGTCTTTGCCCGGATGGCGATGCTTGAAGCGGTCTTACGGGGCCGGCAGTTAGGGGGACTAGAATAATGAACATCTTAATTAAGGACGGCAATGTTTTTCATAATAATCAGATTACCCAGCAGGATATTCTTGTAAGTGATGGCCGGATTCGTGCCATCGGCCGGGATTTGGACGCCTTAGGGGAAAAGGTGGACCGCACCATTAACGCCGCCGGTAAGCTGGTTGCGCCGGGGCTTGTTGACGTTCACGTCCACTACCGGGAACCAGGACAAACGTACAAGGAAACCATTAAAACAGGGAGTCAGGCAGCTGCCCACGGTGGATTTACGACCGTGTGTGCGATGCCCAACGTCGACCCCGCTCCGGATACACCGGAGAAATTACGGAACATGGAAAAGCTCAATGCCCAGGACGGCGTTGTTCACATTTACCAGTACGCCACGATTACCAAGAACCGGACGAGTGAGGAACCGGTTGACTATCAGGCGTTGAAGGATGCGGGCGCAATCGGGTTTAGTAACGATGGTTCCGGAATTCAAACGGCTGGGGCGATGATGACGGCCATGGAAGGCATTGCTGCAACGGGACTACCGTTGGCAGCGCACGTTGAGGACGAATCCCTCAAACTTGACGGGGTGATGAACGCCGGGGACCGCGCTGCTAAACTCGGTCTTCCCGGGATTCCAGGAGTGGCCGAATCTTCCCAGGTTGCCCGCGACCTATTACTAGCGCAGACAACGGGCGTTCACTACCACATCTGCCACGTTTCAACGAAGGAAAGCGTGGCGCTGGTCCGGTGGGCTAAGCAGCAGGGTATTTCCGTGACGTGTGAGGCGGCGCCACATCACATGCTGCTTACGGAAGACGACGTAACGGCAGACGATCCCAACTTCAAGATGAACCCGCCGCTACGGAGTGAAGCTGACCGGCAGGCCGTTATCGATGGCTTGTTAGACGGAACGATCGACATGATTGCTACCGACCACGCCCCGCATAGCAAGGAAGAAAAAACGGGTGACCTGCGTCACGCTGCGTTTGGGATTACCGGAAGTGAGACGGCGTTTAGCACACTGTATACGCGCTATGTGCGGACGGGTGTCTTTACACTGGCGCAGTTGCTGAATTGGCTGAGTCGCCGGCCAGCAGAACTGTTCCACTTGGATCAGGCGGGAACGTTGATGCCAGGGCAACCGGCGGACATCGCCATTTTTGACCTGGAACACCCGCACGTGTTGAGCGCAGGGGAATACTACTCCAAGGGAACCAACACGCCGTTTACCGGTCACCGGGTATACGGGACCACCGTTTTAACCATGGTTGCCGGCCAGGTTGTTTACGAGCAAAAGGAGGACTAAACCGTGAAGCGTTACTTAGTACTTGAAGATGGCACCGTCTTTACCGGCGAAGCCTTTGGGGCCGTTGGTGAATGTACCGGTGAAGTTGTGTTTAATACCGGGATGACGGGATACCAGGAATCCGTAACGGACCAGTCGTACGCCAACCAGATTCTGACGTTTACGAACCCTTTGATTGGAAATTACGGGGTTAACCTGGATGACTACGAATCAATTGAGCCCAGCTGTTGCGGGGTGGTTTGCCGGGAATTGGCCCGGGTTTCCAGCAGTTGGCGGAAGCAGGACACCTTCGACCACTTCTTAAAGCAGATGGACATTCCGGGGATTAAGGGCATTGATACGCGGATGCTGACCAAGATTATCCGCTCCCACGGAACGATGAAGGGCCGGATTACAAACGTTGCGCCGGATAAGCACACCTTAGATCAGCTGAAGGCCACGGTGATTAATGTCGGCATCATTGAACAAGTCACAACCAGTAAGCCGTACCCGAACCCGGGAAGCAAGCGCAACGTGGTCCTGGTGGACTACGGCCTCAAGCACAGTATGTTACGTGAACTGGGCAAGCGCGGGTGCAACACGATTGTGCTCCCCGCAACCGCCACTGCCGAGGAGATTTTACGGCTTAATCCGGACGGCGTCTTACTGTCAAACGGCCCTGGCGACCCTGAGGACATTCCGGCTGCTGCCGCTATGGTTCGGGAAGTTGAAAAGCACATTCCGCTGATGGGAATTTGTATGGGACACCAGGTCTTTGCGCTGGCTAATGGGGCGAAGACCTTCAAGATGAAGTTCGGTCACCGGGGCTTTAACCACCCGGTACGGGAAATCGCAACGGGCCGGATCATGTTTACCTCTCAGAACCACGGGTATGCAGTTGATCCGGATTCGGTTGACCCGGACGAACTGATCATTACGCACCAGGAAATCAACGACCACACCGTTGAAGGACTCCGGCACCGGAAGTACCCGGCCTTCTCCGTCCAGTTCCACCCGGACGCAGCCCCAGGCCCGCATGACGCGGTTGACCTGTTTGACGACTTTATGCAACTCATTGACGAACGAAAGGAAGCGCACCGTAATGCCTAAGCGAACAGATATTCACAAGATCATGGTAATCGGCTCCGGCCCAATTATTATCGGCCAGGCTGCTGAATTTGACTACTCCGGAACCCAGGCCTGCATGGCATTACGGGAAGAGGGGTACGAGGTGGTTTTGGTTAATTCCAACCCGGCCACGATTATGACCGACACGGAAATCGCCGATAAGGTGTACATCGAACCCCTCACGGTTGATTCCGTTTCGCGGATTCTCCGGCAGGAATACCCGGATGCCCTCTTACCAACAATCGGGGGGCAGATTGGGTTAAACCTGGCCGTGGCCCTGCACGATTCAGGGATTCTGGACGAACTCGGAATTGAACTGCTTGGGACTAAGTTGGATGCGATTGACCAGGCGGAGGACCGGGAACGCTTTAAGCAGTTGATGAAGGACTTAGACGAACCGGTTCCGCCTTCTAAGACGGTTAATACCGTGGAAGAAGCTACGGACTTTGCCGCTGAAATTGGGTACCCGGTGATTGTCCGGCCGGCCTTCACTATGGGGGGCACCGGTGGTGGAATGTGTGACACCAAGGAAGAACTCGAGGAAATCGTTGCCAACGGGTTGGACCTCTCGCCAGCGACCCAGTGTTTGATTGAAAAGAGTATTAAGGGATACAAGGAAATTGAGTTTGAAGTGATGCGCGACTCCGCCAACAACGCAATGGTGGTTTGCTCGATGGAAAACTTCGATCCGGTCGGAATTCACACCGGAGACTCAATCGTAATGGCACCAACGCAAACGCTAACGGACCGCGAATACCAAATGCTACGGGACTGCGCCCTCAAGTTGATTCGCGCCCTTAAGATTGAGGGGGGCTGTAACGTTCAGCTGGCCATTGACCCGAACAGCTTTAACTACAGCGTGATTGAAGTCAACCCGCGGGTATCGCGGTCATCGGCCCTGGCTTCCAAGGCGACGGGGTACCCGATTGCCAAGATGGCGGCGAAGATTGCGGTCGGGCTGACGCTTGATGAAATCATTAATCCGGTAACGGGGACGACCTACGCTGAGTTTGAACCAGCCCTCGACTACGTGGTGGCCAAGATTCCGCGGTGGCCGTTTGATAAGTTCACTAAGGCGGACCGGAACCTCGGGACGCAGATGAAGGCGACGGGGGAAGTAATGGCGATTGGCCGGAACGTTGAAGAAGCGCTCCAAAAGGCTGTCCGGTCGCTGGAAATTGACGAAAAAGATTTGATTTCACAGGCAGCGCAGGATGCCACGGATGATCAGCTGGAAGCCAAACTGGTCCACCCGCAGGATGACCGGTTGTTCTACCTGGCAGAGGCTTTTCGGCGGGGTTACACCTTAGAAGAGGTTCACGAGTTTACTAAGATTAGCCCGTACTTCTTAGATATCGTTAAGCACATTACCGAGTTGGAGCAGGAGTTAGCGGCCAACCGGCGCGACGTCGATGTTTTACGGCGGGTAAAGTACTACGGCTTCAGCGATTACACGATTGCGCGGTTGTGGGACGTTGAAGAAGATGATGTCCGCAAGCTCCGGATTGATAACCAAATTACGCCGGTTTACAAGATGGTGGATACGTGTGCGGCTGAATTTGAATCCCACACACCGTACTTCTACAGTGCTTACGACCAGGAAAACGAAAGCATTCGTTCAAAGAAGGAATCCGTGATGGTAATTGGGTCTGGTCCAATCCGGATTGGGCAGGGGGTTGAGTTTGACTACGCCACCGTCCACGCCGTAAAGGCCATCCAGGATGCCGGGTACGAAGCCATTATTATGAACTCTAACCCAGAAACGGTGTCCACCGACTTCTCCGTTTCAGACAAGCTGTACTTTGAACCCCTCACGCTAGAAGACGTTCTCAATGTCGTTGACCTTGAACAACCAAAGGGCGTGATTGTTCAGTTTGGGGGCCAAACCGCCATTAATCTTGCGGCTGGGCTGGAGGCCCACGGGGTTAAGGTTCTCGGGACTACGGTGAAGGACCTTGACCGGGCGGAAGACCGTGAGCTGTTTGATGAAGTGATTAACGATCTTGGTTTGAAGCAGCCGGTTGGGAAGACGGCGACGACCCAGGAGGCCGTTCTCAAGTGTGCCCGGGAAATCGGGTACCCGGTTCTGGTGCGGCCGAGTTATGTTCTGGGCGGGAAGGCCATGGCCATCGTAAACGACGAAGAGGAACTTCTGGCCTACCTGAAAGATAACGCCACGGCGGCAATTGACCACCCGATTTTGATTGACGCCTACCTGGAAGGCCGTGAGTGTGAAGTGGACGCCATCTGTGATGGGACCGACGTGCTACTGCCAGGAATTATGGAACACATCGAGCATGCCGGCGTTCACTCCGGGGACTCGATGGCCGTGTACCCGCCGCAAACGTTTAGCCAGGACATCAAGGACCAGATCGTTGCGGCCACTAAGAAACTGGCCGTGGCCCTCAAGTGTATCGGGATTATGAACATCCAGTTTATCGTGCACAACAACCAAGTGTACGTCCTGGAAGTCAACCCGCGGGCCAGCCGGACAGTGCCGTTCTTAAGTAAGATCACGGGGATCAAAATGACACAGGTGGCGACAAAGGTTATTCTTGGCGCCACACTGAAAGATCTGGGATACGAGTCCGGCCTCTTCCCGAAAAGCGACCGCGTAAACGTCAAGGCGCCGGTCTTCTCGTTCAGTAAACTGGCCGACGTTGACAGTTACCTCGGGCCGGAGATGAAGTCTACTGGGGAAGTCATGGGAAGCGACAAGACGTTTGAGAAGGCCCTCTACAAGGCCTTTGTTGGGGCCAAGATGGAACTGCCAGAAGCTGGCCGCGTGCTGCTGACCATTGACGAACGGGACAAGGAAGCCGTGCTGCCACTGGCTAAGCGCTTTAGCCGGATTGGTTACCGGATTTTTGCGACGAAGGGGACGGCCCACTTCCTTGAGAATAACGGGCTCCACGTTACCCAGGTCAACAAGATTGGTGAGGACGACCAGGAGCACCAGGGTATTTTGAGCATGCTCCAGCGGAATGCCGTTCAGCTGGTCATTAACACGATGGGTGATGACCAGGACGTTGCCTCCGACGGGTTCGTAATCCGGCAAACGGCGATCGAG
Organism: Candidatus Ligilactobacillus avistercoris; assembly: GCA_019119415.1. Taxonomy (GTDB): domain Bacteria; phylum Bacillota; class Bacilli; order Lactobacillales; family Lactobacillaceae; genus Ligilactobacillus; species Ligilactobacillus hohenheimensis. Next base: position 160,178 of record DWXB01000010.1, on the reverse strand, counting down.
CATAATATTCCGCTGGTAACGTCGCTGAACACGGCGGACGCCCTCCTAAAGGCGCTTGAGAACCGGTCGTTTGCAACGGACGCACTATAAAATGAGGTGAAGGATTGATGGAAACGACTAACCGGTTAGCCGTTAAACTTCCGGGACTAGCACTGAAAAACCCGCTGATGCCTGCAAGCGGAACGTTTGGCTTTGGGGACACCCCCTTAGCCCAGCAGGTCGACCTTAACAAGTTCGGGGCGATGGTTATTAAGACCGCAACGCCCCGACCCCGGGTGGGAAATCCCGAACCCCGGATTGCGGTGCTGGAGGACGGTGTGCTAAACGCCGTTGGGTTAGCGGGACCCGGCGTGGATGCAGTCGCTAATGAGAAGATTCCCGCAGTCCGGCAAAAGTACCCGGAATTACCAATTATTGCGAGTGTTTCGGGGGGATCGGTGGAAGAATACGCCATGGTGGCTGCTAAGTTGGCGGCTGCGCCGGTGAATGCTTTGGAAATCAACGTTTCGTGTCCGAATGTCAAGGATGAAGGAATGTTGTTTGGAACGGATCCTGTACAGGTTGAAGCCATTACCCGCGCCGTGAAGGACCGGGTGGGGGCACTTCCCGTTTACGTTAAACTGACCCCGAACGTCACGGATATCGTGGCAATTGCCCTTGCCGCCGAACGCGGAGGGGCTGACGGGTTAAGTCTAATTAACACGCTACTGGGAATGCACATTGACGTGCATACGGGGCAACCCGTTGTCGCCAACGTCACGGGCGGATACTCCGGTCAGCCTGTCAAACCGGTTGCGGTGCGGATGATTTATCAGGTCGCCCACGCAACAACCCTGCCAATCATTGGGATGGGCGGCGTTGCGACGGCTGAAGACGTGATTGAAATGATGATGGCGGGCGCAAGTGCTGTTGCCGTTGGGAGCGCCCACTTTGAAGACGCCCACGCCATTGAACACATTGCGGCGGCACTGCCGGCCTTAATGGATGAGCTTCACATTGAGAGCCTCACCCAGTTGCATGCTGATGTAAGGAGGAAATTTACGAATGAAGATTAACCGGCCAATTATTGCACTGGATTTTCCTGACCGGGAACACGCAGTCCGTTTTTTGGACCGCTTTCCCCAGGACGAACACCTTTTCGTAAAAATTGGGATGGAAATGTACTACGGTGAAGGACAGGATTTTGTCCGTGAAGTCATTGCCCGCGGGCATGACGTCTTTCTTGACCTGAAGCTTCATGATATTCCCCATACCGTCCACGCGGCCGCCCGGGTGCTGGGTAAACTCGGAGTGCAACTGACGACCGTGCACGCTGCGGGGGGTCAGGAGATGATGGCCGCGGCCAAGGAAGGGCTGCTGGATGGAGCTGCCGGGCAGCGGATCCCTCAGGTGCTCGCAATCACCCAGTTGACGTCAACGAGCGAGGAGCAGATGCACCGCGAGCAGTTGATTCAAGCTAGTTTGCAAGAGAGCGTACTTAACTATGCGCGGGTTGCCCAGCAGGCCGGCATGGACGGCGTCGTATGCTCCGCCTACGAAGCTGCAGAGATTGCGGCGGTTACCGCACCAGACTTTATGCGGGTAACCCCGGGAATTCGACTAGCAGGCGGTGCCGTTGGTGACCAGAAGCGGGTCATGACCCCTGACCAGGCGGCGGCCAACCAGTCGAGTGCAATCGTGGTCGGCCGGGCAATTACCCAGGCGGATGATCCGGTCGCCGCATACCGGTTAGTAAAGAAGCTATGGGAGGAATAACGAATGAAACAAATTGCAAAGGACCTTTTGTCAATTAAGGCCGTTGAATTGTCACCGGCCAAACCGTTTACGTGGGCGAGTGGGTTAAAGAGCCCGATTTACTGTGATAACCGGTTAACGATTAGTTACCCGGAAATCCGGACCCGGATTGCGCAGGGGATTGCTGCGCAGATTAAGGACCGTTACCCGGATGCCGAGGTGATTGCCGGGACCGCGACGGCGGGAATTCCCCACGCAGCGTGGGTTGCTGCGGAGTTAAACCTGCCGCTTGTATACGTTCGGTCAAAGCCGAAGGACCACGGTCAGGGCCGGCAGGTTGAGGGGGTTCTCCCCGCCGGAGCAAAGACGGTGGTAATTGACGATTTATTATCAACGGGAGGCAGTGTCCTTAAGGCGGTTGCGGCCGCTAAAAACGAGGGGGCGCAGGTAATTGGCGTAGCCGGAATCTTTAGTTACCAGCTGCCACAGTTGGACGCTAACTTTAAGGATGCCGGGATTCCGTACACGACAATTACAAACTATACCGAACTGCTGGATGCAGCGGTTGAAGAAGACTACGTGACCGCAGAAGAGCGGGCGGTGCTTGCCGATTGGCGGCGGGACCCGCAGGCGTGGGGCGCCCGGTTTAATGGTTAGCCGATAATTGAAGTGGTGAATTTAACTTGATTACCGCCAAGGGTCTTAATATAATGTTAATCTACGGTTGGTGGATGACCACCAGGAGGTAACATTACCGCGTTAAGTACGGATAGTGAGGACGACGATGAAAAGTAGCAATAAACGAAATGTTTTTTCAGCAAAAGCACTGTCGTATTTTTTGCAATTAGTGGAGACCATGAATTATACCCGGGCAGCGAAGATTCTTGGCATCACGCAACCCGCGCTTACCCAGCAAATTAAACGGCTGGAAAAGGCGATTGGCGCACCGCTATTTTATTCGACGGGAAAAACACTTCATTTATCCGATGCTGGATATACAATGCTGGATGCAACCAGGCAGGTAAAGGATATCCTGAACCGGGCACAAAATGAAATCCAGCAGATTAGTTCGGCGACGTACGGGGTAATCAACGTTGGAATTTTGTCCTCAATTGAGGATACCGTGATTACGGACTTTGTAACGCGGTATGCCCACGAACACCCGGACGTTCGGATTCAGTGTTACATGATGTCGCGGAAGGAAATCTGGGCGGGCTTGGATGACAATACCCTAGACATTGCCATTCTTTACTTGCCAGATAACCGGATTAAGGACTGGCGGACATACGAGAAATGGCGGATTATTACCGATGAGTTGATGTTTTTAAACGCGGATCCGCACGCAACGGCGGCGTCAATCAAGTTAGCAACGGCAACCACGATGGATTGGGTTTCATACCCAGGAAACTACTATATTCATCAGGTGATTAATACGGCATCCGAACAGCGGATGGCAACCGAGCCAAACTACGTTGCGTCCTTTACCCGACCATCCCAGATTTTTCGGTTTGCGATTAGTAACCGCGTTAGTACGGTGCTGCCGAAGTCGTTCTTGTTAGCTCACGACCAAGAAAACCCCTTAACGGTGCAGCGCTTTACGCCGGCCATTCACTTTGACATGGACTGTATCTACCGCAAGGATAAGGGCTCAATTCCGCGGATTGCGTTTTTTATGGATAAGTTCAAGGAGTACCTTGATGAGAAGGATTACACCGAACGCTTGACAGCAATTCACCAGGCGCGGTAGTTTTAAGGGAGAATAATTAAGAGGAGACAGTGGCATGAAAGAATTAGTTTTTGGACATAAGAACCCAGATACCGACACGATTGCATGCGCTAAGGAATACGCATACTTACAAAACAAGCTTGGGGGCGACGTTGAAGCCGTTGCGCTTGGCGAACCCAACGATGAGACTAAGTTTGTATTGGACTACTTTAACGAACCAACCCCGCGGGTAATCACTAAGGCTGCGCCGGAGGTTGACGCGGTTATGCTGGTTGACCACAACGAGGCCCAGCAGAGTGTTGATGACCTGGCAGACGTGACGGTCACGCACGTGGTTGACCACCACCGGATCGCCAACTTTGAAACGCAGGGGCCACTGTATTTCCACGCAGAACCGCTTGGCTGCTGCAGTACGATTATCTACAAGGAATACAAGCAGCACGGGATTGACGTGCCGAAGAACATTGCGGGCTTAATGCTTTCCGGAATTATCTCCGATACGCTGTTACTGAAGTCCCCAACAACAACCGATGAAGACCGGCAGGCGGTAAAGGAATTGGCTGCCATTGCGGGGGTTGACTACGAGGAATACGGACTGGCAATGTTAAAGGCCGGGACAAACCTCGATGACAAGAGTGAGGAACAACTGATTAGTGCCGACGCAAAGTCATTTAGCATGGGTGGCAAGACCATCCGGATCGACCAGATTAACACGGTTGATTTAAACGACGTCTTCAAGCGCGAAGATGCTTTCCGGGCTGCCATCGAAAAGCAAAATGCAGCGGAAGGCTACGACCTGTTCTTACTGATGGTAACGGACATTCTTAACTCTGATACGCGGCTGATGGTGGTTGGTGAACCACAGGACGTCGTTGAAAAGGCCTTTGGTAAGAAGATTACGGATGGGAAGATGGATCTGCCGGGGGTTGTTTCCCGGAAGAAGCAGGTGGTTCCACCATTGGAAAAGGCCTTTTAAGCGAATAATGAACATGCTTTAGAAGAGGACTGGTCATTTGACGAGGTGTCAGATGACCTCCTCTTTTTGCTTTATTGCTCGTTTTTTGGGGCGTTTGCTGGAATTCAGCATGGTATTCAGGCAAATCTATTGTATAATGGCAAGGATAAAGTTTGTTAGGAGGGGTATTGTGGCTAATCAAAACCGGAATACCGAACGGGTAACCCGGCGGCACCAACACCAGCGGATGAAGAAGGACGGCCGGAAAGTCGTTTGGGGAACCGTTGGGGGCATTGTCGTCCTGGTTCTCTTAGTTGTTGTCTTTGGGATGCACTATATTCGGAGTGCTGAGCAACCGCTCAATCCAGATTCGCACCAGCAGATTGAGGTGAAGGTCCCCGTGGGAAGTTCACCGAAGCAGATTGGGGCGTTACTTGAGAAGAAGCACGTCATTAAGAGTGGGTTTGTCTTTAACCGGTACACCCGGAAGCATAATATGGGAAACTTCAAGGCGGGCTACTATGAGTTTACTCCCGCAATGACGCTTAACCAGATTGCTAAAAGCCTTGAGCGGGGCGGGAACAGCCATCCGCTTGCCGGCCGCGTGCTTGTTCGGGAAGGAGCCACGATTGACGAGATTGGAAACGTCATTCAAGCCCGTACGCACTATTCGAAGCAGGACTTCTTGAACCTAATGCAAAATAAGGCCTTCATCAAGTCCCTTGCAAAGAAGTATCCGCAACTGCTTGGTTCAGCAATGAGCGCCAAGCACGTGCGCTACCGGCTTGAGGGTTACCTGTACCCGGCAACGTACTATGCGGGAAAGCACACGACGCTAAAGCAGCTGGTTGAACAGATGGTTGCTAAGGAAAACCAGGAAATGAACCCGTACTACGACGAGATTAAGCACCGGGGATGGACTGTGCAGGAAACCTTAGCCCTTGCTGCCCTGGTTCAGGGTGAAGGCGGGAGCGTAGATGTTCAGGCAAAGATCGCGGGGGTTTTTGAGAACCGGTTGGATAAGAACATGAAGATTCAGTCGGACGTTTCAATCCAGTACGCCTTAAATAAGCACCATAAGAACATCAGCTACAAGGACCTGCAGGTGAACTCCCCGTACAACCTGTACCAGCATACGGGAGTCGGTCCTGGACCGGTTAACAACCCAAGCATCATTGCCGTGCAGGCCGTCTTACACCCGAAGGACCGTGATCATGGCTACCTGTACTTTGTGGCCAACATGAAGACCGGGAAGGTTTACTTTACACGGACCTACAGCGCGCACCAGCAGAACGTCAATAAGGTAGATAGTGATAACAACTAAGGAGTAAGTGAAGCGATGACAGAAAAAGAAATACGGCGCCGGCCTGTTATTATCGGGGTGACTGGCGGTTCCGGAAGTGGCAAGACAACCGTTAGTGAAGCAATTTTTCACCAGCTGAACGGGCACTCAATCCTGATGATCCAGGAGGATTCATACTACAAGAATCAGGATGATAAGCCCTTTGAAGAACGGGTGAAAACGAACTACGACCATCCGGACGCCTTTGATACTGACCTCTTTATTAAGCAGTTAAAGCAACTGCGGAACTGGGAGACGATTGAAAAGCCGGTGTACGATTACGTTAACCATACCCGGAGTAAGGAAACCATCATCCAGGAACCGAAGGAAGTCATCATCGTTGAGGGAATTTTAGTGCTTAACGATCCACGGCTACGGGATTTGATGGACATTAAGATCTTCGTTGATACTGACGATGATATTCGGATTATTCGCCGGATCCAGCGGGACATGGAAGAGCGGGGCCGGTCCCTTGATTCAATTATCAACCAGTACATGGCAACCGTTAAGCCGATGTACCACCAGTTCATCGAGCCGACCAAGCGGTACGCTGATATTATCGTGCCGGAAGGGGGCCAAAACCACGTGGCCATCGACCTGCTGGTAACAAAGATTCGCGATGTTATCCGCAAAAACCGCGAACAGGTTTAGCGTGGTATAATCGACAGTGCACTAACTGGACAGGAGGAAAACATTCATGGCAGATGAAAAGTCATTTCCAATGACCTTTGAAGGAAAGAAAAAGATTGAGGATGAATTAAACGACCTGATTACAAACCGGCGGCCGGAAATCGTTAAGCGCATTAAGATTGCCCGGTCATTCGGGGATCTTTCGGAAAACTCCGAATACGAGGCAGCGAAGGACGAACAGTCCTTCAACGAAAGCCGGATTAAGGAACTGGAAAACATGCTGCACCATGCCGTAATTATTGACAGCGAAAGCATCGATAAGAACGAAGTGGCTGTGGGGAAGACCGTCACGTTCCAGGAATTACCGGATGAAGAACCGGAAACCTACAAGATTGTTGGGGCGGCAGAAGCAGATCCGTTTAACGGCAAGATTTCAAACGAATCACCGATTGCCAAGGGGTTGATTGGTCACAAACTGAACGAAGAAGTTACGCTGACAACGCCGGGCGGTGAAATGACGGTTAAGATCAAGGCGGTTGAATAGAATTACCGTATTTCTAAGAAATAAGGAGGCTGGGATTGTAGGTCCCAACCTTCTTATTGGTTTAATACGATAGCTGCTTTGTTTCTGGCGGCCTGGCTACAGGTTAGCGTCCGTCTTAAAGTTAAGTGGTGACAGGGCGGTTGCTTCCGTCACAAGGGCGCTAATGAGGGCGTTCATCTTATCTAACCCCATCGCCTGCATCTTAATTGATGCGGTGGTCATCAGTTCCGTTCGGAGTGCCGGCGAAACTGCCAGCAACTGTTCATCGGTTGTCGCAATCATCCGTCGGTATGCAGTCGTCAGTTCCTGCTGCACCTTGTGCAGTTTGTCGCCTAAAACCGGGTAGTGGGCGTCAACGAGCACGCCCGCCAGTTTGTAGGTCCAGTACGCCGAGTCAGGACTGTACTCGTGTTTGCCGACCTTGTAAGCAGCGTGAACGTCGGTTGCGCCCGCGTAGGTGGGAACAAACACGCTTTGGGCGGTCACTCCCATGGCTAACCAGTGAAGGCCCCGCATTTCCTTTGGCATTGTGGGTCGGATTCCCAGCAGGTGGGATTCCTGCGTTTTAGCCAGGCTAATTGGCCGGAAGCGGTGTTTATTCTCAGCATCCTTCCCCAGTAAATCGTAAGGGGTTTGCTGGTAGTGGTTGGCAAGGAGCGTCATTAAATCTTCCCGTTGCAACAGGTGGTCCGGCCGCATGATAAACGGCAGTTCCTCACTCGTTGGGGTTTCCGTTTCCGCTTGCTTAGGGGAAAGTAATTGATGACCAACCCACACCCGGGGTGTGCTGTACGTTTCGTCGCTGGCAGTGTGGGTGCCAAAAATATTGCGGAAATTAAAGGTGGTCGGGTTCGGGTTGAGGTGGTGCTCATTGACAAAATCAGCGATTCCCGGTGCCGCCATAAAGTTTGTCGGATCGGTTAAATCAACTTCTTGGATTGCTAGCTGGTTGGCAACGACCGCATAGGCGTCGTCCGGAATCCGCTGGGCGACCCAGTAATGGCCCGTCGCAATTTCCATGTACCACACTTCGTTCTCATCGGCAAACAAGACACCGTTTGTTTCCGCCGCCCCGTGCTCCGTAACAATTTTTCCTAGCCGGGTAACGCCTTCCCGGGCTGAATGAATGTAGGGGAGCACCACTGTCACCATGGCTTCTTCCCCAATCCCCGTGGTGGTGTTGAGCGGATCGTAGGCCAGCACCCGTTCGTTAGCGTAGGCACTTTCGGTCGCACTCATCGCAACGTTTTCTTCGTTAATCCCGTCTTCCTCAAAGACGCCGTACTTTGGCGTCCATTCGGGGGTTGCCGTGTACTTTAACCGGGTAGTCGGTAGATCAATGGTAAAGCCGTTATCCGGCGACTTAAATTGCTGGGGCGTAGGGGCTTCCTGGTGAGCGTGAACCACCATGTGCTTGGGCCACGCGGTGTTGGCGTCTTCGTTACGTCCAATAATCGGGGTCCCCGCCGCCATGGCGTTTTTACCAACTAAAATACTCGTGCATGATGAAAAGTAGTCCTCTTTCCGGGGCATGCGAATCCCTCCCAGGTAGATTAAAGTTACCCCGATTGTATCACACTGGGGTTGAGATGCGCTTGAATTCGCTAGGGCGGCCCGATAAAATAAGGGTGATAAATGGCGGTAAGGAGGGGTTAACATGCCATTAGTCCATATTGATTTATTAGCTGGCCGTTCAGAGGAGCAACTGCGGAGCCTGGTAAAGGACGTTACCGCTGCGATTTCGAAGAACACGGGCGCACCGGCTGAACACATCCACATCGTGCTTAACGAAATGCAGCACGACCGGTATTCGGTTGCGGGTGTGATGAAGAGCGACGAAGAAAAGTAGGATTTAGGTTATAAAACAGACTGTGACGGAAAAATCACAGTCTATTTTATTTATCCTTTTCCGATAATTTTACGGAATAAGAGTATAATTATTTACTGGAAGGAGGTTTCCTTCCTAAACGGTAAGGTGCAGGTAATCTGCCAGGTAGTGCGCCATCCCGTCGTGGTCGTTATCCTGGGGAGTGATGGCGTCTGCCACCGCCTTAATCTGTGGCGTTGCGTTGTGCATCGCGACCCCGTGGCCGGCAAAGCTGAGCATTTCGGCGTCGTTGTGTTCGTCGCCGAAAGCAACGACCGCCCCACGCGGAATGTGGTACGTTGCCATTAGGTGTTTAATGCCGGTTGTTTTGCTGACGCCACGGCGGGAGAGTTCGAGGATTGGCCGCGGGCCGCCCCAAACACCCACGTGAATCTGATTCCCGAACTGGGTTTCAAGCGCAGCCACCGTTGCGTCCTTGGTTTCCTGGTTATCAGCAATCAGCATGATTGAAAGCGGATCGTTTTGGATGTTTTCCGCCCGTAGCAACTGGTCTGGGCGCGTTGCCAGGGGGAAGAACTCGTCGACCTCGTAATTAAGCCGGTCGACCAGGCAGCGGAACTTGCTCTCAATGGAAACAATCTTGAGGTTGAGTTTCTCCTTCGCCTCCTCAATGGCTAAGGCGATTTGCGGGTCAATTGTTTCGGTGTATTCGCCCTCCCAGTGCTGGTGGGGAATACTGCCGAGGGCGCCGTTGAAGTTAATCATTGGACTGGTCAGGCCAAGTTCATCGTAAATTGCCGTGCACATGCGGTATGGGCGGCCACTGACAATTGCGACGATGTGACCGGCATTACTGGCTGCCTGGAGCACTCGTCTGGTGTAGGGTGTCACCGTGCCCGCACTTGTAAGGGTGGTGCCATCTAAATCTAAGGCAATCAGGTGGTTTTGCATCCGTTATTCCTCCGTTTACATAATTCTCATTTGTCCATTCTACGTGTTTTTAAGCAAAGAAACAATTTAATTTTAAGAGGGCGATTTAAATGACAAAGGCAGAGCACAAGATGAGTCCGTTTTCAGTGTTTCTCCTGGGAGTCGACAGTATGATTGGCTCCGCGGCGTTTTTGCTGCCAGGAAGCCTGTACGCTAAAGCGGGGATCATGATTATTCCGATTCTAATTCTTTCGGGAATCTCCGCGCTGTTGCTGGCACTGTGCTACGCGGGTTTGGCAAGCCGTACCAGCGGAAACGGCGCGGGGTGGCTGTACGCTTACAACGAGTTTGGCCAGTTTGCCGGCTTTGAAGTGGGGTTATTTACCTGGCTTCAGGGCGTGATGACGATTGCAACCGAAATTGCGGCGTTTTTGACGGCTCTGCAGGTGTTCTTTCCCCAGCTCCACCATCCAGGTACTTACCGGATAACTGGGATTCTGGTTATCCTTGCGATTTCGGTGATTGGAATTTTAGGCCAGCGGGTGTCAAACGCAGCCAATGATACGACTACCCTGTTAAAGTTGGCCGTCTTAATCCTGTTTATTATCGGTGGAATCTGGTTTATCCACGGGGCGCACCTCCTGCACAGTCCAGCGCACTCGTTTGCGTCGTACAACAACGCGTACAGTAACGTCTTTTACATGTACACCGGGTTTGCGTTCTTACCGGTGGCGGCGGCAGAAATGCGGAATCCCCAAAAGAACCTGCCCCGGGAACTCTTGGCGGTGATTACGGCGGTCGTTACCCTCTACGTGGTGGTCTTTGTTGTGGTAATTGGAATGCTGGGCCGGCGGATTGCGACGAGTTCCGCCCCGTTAGCCCTGGCGTTTGCCACCCGGTTTGGGTTCTGGGGGAAGCTGATTATTACGGTTGGAACAATCGGGTCGATTCTAGGAGTAGCGATTTCCCTGTCATACAGCACCCCGTTTGTGGCATCCTCCCTGGCAAACGAGCACAAGCTTTTGCCGGCGTTCTTTGGCATTAAGACGAAGAACGGGGCACCGTGGGTAGCGATTCTCCTGACGGCGGGCGTGTGTGCACTCCTTTTCCTGAGTGGAAACTACCTATTCCTGGTTCCGTGTGCGGTAATTGTGTCGCTGGTGCAGTACTTCTCCACCGCGCTGGTAATGCTGCGCGTAAAGTGGCGGCAACACCAGCATAAGGAACCAGCCCACACTGGATTCCACCTTCATGGGGGGATCACCGTCCCGGTCTTAGCCCTGATTGTGTGCGGGTATATCCTGGTTAACCTGCAATGGCGGGTAATTGTCTTTGGGGCGTTGTTACTGGCAGCGGGGATTCTCCTGTACGTTGGTGATACTGCCGTTCAGCGCTGGCGTCACCGGCACGCTTAAAGAGCGGGTTAAGTCAGTTCTATGAAAAATAATGGAGGCTGTGCTAGAATGCGCAGCCCCCTTGTTTTTTCCAGGTAATGTGATGTAAAAGAAAACGCCGTCCCTAAACGGAACGACGAATATAACCTAATTAATAACAACCCAACCATTATAGCGACTTCCCCAACAAAAGACAAGCGTCCTTATGAGTTTTGCCGGTCATGTTCCGGCTTGCCGATAATGATCAGTAACACCGCCGTGAGTACGGCGATAATCCCAATTAGCCACCACCGACTGGTGAGGTGGGTTCCGCCCAAGTAAAAGGCACTAATGAGGGCGACAAGCAAAATGGCGACCATGCTAATCCACTGCGGTTTGGTAAAGGCCACGCCGGTTGTGCTGCGCCGTTCCCGCCGGGTGATGTACGGCAGGATAATTCCCAGACCGACGAGGACGACAATGGCAATGATGTTGATGACCAGTTCATACCACCAGGTGCCGGAGAACGTGGTGACGTCCTGTGGGGCAATTCCAAGGATGGTGGCAATTGCCGTGACAATCAACATCCACCACCCAACAACCAACGCAAACTTCCGGTTCTTAATGTAAACGTAGGTGGACGGGAATTGGTCCTGCTTGAGCCGCACCATAATGAAGGCGAAGAAGATCCAGCAGGTTACTCCTGGCGAGACGATCCCGTTTAAGTTCAGCAGCCAGTTGAAGATGTCGTTCATGTCAGGCAAGAAGATTCCCAGACCAATGATGAACGCACTTAGAACGCACGTAAGGATGTACCCGTTGATTGGGAGTCCCGCGGCGTTTGTCTTCCGCAAAAACTTCGGCATGTACTTAGTCCCGGTATCCGAAATCAACATCCGGGTCATGGCATCAAGTAATACCGCTAGCAGGGCGGCCAGGTAAAAGACCTCGGTCCATGCGAAGCAGTACATGAAGAAGTTCCCCATGTGATAGTGCCGTCCGAGGGCCTGGAAGGCGTAGTACGATCCGTTCATTTTAAGGTCGTTTGGCAGGTGGTGGGCGTTAAAGAAGACTCCCAGGGAGAAGGACCCGAAGATGGTTAAGAAGGCGGTCATGACTGCCAACATGATCATTGCCTTTGGGAAGTCCGTCTTTGGTTTCTTCATCCGGGTCACAAACGGCGCAACTAGTTCGGCCCCGTTCATGGCATAAATCAGCATGCCGACCGTCGCAAAGTACTTGAAATTAAACTTCGGTAAGATGGCGTGCAGGTTCATCGGTTGGGTGGCAATGTGGCCGCCCATCGCAATGGCCGTAATCGTCATGATAACAAACAGTACGGTCATCCCAAACATGGCCACGCCCCCGATGGTACTGAGAACTTCCATGGAGTGTTTAAACCGCGACTGGATAACGATAAATACCACGAAAACAATTAGGCTTAAGAGGGCAAACATGCTGTTGGAAAGGGCGTGTTCGAGGTGGTCGTTGCCGTTAAAGGCCCAGCCTAACCCAACGACGATGGAGTTTGCCGTATCAACCACGTAGGGAATTGAGGCGGCCCAGTACGTCCAGGCGGTGAAGTAGCCGAGAAATTCGCCGCTGGTTCCCCGGACCCATGAACTTAAACCGCCCCCTTCGTTGCTAAACGCCGACCCAAGGTGGCCGACCATTAAAGAATACGGAATAACGTAGAAAAAGAGCATAATGATCCACGACGTAATGACGCTTAGTCCCTGGTTTTGGAAGTTGTAAATTAAATCGTCAAAACCAATGACCGTCACGAAATCCATTAGGGCGAGGACCGGCCAACTTATGTATGATTTTTTATTGGCCTTAGATAAATCACCCATTGTGATAATTCCTCCTTTGGTGATCAAATAATAATGAAAAATGCACCGTTATTAAGTGTACCATAACCGTTTGTTAGTTAACCGACCAATTATCAATTAGCTATAAGCGAAAGTGTTCGTTTTTTAATAAGCATGCGATGATTGGTAAACTGGCTGCCAGGATCGCGTGAGCATATTATTTGAAGCCAAAGGGGGGCGTTTCTATACTAAGGGTGAAAATGTGCGCGGGTAAAAAGTGAAATTTCTCCACGGCCCCGATGCGGGGTAAAAGCGTTTTGCCCGAACAACGCATACTTTCATCCCCCATCTGTGGGTCTCCCACAGACCATTACCATAACGGAGGAGGTTATCTGACGTGATAACCTCCTTTTCGTGCTAATTCCCAGTACTTTTTGGTAAGATGGGGAGAGAAAGTGACTAAGGAAGGTGGGCTTAATGACAGCAGATGCGCTGGCCCTAATTAAACAACTAACCGCCCTGTTAGCGGCGGAAAACCAGGTGGTCCGGCTCTCCGATCAGACCGCGACTAAGACGGTGCGGCAGATGGTGCGGTTGACCTGTACGTTAGCGGATGATTACCGGGCATTGGTTAACCGCCACATGCTGGCGGCTGCCCGGGTAATTTCACGGCCCATCTACGAGCGGGGCGTTTTCTTATTATTTATTCTGCACGACTACGGGGAAAGCGTTGCCCGGGCGCAACTCTTTTACCATTCAAGCCGGTTACGGCAGTACCTGTGGACAAGGGCAATCTGTTCCCAGCCCGATTCGTTTATGGACCGGGAACCACTGGCTTCGGCGTTTGCTGCTCAGGACGGGCAGTGTTGGGGTCAGTACCATATGAGTCTTGCCAGCTGGTTAGCCCAACAAATTGATGATGAACGGACGGCGTTCAATACGGTCGAACAGCGGATGCAGTACTGTGATTTAGCGTCGTTTGGGCGCGATGATCGCCGGAAAACGTGGTACCGGACGGACCCGGAAGTATGGGGCCATGGGCCCAAAATTAGTAGTATTGCGGACGTTGCCCGGTATGTGCTGGCCGATCAGCACAATTACTGCCACCTGGTGTTTTACGGAATAAATTCCTTATTTACTCACGGGTACTACTTGCCGGCAGTGCTCACTGACGATGTGACCGGAACATCGTTGCTGGTGGCCGGCCTGCTGGACGCCACTGTGGCTGCTATTTTTAAGGTGGGTCATCCTACCAATAGGGAACGGCGGCAGTTCCAGCAGCTGCACCACCAGTTGATGGAACAATTTAAGGCGCAGCCCGTACCGCAGTGGTCCGAAAGCGCGCACCCGGACCGAATTTCGCAGGGGACGGGGGTAGCCTTTATGGCCCAAGCCCAAGCAACCCTGGATGCCTACCGCTGGTTGCGAAAAGAAGGGCGCAATCAGGCGGCGCGCGTCCTTTTCCGGACCCTGAATGAGCAGTGGGTAAGTGTCCGCTGGATTAAGGCGCAACCGACTGAGGATGCACAGCGGGCACTCTTTGATCGGTTTGCGCTGACAGCCCGGCTGCAGCTTGTCCGGGATGTGCGGCGGTTTGTTGAGGAAGAACAGAGGGAAGCATTCATCCCCGTGATCGCAAGCCTCACGGATGCCCTGGTTCAGGCGGCAACGCCCGTAATGAACCAGCGGACGCTCCGCCGGGATAAGCAGCACCGCAACTGGTTAGCGGTTGAGCAGGGACCGGGAAAACACGCTCGGTCGTTCCGGGCAGTGGAGCGGCTGGTGGTGCCGCACGGGTCGTTCGCGTACCAGTACGCGAACGGGTTCCATTCCGTCCATGCCCATGGCATTAACCTTAACCTACCGTTTTTCATGGACGATCAGCACACGCCAATCTTTTTGCTGGGAGACGATGCGCAGATGAAGGTTAACGACCAGGTCGTCGCGGACCTCGTTGCGGGGGTGGAATAAACATGGAACAACTTGGAATTATTATTTCGCCCGCCAAGAAGATGGTGCGGGATACGGATGACTTTCAGGACGTGACCCGGCCCCTGTACCTGGATGATGCGCGGATCATCCGGGATTATTTACGGGCAATGAGTTATGACGAACTGGCAGTGATGTGGCATGCAAGTGACCGGATTACTAAGGCAAGCTACCATGCCCTTCAAACCATGAACCTGGAGCATAACCTTACGCCGGCAATTATGGCCTTTCAGGGACTCGCGTACCAGTACATGGCGCCCGACTTGTTTACTGATCACGGGCTCGCCTACCTGCAAGACCACATAACGATCCTGTCGGGCTTTTACGGCGCACTCCGTCCGTTTGACGGGGTCGCCCCGTACCGGTTAGAGCTGAAGGCCAAGATTCACGTGAATGGCAGCCGTAACCTCCCGGATTTTTGGGGAGCTAAGTTGCACGATGCGGCGTTTCGGAACGGAAAAGTTGTGTTAAACGTTGCTTCGGCGATGTTTGCCCGGGCGGTGCGGCGGTACCTGCAACCGGACGAACAGCTGATTGACTGTGTTTTTGGTAAATTAATTGACGGGCGGGTGGTCCAGCGGGGAACGTTGGCGAAGATGGCCCGCGGTGAGATGGTCCGCTACCTTGCAGAAAATAACGTCGCCCATCCCGAAGATGCCCAGCAGTTTCAAACCCGGGGCTACCGGTACCGCCCGGAATTTTCAAGTCCAACCCGGTACGTCTTTATTCAGGATGAGGAAAATTAGGCGAAAAAATAAGCGTGGTGAAGAGCCGCATCGCTTGAAGGGGATTGCTGCAGGCGGATGGGTATCCAATCACCGCGCTTATTTCTTTGGTGGGCTGTTTACGCTACCTAGGTTAATCAGTGTTCCTGAACGTACACCTTATGACTCCGGGGAAATTCCCGGCTGAACGCCCGTTTCAGGGCCCGCTTGGCGTTTTGCCCGTCAAGCTGGGTGCGTTCCTCGGCGTACCCGTGTTCAATCAGTTCGGCTCCGCCGTCATCAATCAACTTAATGCGCACGGACCGGTCCTTTTTAAACGTGTAAAATCCCAGTTCCTGTTTCCGGCGTTTTTTGAGGTTGGTAAGGGCTGTTTTTTGTGCCTGTTTCAGTTCAATCAGTTTCATTTTATTTGCCCCCTAAAAACTGTTCCAGCTCCTGGGTAAAGTCTGCCTTTGTGATGTTAGTTGTTAGGTACTCCACGGTTGCGTCAGCGCCGTGCCGGGTGAAGGCGACTCGCATCGCTGGTAACTGAGGAGGGTTAACCCGGCATTCGTAACACTTGGTCCCCGCAACGGGAATCCGGGTTGCGAGTTTGGTTTTGGCGAAATTCGTTGCAAATTGCTGGGTAAGCTGGGCGGCAACGGCCTTTTGGATGGTTGCAACCTGGTGCTTATACGTTTTAAAGACTTTCTTGCAACCTTTTTTACTATAGGTAATTTCCACCGTAATTCCTTCTTTCCGTTTCTAGTATATACCAGAAGGGAAGGGCGACGCGACCTGGAGCAACTGGTCGCCTGATAGGAGGGTTCTGGGTATAATAAGACCAGAATAACGAAAGGAGCGGACAAAGTAGTGGGTCAGGGGTTAACAGCAGCACTGCTTGCCGGGTTTAGCGGCGCATCAGGAGAAACCACCGGGGTGTGGGGTCCCCGGGTGATTACTAACCAACCGGGGGAAGAATTATGGAACTATCTCCGGTTTGAACTGGAACACTGTACCCGTTTCCGGTGGATGATTGCGTTTGTCACCCCGGCAATGCTGGTTCCCTTGAAGGCTGTTTTGGCGGACCGGCCAGCAGGGGTGACGGGCCAGATTATTACTGGAACCTACGCCGGGTTTAATCCCCCCACAGCGTTTTATGAGCTCAATAAACTACCGGGAGTGACCGCCCGGGTGGCAACCAGTCGGGGATTCCACGCAAAGGGTTACTCCTTCACCCGCACAACGGGGGAAGAGGTGCTCTTTACGGGCAGTGCTAACTTTACTAAGCAGGCGCTCCTCACGAACCGGGAGCTAACGCTTCGGGTAGTAGGAACCGCCCGCGGAACCGTTTTTCAGGAGTTTACGACGGCCTTTGAAACGGAATGGAAACACGCCCATCCCATCACTCCGGCATGGCTTGAGGAGTACGCCGCCACCTATCGTCCACCGGTGACCACTGCGGTACACCCAACTTCTGCCCAGAAAGTTACGCCGAATAAGATGCAGCAAGAAGCCCTGGCCACTCTGAAGGCGTCCTGGAAACGGGGCGAACGCCGGGCGCTCGTGGTGTCGGCAACCGGGACCGGCAAGACGTACCTGGGAGCGTTTGCCGTTCAGGCGTTCCGGCCGCGGCGGTTTTTGTTCATCGTGCACCGGGAAGAAATTGCGCTTAAGGCGCGGGAAAGTTTTCACCGGGTGATTGGTGGTCCCGCAAATGCCTTTGGAATTTTGAGTGGTCACCGGCATGACTGGGACGCCCAGTACCTCTTTGCAACGGTGCAAACGGTGGCACAGGAACAAACGCAACGGCACTTTACGCCCACGACGTTTGATTTCATCCTCATCGATGAAGCGCACCGGGCCCCGGCGCCGAGCTATCAGCGGGTAATGGCTTTCTTTACCCCTAAGTTCTGGTTGGGGATGACGGCAACTCCGGAACGGATGGACGACGCGGATGTGTATGCGCTGTTTGACTATCACGTGGCCTATGAAATCAGGCTGCGGGCCGCAATTGATAACCACCTGGTCTGTCCGTTTGATTACGTTGGGGTGGCCGACTATACGTATCGTGATCAGGTGATTGACGAGCAAACCCCGTTGAAACGGTTGGCGGCGCCGGAGCGGGTCCAGTACGTCCTACAGCAGTTGGCCTATTACGGGACGCATGGGCCGGTCCACGGACTGGTGTTTTGTAGCCGGCAAGCTGAGGCCCAAGAAATTGCTGCTCAGTTTACGGCAGTGGGGCACCCGGCAGTTGCCCTGACCAATACTGACGGACCAACTAAGCGGGCAAAGGCGGTCCGGGACCTTGAGGTTGGCCGGATTGAGTACATCATGACCGTTGATTTGTTCAACGAGGGAATTGACATTCCGTGCGTCAACCAGGTGGTCATGCTCCGGAGCACCCAGTCGCCGGTCGTCTTTACCCAGCAGCTCGGGCGGGGCCTGCGGCGGGCTGCCGGGAAAACGAGCGTCCTCGTGCTTGATTTTATCGGCAACTACAAGAACAACTACATGATTCCGGTTGCGCTAACGGGACACGCCCCGGCCGCCAATCCCGCTGTCCGGGACACCGTGGTCGCCCCTCCCACCATGGGCATTACCACCATTAACTTTACCCGCGTTGCCCGGGAACGGATCTTACGGAGCCTGGAGCAAACCAAGGTCGATGCACTGGTGCACCTCAAGCAGGCGTACCGAACGCTCAAGCAGCGGTGCGGGCGGATTCCTTTAATGCACGACTTTGCTGCCGCGGAAACGGTGAGCCCGCGGGCGTTTACCCACCAGGCGCGGGTAAAAAACTACAACCAGTTCCTTGCACGGGTGAAGGACGACCGGCCGTTAACCGGGTGGGAGGACCAGGTCCTCACGTTTATCACCCAGGAATTAGTCAACGGGCTGCGCCCCCACGAATTGGTTTTACTGAAGTTATTGCTTGAAAAGAACGGGCAAGTGACCAAAACAGCGTATAAGGCGGCGCTTAAGCAGTACCATGCGGCGAGCGCTTCCGCTACGCTGGCCTCGGTGATGGCCGTTCTCAGCCTTGATTTCTTTGACGTCGCGGCGGGCAAAACGACACGCAAGAAGCAGTACGGTAACCAGGCTGTGGTAATCCCAACGGCAACCGGGTATACCTGGTCGCAACCCATGGCAATCGCCTTGCGGGAACACGCTTGGTTCAACCTGTTAGTTACCGACGCGGTTACTACGGGACTGCAGTTAACACAAGAACTGGATTCGCGGACCGCGTTTACTCGCGGAAAAGAGTATACCCGAAAGGACGTGTGCCGGTTACTCAACTGGCCGAAGGATATTAGCGCCCCGCTTTACGGGTACCGCGTTGTTGAAGGGGTGTGTCCCATCTTTATTACGGTGAAGAAGACTACCGGCCAGCGGAGTGCCCGGTACAAGAACGACCTGCGCTCGGGCGACCGTTTACGGTGGTATACCCGGAGTCCGCGGACACTGAAATCACCTGAAGTGCGGGAACTGCTGGCAGGAGTCAGTGCGGGACACCAGCAGGTGCAGATGTTGTTGTTTGCGAAGCGCGATGATGGTCGCAAGGCGTTTACCTTTCTGGGAGAGGTGAAAGTTGTGCCAACCAGCATCCGGGAAGAGGTGCTAAACGGTAAGAGAACGGTGGGGATGGACCTGCAGTTACAGCACGCCTTTCCTCTGGACCAGTACCGGGAGTTATTTACGAACTAAGGGATGAAAAAGGAGGTGGCAAGAGGATGCCACCTTTAGATAATTGTGTGACAAATTAAATGAAACGAGCACGGCAAAGGGGCGACAACCCGCGATGATGAATGCGGGCGGGTGGTTTTCCTTACCATGCTCGTTTCGTTGTTTAATATAGTGCCGAGACGTAAAAGTAGGCGGGGACGTGCAACTGGTGAAGGGTCGCCTGCACCACGTCCTCATATGACGCATCGCCGGGAAGGACGGCCTTTTGTGCGGCAATCCGGGCCATAAAACGTTGGTTTTGGCGGGCAATTCGAGCGGCTTCTTCCATGGTAAACGGGGTTCCGTGACCGGGGTAAAGAGTGGCATCTGCCGGGAAAAGCGTCTCCACCTGCCGTAAAAATTGTCGGTACTGGGCGCGGAGGTGGGGAACAACGCTCTGGCTAAGCGGATCAATGTCGAGCAGTGAATTGAAAACAATCCCGGCAAGGAGGAGGTCACCGGTAAACCAGTGACCGTGATCATCAGTAATAATCGTGTCTTGAGCGCTATGTCCGGCGACGGTGCGGGCGTGCAACCCAAACTGTGTGAGTGCGGTGAGGGGACGGATGGTTCGTTTGCTAAGTGCTGGCACCAGCCGGGTTTCCAGGCGTTGCTGAACGTTGTGACGCGCTGCTGGGGGAACCGCGGCAGGAAGTTTCAGGTGGTCAATTGCCCGTTGATATGCCGGGGTGCCGTAAAAGGAGAGCCCTGGAGCAGCGTATACCGGAATTGTGGGGGGAAGGGCTTCGAGAAGGCCCACGTGGTCCGGGTGGTGGTGGGTGATCACGATCCCCTGAAGATCAGTGACCTGCAGGTTAAGTTGCGCCAACGCGGCCGTCAACCGGGTGTAGTTTGCTGCCCCCGCAAAGCCCGCGTCAATGAGGAGACGTTCGTGGGAGAGTAAAAAGCTGTTTGCCGCCCGGGCATGGGGCCGGGGCGCCGGAAACGTAATTTGGTAAATATTGTCTGTCCACTGTTTCATTTGTGCTCCTCACTGCTTACCGGACGTGACTGTTTACGGTCGTATGGAACGGGTGCGTTTCGATTTGCTGGTTACTGTTGGTGGGATTGGCGACGTATAAGAGGCACGCTAGGGCAATTAGAATGGCTAATAAGGTGCGCATCCACTGGCCGTCTTCACCAGGAGTAAGCCGGTGTTGGTAGTGTCGGAGGATATAAAACATTCCGCCGCCCAACCCAATGAGGCTCAGGAGGGCACTACTTCCAATAAAAAATCCCAGTCCTAACCCGACAAGTGCTCCCAGCCACTGGGCGAAAAACGCACCGATTAACGCCCCAATCAGGGCACACAGAAAGATGCGCTGGTTGGTAAACGTTAGGGCCAAAAAGAGGCCGCCAAATAAGCCAAGTTGCCACCAAACGTAGTGTTTATTCCGGTCACCGTGGGGGCCGTTAAAAAGACGATTAAACATACTATTCCTCCGTGTAAAGTTGAATTTTTATGTGGGGCGTTCTGCCCACCCCCTTAACTGAATGCTGTTAGAATAAGGGTGAGGTGAACAAAATGCAAGTTTTATTTCATGTGGACGATTCTGCGCGGCTCTCTGGGGCGGTGCGAAACATTGAGAATTTATTAGATGAAATTCCAGCAGCAACCGTTGAGCTGTTAGTGAACGGGCCAGCGGTGCAAGCATTGGTTTCCCAAAATGATGCGGTCGCCCACCTTGCAGCCAGGCCGGTGGTGACCGTTGCGGTGTGCCAGAATTCACTGCACCGGTTTAACGTTGACCCCGCCCAACTTCCTCAGGCCATGACGATTGTGGCAAGTGGAGTCGTTGAGCTTGTCCGCAAACAAGAAGCTGGGTTTGCCTACATCAAACCGTAAACCTACAAGCAGTACCGGTAAAAAAGGATAACCGCTAGGATGATGGCCCCGCTCCCCACAATGAGGTGCATCACTTTATCAGGAACGTGCCGCACAAGAACAGGGCCTAAGTAGCCGCCGATAAAAAAGCCGCATGCCATGGGAATTACAAACAGCCAGGCAATTGTTGTTTTAAAAAGATAAACAATTGCCGTTAATAAGTTTGCGACGACAAGCACGGCGTTTTTAACCGCGTTAACCTGGGCAAAGTTTCCCGGAATAATCGCAAAGAGGGCCAAAAGCATCACAACGCCGCCGCCAGCCCCGAAGTAACCCGTGTAAACGCACACGAGGAAGGCGAGTCCCCAGGCTCCTAGCCGGCGAAAAAGTGTTGTGTGCTGTTCTTTTTGGTGAATGCGCGGCGGGAACAGCATGATGATCCCGGCAAGGCCGATAAAAAACGGGACGACCATTTTGAAAACCGTCGCCGGAAGGGCAAATAGTAGTAACGCTCCCAAAATCGCGCCCACAATTGTCATTGGCAAAAGGATTAGGAGACGCCGTTCCTGGCCCTTTAATTCGTGGCGGGACGAGAGGACGGCGCTAAAGCCCGACGTCACGAGCGCTAAGCTGTTGGTGACGTTGGCAGCGACCGGCGTCATGCCCATCAGGAGCAGGGCCGGGTATGAAACCAACGATGCCAACCCCGCAGCTGAACTAATGGTTCCCGCGGCAATTCCTGCAAGCACCAACCAGCAAAGTGTAAAGATCCAGTGTACCATTAATTTTCATCTCTTCTTTAAGTATCATCAGGTTTTCGGTCTCCATTGTACCACGGGATGGGGATTGTTTTTTTATGATGAAAAGACGATAATAATCGGTATTGAAGATGTAACTTACAAATAGGAAGTGGATTAACATGACGGGGCAAAAAGCCGTTCCGGAATGGCGGCATAACTTGTATATTTTGTGGATCGGGAACTTTATTGTTGCGATGGGGTTCCAGTTATTTATGCCCTTTTTCCCGCTTTATATCCGTACGCTCGGGTCCTTCAACCGGTTCCAGCTAAACATGTGGAGCGGGGTCGTATTCTGCGCGGCCTACTGTGTTTCCTCGTGGATGGCGCCGATCTGGGGAAAGTTTGCGGACCAGCACGGGCGCAAAAAGGTACTGTTACTGTCATCCGCCGGAATGGCTACCATGGTCACCCTCATGGGACTGGTCACAAACGTTTATGAGTTAGCACTTTGTCGGCTGTTACAGGGGTTCTTTTCAGGCTATATTAGTAACACCTCAGCCTTGATTGCTGCCAGTGTACCGGGAGAACGGAGTGGTCAAGCGCTTAGTTTGCTATCAACCGGGACGACGGCAGGAATGTTAATTGGCCCGTTCTTTGGTGGGGTAATCGCCAACGCGTTTGGGTACCGGCTTACCTTTATCCTTACGGGACTGTCCCTGTACTTCGTGTGTGGTTTTACGTTACTTTTTGTGTGGGAAAAACACTTTACGCCGCTTTCCGCCAGGGAAATGCTCTCAACCAGAGAGCTCTTCCACAGCCTAAAACACCCGCGGATTATTGTGGGAATGATCGTCACCACCTTAATTATCCAGGCGGCGAATAACTCAATTTCACCGGTGATTAGCCTGTATATCCGCCAACTGATGCACGGGCAGGGACGAGTGGCCCTTGTCAGTGGGATTATTGCGGCCCTTCCCGGAATCTCGACCCTTTTAGTGGCAAAGACCTTTGGGGCGTGGGGTGACCGGATTGGAACGCACAAAATATTATTGGCTGGCTTCATCTTTGCTTTCATTGTGTTTATTCCGCAGGCCTTCGTCCACAACGTGTGGGAGCTGGGAATCCTGCGCTTCTTGGTAGGGATTTCGGACGCCGCCTTACTGCCACAGGTACAAACAATGCTGGCGAAGTACTCAAATTCCCGGTACTCCGGCCGGATTTTCAGTTATAACCAGTCCGCGCAGTTTGCGGGGAACATTGTTGGTTCGCTGTTAGGATCAACGGTTTCCGGACTTTGCGGGTACGGCGCCGTCTTCCTGTCGACGGCTGGACTGGTGGCCGTTAACTTCTTCTGGGTCCGGCGGAGTGTGCGGGAAATTTTACACCAGACCCCGCAGAATGCGTAGGGAAACCTGGACAGGGAATTTAGAAGAGTAAAAGGAGGTTGTGCTGTAGGGCGCAACCTCCTTATTTCATAATAACGGGTGAAGTGCAAACTAGCCGCCAAAGTGGTTGGTCAGATTCGGTTGGTTTCATCACCCTGTTTTATTTAGTAATTAATGAATCGTAATAATTCCGAGTCCCTGTAAAAGGTGGTAGGTTCCGGCGGCTAACATGACGATGTAGGCCATCCGCCGGACGAACTTCATTGAAACGTGGTGCATAATCCGCATCCCGATGGTGGTCCCAATCACGCACGCAACGATGGTGATGCACAGCGGACCGGTCATCTGGGCGGTAAAGTTTCCGCACGCAATGTTGTTAATCAAAACGTTAACCGTCGTAATCGCAAAGTACAGTTGCAGGGTAACCTGGTATTCCAGGGGATCATCCATCACGGAGTCAAAGTAGGCAACCATCGGCGGCCCCCCGATGGCAAACATGCCGTCCATGAAACCACCTAGGGCGCCGGCTACGGATCCCACCAGCGGATTGCGCTTCAGGTGGACGTACTTGGCGCCAAAAATTAAGTATAGGGCGAGGACCCACATGAAGAATCCCAGAATGAACCCCATAGTGCGGGAGCTTAGGCGGACCATCATGTGGACACCGATAAACCCACAGATTAAAGAAGCAACTGCCGGGTAAAGGACCATTTTCCACTTGAGGTGTTTCCGCATCGAAATGATCGTGTACAGCTGGAGGATGAGCACTGTTGCCACAACGATGACCGTACATTTCCGGTAGGGAAAGAAGAACGGCAGGATGGCCATGCTAAGAATGCCAAAACCAAACCCACTTGTACTCTGAACGAGGGCGGAGACAAACGTCACGAGGGCTAAAATAATGCCCAACTTAAGGGTTAAAACCATAACGAACCCTCCTTTCTGGTGATTAATCAAGGTTATTATACACGGGCAGGTAACTAATTAAAAGTTAGTTTCTTGATAAAAGCGTTATTAGTATTAATTAGTACAAAAACCCCATTCATGGAACGATGAAAGCTCCATGAATGGGGTTTCGTCTATATGGTTGGCACCTTACTGATCAGGTTCGTACCTTACTTATTCTGCTGCAATTGCCTTATTAACGGCTTGCCGTTCACTGGCAACCAGAGCAACGTGGCTTTCGATGATCCGGATGTCCATCGTGATTTCCCGGGTTAATCCTGGGGTGTTAATCTTCGGTTCAAAGAAGCCCTTAAATTCATCCAACCGTTCTTCGGTATGGAAGGCGTCGGCCGTTACCGTGATGAAGCGACTGAATTCCATGTCGCCACCAACCGTCTTTTCCAGCCAGTCCCATTCAGCTCGAAGCCAGTCCCAGGCTGCTTGTTCACCGGCAGGGTTGGTTAACAGCCCGTTGTACCAGAAACGCAGGTCCTGTGGCTTGATTACCGCAGCTTCCTCAAACTTCGTTAATAGCTCAGTCATGAAGGTGTGATCCTTTGTTGCTGTAAGGGCGTTGCAGATGTCCGTCTTGTAGTTTGGATCAGAGGTCGTCACGTACTGGTTGAGCAGGGCGTTAAACAGTTCCTCGTTACCGTAGTGCTGAACCTCACTCTTGAGGATTAACGGCCGGATGTCGGCGTTCACCCCTTCAAGGTTTTCGAGGTTGGCGGTAAAGAGCTCGTGCGCGGCTGTAATAGCATCCTGGTTATTAGCAGCTAAGGCAGCCTTTAAAACGTACGGCCGAGTCATCTGGTCATCCTTTGATTCGGTCGTTGCTGGGTGCCAGCCAAGTCGCTGAACCTGGTGGGCACTCAGTTTGTTAAGTAAGAACTGGTAGTTCTTTTCTTCGTCCGTTTCCGGAGTAACAAACTGATCCAGCTTGTCCGCAATTGCGTAGAGGGCGTCATTAACAATGGATGAAGTACTGTCCGCAAATTCGTTCAGCAGTGGCACAAGCTCAGCGTATGAAATCTGCCGGCCTTCTGCCAGGAGCCGCAGATCCTGGAGAATCTGCCGCTGAGTAATGTGATCAAGTTCATCCTTATGGGCCAGAATGTCGTCCAGTAGCCGTTGGTCGTACTTCACAATAAAGTGTGAGTTGTTGTCCGCGTTTAACCGGAACGGAACACCTTCCTTTTCCCGGAGTTCCTGGTAGTTCCCCAGAACAATGCGTTTGTCCTTCATAATCGTTGGGGCAGCAGCGTAGTTACTGTTCAGCGGAATCTGCCACGTCCGGCCAGCTTCCTTGCCGTCACCGATAAAGAACTGCTGCTGGTCAAGAACCAGGTTGCCGTCTTCAACCTTCGCAGTAACCACCGGGAACCCTGGCTGGTTCAACCAGGACTTCATGATGCTTCCGATATCCATGCCGGCAGCGTCTCCCAGTGCCTGCCACAGATCATCTCCGGTAGCATTGTGGTACTTGTGGGCTTCAAAGTAGTTCTTCAGCCCTTTCCGCATTGCATCGTCCCCAATCAGGGCCCGTACCATGACCAGCATCCGGGAACCCTTAGCGTACACAATGGCACCATCAAAGATGGCATCGATTTCGGCCGGATCCTGAACGTGGACGTGGATTGGTTGCACGCCGTCAGTTGCGTCCCGCTGAAGGGCCAGGGGAGCTTCGGACGTCTGGAACAGTTCCCAGATATGCCAGTCGGGCTCGAGGGCATCCACTGAAACGTATTCCATCATGTTAGCAAAACTTTCGTTTAACCACAGGTCGTCCCACCACTTCATCGTAACGAGGTCCCCGAACCACTGGTGGGCTAATTCGTGGGTAATCACCGTTGCAACGTACTGCTTCCGGGCAAGGGAAGTGTTGTCCGGGTTAAGCATCAGGGTTGCTTCCCGGTACGTAATCAATCCCCAGTTTTCCATGGCTCCGGCTGAGAAGTCTGGGAGGGCCAGCTGCCATGAGTGCGGCAGTGGGTATGGCGTTTGGTAGAAGTCCTCGTAGAATTCAATGCCGCGCTTAGCGATGTCCAGCGCAAAGTCGAGTTCCTTTGGTTGGTGCGCCTTGGTAGCAAACACGCCAACCTTGACGCCACTCTTAGTGGTGGTCATCTTACTTTGCATTTCCCCGAAGGCAAAGGCAACCAGGTACGTGGACATCCGAACGGTCGTATCAAAGTAGTGGAAGCCGTCTTCGCACTTGGTTTCTGGCATGTTAGCGATGATTGTTTCCCCAGGATGCTCATCAAACTTGATGGCCAGGTCAAACGTCGCCTTAGCTTCCGGTTCGTCAACGCACGGGAAGGCCTGGCGGGCGAACGTCGTTTCAAACTGCGTTCCGATTAATTGCTTCCGTTCGCCATCCACTTCGTAGTATGACGGGTAAATTCCCATCATCGTGTCCGTGAGGGGCGCCTGGTAGGCGATTGCCAGGGTTACCTTTCCGCTTGTTGGAAGGGTAATGTGGATGGCTTCTGAGTCGTCGTCAAAGGTAAACGGCACATCCTGGTCGTTTGCCTGAACGCTCTTAATCGTCATGAACTTTTGGTTAACGGCAATTTCTGGCGTTAACGCTTCCCCCGTAATGGTGGACGTTCCGTCAATTGTTTTGTGTTCCCGGTCAACGGTAATCTTGAGGTCGTAATGTTCCGGGTGGAATTTCTCGTATAGGTGTGTAATTTCAGCCATGTAGGTCCCCTCAATCTTTCTATAGAATTACTTTCATTATACCGCAGATACTATTAAAAGAATAGTGAATTCGCTTTCTTTGTGGGAGATTAAATGACATTGCGGAAGGTGATTGGCAAAGATTGACCACTGATTTAAAAGGATTTAAAATGGAATCGAACATTTAAAAGGATTTAAAAGCAAAACGATGATTTAAAAGAATTTAAAAGGAGAATTTTGATGCACAATCCGTTTAACCCGACATTTGGTGATGTTCCCCGTTTTTTCCTTCCGGATAAACAGGACATGACCGTTGAGGAATTGGTCAAAGTGATTACGACTTCCGATTTTGGACGGTCTTTTCTAATTACTGGTGTTCGGGGGGCTGGGAAGACCGCTTTTATGATGCAACTCGTTAAGCAAATTCAAGCGCACCACGCTTTTATTTGGGCCGATTTGATAAACAGGGAAGGAATACTGACAAGTTTGGCACAGCAAATTAAAGAGCAGTTGGCATCACCACTTAAGCGGGTGGTGGGCCATGTTACGGGAGTTACTCTTGGTCCGGTGGGCGTTACCCGGGACGAGGAAGCGGCAACCGTTGATCACCAGCTTGATCATCTTTTTCAGCAAGTCAAAGCTCAGGGAAAACGCGTGTTAATTACAATTGATGAGGTGACAAACGATAAGCCGATGCGGAACTTCATTCAGCTATTTAATGCCTTTAAGCGCAAAGAATACCCGATTTTTGTGGTAATGACAGGGGTTCCTGATCTTATTCTTAGCCTTCAAAATGATAACCGGCTAACGTTTTTACTCCGCTCAGAAAAAATTATGCTGGGCCAGTTGAATCAGCTTGAAATGGCGCGGGCGTACGAGGAAGCCCTTCCCCAGTTACCACAGGGTGAAATTACCCGGATGGTTCAGATGACGGCCGGATATTCGTATGCTTTTCAACTTTTAGGCTACCTTGTATATAAAGCGTTGAATGAACAGCAGGCTTCCCCGAAGAATGCGGTGGCAAGCGTAATGCACCGGTACCAACAAGAGTTGTTTGAAAAGGCGTACCAAAAAATTTTCAGTGACCTCTCTGAACAGGATCGGGCATACTTGTATGCAGTTCGTCAGAATCGTAGTCTTGGTGAGGCGGCTGTCCTGATGAAAAGGAGTAACGTGTACGTTGCACAGTATCGGCGGCGCATGATTGAGCGGGGAATTATTCAACCTTCAACCAACGGGCATGTCCGGTTTGTCCTGCCAAACTTTGAGGACTACCTTAACGCAACTCAAAACCAGGATTCGTTATTCTACCTGGGATATTAGCGTGCTAAGATAAGTTTAAAACGAGGGGTGATTAGAATGCGGGTAAATGTTTTACAGCATGCAGTAAACGAAGGACCAGGTGTGATTGCGGCGTGGTGTCACGAACACCAGCACACCATGACGGTGTACCATCCGGCAGAGTTTGGCCGGTTACCGGCACTTGAAGATACGGATATGCTGGTTATTTTAGGGGGCCCCATGAGTCCCAATGACGATTTTGACTGGTTAGCCGCTGAACGGGATTTGATTCGGGAGGCAATCGCCCGCAATATTCCGGTTCTTGGAGTATGCTTAGGAGCACAACAGATTGCGAAGGCGTGTGGTTATTTAGTAAGCGCTGCGCCGGTTAAGGAAGTTGGATGGGCGCCGGTTCGGCGGGTCAGCACCCTGATTCCGGGATTACCGGCCACGACGGAAGTGCTCCACTGGCACCAGGACATGTTTACCGTCCCGGATGAGGCGGAACTACTTTATCAGGGTGAGCGGGTTGCTAACCAGGCGTTTGTGTTTAAGCACCATCCCGTTGTGGGATTTCAGTTCCACTTTGAACCCTTGGCGGATAACCTCCGTGAAATCGTCGTTAATGATGCGGCGTATGATAAGGATTCCGTCCTTCAACAAACACCAGCTGAAATTCTGGCGCACGGGATTCCAACGGAGAATCCGCAAACGATGCGGACAATTCTGGACTACCTCGCAACGTGGAGTAAGTAAAATAATTAGTAACCATGTCAGGCGAGCTTGTGGACCTGGCATGGTTTTATATTGTTTCTGTCAAATCAGCCTTCATTGGATAAAAATGAAAAATAAATGAAATTAGCGTTTACAATAATGACAATTCAATTATAATAAAAGCAATTAAAGAGATAAACATCAGGAAAAGCAGAGTAACTAGCTTACATTTCCAGAGAGTTCCTGGATGGTGTGAAGGAATGAATGGCGGTTAGTGAAGATGGGCCTTGAATGGCGCCGGCGAATGTGTTGATTAACCGATGACGGTGGTGCAGTTTGTAGGGGACCGGTTGGCGGTCAAACTAAACCACCAATGATGGCGCTAACGTTCTCATATTGTGATTAGAAAAATCCAAATAATTATTGCCTTTAGATGAGAAGCTAATTAAAATAAAGGATAATCGACTGAAGGTGATAACTTTTGATAAATCAAACCCGAAAAAATATTACGGCCATGCTGACGGGCTACGGCATCTCGTTTATGGGGGACGTGCTGCTAATCTACGCCACCAACTGGTTTTTAGTAGTGGCCACCCATAATACGCGTCTTTTAGGGATAGTGAACGGAATCATCGCATTTATTTACCTGGTAGTGAACGTGGTTGCCGGCTCATTGGCAGACCGGTTTAACGAAAAGCACATTATGATCATGTGCGACTTGGCTAGTGCGGCCGCGTGTTGGGGATGCGTGCCGTTTCTCCATTCGATTACCCGGGGAGCGGGACTGCTAATTGCTGTGTTAGCAGTCCTTGAGGCTGGTGTGGCGTGTTACACTCCAGCCTCAAAGGCAATTGTTGCCCATATTATCCCTAAGAAACGGATTGCCACGTTTAACACCGGGCAAAACGTTCTTGCCAACGTGATTCGGGTTGGCGGACCGCTGGTCGGGGGCGTTTTCGTTTCGCTGGGGGCCTCACTGACTACGTTCTTGCTAATTGACGGGGGGTCGTTTCTATTGTCAGCCGGATTAACGGCGGTTGTAAGCTATCACTTTACCGCTCCCGATGACAAGCCGCTTAGGATCATCCGTGATTTACAGGAGGGCGTTCGGGCAGTGCTGGCGGACCGGCTCATTTTAACCCTGTTAATCTTAACGCCACCAATTAACTTTTTTGATACGGCCTTTGCGATTGGGCTCCCGTACATGGTAAAGGTTCTGCTAAACGGAAACGGGCGGCTATACGGGATAACCACCGCTGCCTTGGCCATTGGTGGGGTCGTTGGCGGGATTGTTTTAGCAGTCCGTCCGCCGCACCGTTCCGCTACAAAAGCAACCGCCTTTTTCTGGAATGCGCTTCTTGACGCGGGGGCGTTGTTCCTGATCTTTGTGGGGCGGAATTACCCGGTAATCATTGTGGCGGTCTTTTTGAGTGGGTTCGCGCAAACCCAGTACAACGTTAACGCGTACACGATGATTCAAACCCATGCGGCGCCGGAGGTCGTGGGCCGGGTCTTTTCCCTGTTGTTCATTTCGAGTGCCGTTACTACCCCCGTTGCAAACTTCCTCTTTGGGCAGGTAATGCCAGCCCTTCAGTGGAACTTTGCCCTGTTAGCGGCGGTAGGGATGCTTGTCTCAGTTATTGGTGCATGGTGCTACTGGAAACGGCAACATTAACAAACTAATCCCCGAAGTTTACGGAAAATCCGTTCTTCGGGGATTAACTATGCTTAAAAAATGTTTTCAGTTGGCTTACGCCTGAGAGAGCTGGTGGACCCACTGCTGATAAGCATGCTCCTCATTGGTTTCAACGACTGAAAGCGGGGCAAAATCTGCGTTAACGGTGATTTCATGGGTAACGGTTGCGTTACCGATTAACTCGATCCATTGCCGCCCGCTTTTTTCTTGGTGAACAATGGTTTGCACCATCCCGCCAGGATTGAAAACGGTGAGGGGCTGTTCAACCAGCTCCGGGTGGTGAACAGTAACGTAGCTGAGGCTGGTTGCCGCCATTCCGGTACCGCAGGCGTTGGTAAAGCCCACGCCGCGTTCATAGGTCTGCACAAATAACGTCTGGTCGTTGCGAACCTCAGCAAAACTAACGTTGACCCCATCCGGGAAATACGGGTTGGGAGCGTTGAGCGTCTTCCCCAACTTTTCAAGTGTTGCTTGGGCTTCCCGAACGGATGGGACGAAGCTAATCAGGTGGGGGTTAGGGACGGCAACTGCCGTAAAACGGAGGTGGGGATCAAGGGCAGGAATGGCGGCATTTATCACCGGAGCGCCCCCTAAATTAGTCATGGGCAATGCCGCTGGTTGAAAACGGACGGGTGAAATCTCAACGCCAATCGCCGGTACCCCGGGGGCGAGATCCGTGTGAACCCGCACGGTAAGCGCTGCTTCGTCGGTCGCAACCTTAAAGGTCGGGCTGGAAGCCGTGGAGGCTAAGTACCGGGCGACCGCGCGTAACCCGTTCCCACACATTTTAGCGTGAGTGCCATCGCTATTGATAATCACCATCCGCCCCTGACACCCAGAGTGCGTCGTGGGGCAAACTAATAATACGCCGTTAATATTCCGGAGAACGGGAATTCTTTGCCGCAGGTAGGCCGGAAATTGGCTTTCAGCTACGGGTAACTGGAGCGAAAGCGGTGCGGGGATAAGGGCAAAGCGGTTTTCCGAACCGTGCACACGAAAGATTTTCATTTTAAGCGTCCTCCTTTTCAAAGTAATTGTAAATCGCGGCAGTTCCCCGGTCAGCGTCACTTGCGCGAACTCCCACCATGATAGAAATTCGGGATGCTCCCTGGTTAATCATGTGAATGGCAACGTTGGCTTGGGCGAGCGCCGTGGTCACGCCATTCGTTGTTCCGATGCGGTCGTGCATTCCCTCGCCGACAACCATGATAATGGCGTAGTCGTCAATCCATTCAAGGTGATCGGGCTGCACTGCGGCTTGGATGTCAAGAGCAACTTGCTGCCGGAGAGCGGGGGTTAGCTGGCTAGTACGCGTAATAATCGTGAGGTCGTCGATCCCAGACGGCATGTGCTCGTATGAAATGCCGTGCGCCGATAAAATTTTTAAGATCTTGAGGGTAACGCCAACCTCCTTATTTAGTAGGTACTTATGCAGGTAGAGCGCACTAAAATTGCGGGCGCAGGCAACCCCCGTAATCGTCGTCTGCGGCTTAAAGTTCGTAGCGGGAATAATGCGGGTTCCCGGACGCTGGGGCGCATTGGTGTTTTTTACGATCACCGGAATCTTCCCCGCAATTGCTGGGATGAGTGCCTCGTCGTGAAACACGGAAAATCCTGCATACGCCAGTTCACGCATTTCCCGGTACGTCATCTCTTTAATTGGTCGCGGATGAAAAACAACCGCGGGATTAGCCGCATAAATCGCATCGACATCCGTAAAATTTTCGTAGCATTCAGCTGCAACTCCCCGGGCGATAATGGCGCCAGTAATATCCGACCCACCGCGGGAAAATGTCGCAACTTCGCCATTAGGGGTGTAGCCGTAAAAGCCAGGAATTACCAAAACTTCACGGCTTTCCCAGAACCGCGCAAGGTGACTGTAAGTTTGAGGTAGAACCGTTGCGTTATTAGGCCCAAGCTGATCACTAACAATAATCCCTGCTTCTTTTGGATCAATAAACTGCGCAGTGATTCCCTGGTGGTTAAGGAGGGCGGCAAGCAGAAAGCCGTTCAGCCGTTCCCCGGTGGCCTTAAAGGCGGCCATTAGGTAGTCTGCATTGGGGAAGGCGGTTTCCGCCAGGGAAGTAATTGTTTGTGGGATAAATTGCAGCGCCTTTTGCGGTAAATCAAAGAACGCCGCAATTTCAAAGTACCGCCGAATAATTTCTTCCCGAATTTCGGCATAATCATCACGATGAAGGACTGCGGTTGCATACGCAATTAATAAATCGGTCACCTTAACATCATCAGCTGAACGTTTCCCGGGAGCAGACGTAACGATTATTCGGCGTTCTGGATCTTCTTTGATGATTGCGATTGCCCGTTCAACGTGGGGCCCATCTGCGAGGGAGCTTCCCCCAAACTTAACTACTTTCATGTAATTTCCCCTCCAAATAAGAATTCTGTGAAAGATTACGTTTTATTTTAATAACCGATTTCCCACTGTCAACACCTAAAATACAGGTAAATTGGTAATTAATTGTGGCACTTAAGGAAGAAACAAATTAATTAAAATTAAAATCAGATTAGTGATTGACATTTGGTTGGTGACAGTGTAAATTAAAGCCAAGTCGAAGAGGCGCGACCAATATTAGTATCTTGGGTTAGTTTATTTCCGAACAATAATCCCAAGTGAAAGGAGCGGTCGCCGAAGCGCCAGGAAGGGGAATATTTCTGGTTTGCTGGGTTGAAGTTTAAGAGGCTTCAGACTGTCGCAAGAAAATAAAAGCTTGCGGGGCGCTATCGACACCGGATTTCTACACTAATTTTGACTAATAGGTTACGTAGATTCCCCTGTGTGGCGCACACACGGGGGATTTTTTAGCGCCCTGTACTTGAACGTATGGGGGAATTAAGATGCCATTTCCAAATCAATTCACAACAACGCCATCTGGCCACCTGATGCTTGGGGGATGTGATGCCCTGGCACTTACTCGCAAATACGGGACGCCGTTAATCGTATACGACGTTGATCAGATTAAAGCGGCTGTTTCTCAATTCACGCAAACACTGACGGCTTCTGGCCTTGCACACGCGGTTTGTTACGCAAGTAAGGCGTTCTCGTGTATCGCAATTTACCAGTTAATGGCCCGTTTAGGGTGTCACGTTGATGTGGTATCGGGAGGCGAACTCTATACCGCACTGCAAGCCCATTTCCCGCCGGAACGCATTAGTTTTCACGGGAACAATAAAACGAAAGCAGAGCTGGAATTCGCAGTGGCCAGCCATGTTGGGTCAATCATTATTGACAATTTCCATGAAATTAACTTGTTAAAGCAGGTTCTAATTGGCAACAACGCCACGGTTAACGTAATGCTGCGGGTGACGCCCGGGGTGGAAGCCCATACTCACCGGTACATTACGACCGGTCAGACCGATAGTAAGTTTGGGTTTGACCTTGCTTCAGGGCAAGCCACTACCGCACTGCAACGGGTTTTAGCCTGTTCCCGCATGAACTTTATTGGCGTTCATGCCCATATCGGTTCGCAGATTTTCGTACCGGATGGCTTCGTAGCGGCGGTTGATCGGTTATGTGCCCTCATTACGCAGTGGAAACGCAACTTCGCAGTCATTCCTGCAATTCTTAATATTGGCGGCGGGTTCGGGGTTCAGTACACAGAAGATGATCATCCCGTTCCGCTTAAAACGATGCTTACAACAATAACCACTACCGTAAAGCGGGCCTTTGACCAGGCGCACTTACCGCTCCCCGCGCTATGGGTTGAACCGGGACGCTCGCTCGTAGGGCCTGCCGGGACAACGTTATATACCGTGGGGAGCGAAAAACATGTTCCCGGAAGGTTGCCGTACGTTGCCATCGACGGGGGAATGGGGGATAACATTCGCCCTGCCTTATACAATGCCCGCTACACGGCGGTAAATGCCGCTTGCCCCACCGCGCCGGCGACTCAACATGTTCGTCTGGTTGGCAAGTACTGCGAATCGGGGGATGTCTTAGTTGATGACTTACGGATTGCGCCGGTGGCCGCCGGTGATATTGTCGCGGTCCCCGTTACCGGGGCGTACGGGTATTCAATGGCATCCAACTACAACCGGAATTGTCGGCCAGCAGTTGTTTTTGCGCAGCGTGGCCGGGCGCAACTAGTAATTCAGCGCGAAAATTATGCGCAGCTCGTAACTAATGATTTACCGTACGAAGGGAGTAATGAATGATGAAACAAATGAGTACGCAGGAAATGATTGACTACATTGGGAATGCTCCGAAGACAACCCCTGTGCGGGTTTATCTTCAGGGAAAGTTTACGACCGTTCCATTTCCCCCGGAAATCGCCGCTTTTCATACGCCCACCATGGCTATTTTGATCGGCGATTGGGGAAGGATTAAGCCCTTCATTACGGCGCATACCAAGGTGATTGAAACAACCCACGTGGAATTGATTGCCCGTAACAGCGCGGTTCCGCTACTGGATTATATTGACACGAATGCCCGAATCGAACCTGGCGCAATTATCCGCGACCAGGTCGAAATCGGAGACCGGGCGGTAATTATGATGGGCGCCATTATTAATATTGGAGCCGTAATCGGGGAGGAGACGATGATTGATATGGGCGTAGTGCTGGGGGGCCGAGCCCAGGTTGGCCGCCACTGCCATATTGGTGCGGGAAGCGTTTTAGCCGGGGTAATTGAACCAGCAAGTGCCCAGCCAGTAGTTATTGAAGATAACGTCATGGTCGGGGCCAATGCCGTGGTGTTGGAGGGTGTGCGGGTTGGCCACGATTCAGTGATTGCTGCGGGGGCGGTAGTCACGCACGACGTGGCTCCTAACACCGTGGTTGCGGGAGTTCCCGCCCGGGTGATTAAAAGGAAAGATGCTAAAACGGCGCACAAGACGGCGCTTGAAGATGGATTAAGGGGATAGATCGATGGAACTTACGGGTAATGATTTGATTCGAATTCGGCGTCAGTTCCACCAAATTCCGGAACTGGCACTTCATGAAACAAAAACGCACGAACTACTGCTCAGGGTGATTCAGTCGTTTAACCACCAGTACCTCACAATACGGGAAATTCCCGCACTGCCAACGGCCCTGCTGGTGCGGGTGCAAGGTAAGGAGCCGCACCGGATTATCGGTTACCGGGCGGATATCGATGCTCTTCCTGTAACCGAAGAAACTGGGTTGCCATTTGCTTCGCGGTTTCCCGGCAGAATGCACGCATGCGGACATGATTTTCACATGACGGTGGCCCTGGGAATCTTGAGTTACTTTAGCGAACATCAACCGCAAGACGACCTGGTGTTCTTTTTCCAGCCGGCAGAGGAACAGGATTTCGGTGGGAAGCGGGCGTTTGACCTGGACGTGTTTACGGGAAAGTGGCGGCCAACTGAATTTTACGGACTGCACGTTAATCCAGAACTGCCAGCTGGTGCGATCGGTTGCCGTTGCGGGACACTCTTTGCCGGCACAACCGAGTTTGACCTAACGCTTCACGGGAAGCAGGGGCACGCAGCCTTTCCCCACCGGGCAAATGACATGGCGGTTGCAATGGCGGCGTTTATTATGCAAGCCCAGACCATTGTTGCGCGGAATATTGATCCGCTTAAGAGTGGCGTGGTAACGATTGGTAGCGCCACTGCTGGCACAATCCGGAACGTGATTGCTGGAACAGCACACGTTGCGGGGACGATTAGGGGTTTAACACAGGAAACAATTCTTCAGATTAAGCGGCGGTTA
The DNA here is from genome assembly GCA_019119415.1 of Candidatus Ligilactobacillus avistercoris. GTDB lineage: Bacteria > Bacillota > Bacilli > Lactobacillales > Lactobacillaceae > Ligilactobacillus > Ligilactobacillus hohenheimensis. The sequence continues at coordinate 123,921 of DWXB01000010.1, read as the reverse complement.
CAGGCCATTAGCGCCGGAATTGCAACCAGTTTTGACTGTACGGCAGACCTAGCGATGCGTCAGGGAGGATACCTGCCCGTTATTAATAACAATCAGTTGACTGGCCGGTTCATTAATTATATGAAGGAAAATCCTAAAATTAACTTTATTCCGACCCCGCCCGCAATGACGGGGGAGGATTTCGGATTCCTGCTCAGTAAGTTCCCGGGGACGATGTTTTGGCTGGGAGTGGGAACGGACGCTGCGCTTCACTCCGCGACGTTCACACCGAACGAAGCGGCGTTAAGTGCGGGAGTAAGCGCAATGGTGAACTTTTTAAATGCAAGAATGGAGGACGATTAGAATGAATACACAGTTAAAAGCACGGTTTAAAGCGGCGGATATCATTACCGCGATTATTACACCGTTTACTACGGAAGGTAAAATTGATTACGCCGCCCTGGAAAAACTAACTAACCGCCTGCTGGCAACGGGGACCCGCGGGTTTGTCATCGGGGGGACTACCGGTGAGGGGCCAACGCTAACCCACGACGAAAAAATGACGTTATACCAACGGTTTGCACAAATGGTTGGTGGCCGCGGTGTTGTGATTGCGGGAACCGGCAGCAATAATACAGCCCAAACCGTTGCGTTTACCAGGGAAGTGGCGGCCATTCCGGGCATTGATGCCGCGCTAGTGGTTGTTCCCTACTACAACAAGCCGAGCCAGGCGGGCATGGTTGCCCACTTTACGGCCGTTGCTCAGGCTAGCGAATTACCAATAATGATTTACGACATTCCTGGACGAACCGGGGTTGAAATGGAGCCCGCAACGGTTGCCCGGTTAGCGAACGTTGCCGGGATTATTGGAATTAAGCAGTGTTCTTCGTTAGAAAAACTTGAACAAATTGTTGACCAGACCCCCAGCGATTTTTTGGTATATAGCGGCGAGGATGTTCAGGCGCTTTCTGCCCGCACAATCGGCGCCAACGGAATTATTTCGGTGGCTGCTCATGTTTACGGCGAACAAATGCGTGCGATGTATGACGAACTAATGGCCGGCAACATTTCCCGGGCCGGGCAACTTCAACGCTGGCTGACTCCACGAATGGAGGCACTGTTTATGTTCCCGTCACCCACGCCGGTCAAAACGGTATTAGCAGCGCAAAACAGTACGACAACAAATGTCCGGTTACCGTTAGTTCCGCTGGAAGCTGCGGAACAAGCACAGTTGGCGGAAGCGTTGGGTTTATCAGAAGATGCGTTCACTCATCCGTTATTACTTAACCTAGGAGGCCCTCACAATGAAAATAACTAAGGTGCTTGTTGCCGGGTTTACCGGCGCAATGGGGGAAAAGGTCCTCAACCTGATTGACCGAATGCCGAATTTTGAAGTCAGCGCGGTTTATTCCCCGACTGCTACCAGTGAAAATCCTGCAGACTACGGTTTAGCTGGGAGCGTTCGCGTGTTTACCCGATTAACCGAAATCCAAACGGACGCAACTATTTGGATTGATTTTACCGTTCCAGGGGCGGTTACTGAAAACGTGTTGTTTGCACTGAATCACGGAATGTATCCGGTGGTAGGAACGACCGGAATGCCGGAAGCAGCCCGCCAGCAATTAATTACCCGGGCTGCACAGTTACACCGGGGAGGAATTATTGCGCCAAACTTCGGGCTTTCCGCCGTTTTACTAATGAAGTTTGCAGCGATTGCGGCGCAGTATTTTCCCGACGCGGAGGTAGTGGAAATGCACCATGCCGACAAGCGGGATGCGCCGTCCGGTACTGCGATTGCAACGGCCAGAGCGATTGCTGCTGCCCGGAAGCAACACCCCAATGTGCAGGCGGAGAACCTGGCAGCGCGGGGTGCATCATATGATGGCGTCCCGGTCCATGCGGTTAGGTTGCCAGGGTACGTGGCCCACGAGCAGGTGTTGTTTGGTGCTCCGGGAGAAGCATTGACGATTCGGCAGGATTCCTTTGACCGGGAGTCTTTCATGGCTGGAGTGCGCATTGCCCTTCAGAAGGTCACTGCCCTCGATCACATGGTTGTTGGGTTAGAAAACCTATTATAGGGGGGAAGGAGAATGGTTTTATTAGGTAAGGACGTTTCATCCCAAACCAACCGGGTGTTGGCTAACCTTCAACCCGCAGGGATTCGGGCCTTTAATAATCAGATTGCCTCAATTCCCCACCTGATTAAGTTGACGGTGGGGGAGCCGGATTTGAAGACGCCCCTGAGCGTTAAGGTGGCAGCAACCATGAGCATTTGGCGGAATCATTCCCATTATTCCGCGGCTGCAGGCATTCTTTCGTTACGCCAAGCAGTTGCGGCATTTATGGTCAAAACGCAACAAGTTGATTATGATCCGGCGACCGAGATTATTACAACCGTTGGGTCGACTGAGGGATTGGCCGCCGCGATTATGGCGGTGTTTAACCCGGGGGACCAGGTAATCGTGCCCACTCCAGCATACCCATTATATATTCCCATGTTGAAGTTTGTTGGGGCTCAGCCCGTTTCAGTTAATACTGCCCCTGAACGGTTTAAATTAACTGCACCGCGTCTGGATGAAGAACTCAGGCAACACCCAAATGTACGGGCAATTATCCTTAATTATCCGCACAATCCAACCGGAATAACGTACTCGGCTCAGGAAATGCGGGCACTTGCTCAGGTGATTAGGGCGCACCACCTAATTGCCATTGCCGATGAAATTTACGGGCAACTGACGTATAACCATTCGCACGTTTCATTAGCGCGGTTTATTCCGGAACGGACTATTGTGGTAACTGGCTTGTCAAAGTCACACGCGATGACCGGCTACCGCGTTGGGGCGGTTGTCGGTCCGCAGGATTTAATGCGGGAAATTGCCAAGTTGCACTCGTACCTTGTCACCGCGCCGTCAAATCCCGCCCAGTACGCGGCTGTTCAGGCGTACCGGGATGAACGGGCGGTGAAGGGGGCCCGCTCCCGGTATTACAAACGACAGCAGTTTCTTACAGCAGCGCTAACAGCAATGGACATTTCATACATCCAACCGCGGGGAGCATTCTACCTGTTTATGCGTGTTCCTGAACGATACGGTACGGATGATCGGAAATTTGCCCTGAAACTAGCATATCAGGCAGGCGTCGGGTGCATTCCGGGGCAAATTTTTGGTCCCGGGGGAGAAGGATACGTCAGGTTATCGTATGCCACCCAACTTTCCCAGATAAAAAAGGCGATGGGGCGGTTAAAGGATTTTATAGGACGAAATGAGTATTTAAATTAGAAAAGGGGTTTTATTAATGACACGGAGTTATAACGTTGCAATTTTAGGGGCAACTGGGGCGGTGGGTAACCGCATTATTGAACAATTAGAACAAGCGACAATCCCGGTTAACCACGTTAAGTTACTGGCATCATCCCGGTCTGCAGGGAAGCAGTTAATGGTGAGCAACACCCCGGTTACCGTCGAAGAAGCTACCCCGGATAGCTTTGCGGGGGTTGACCTTGTTTTAGCATCCGCTGGGGGAGCAGTTTCGAAGGCTTTACTACCAGCAGCTGTTAAGCAAGGGGCAGTTTGTGTGGATAATACAAGTGCCTTTCGGATGGCTCCCATGGTTCCGCTGGTTGTTCCGGAGGTTAACCGGGCGAGCTTAAAGAAGCACCACGGCATTATCGCTAATCCCAACTGCTCAACCATCCAAATGGTGGTTGCTTTAGCGCCACTTCAGCAGGCTTTTGGATTAAAGCAGGTGATTGTTTCTACCTATCAAGCGGCATCAGGAGCGGGTCAGCAGGCATTAAACGAGTTATATGCCGAAACGCAACAACACCTTGATCAGCAACCAATGACCGCCAATATTTTCCCCACTAAGGGGGATGCCCAGCACTACCCGTTAGCGTTTAATCTTTTGCCGCAGATTGACGTGTTCGAAGACGACGGCTACTCGCACGAGGAGTGGAAAATGATTCACGAAACTAAAAAGATTATGTGCGGGGAGATGAACGACCCGGCCATTAAGGTTACGGCCACTTGCGTGCGGGTTCCGGTCGCAATCGGTCACGGGGAATCCGTTTATATTGATACGGGCGACCCCACGGTTACGGCAGCCGATCTCCGGCGAGTATTAAGCAAGGCACCAGGGGTTGTCGTGCTGGATGATCCAAGTAACCAGGTCTACCCGCAACCACTAACCGCGGAAGGACACCGGGAAACGTACGTTGGGCGGATTCGGCCTGATAGCGAGAATCCCGGATGCTTTAACATGTGGATTGTTGCAGATAATTTATTGAAGGGCGCGGCCTGGAACACGGTGCAAATCGCTGAGTGTTTAGTAGCCGACCATTTACTTTAAATAATACAAGGACCACCTGAACGTCATCTAGACGATTACGGGTGATCCTTTTGTTTATTTTAACTGTTTCAACGCATCCTTCTGCGCTTCCTGGTTAACGTGGGTGTACAGGTCCGTTGCTGAGGTCCCTTTTTGCCCGAGCTGCTGGGATACAAGCACCTGATCCTTGGTGATGCCGTAAAGCTCAGAAGCGAGGGTGTGCCGCAACTTGTGAGGGGTAAGCGGGTGGCCAAACGCAGTTGAGTACTTTTTAATCAGCTTTTCAATTGAGTTGTACGTAATCCGCCGCACCGTACCGTGGTACTGCGTCAGGAAGAAGGCGTGCTGGTCTTTTGGTGGGTTGTAGCGGTCCTTCCGAATTGCCACGTAGTCCTGGATGTACGGCATGACCCACGGCGCAATCGGGACGGCATCCCGCATCCCACCTTTACGGATGACGTCGAGCATGCTGTCCGTCAGGTGCAGGTCCGCCACGTTAATGTTGGCTGCTTCCGACACCCGGACGCCGGTCCCAAGAATGAGCGCAGCAATACAAATGTCGCGTTCCTTGTTCTTCTTAAACGCCGCCTTAGCGCGCGGATCACAGTCCTTCTCGTACTGGTTTTGCATGTACTCGATGAATTCATACTTTCGTTCGCCGGTGTACATGTGCGTTTCCAGGTTGTGCGCCCGGTAGTTCAGGGTTTCGGTCGCGTTCAGGGAATCCACCTTGAGCATGACGTTTTGGGTAAAGTACGGTTTCCCGTCAACCGTATCGGCCGTCACCGTTAAAAACTTAAAGAGCGACCGCAGCGCGTTAATTGACCGGTTAATCGACGTTGGTGAATTTGGCCGGCCTTGCTTGTTGGTTGAATGTTTCAAATAATCAATGTATAGCATGATATCCGTCCGCCGCAGCTTGGCTAACGTTTCAACGGCAACGGCGGCGTTTTCGGTTGCATCCGTAATCCCGGCTTCCCGTAGCCAGTTAAAGAACCGCCGGAATTCAGTCAGGTACTGGTAAATCGTCGTGACCGAATGATTCGTTTGCAGGTAAAAATCCCGGACGTAATCTGGTAAGTGTTGCAATTCCTTTTTGATTAGCGGTAAGTACCGGTCGTGATCCATGGTTAAAATCCTCCTTAAAGCGATGTCTTGGTTATGGGGGAGTTCGGACTGTTCCGAATAACCTGTTATTAAAATTATAGTTTTAATGACAGAAATCGTCAAGTTCAGTCAGGGGATTTTTATCCCGCAATGTGCCGGTTTCACGGGATTTCAATGTCATTATTATTAAGCCGCCAACCAGTCATGTTTTTTTAACAGTCCATGTCCTTTTTACACATAACTAGTCAAAACCAACGGGTGCTGAGAGACGCGCTGAGCGGTTGCGTTCGGTTATTAAGGTGGAAAAGTGTATTTCTAAGCATCAAAACCATGGTGTTTTAACTGCCGGAATAATCGCCGATCAGCAACGCCAATTAACCAGCCCTGAAAAAGCAGCGCAAAGATGGTGCCAATATTAACTGCCCACAAGTGATGCGTGTCCCAGACACATAGCACCATGATCAGGACTGCTGGTAAATAAACGGCAAGCATTGCGCGGTTGGCGCTCCCGTCAAAGAATTTAAACCGAACAATTTGCATCAGGTCGTCACACGGGTGCAACATCCAGTTAACCCGCTGATACAGCGAAACACCGGCGGCAATTAAGCCAATTCCACCGAAATCAAGGAAAATCCGCACAAATCCTGGAAGCATCATCATCAGTGGTGTTTGTTCAAACCATTTGCTCAGCCAGTTAACGAGTACAGCAAATAAAACCATGAAAACCACGTTTTTAACCGTTCGCCAACCCTGAATTTTCCGGGTGATTAAAATGGTTGCAATTACTAGTGCTGCTCCCCAGTATATCATGATGATGCCTAGTGAAATATGAAGGGCGTGGGCCACGTTGACACACGCAGCGGTCCATACCGGACTTCCCAGGTTTAACGCGACGGTAAGGGCGTTGCCACTGGCGTTTAGGATGAGTCCAAGAATGAAAAAGAAGATCAACCGCCCATTAAAACGTTGCGGAGCCATGTGAACCTTCCTTTCGATAGTTTATAAACCGCGTTCTATTATACTCATTTTTACCTGGAATAAGGGGAATTGGCGCGAAAAAAGGTGTCAGCATAAAAAAGAGGCTGTAACCACTAGGATTACCACCTCGTAAAACTATTATTCGAATATTTTAAAATAAACTAATTTCGCGGATCGTTTGGTTCGATAAAGATGCTCCGCAGAATAAGTCCGATTACCACAAACGTAAAGGCCCCGACAATTGCCGGCAACAGATAGAGCGCCCCGTATTGGATTCCCCATTCTCCTAAAAAGACGTCGCCAATCACAGCCCCAATAAGGCCGCACCACAGGAGAAGCTTTCCCCGTAAACGCCGGGAACTTCTGACTAATAACTCAGCAGCTAACCCGATAACTGCTCCCGTGAAAATAATCCAAATGAGTCGTTCCATTCAATCGCCTCCTTGTTTGTACTGTGAGTATACCAGGTTTGCTAATTAATTACGACATACAAAATATCGTACGTTCGGTGGATCTACCTTTTATAACTTTTTATAACTTCAGCATTCTTTTATAACTTTTTATAACTTGAAGCCACTAAAAAGTGGGGGAAGTCTCCCCCACCCTCCTCTATTTACAAAGTTACTATCATTCTATGCCGTTGCGTCCTTACCCAGGTACGCGTTGAGCATCCAGATGTTTTTCTCACACTCACCCTTAAACTCAATCAGCATATCCTGGGTGGTCAGGTCGTGCGCGTCCTCCGTCACGGCAATCGCCGCCGCGTAATCATCGCGTAAAACCTTGAATTGCCGGACTAAGCCGGCAACCATCTGCGTAAGTGGTTCTTGCCCCCACGTCAGTTTATCATCAGGAAGCTTAGTATGCGCCGTAAATTCATGGGTTGTTGACAGTGGCGCCCCGCCGATGATAATAAGCCGTTCCGCTACTTCATCAAGGTGGGTTCCCAACTGGGCAAGGTAGTCATCCATCAACGGATGAAGTTTAAAAAACTGCTCGCCGCGCATGTACCAGTGGTACTGCTGCACGTTAACCCGCAGCTGGCTGATGTCGGCAATAACCTGGTTCAACGCTGTAGTTGTCGCCTGATTTGTCATGGCATCCTCCTTATTCAGACCTAAGGGTAACTGACTGTGATAATAAGATACCATGGCTGTTCCAGAAGGGCCACTAAAAAGCGGGAATTCCCGGGGTTTTAATAAATAACTATGCTTTTTATAAAAATGATAATTATTATCCGTCCACGGAGCACCTGCTTTCACCAATCACTCGTCCCGTTAGTCCGGTGATCGTGAATGATTGCGTAGTAGTTCCGTGCCGTCAGGAGATAGACCAGCGCATACCCAATTCCAATCAATCCGGCAGTTATCAGGCTAACAAGAAGAATCATTTTTCCGTTATAAATCGAAAACAGCTTTAACATGCTGCGCATTGCCGGGAAAGCGAAGCACGTGTTCAGGAGTGCGCCAGCAAGTGGCAGAAGGAAAACCGTTAGCACCTGGGTCCGCACAATTCGTTGCGTTTCCCTTGCGCTCAGCCCCAGCTGAAAGAGCGTTTGGAACCGGGCCCGGTCCTGCAGCCCCTCAGCAAGTTGCTTGTAGTAAATCAGCATGACCGTCACGATGATGAAGACGATGCTGACGATGATCCCGATGAAAAGCGCGCCCCCAAACAGGGTTGCTAGGAGCGGTCCCTGCTGGTACTTGGCGGTGTATTCTTCGTTTGTAAGGTGCAACCGTGCCTGCAGGTCATCCGCAAACCGCACCTTATCGCGTTTTTTTCCGTCCGTGTTAAAGAACGTTGTGTACAACCACGGGGTGCGGCTCGTCTGGGCACACTGCTTACGGCTACTTAAAATTACAAATACTGGTTGGTAAATTGCGTGCTGGTAGTCGTAAAACAGCGGGTACCTTTTTAACCGGTGCGTCACCGTAAAGTGGTGTTGGTTAACGGTGAGTGCGGTGAGGTGTAACTGGTTATCAGGACAGTAAATAAGTGTTTGGTTATCCCGAAGCTGGTAATGGGTATGGGTCACCCGGTTATACTCGTCCACCGGAACGAAGGCCACCTGATACCGCAGCTTCGTTGGGGTAAACTGCCCGTTCTTCGTTAAGTTTCCCATAATTGGTGCAGTCATGACGCTTTGCTGGTAATCCGTCACCGCTAAGTGGTGGCGGTGTGCAGTTTGCCTGATTATTTGCCGTTGTGCTGGGGAAAACGGTTTAGCCGTTGCCGTAATGACATCTTCGGGGTTCCACAACCGAATTAAGCTGTGCTCCCCCGCCATTAAACTAACGACCGCAATCATGGAAAGCAGAACGCTGGTGACCATAACACAGATTCCCGCAAGGCTTGCCCCGTTTTGGCGCATGCGTTGGCGGAGCCCGGAAATGATAATGAACCGCCGGCGGTGATAGTACAGTCGCCGGTTATGCTGCAACAGGTTTAACACAAGAATGCTTCCCGCAATGAAACACCCGTACATGCCTGCGATTACCAGGACGTTAATCAGCATAAACGTGGGGATGGTGTCCATCCCTGGTTTACTGGTCATCGACAGGTAGTATCCCGTCGCGGTTGCCAAAATACCGGCAATTCCCCCGAGCCACGGCAGCCGGTTCGTCGGTTGCCCCTTTGACTTGGCGGCTGGATGATAAAACAGGCGGAACAGAATTAACCCGCCGGAAATAATGATGAAGATTACCCCACACTTTACTAGCGGACCACCCAAGAACGGCGCGTGAAAGTGCGGAATACCGAGGATGCGAGCGAGCGCCATGAAAACAAAGCGTTCAAAGTTAAGTCCCAGTAAAAGTCCTAGTCCCAGTGCCCCCACCGTAACGCATGTTTGCCGAATTATGATGATCAGCCGTTTGTTAAGCGGGGCTAACCCGAGGAGCGTGTATACCTGGAACTCGTGGGCCTCACTGCGCGCTGTCGTGGAGCTAACGTACACTAAAAAAGCAACCGTGATAATTATCGTCAGTTCAAATGTCAGGTGAAGCAGGGTAACGAGTTGCTTGCCGAAAAGCAGGTGGTGAATGCTTTGGTTAGCGGTCACGGCAAGGATGATGTAGTTAATCGCTACGAGCAGTGCCGTTGCAATTAAATTGGGAACGTAAATTCGGCGGTTGGCGCGCATTCCCCGAAATGCAAGTTTAAGGGCAATCATTAGCGCATTCCCCCTTCCGGCGCGGTGCTGAGGGCTAACTGGGTTTGGATTAACGATGCGGCGTACGCCGTTCGCGGTTGGTCTCCGCGGTAAACGTCGTTAAACACCACCCCATCTTTAATGAAGAGGGTTCGTTCGGCGTAACTGGCAGCCTCAGCACTATGGGTGACCATTACGATGGTTTGCTGGTGAGCGTGAACGCCCTGTAACGTGGCTAACAGCGTTTGGGTTGTTTGCGAATCAAGGGCGCCCGTTGGTTCGTCCGCCAAAATAAGGTCAGGGTGCGTAATGAGCGCCCGGGCCACTGCCACTCGTTGTTGCTGCCCGCCCGAGATTTCGCCCGGATACCGTGATAGGAGCGCAGCAATCCCCAGTGATTCGGCTAACTCATCAACCTGCTCCGCGGAGTGTCTATCCGTCTTGTCCGCAAGAATCACGGGTAAAAGAATGTTATCCCTGTTATTTAATTCAGGCAACAGGTTAAAGTGCTGAAAAATAAAGCCAATGTGCTGCCGGCGAAATTTCGCCCGGGCCGCTTCGTTTAGGGTCGTAATGTCATTTCCAGCAAGCGTCACCGTTCCCGCAGTTGCTGGCGTAAGGGTGGCAATGATGTTAAGCAGGGTTGATTTTCCTGCTCCGGATTCTCCCATGATGGCCACAAACGATCCCCGCTCAACGGTCAGGTTAATATCCCGCAGGGCGTGGACCTGGTTCATCCCCCGGCCAAACGTTTTCTTAACGTGGGTTAGTTCTAGAAAAGCCACTTTAAAGTCCTCCTTATTCTTGATAATCCCAGTATATAAAGAACTACTGGCCCGTTTCCTTACAAAACTACCAGTAGCCTTACAATTTGTTATTGTTTAGTTTATTCGGCGCAAACGTAAGGTGGACGGTCGTTCCCCGGTTAACAACCGATGAGACCGTCACCTTAATTCCTAAAACACCACATACCTGGTGAACGAGGTACAGGCCCATTCCGGTTGCATTGGGATTATGGGCACGGCCATTGTGACCGGTAAACCCTTCCTTGAAAATCTGCGGCTGGTCAGCTGCGGGAATCCCGTAGCCCTGGTCACTAATCAAAACCGTCTGGTGATGAACACTAACCGTAATGGTCTTCCCCGGTGAGCTATACTGGGCCGCGTTGAGGAGTAACTGCCGGGCCACAAACGCCCACCAGGTGGGATCCGTGAGAACCGTGATTGTCGGGGAAATGTCCAGCGTGACCGCAATATCCCTCCCGGTAAGAACCGGCGCTAACCGCCGTACCGTTCCTGTAACTGAGTTGCGGAGGTTTACCTCGGTAAAACCAAGGTCGTTATGAATAAGGCGTAACCGTTCCGCCGCAAGCAGCATTTCAACCTGGTGGTCAACTGCCGTTAGCTGGGTTGTTAGCCGTTGGCGTTGCTGTGGCGGACACTGGCGGGCCTCTAATTTAAGCGCTGTGAGCGGGGTTTTAAGTTCATGAGCCCACAATTCAAGGTATTCGTGACGTTGATCCGTCAACTTCCCGATTTCTAATTCAAGGGCGCGCTTTTCTTGCCTTAACCGTTTTAACTCTTGAAGATAAAGCTGGTCGTGAAAGGAAGCCGTAAAATCATAATCATGCCGCCGTAACCGGGAACGGATTTGAGCTAGACGAACTAGCCTTCCGCCACCCCACGCAATGACCACTGGCCAGGAAAACTGGAAAAACAGGATGGCAATTTGGCGGGTTCCAGGAACCAGTTCCGTAAGAATTATAAGAACACCCAGTACCGCCCCGTACCCAAGTATAATTGGCAACAGCGCGGTAACGGTCTGTCCGATAAGATGTTTTAGTCGTTCCACCGGTAGCCCACCCCCCGGACAGTCTCAATCGGCGCGCGTGTCCCGCCGAGAACCGTAACTTTTTTTCGGAGACGGCTAACGTTTGTCGTCAGCGCATCGTCGTTAATGAAAACGTCAGCACTCCACAGCGCACTTACCAGTGTTGACCGCATAACGGGTTCGGGCGCTGCCGTGAGCAGAAGCCGCAGAATAATCCCCTCCGTGGGTGTTACGCGAATTGAAGTGGCGCCGCACGTCAGCTGATTAGTAACCGGGTTAAAGGTGTAGGCTCCCCGAATAACTTCATTAGTTGCGGGGTTCTGAAGAAGCAGGTTAATCTTGGCGAGCAGGTAGTCAATGGTCAGCGGCTTTTCGATGAAGTCGCTTGCGCCGGCAGCGATGGCCCTGCTCCCCGCCTCAGCGGTGGTTGCCGCCGTTAGAAAGATAATGGGGACGGTTGGCAATGCCTGGTGAAGTTGGGTGGTCCAATAAAAACCATCATACGTTGGGAGCGTGATGTCCATTGTAATTAGTGCCGGGTTAAACGCAACGGCCTCGGCGGTCACGTTATCCCACGACTGGACCGTTGCCACCGTGTGTTGCCACTTTTTTAGCGTGGCAATTAACGGGGTTGTAATTGCTAAATCGTCCTCAACAACAAAAATTCGTGCCATTTTCCAGTTCCTTTTCTCGTACGCCGGCGTGTAACCTGCTTTTTCAACAATGCTTTAACGTGAGTATACCAGTTATTGTCCCGCAATTCATTAATAATAGAAGCGCTTCCGTACCGACAAATTAAAAACGCATAAAAAACACCCCAAATTTTAGATTTACCCTGTCCAAGATTTGGGGTGCACATCAATTTTAACTGTCCTGGTTTTTAATCTTGGTAACGCGTTACCTACTAATCCCTGGCCTTAAAGTGGTAGGCCTTAGCGGTGTAGTCCTCGTGCACGAGGGGATCATACAGCCCCATCCGCATCAACTCATCGCCACCGTATACCGTATGGGTTGCCAGGTCCTCGTACTGCTTCTGCGGGTCGAGGCCAACTAGCTTGGTAACGTGGGCGCACGGCTGCCCGCTGGACTGGGTATGGAACGTGTCGACAACCACTTCCCGCTTATCCGGGGAAACAAACATCCAGCCGCACCCGTTTGTCGTGTACGGGCTCCGCAGGCGGTAGAAGTCTCCAAACTGAACGAGTGACCGAATTGCCTTGTACTCGGCGACCTGTTGCTTGACCTGTTCCTGTTCTTCGGCCGTCAACTTTGTCAGGTCCAGCTCGTAACCAAACGTCGCGCTCATGGCTACGGCGCCCCGCGTTGCAAAGGAAACGCTCCGCCCCGTCTGCTGGTTTGGAATAACCGAAACGTGCGCCGTAAAGCCACTGTTCGGGTAGAACAGGGACGTTGCGTACTGAATCTTCTCCCGTTCGTACGCGTCGGTACAGTCACTCGTCCAGGATTGTGGCATGTACGCCAGCATCCCGTAGTCGATCCGGCCACCACCACCGGAACAACCTTCAAACAGGATATCCGGTAGATCCGTCGTAATCCGTTCCAGCATGTCGTACAGTCCCAGGACAAAGCGGTGGTAAACCTCCCCTTCCTGGTCAGGTGCCAACCCGAGCGAATAAACATCAGCCAGGTGCCGGTTCATGTCCCACTTCACGTAGTCCACGTCGTTTTCGCGAAGGATCTTTTCCACCTGAGCAACGATGTTATCCCGTACTTCTGGCCGCGTAATATCCAGGATGTACTGGTTCCGCGAAGGTGACGGCTGCCGGCCCGGAACCTGCATCAGGTAGTCCGGGTGATTTTCGTACAGCTTAGAATCAAACGAAATCATTTCTGGCTCGAACCACAGCCCAAACTTCAACCCCTGTGCGTGGACGTAATCCACGAAGTGCTTGATGCCGTGCGGGAACTTCTTTTGGTCGACGAACCAGTCACCTAAAGAACTGTTATCGTCGTCCCGGTGCCCGAACCAGCCGTCATCCAGCACGAACATCTCAATCCCGAGCTTCTTGGCATCGTCAACGATTGGGGTCAACCGTTCTTCATTAAAGTCCATGAACGTTGCTTCCCAGTTATTGACCAGAATTGGCCGTTCAAGGTCACGCCACTTCCCGCGGGCAATCCGCTCCCGCGCAATGTGCTGGAGGGTGTTACTCATTCCGTTCAGCCCGTTTGGCGAGTACGCTACCAGCGCTTCGGGAGTCTGGAAGTCGTCCTCAGGGTTTAACTTCCACGTGAAGTTGTAGTCGTTGATCCCAGCGACCACCCGGGTCTGCTGAATCTGGTCGCGTTCAACCTGCATGGCGTGATTCCCCGAGTAAATTAGGGAAATCCCGTACGCGTCCCCCGTATTTTCCGTTGTGGTCGGGTCGATCAGGGCAATGAAGTTACTCATCTGGTGACTGGTAGTTCCCCGCCGGCTTTCGTATGAGTGCACGCCCCGGCTCAGCGGCGTCCGCTCCATCTGCCGTTCCCGGGCGTGGGCCCCTGGCAAACTGATGACCTCAAAGTTCCGCGGAGCAAAGTCTAACTGTAATGACGCTGCTTTTTCCAGGTAAACTGGGGCCTCAGCGTGGTTAATAATCCGGGTTGACCGGGCAATTACCGCCCGCCCCATAAAGATGGAGTACCGGAGTTCGAGCTCCAGGTGGGCAACGTCATCCGTAAGGGTCACCACGAGGGTTTCGACTTCATCGCCGTCCTCGACGTACGTGCTTGGCAGTCCCTTAAGTGCTGGCTTTCCCGCTTCAATTCGGTAGTCGGAGTACTTAAAGCGCGTTGCCCGTGAACCATTTTCCTGCCGGACAATCACCGCCGGAATTCGGTAGTCGCCGATTCCGTTGGGGGTGTACTCCTGAAGGAGCGAGTCCGGCGAGTACGTCCGGTCAAGGGATCCTGGGAGGTTCCCCGAGAAGCCCCGGTCTGCGTACGGGTATTGGCGCTGGCCGTGGTAGGCGTGAATCCGCTGGCCGTAGTACAGGTGGCTTAGTAAATCACCCTTTTCAACCTGAAACAGGTATGAAATCTTGTCGTTATGCAGGTGGAAAACCCGCTGTTCCTCATCAAACGTAATCATCTTACTCATGATGACCCCTCCTATTGGTAAGTAAACGCTTTCTTTACGCTTTTATTATACTAAACGTTACTAAAAAATCAAGGCAACATTGTGCAATGTTTACTAAACAAAATTCGTTTGCGAAATGATTGCTTTCCTCCTAAGAACTAAGTAGAATAAAAGACTACGATGAAAGTGAGGTAATTAAAATGACAACTAAAATTTACCCTGACCGGGAAATATGGGAGTACGTTGACCAGGAGTTTGCGAAGCGCGACATTTCGCTCGCAATGATTGCCCAGCACGCCTACGATCACCAGGTTCAATTTAACCCGGACATTACGATTGATGAAGCGCAGATGGCGGTGGGCAAGGTCCTAAAGAAGCGTGAAGTTCTTAACGCCCTGCTGGTTGCCCTCACCCTGGACAACCTAGCAAACGAGCATAAACTACCGGAGCCATTACAAACCATTATTGCGGAGGACAACTCCTACTTTGGCGTGGACGAAATGTTAGCGATTAACGGAATTGCCCAGCTGTACGGATCAATTGCCGTGTCTAACTTTGGTTATTTGGACGTGCATAAATCAAGCACCGCCCGGCGGCTCGATCAGAATCAAAAGAACGGTGGTCGCATCGCTACGATGTTAGATGATTGTATTTCAGCTATTCAGGCGTGTGCGGAGGGCTACCTTGCCCATAACATGGCCCAGGATGACCTTGGATAAAAACATTTTTGTGGGATATTCCTTTCAATTTTGAAGGATTTATGGTAAACTTCTTTAAGTCTTATTTAAGATAATCTTTATTCATTGGGAGGAATTGTTCAGATGGAGAATGATGAACAAAAGCAGACGGAACAAACGGCAACGCCTGAAGCTGCAGCTAACAAAAAGCCAAAGAAGTGGCTTATCCCGACAATCATCGGTGCTGTGATTGTGGTTGTGCTGGCGCTGTGCGGTGGCGGTTACTACTACCACTTCACTCACACAATGAAGGACTACATGCCGAATAGTTACGTTACCTTTAAGCAAACTAATACTAAGGATACGACAACCTTTCTCGGTGAGAAGTCTACAAATAAGGACCATGACATGAACAACCAGAAGCTGGGGTTCGTTCTTGCAAAGAATGGGAAGCTTTACAACCTGAAGAAGGCAAAGGTTCCTTCAAAGGAATCCGTTGCCAACTTCATTAAGGGCAAGAAAGCTGTTGGAACCTATGAAATTAAGGGGAACGATCAGTTAATTCTCCACTTCAACGTTAAGGACAATTCTGATTTAAGTGCAATGAAGGACGCAGGAGTAAAGTTCCAAGGCAAGTCGTTTGACTTTAAGTTTACCGACATGAAGGGAAGCCTTCAGAAGGGCTTAAACGGTAAAATTAGCATGGGTTATAAGATCGAAAAAAAGGGTCTAACTGTATCCTGTGATATTCACGGAGACGTTAAAGACATGAAGGTTACCCGCCGGTAATCAGCCAGTTAGCTTAAGCAAAAAATATGGGATGTGGTGTAATAAGGACCACATCCCTATTTTTATCCCCTACTTCACAGCAGGTGTTTCCCTGTGCCAGAGTGGCCGCGTACTCTGCCGCACCCATCCCAGGTTAACCAGGATTAACAGTGCCGTGGAAACGAAGACGCCCGCATAACCAAAGGTGCCTGAAATCGTCGACCCGATCATTGGTCCGAAGATGTTTCCCATAAACTGCGCGGCCTGATTGAAGCTGAAAATCCGCCCGGAGAATCGTGCCGGCGAGTACTTTGTGAGCAGGGTTTGGACCTGCGGGAGAAGCGCTGCGTCGGAGATCCCAACAAGGAACCGTAAAATGCCAAACTCCCACACGTTGTGCACGAAGGCCTGCGGCAGGAAAACACAGAAAGCAAAAATTAAGCCCCCAAAAAGAATCTTATGCGTTCCAATCCGGTCCCCGATTTCACCAAGCACTGGCGCCGCAAAGATAGTGGCGATTCCTGGAAGGGCCGCAACAATTCCACTTACCAGGTTGACGTTCCCGTGCCCGTGAAGAAGCTGCTGCACGTACAGGCTGATAACCGGTGAAATGGAGTTATTTCCCGCCTGAATAATCAACGTGGTAACAAACATCCCGATAATTAGGTGCGGATATTTTAGCTGGCCGAAAAGTTGGCGGGTGCCGATCATTTTTTCACGGGAAACCGGCTGAAAGTTGCTTTCATGAACACTGAAGACCGTCCGGATGAAGACCAACGCGTATGCCATTCCCGTAATAAAAAACGTTGCCCGGTACCCGAACAGATCTGCCAGGACTCCACCAAAGAGCGGCCCCACTAGCATCCCGGCGGTTGTCCCTGTTGCTAAGGTACTCATCGTTTTCCCACTTTGTTCCCGCGGAACCATCGACGCAAGGAGCGCGGAGGTGTTCGACACGTACCCGGCGAAGAATCCCTGAAGCAACCGAAGTAACACTAACTCCTCAACGTTGCCCACGGTTCCCATTAACGCCATCGTCGTGCCCATCCCTGCGGCAGAAATTAACATGACCAACTTCCGCCCCCGTTGGTCAGCAATCTTTCCCCAGATGGGCGCCATCCACGACGAAACAAGGAACGTCGCCGCAAAGACCAGCCCACTCCACATGTTTAACTGGAAGCGCGTAAAGTTCCCCAGCTGGCGAATGTACAGGGCCATAAAGGGCATAATCAGCTGGAAGCCCATGCCAATAATAAAGTTGTTCAACCACAAAACATGAAGGTTATGTTGCCACTCTGGCAACTGACGGTGTTTCATTTAAGCACTCACCCCTTACTTACAATTAATTAGCGTAACTTTAATATGGTACTGATTTTACCGGTACCTGTCAAACTGTGCGGATTCTAATAGTTCCTTACCAACCTCTCACTTGACAATACTTGTAATTATTAGCGTCCTGTTACATAATGATACAAGTGTATCAAAATATTCTATTTAGTGTATTCAAAAGAAAGATGAGGTTTTTATTATGGCAAGCCGGATTACCCGTACCACCCGCCAGTGGCTCATTGACGCCCTGTTTCAGTTAATGAAACACCAGGATTACATGACAATTACCGTTGAGCAAATTTATACGACCGCGGAGCTTTCCCGTAAGACATTTTACCGGAAGTTTAAGTCAAAGGATGATGTTCTTAATCAGGCGATTGCTGACTGGCTGAAGGACTTTGAAGCGGCCATGCAAGCGGCAGCGCCCACGGATTGGGAAGCGTTTAGCAGCGCCTTTTTCCTCTACTGGAACGATTACCGGAACCAGTTAACGGTGTTAGTCCAGCACCACCTGCAGGGAATGTTTCTGGCGGACATGACGGCATGCGCCCCCGCCCTTCCGTGGCTGGGTTCCCAATCCGCAACCCGGCAGGCCTTTCTTCTTGCGGGATTAGCGGGCGTGCTGGTTGCGTGGTGTACGTCAGAAAACCCAACGAAGAGTTTAAATATTACCGCCCTTCAAGCGGAAGTTGCTGCTTTGATGGCGTAAGAAAGAGGCTGAGACGAAGGTCCCAACCCCTTTTCTTAGCTATTCAGCTGCATCGTCTTGTGCTTTGATCTGTACCTGCACCCGTTTTACGGCCGCTTGGAGGGCCTTGTAGTCCCGAAGGCGCAGATAATATAAACCGTACTGGTTATCTTTCCGCGGAGTCGTGTTTAAAATTAACTCCTTGGGTTGCTTAGTTTCCACGGACAGGAAGGAAATTCCCATCATGTTGGTGAGCGATAACCGGGCTAACTCGTCAAACCGGAGACGAATCGGGCCGTTTTTGTGAAACGGGATAAACGTGTTAATGACGATTTCGCGGGCAGTTTCATCAATCATTACAATCGGTCGCCTTAGGCAAAGAACAATTCCCATAAACGGAAAAAGCACCGCTCCCAGTCCAAAGAAAACAACCCCGATAATGGAAATCAGGAAGGACTCATTCATGGCCACTGCTGAAATAGCCGTCATCCCAATTGCCAAAAATTCCATTACAATCCATAAAAGCCACGAGTCGTTGGCCGTGGTGCGCTGTTGCATCAAATCATCCTCTCTATCTAATTAACTATTCTATTCTATCATCAATTAGAGAAGTTATCATCACTAGAACCGACCATATACCTCGTTGCGCGGCCCCGCCCCACCATCCGCAATTTTCCGGCAGTTAATAACTGATGAACCGCCCGTCGAATAGTCACCGTACTGTACTGGGGAATAAGATTATCAATTTCCCGGAGAGTGAGGGGTTTAAGCTGCTGGTGCATCACCTGGAGAACCAGCTGCGTTACCGGTAACTTATCCTGATGGCTATTGCCAACACGGTCAATTAACTGCTGGTACGCCTGAATGAGGATGCCAAGGAAATAACTGACAAAGGGCGCATAGTCGTTCTGGTTTTCGTGCCACTGCTGGGAGCTTTGGTAAAGCGCGGCGTAGTATTCGTCCTTTGTTTCGGCGAGCAGTTTTTCTAAGCTAATATACTTTCCAACGGTGAAGTGCGTACGATAAAGCGCAAGTAACATTAGTAGCCGTGACATCCGGCCGTTTCCATCCCGAAACGGGTGGATCGACACGAAATCAAAAATAAACGCTGCTGTTAAGATCAAGGGTGAAAAATCAGTTTGCGTGAGGGCTTCATTATACGTTGCGCACAGCTGGGTAATTAATTGCGGCGTTACTACTGCTTGCGGCGGAGTAAACCGAACTTCCCTGGTGCCGTCAGGATACGTAGTGATGATTTGATTATCACTGTCCTTAAAATGCCCCCGCCATTCGGCACACGTATATCCTAGCAACCGTTTATGAAGTGTCAAAATATTAGCTGCATTAATTTCAATGAATTCCGCATTCTCGTGAATTAACGCAAGAACGTCCCGGTAACCGGCAATTTCTGCCTCACTCCGGTTAGCCGGCCGGGTTTTATCCGCCATAATTGCCCTTAACCGGGGAGCTGTTGTTGCAATGCCTTCAATCCGATTAGAGGCATCGGTACTCTGAATTTTAGCGACTGCCACCAACCGATCAAACGTCTCCTTCATGTGGGGATGATAGTTTGCCACGTATCCCCGCAACTCGTAAAGGTGATTTAGTTGGGCGTTCATTTTTGGGGTAATTACTAAATTATTCAACTTGAGATAGTCAAATTCTTTCATCAGCTACTCCTTTCAGTATCATTTCTTTTTAAATGATACCGAATAATCAACATCATTACCATCTTTTCAACGTCATTTACCGTAAAATGATATTGGAAGACAGTTGGATATATAAAAATGGGTTACCTCTTCTCGAAGTAACCCATTAGTTTTATTGCTGCTGACGGTGTTATTTACCGCCGCTTCTGCAATTTCTTGTTTACCAGTGTGACTACGTGATGGTTAACCAGCAGAGCGATTCCCCACGCAATAACGTACATCACCACAAAGTTCACCGTGTACCACGTGCAGGCCACCAGCGTTCCCGGAAACGCGTGCAGCCAAGCTAAGTTAATTAATAAAATTCCACCCCAAAAGACTACGAAATGCGCAAAAACGGCTAAGAATTGCGGGAAGTACTCCTGGACAACAACGAGGTATGAAATGACTCCCCCGAGAGCCCCGAAAGCAAGGAGACTCGCGAGTCCTATCCTGCTAATCACAACCGTTGATTGAAAAACAAGTGCGCCTAAAACCTGACAACACACGGCAATCATGGCTCCCAGAACCATAATCCGAAAAAACATTAATCCCTTCTGCTTCATTTTCCTAACACCCTTTCCTTAACCTGGCGCCAATACCGCCGTGATACGGGAACCCGCTCGCCCTGCTTCAAGACGGCTACGTAATTTCCCGACAAAACGTTTTTAAAGTGGTCCACCGCATCAAGGTTGATGATGGCACTCCGTGAAACCTGAATGAACTGCGGCTGGACTAGTTGTTCAGCAATCACCTTTAACCGCTGGCGGACCGTATACACCTTGTTAGTTGTATGAACGGTTACGTAGTCACCCGCAACGTCCACAAAGGTGATGTTTGCTAACGGAACCGGGACGGGAACGGCATCAACCACCAGCGTTAGCGGCGCAGCGGCCACAACCCGGGAAACGGCCCGCATGGTTTGGGCAACGTGTTCATCCAGCGTTGCGGCCTGGACCGCTACCCGGGGTTCCCGCAGTGCCGGGACCTGTTGAAAAACAACCTTCATTTTTCTAGTTCCTTTCTAAAAATCTTTTCTTAATAGTAACCGACTTCACCTCCTCGTCACCGTTAGTATCACATGGTTTGTAACTCAATGGACCCAGCAGGCGATAAGTGGTGTAGTTTCCCCGATAACTGGTCAGGATTTAAAAAGCGCCGCCCCACTAGAAGGAACGCCGCCTAGATTTTCATTTTAAAATCAACGAACTACTTTTTCCGCCAATGAACTACCTTGGAATAGTACTGGGCAAAGATTTCCGCAATCATGAAGCCCACCGCAATGGCTCCCGCAATCATCAGCATGTGCACAAATAACACCTGCGCTTGCAGAATCCGCCCCGCGATGAGCGCCCGCAGTGCTTCTAAGGCAATTTCTCCGGGCACCAGGGGCATTAGTGCCGGAATGGTGAAGATGGTCACGGGCATCTGAAGCCGGTGGGCAAAAACCAACGCAACGATCCCGATGATGATGGTGGCAACCAGGCTCGCCCCAACCGCACTATGACCGGCGTGGCAGTAGTATGCCAGGTATCCCATCCACCCCGCCATTCCGGTAAGCCCCGTCGCAATAAACGCGTTTTTAGGAACGTTCAAACACACGCCAAAGCCCCAACAACTAAGAAAACTAGCAACTAACTGGAGCCATAAACTGCTATTCATCGCAACCACCTCCTAGAAAAATCGGAAAGCCAGGGCAATGCCCGTGCCCAATGCCGCCGCACAGAACAGGGCCTCAAGCCCATGCGCAACGCTTGTCAGCAGATGGCCCGCTAGTAAATCACGGAACGCGTTGGTAATGGCAACCCCCGGAACCAATGCCATCACTGCTCCAATTACGACGTTCCCAGCACTTGGAACCAGGTGGAGGGCCAATGCTTCCTGCGCAATCAACCCAATCACAAACGTTGCGAGCAGTTGGCTAAAGAAGCTAATCCGTAACACCCGGTCGACCGTCGAATTAACCACGTATCCGGTACAACCCGCTACCGCTGCGCACAGCATCGTACTAACGTGGTATCCCGGAATGCAGATGGGAATCATCATGGCACTGATTACGGCCACCGCAAGGAGCTGAAAGATTAGCGGATACCGGTGCACCTCGTGGTTGACCTCTTCCAGACGTGAATGAAGCTCTTCGAGGGTCAGCCGGTGGGCCGCAAACTGCCGGGAAAGCCGGTTGACTTCGTGCACCTTCCGCAAGTTAGTCACGCGGTCAAAGATGGCCCGTTGCTGCATGGCCTGGTTATGCTGGTTGCTCACAAAGATTCCGGTGGGTAAGGTAAACACAATCTCATCGTCCACCCCAGCACTTCGGGCGATGTGTTGGACGGTATCCTCAACGCGGTACGTTTCCGAACCACTGGAAATCATGATTTTCCCGGCCAGCAGACAGGTATCCTGTAAGAGTTTTGCGTTTGTTGTCATCGCTTTCCATCCTCCACGCTTAAACTTCCTGCGATAATCATACGCCCTCTCTTCCCAAATAAAAACCATTATTCCTTTGTTCGTACTATTAAGAACCAGTCGACGAATACCTAGTTAATGCAAACCGCTCGCGGTTAAGCAAGGGGTTCGCCCCAAGAACGCGGCAACTCCCACTATCGGGCTGCAAAATACCCGTGTCATCAACTTAATTGTGGTTGACTTCCTCGCCCCGTTTGGTCCGATATACCCCATAATTTGCCCAGCGGGAACCGTAAAACTCATGTCATAGAGCGCTTCATGTCGCTCGTATTGGGAATGAACAAGGGTTTGCCAGAAATGTTGGAAACGGCGTTTGCGTGGGTACGTCTTAGTAACGTGTGACAATTTAATTGCAGTTGTCATTAATGCCTCCAAAATAATAATCTTGGAAGTAATTCAATCGCCTTCATGATACTTAATAAAGACCCTATATTCAATGAAATAGTTGGGAATAACGTGAACATAATAGCTCGTTTTGTTAATATCGTTAGTAATTTACGAACTTTAGCGCTATAAAAAAGCTCCTGGCTATTACTAGCCAAGAGCTCTTTTGTAGCATAATCGTTATTCTTACTTCCGGCGCCGTTCTGGAATCCGGGCAGCCTTTCCGT
Organism: Candidatus Ligilactobacillus avistercoris; assembly: GCA_019119415.1. Taxonomy (GTDB): domain Bacteria; phylum Bacillota; class Bacilli; order Lactobacillales; family Lactobacillaceae; genus Ligilactobacillus; species Ligilactobacillus hohenheimensis. The sequence goes on along the minus strand of DWXB01000010.1, from coordinate 101,241 downwards.
GAAGTTCACGCAGGTAGTACAGCTTAGCCCGCCGAACACGACCACGGCGAACAACTTCAATCTTGTCAACCCGTGGTGAGTGAACCGGGAACGTCCGTTCAACCCCGATTCCACTACTCATCTTCCGGACGGTGTACGTTTCGCTGATGCCTTCACCGTGCCGCTTGATAACAACCCCTTCAAAGACCTGGATCCGTTCACGAGAACCTTCAACGATCTGGGCGTAAACCCGCACCGTGTCCCCTGCACGGAAATCTGGGATGTCATCACGTAACTGTGACTCCGTAATCTTCTTGATTAATGGATTCATAAAAAATCTTCCTTTCACCGTCATTCTTGTCCAATTCGCCGACAGCGGAATGCCGTTAATGTGTGGCAATAGCCAGTAACTAATATACCACGTCCTACTCGTCCTGACAATTCATTTCTTCCTTGATTTCCCGTAAAAGATGGCGTTCCTCCGAGGAAAGCGCATAGTTTTCCAGTAAATCGGGCCGTCGCTCAAGGGTGCGCCGCAAAGCTTCCTTCGTCCGCCAGCGGGCAATCCGCTGGTGGTCGCCACTAAGCAGAACGTCCGGCACCTTTAACCCGCGAAAATCGGCTGGGCGGGTGTACTGGGGATACTCCAAAAGTCCGGTCGAGAAGGAATCGTCCATGGCAGACGAATCGTTTCCCAAAACATCGGGAAGAAGCCGCACCGTGGCATCAATCATCACCATGGCACCGAGCTCCCCCCCAGTCAGGACGTAATCCCCCAGTGATATTTCGTCCGTCACGCGGGTGCGAATCCGTTCATCGTAGCCCTCGTAATGCCCGCAAATAAAGGTGAGGTGCTGTTCATGGGCTAATTCTTCGGCAACGTGCTGGTCAAACCGGCGTCCAGCTGGGTCCAGAAGGATGACCTTCCCGGGAGTTGGCGCTTTTTGTTGGATCGCATCAAGCGCATCAAAAATTGGCTGCGCCTGCAGCAACATCCCCGCACCGCCACCGTAGGAATAATCGTCAACGTGGTTTTGCCGGTCAGTCGTATAGTCCCGGAAATTAGTAACTTCAATGTCCAGAATCCCCTTCTCAACCGCCTTATCAACAATTGATTCGGTGAGGGGTCCGGTAAACATTTCGGGAAACAAACTCAGAATATCAATCCGCATTATTCAAGCCCCTCCAGTAAATCAATAATCACCCGGTGGTTTTCAAGGTCAACGCGTTTAACAACGTCCTTGATGGCGGGTAAAAGAAGGTCATCTTGCCCATCGCGGGCAACGACCCACACGTCATTAGCCCCAGGGGTCATGATTTCGGTAATCTTCCCCAGTACGCGCCCTTCCTGGGTTTCAACCTGAAGCCCCACAATGTCGCGGTAATAGTAATTGCCCTCCGCAAGGTCATCCTGTTGGGCAGCGGTTACCTTGAGATCGCCGCCCTTAAGCTGTTCGGCGAGGTTCATGTCAGTGATTTCCGCAAACGTTAGGAGATCGAATTGCTTGTGCTTCCGGTGCCCCGTCACCGTTAACTTACGGGGCACCTGGCCCGGAACAAAGACGGTGAGGGTTGCTCCCGGGGTAAACCGTTCTTCCGGAAAGTCAGTTGTCGCCAGCACCCGGACCTCTCCGCGGGTTCCGTGGGTATTTACAATTTGTCCAACCTGGTAATAAGCTTCCATTTATGGTTTCCTCCGTACGATAAAAGGTTCCCACCACATGGTCAGGAACCTTTTATTAATCATCAACAATATTCAAGCGTACCCGCTTTGAACCGGATAAGCGAATACTGTAAATAATTGTCCGAATTGCCTGTGCAATCCGCCCGTGTTTTCCAATCACCCGCCCAATATCAACGGGTGCAACCGCTAAGTTCAGGTTAAGAAAATCGGATTGATCATCAAGGGTTACGCTGACATCATCCGGCTGGGTAACCAGCGGCTTAACGAGCGTTAACACCAACGTCTTCACGTCTTCAACCGTCATTATTCTCTACCCTACTTCTTTGAAAACTTAGCTTCGTGGAACTTCTTCATGATCCCCTGCCGGGAAAGGATGTTCTTAACCGTTGCAGACGGCTGAGCACCGTTGTTTAACCAGCTCATAATCTGGTCTTCCTTCAGGGTAACCGTTTCCGGCTCGGTTAACGGGTTGTACGTCCCAACTGATTCAATGAACCGCCCATCACGTGGTGACCGGGAATCAGCAACGACAATCCGGTAGAACGGCCGCTTCTTGGAACCCATCCGCTTTAAACGAATCTTAACTGACATTCTGTCCACCTCCTGCTTAATTACTCAACGGGTAATAATATACCAAGAATTCGAATGCCTGTAAAGGATAAATTCTTGACAGGCGATATTTATTTCCGCTTTTTCTTCTTTTTCTTGTTTTTCCGGTTGGCCTTGCGGTTCGCCTTCTTAATCTTCTTGAGCTTATTCTTCTTCGTCTTACGGACCATCCGGTTCATTGACATCTTGGCCAGCTTACCGGTCATCCCGTTCCCGAAGAGGTTTTCCATTCCCGCAAAGTTCCCGTTTGAGACCTTGTTCATCATCTCGCGCATCTGCTTGAACTGCTTAATCATCCGGTTAACTTCCTGGATTGGCCGGCCAGCTCCCCGCGCTAACCGCCGCCGCCGACTCGGGGTTAACAGGTCCGGATCCTGCCGTTCAGCTGGCGTCATGGAATACACAATCGCCTTTTTGTGCTCAATGTCCTTCGGGTCAAACTGCATGTTTTTAATGGCTGGGTTATTCGCCATTCCCGGAATCATCTTGACAAGGTCGTCCATCGAGCCCATCTTTTGGACCTGTTCGACCTGATCAAGAAAGTCGTTAAAGTCAAACGTGTTAGCGCGCATCTTTTCTTCAAGCTGCGCGGCCTGATCCTCGTCGTACTCCCGCTGCGCCTTTTCAATCAGCGTCAGCATATCTCCCATGCCAAGGATGCGGGAAGCCATCCGGTCCGGGTAGAAGACGTCCAGGTCGGTCATCTTTTCCCCTTGCCCAACAAACTTAATTGGTTTGCCGGTGACGGCCCGGATTGACAGGGCCGCCCCACCCCGGGTATCGCCGTCAAGTTTGGTAAGAACAACCCCGGTAAGGTCGAGCTGGTCGTTGAAGCCCTGGGCAACCTCCACCGCATTTTGCCCGGTCATTGCGTCAACCGTTAGTAACACTTCGTTCGGATGGGCTAACTGGGCAATTTGCTGCAGCTCGTGCATTAGCTTTTCGTCAATCTGCAAGCGGCCGGCCGTATCGATGAAAACGTAGTCGTTCTTGTTTTCCTTGGCGACGGCCAACCCCTGCCGGACAATCTCAACCGGGTCAACTTCGGTTCCCAGTGAAAAGACCGGGACGTCAATCTGTTTCCCGATGACTTGCAGCTGGTCAATGGCGGCTGGCCGATAAACATCAGCCGCGATCATCAGTGGACGGGCGTGCTGCTCGTTTTTTAACTTCAGGGCTAATTTACCGGCCGTGGTCGTTTTCCCGGCCCCCTGAAGCCCAACCATCATGATAATTGTTGGAATCTTTGGGGCCTTGTTCAGCGGAACGGCTTCTTCGCCCATTACCTTAACCAGTTCTTCGTTGACAATCTTGATGATTTGCTGTTCCGGCCGTAAACTTTCGAGTACTTCAGTTCCAACTGCCCGTTCCCGGACACTCTTGATGAAGTCCTTGACAACCTTAAAGTTGACGTCGGCTTCTAGCAGGGCCATGCGGACTTCCCGCATAACCTCCTTGACGTCGTTTTCGGTAATTTTCCCCTTCCGGAGCTTCTTGAACGCATTTTGAATTCGTTCCGTTAATCCTTCAAATGCCATGTGGTTCACCTACGCTTCTTCCATTTGTTCTAATTGGTCAATCAACTGCTTAAGCTGGGAATCGTCCGGATAATTAGCCGCCACGTACTGCCGGAGCCGGTCGGTTTGAGCACTTTGGTTCGCAAAGTGTTGGTACAGGTGTAACCGCTCCTCGTAGTTTTCAAGGAGTTTCTCGGTCCGGCGAATGTTATCATAAACCGCCTGCCGCGAAACGGAGTAGTTCGCAGCAATCTCCCCCAACGAATAATCGTCACGGTAGTACAGGTCGATGTATTCGGCCTGCTTGGCAGTTAAGAGGGGCTCGTAAAAGTCAAGCAGCGCGTTTATCCGGTTGGTTTTTTCGATTGCCATCTAATCATCCTCAACAATCTTGGCGGTTACAAGCCCCTTAAACAGACCGTAAACAAACTCCTCGGGGTTAAAGTCCCGCAGATCATCCATTTGCTCACCAAGGCCTACTAGCTTAACGGGCAGGTGCAGTTCGTTCCGGATTGCTAGGACGATTCCCCCGCGGGCCGTACCATCCAGCTTCGTGAGAATGATTCCCGTGAGGGGCGTAACTTCCCGGAACTGCTTAGCCTGGGTCAGGGCGTTTTGGCCGGTCGTGGCATCCAGCGCCAGTAAGGTTTCGTGGGGCGCCTCCGGGACTTCGCGTTTAATGATGCGCCCAATCTTTTCCAGTTCCTTCATCAGGTTAACCTTGTTTTGAAGCCGCCCGGCCGTATCAATCAACAGGATATCGTAGTGCTCGTCCTTGGCCTTTCTCACGGCGTCAAACACCACCGCCGCTGGGTCGCTCCCCGCCGGTTTCTGGACAACGGGCACGCCTACCCGGTCGCCCCACGCCACCAACTGCTCAATGGCGCCAGCCCGGAACGTGTCCCCGGCCGCAAGCAACACCTTTTTGCCTTGGTCCTTAAAGCGGTGGGCTAACTTCCCGATGGTGGTCGTTTTGCCAACCCCGTTGACCCCCACAAACAGGTAGATTGTCGGGCCTGTCGCCGCAAAGTGCAGCGTGTTATCCTCGTCCTTTCCCTCTGCGTCGTAGATCTCAACCATCCGTTCAATTACGGCATTTGAAACATCTTCCTTGCTCTTGGCGTTCCGAAACTTAACTTCGTCCCGCAGGGCATCACTAATTTTTAGGGCCATTTCGTACCCGACATCGGCCTCAATCAGGGTTTCTTCCAGGTCATCAAAAAAGTCCTCGTCTACCCGGTGAAAATTAGCAAGGAGTTGCCTTAACTTCGCCCCAAAGCCGTGCCGGGTCTTAGCTAATCCCCGGTCGTAGTGCGCCTCTTCTTCGGACTCTGCTGTCGCTGGGGTTTGCTCAGGGACTGGCTCTGGCTCCTCGGAAACTTCATCTTCCGTTTCAGCTGTCCCAGCTTCTTCTGTGGTGGGCTGTTCAGGCTCCTCAGTCGTCGTCTGCTGAGCCGGTTCTGCGGTCACCCGTTCATCAGCAGTAGCAGGCTGAGATGGCACTTTCTCCTCCTGATTTAGGACAGCGGTAGTTTCCTGATTTTCAACCGGTTCCTGATTTTCAGCGCTTTCCTGCTTATCAGTTGGCTGGGATGCTGGTTGCTCCTGGCCCGGCTGCGTTGCATTTGCCGGCGTTTCAGCCGTTCCCGGGGCGTTTCCTGGTGCAGACTGCATTTCACTCGATGCTTCATCCGTTCCCTGGGTGGCTACCGGTGCATTCTCCGACTTAACTGGTGCTTTGGCCGTTGCCGGGGTATCCTGCGCAGATTGTCCTTCAGTCAAGGTTCCCTGTGCTGGTTCCGCGGTGGAAAGATGCTGTTTTCCCTGCTCTTCTTGCTTCTCAGTTTTCTTCGGGGTTCCCCGAAATGCCCGTTTTAGGCGGTCAAATAATCCCATGAAAATCCTCCCCGTTCGTGCGTTTTCCTGAGTAGTATTCTACCAAACTTTATTCCTGATTTGAATTCACCGCGTCATCAACGGCAATGGAGACCATCTTTGACACCCCAGCCTCCTGCATCGTTACCCCGTACAGGACGCTGGCGTTCATCATGGTCCCCTTCCGGTGGGTAATTACGATAAACTGCGTGTCGGTATCAAACCGCCGTAAAAACTGCGCGTACCGGGCGACGTTGGCGTCATCAAGGGCGGCTTCCGCTTCGTCCAGGATCACAAACGGCACCGGCCGGACCCGTAACGTTGCGAAGAGCAGGGCAATTGCCGTCAGTGCCCGTTCACCGCCTGAAAGAAGGCGCATGTTTTGCTGCTTCTTTCCCGGTGGTTGGGCGGTAATCTCAATCCCCGTTTCCAGTAAATCATTCGGCGCTGTCAGTTCGAGGTCGGCCCGGCCCCCGCCAAAGACCTGGGGGAAAATCTGCTGGAATGCACCCCGGAGTTGGTCAAACGCCGCTTTAAACTTAGTTACTACTTCGCCGTCCATTTCGTTAATGGTGGCAGTTAGTTGATCACACGCTGCCTGTAAGTCAGCCTGCTGGTGGGTCAGAAACTGGTACCGCTGGTCAACCCGGTCAAACTCATCAATGGCTCCCAGGTTAACCGTTCCTAATTCATCAATTCCCCGTTTAAGGAGCGGGAGTTGCCGGTTGATAACCGCAATGTCGGTTTCATGTTTGGCTGCTGCCGCTGCCTCATACGTCACCCCATATTTGGTACGCAGGGCCTCAAGGTGGTGATCCATGAGTTCTTCGCACGCTGTAAGAGCCGTTTGGCGGCGGTGCAACTCGTCACGGGCATCCGCAGCCAATTCCTGGGCCCGGGTAAGTTGCTGTTCAATTGCTGTCACCTGATCGTGAAGCTTTTGCCGGGCTTCCTTGGCTTCGGCCACTTGCTCCGTGGCGGCAACGAGCCGCTCATGGACCGCGGCAACCTCCTGTTTGAGGGACGCTGTCGCATCAGATGAGCCAGGATGGTTAATCCTAGCAAGTTCTTCTTTTTGTTCGCGAATCCGGGTGGTCGTAGCCTTTACCCGTTGTTCAGCATCCGCCAGGCGCGCTTGCTGGGCCTTTAACGCCGCCTGCTTTGCCGTCACCGTTGTTGTGGCGGCCGTGTATTCGGCGGACTGCTTTTGCTGAGCAGCCGCATTTTCCCGTTGCTTGGCGGTCAAGTTCTCCACCTGCTGGGTCGCATCGTGCACGGCTGCGGTGGTGGTTGCTAATTCTGTTTCTAATTGCTTAATCTGGCGGGCAGTTGCTGCTGCCGTCTGCTGGTGCTTATTTTTAGCGGTAACGGATTGCTGCCACCGATTCACCGCTCCTTCAGCAGTGGTGACCGCCTGGTTTTGCGTTGCGAGGGTTGCCCGTAGGTGGTCAATATCCTGATTCACCGCGGCATTCTGCTGGCGCAGTGTTTCTGCTTGGGCATGCGTTTTTTCAATTGTCTGGTTGAGGGCCTGCAGCCGCATTTCCATTGTTTTGACCTGCGCGGTTAGTTCGTCCTGGCGTTGCTTTTGGGCTAAAATTCCCGGCCGCTTGTGCTGCGTTGCGCCCCCGGTCATTGCGCCGCCCGCACTAATCAGGTCGCCGGCAAGCGTTACCACCCGCACTCGCCGGTTTAAGGCGTTACTAATCCGGGTGGCCGCCGTTAAGTCAGCAGCCACAACCGTTGCGCCTAAAAGGTGGGCCACTACCCGGGCATTCTCCGGGGAACTGGTAACCAGTTCGGCAGCCACACCCTGAAAGCCGTCAATTTGCACAGCCCGGTCACGCTGGTCAGGAGCTAACTGGCGGGGGGTTACTGATTGGCGGGGCAAAAATGTCGCCCGGCCTGTCCGGTGCGCCCGAAGATACTCAATTGCTTGGTGCGCAGCGGCCTGGTCAGAAACAACGATGTTTTGTAACTGCCCGCCGAGGACCGTTTCGATGGCCACGGCATACTGGGATGGCACGGTTACTACGTCGGCAACCGTCCCAACCACCCCGTCAAGGTGGGCCTTCATCACTGCCTGCACTCCCTGGTAATAACCGTTATAGTTAGCAGCCATTCCCTTGAGGGTTTCCATCCGGGTGAGAGCTTGTTGGTAAATTCGGTCGGCTTGTTGGGCCTTCCGGCGCAATTGCCGTTCCTTATCAGTCACGGCCTGAAACTGGTCATTCTGTTCCTGGCGCTGGGTTGTTAGCTCCTTTAGTTGCTCCGTAGTTTGGTACACAGCTTGCTGAGCTGCTGTCAGGTGCTCTTGCGCCTCTTCAAGGTGCTGCTGGGCAGCAGCGTCCTGGATGTCCGGGTGGTCAGTCTCCTGCCGCTGGCGGGTTTGTAAGTCCGCAATCCGGGCCCGCGCAACGGACTGGGCGGTTGTTAGCGCGGTCACCCGGGCCTGGGCTTGTTGCAATGCATCAGTCAGTTGATCATCAGCCTGGGCTGCTGGTGCAAGGGCGGCTACCCGCTTTGTTGCCACAGCGTATTCCTGTTGGAGTTGCTTAATAACCTGCTGAAGTTGGTTAACCTGCATTTCCTGCTGCTCTTTTTCCGCCGTTAACCGGGCTAATTCCTTTTGTCCGGCTGCTAATCGCTCCTGCTGGAAGGTCACATCCCGTTGCTGCACCCGCTGCTCACTCACAAGGTGCTCGTGCTGCTGGGTAAGGTGCACGACGTTTTCTTGCAGTTGATCTACGACCCGTTCCTTGTCTTGCAAGGTTGCCCGCACTTCTGCAGCAGCCTGCTGCCGTTTCCGCCGGTCATTACCGGTCTTGGCTGCCAGCGCACGCGCCTGCTCAACGTCGGCCGCCAACTGAGCACGCCGCCGTTTATTTTCCTCAAGTTCGACCACCAGTTTACTCTGGTACAGGTAGTCATACTGCTTTTTTTGGTGCTGGTAGTCGCGGGCAATGCTAGCCTGCTCCTTGAGCGGCTCCCGTTGCGCCTTTAATTCGGTAATAATGTCGACGACCCTTTCAAGGTGTTCCCGGGTTCCCGCTAACTCCTGCTGGGCCCGTTTCTTTTCTTGTTTATACTTCAAAACACCGGCTAATTCCTCAATGATTACCCGGCGTTCTTCTGGTTTACTATTGAAAATTTTTTCGACGCGCCCCTGTGAAATGATCGAAAACGATTCCTTCCCCAGGCCCGTATCCAAAAAGAGATCCACGATGTCCCGTAACCGCACCTGCCGGCCGTTTAGCCAGAACTCACTAGTCCCGTCTCGATACAACCGCCGGATAACCTCAACGGTCGCCGGTTGTTGTGGCAACAGGTGGTCGCTGTTATCGAAAGTTAAAACGACCTCAGCCCGGTTGAGCGGAGAGCGGGCACTTGTCCCGGCAAAGATGACGTCCGCCATCTTTCCACCCCGCAGGCTCTTAGCGGACTGTTCACCTAAGCCCCACCGAATTGCCTCGGTGATGTTACTCTTTCCGCTCCCGTTCGGCCCCACAATCCCGGTCACTCCGGGTTGAAAGTCAATTACTGTTTTGTCCGCAAACGACTTAAAGCCGGTTAGCGTCAGTGATTTCAGTTTCATTAACGTTCTTCACTCCGTCCGTCAGCCATTCCCCGCAATGCTTGCGCTGCAGCTGCTTGTTCGGCAGCCTTCTTGGAATGGCCCGTTCCTTCCCCAATCTGGTGCCCGTCTGCCCACACAGTCATTGTGTACTGACGGTCGTTATCCGGTCCGCTAGCTGCCTCCAAGCGGTACTCAATGTGACAGTCACCGTTTTCTTGCAAGCGTTCTTGCAGCTCGGTCTTATGGTCAAGTAAGTGGTCAAACCACCCCATGTCAAGCTTGGGAAAGACCACCCGACTGATAAACCGCACAACGGCGTCCTTACCCTGATCAAGGTAGAGCGCCCCGATAAACGATTCAAAAATGTCACAGAGAAGCGATGGCCGCTGCCGGGCGTTCGCCTTCTCTTCACCCTTTCCCAGCCGAATATACTCGTCAAAGTGGCATTCCTTAGCAAACTTGCTAAAACTGTCTTCACATACCATGGCAGCCCGCAGCCGGGACAGCTTCCCTTCCGGCATTGTCGGGTAGCGTTTAAACAGGTATTCCGACACACACAACTGCATAACGGCATCCCCTAAGAACTCAATTCGTTCGTAGTATTTGAGGTGCTCTTTGGGATGCTCGTTGACGTATGACGCCTGGGTAAAGGCCTCGTCTAGCAGCGCAGGGTTATGAAAATGAATGCCAAAGGTGGTGGCCAGGTGATGTTCAAGTCCAATAATCACGGTCTCATTCCCCCTTATTCGGCGTGGTCAGCGGCTTCTTCCTGTTCCTTTTGGGCAGCCCGCTGCGCAGCAAAGAACCGGTTAAACCGCGGTAACATTTCACCGTTAATCATGTCCCGGATCTGCTTAATCGTGGCGTAAACCGCCCGGGCATCACTTGAACCGTGCGCCTTAACAACCGGCGCCTTAACTCCCAGAAGCACAGCGCCGCCGTACTGGGACTGGTCCATCATGGCCTTTACCTTGTTCAGGCTCTTACCCATCAATAAGGCACCCAGCTTACCGGCGATGCCCCCGTCAAGAACGGCGTCCTTTAACAGGTGCATGCAGGCCGAAGCGGTCCCTTCCATTGACTTAAGGACGGCGTTCCCGGTAAACCCGTCTGCAACCACGACGTCGCACACTCCGTTAACGATTGCCCGGGACTCAACGTTCCCAACAAAATTAATGCTTGAATCAGCGGCGATTAATTGGTGGGCTGCCACCGTCAGTTTGCTTCCCTTATGCGGTTCTTCCCCGTTATTCAGCAAACCAATTCGCGGGTTCTTAATGCCCCGGACGGTTTCAGCGTAGTACCTTCCAAGAAGGGCGTACTGGTACAGCTGTTCTGGTTTACTATCAGCGTTAGCCCCACTATCCAGTAGGTTAAAGGATCCACCTTTCAGTGAAATGACCGGTAGCGTTGACAGCAATCCCGGCCGCACGATTCCCCGAATCCGGCCAACAATCAGAAGTCCAGAAGCTAAGAGGGCTCCCGTATTTCCACATGAGAACAAAGCGTCCGCTTCGCCCTCCTTAACTGCGTTGGCGGCCATCACCATTGAGGACGTCTTCTTTTTCCGCACCGCCTTAACCGGTTCATCGTTCATGGTAATGACTTCATCCGCCTGCTTCAGCGTAATCCGTTCGTCATTCTTTAAGACCGCCCGGACCTTAGCTTCGTCCCCAAACAGAATAAATTCAACGTCGTTAAACTCGTCCCGGGCCCGTTCAACCCCCGCAACAACACTTGCCGGTGCGTTGTCACCGCCCATCGCATCAACTGCTAATTTAATCATGGCTTCTCTTCCTTTCACGATACTTAAATTACTTCTTTTCTATTTTACCCTAAATTGGTACTAATCAAAATTCCCTGCCCGTAAAATCCGACCCTTCAGGTAATCACGCAACGCTGCGTATTCCGGATTAGTCGAAAAGTCCGCCGCAAACACTACCGCATGGGCGGCCTGCTGGGCAACTTCAAGAATGGTGAGATTCTGAACCGGATCACCAACCTTAAATGCGGGCAACCCTGATTGACGTTCGCCCATTACTTCGCCAGGCCCCCGAAGTTCCAGGTCCCGCTGGGCAATCACAAACCCATCGGTCGTCTGGGTCATTGTTTCAAGCCGTTTTTTCCCGTAATCCGTTTTGGGATCGGCCACCAGTAAACAGTACGACTGTGCAGCACCCCGTCCGACCCGGCCGCGTAACTGGTGAAGCTGGGCTAACCCGAAGTGATCAGCATCAAGAACCATCATGGTCGTGGCGTTGGGGACATCCACCCCAACTTCGATTACCGTTGTGGAAACCAACACGTCAATCTGGTGGTCCTTGAACGCCTGCATGACCGCATTCTTCTCGTCGGCACTCATTTGCCCGTGCAGTAAGCCCACCCGGTAGTTCGCAAACCGTTCCGTCAACCGTTCATAAACGGCCGTGGCGTTCTGGAGCTCGACCGCGTCACTCTCCTCAATGAGGGGGGAGATAACGTAGGCCTGCTCCCCAGCTTTAAGGCGGGTTTCGATAAACCCTAAACCGTCATTTAACTGGGTTTTCCGTAACCAGGTGGTCTTAATTGGCTTTCGGCCGGCCGGAAGTTCGTCAATAACGGAAACGTCCATTTCACCGTAGGACGTAATCGCAAGGGTTCGGGGAATCGGCGTGGCGGTCATTGCCAGCACGTCGGGATTCTCCCCCTTCAACCGCAGGGCGCGGCGTTGGTTCACCCCAAAGCGGTGCTGTTCATCGGTCACGATTAACTCGAGGTTGTGAAACTCAACGGGATCCTGGATTAATGCGTGGGTCCCCACAATGATGTCGATGTCCCCGTTGGCCAAGTGTGTCAGCAACTCCCGTCTCTGGACTGCCCGGGACGCGGAACTCCCAGTAAGTAACCCCACGGTAATTCCCAGGGGCTCAAATAGCTGCGCTAGCTTGGCAGCGTGCTGTTCGGCCAGAATTTCAGTAGGCGCCATTAACGCCGCCTGAAACCCCGCACTAACCGCGGCATCCATCGCAATTGCAGCAACAACCGTTTTCCCGGACCCCACGTCCCCCTGCAGAAGCCGGTTCATGTGCACCGGCCGCAGCATGTCCGCACAAATCTCGTTTACCACCCGTTTTTGAGCGGTCGTCAACTCAAAGGGTAACCGGTGAATAAAGTTCCGTAGTTTCGTAACATCGTACTTAATCGCTAACCCGGCTTCGTGCTGGTTGCGCCGGCGGACATACTGGAGTTCCGCTTGAAACCGGAAGAACTCCTCAAAGATGGCCGACCGCCGCGCCTGTTTGGCCGCCTGCATGTTTGCCGGAAAATGCATGTCATGGATCATCTGCTCCCGTGGCTCGAGGCGATATTTTTGGCGCAGACTTATTGGGACCACATCGCGGATAGAGGGATGAAAGCGGTCGTAGGCCTGCCGGACAAGCTGCTCGATAGTATTGGCTTTGATTTCATTGGAAGCCCGGTAAACGCCCTGAAAGCCACGGTCCTTAATCTTTTGCAGGTTAATCAGCTTCATGCCAGTCAACTGTTGCCGGGCCGCGTTGTATTTTCCGTAGACTCCTACTTCTGCTCCTAGCGTGAGTTGTTTTTTGAGGTATGGCTGGTTGAAAAACGTCACCATAATCACCGCCGAGTTAAGTACCAACCGGAAATTTAACCGGCTTTTTCGCCGCCCAAACCGGATTAGCACCGGTTCGGAACCGACCACGCCCTTGAGGGTCACCTTTTCCTCATCCGCAATTTCATCAACCTTTTTTGTGGTGAAATCATCGTACCGGAACGGGTAATCAACCAACAAGTCCTCAATTGTATTAATCCCTAGTTTATTGAGGGCCTGCTGCTTTTTAGGCCCGACCCCCGATAGGACAGTCACGGGCTGGGCAAGTTCGTCCATACCATTCACCTCCACTAAACCACAAAAAGGGTGACCGGCCACACGGACCAATCACCCGGAGGAGTTTTTACTCAACTGAAATCAGGTACGGGTAAACCGGTTGATCCCCCGCATGGATTTCAACTTCAAGTTCATCATCCAGGGTTAAGACGGCCGCTTTAATCGCTTGTGCTTCCTGCTCACTGCCATCTTTCCCGTAAATAATCGTTACAATTTCGCTGTCTTCGTCCAACATGTGTCCAACCATTTCCACGGCTGCTTTCTTCTGGTCGGCATTTGTTACGACGATGGTACCGTCGACAATTCCCATGTAGTCGCCCTTCCGGATTGTCCGCCCGTCAATCGTTGTGTCCCGCACAGCAACCGTCACCTGGCCGGATTTAACGTCATCAAGATTAGCGGCCATGTTTTCCGCATTCTCCGCGAGGGAAAGGTCCTTGTTAAAGTCGAGTAACGCTGTCATCCCCTGCGCAATCGTCTTGGTTGGAACAACGGCAACATCAGCGTCAACCACTTCGGCGGCCTGTTCCGCTGCCATAAAGATGTTCTTGTTATTCGGTAAAACGATGACCTTATCAGCCCCAGTTGCCTTAATTGCAGCGGCAATATCAGCCGTACTTGGGTTCATTGTCTGTCCGCCGCTGAGAACGTTGGTTACCCCTAATCCGGTAAACATCTTCGCAATTCCGTCCCCGGAAGCAATCGCAATGATTCCATAGTCACCCGCAACTTCGCTTTTCTGCGGTGTTGGCTGATCGTCCACCCCGTTTTCTTCCAGGATGGTTTCGTGCTGAAGGCGCATGTTATCTACCTTCACCTTAATTAAGGCCCCGAAATGCTGGCCGTAGGATAACACTTTCCCCGGGTGTTCCGTATGAACGTGGACCTTAACAACCTCGTCATCAGCAATTACCAGCAGTGAATCACCGAGCTTATTCAGGTAACCCCGGAACTCATCGTAGTCAAACTGCTTATCAACGAGCTTCCCGGCTCCCAACCGCACCATGATTTCGGTACAGTAACCGTATTTGATGTCTTCCGGGTTAAGCTGGGTTTGGGCAGCCTCCTGGTGCTTAGCGCTCACCATGCCTTCCATTTCACCTGGGGTCGGCTGGTGGGTCTCATCAGCCGCCACGTTTCCGGTTAGGGCATCCGCAAACGCCTGGTAAACAAACGTCAACGCCTGACCACCAGAATCAACGACCCCCACTTCCTTCAAAACAGGAAGTAAATCAGGGGTGGTCGCTAATGCCTCAGCTGCGCCATCGGCAGCCGCCTGCATGACCTGTGCCGCGTCGTCCGTCTGTTTAACGGTATGCCGCGCAGCCTCCGCCGCCTTCCGGGCCACCGTTAAAATGGTCCCCTCAGTGGGCTTCATGACTGCCTTGTACGCCGTCTCAGCGCCGCTCGTAATGGCGTCAGCTAAGTCCTGCGCCGTAAGCGTTTCTTTTTTTCCAACTGACCGGTCAAAGCCGCGGAAAATTTGGGACAAAATTACCCCGGAATTTCCCCGGGCGCCCATTAACAGTCCCTTTGCTAGGGCCGTCGTTAGTTCACCAACACTCGTTGCTGCCGATTCCGCAACGTACTTGGCCCCGCTTGCCAGGGACATGCTGGTGTTTGTGCCCGTATCGCCATCCGGAACGGGAAAGACGTTTAACTTATTGATAAAATCAGCATTTTCATTCAGCCGCCGGGTACTAACCGCGACCATCTTACGAAATTCAGTTTCAGTTATTTCGGAAACCTTCAAGACCATATCCTCCTACCTACGCTCAGTTTCGGCGTCGATTACGCGGACGCCCTGCACAATTACGTTCACCGCATCAGCAGTAATTCCGAGCATGGATTCCAGGTTATACTTGACCTTATTCTGGACATTCCGACACACCTCAGAAATCTTCGTGCCGTACCCCACAATGATGTAGACGTCCACAGCAATCTTATCGCCATCCTGCCGGACAACGACTCCCTTGGCAAAGTTATCCCGCTTCAGGATCTCATTTAAGTTATCCCGAATCTGGTTTTTGCTGGCCATCCCAACAATGCCAAAAACCTCAGTGGCCGCACCGCCAACAACGGATGCAATTACGTTGTTATCAATATCAATGCTCCCAAACTGGTTTTGAATCTTAACTGCCATGAGCACCCAGCCTCCTTCAATGGTCAAATAATCATAGTACGATGATAGCACAGCCCCCGCCAGATTAAAAGTTGCGCTCCATCCCATGCACCAGAAATAAATCCTGCCAAGCAAATTTACTTTACACTTTTCCTTGCAATCGCTGGGATCCTATGATAACTTTATTAACTGAATGAGCAAGTTTTACTTGCAATCTAGTGCTAAGGGAGGGTTAACGATGGCAAAAGATTACATCACTGGCCGGAAGACCACCTTCGGAAAGAAGCGTTCTCACGCTTTGAACTCATCAAACCGGAGCTGGAAGCCGAACCTGCAGAAGGTCCGCATCATGGTTGATGGTAAGCCGAAGAAGGTTTACGTTTCAGCCCGGGCGCTTAAGTCAGGTAAGGTTAAGCGCGTATAGTTAGTGAAAGGCTCCTCTCCCTTAGGAGTCTTTTTATTATGCAAAAGCATGCATCCCTGCGATTAATTGGGATGCATGCTTTTTCTTTATCCATGATTTGAAAGGTCCCTGCTTTGAATCACACCCACCACACCCTGGGTGAAACTCAACTGAGCTATTGGGGCGCTAAACTCGTTACTAACAAGGGCGCGGGCGGTGGAAAAGTGCGCCTCCGTCAACGGGTACTTTAATCCGCGTAAGGTTAATCCCGTAACGGGCATCAGGGGAATCACCGCTAAATAGCGGGCCTGGTCTTCCGGTACCAGTTTATGCGTTCCCGGAAGATAAAAGCGGACCACATTTTGCCGGTCCCGCAACGTTACGTGGGAAGCCAGTTGCCGGAATTCAGGCCGTAAGGGGAAAAGGATGTTGGCCAACAAATGATCCAGCCGTCCTCCCGTGGCCCCGTACACCGTAATGGCTGCCTCAGGCATGGTGGTCGCCAGCCACCGCAACGCTAACTCGGTATCGGTATCATCCTTTTCTGGTGGGGCCTGCACCAGCAGGTTAGCCCACGAGCTGACCTGCTCAACCGCCCACCCCATCCGGCCGGCGGTATCAAAATCACCAATGGCAGCAATCATCTTCCGGTGGTGCTGCGCAAGGGTTACAGCACCGCCGTCAACACCAAGCCACTGCCCGGCACGGGTAAAGACATCCTCCGGGAGAAACTCGCCTGGTCCCCCGACTAACACGTTTACCTGCTGCATCATGCACCCTCCTATTTTTTCCCGTACTGGGGCCGCTGGTGAGCCAACCAGTCCTGAAACTGTACGTAATCGGCATACCGCTGCTGGTCGATTTGCCCCTCATCAACGGCCGCCTTAACGGCACAGTGGGGTTCGTTGAGGTGCAAACACCCCCGGAACTTACACCCTGCCTGCCTGCTGGCAAATTCTGGAAACAGTCCTGGGACGTCTTCCCGGGTGAGGTTTCGCAGTTCAAACGATGAGAACCCCGGCGTATCAGCAATTAGCGCAGCCCCAACGGGAAGCAGCGTTACCCGTCGCGTCGTGTGTTTTCCACGGGAAAGCGCCTTGGAGACGCCCCCCGTTTCCAAGCCTAATTCGGGGGCTAACTGGTTAAGGAGCGTCGACTTTCCCGCTCCGGTTTGCCCCATTACAACCGCGACCTGGTTGGTAAGGGCCGTCCGGAGTGTCGCTAACGTTTCCTGGTCATCCATTTTTTCGGGGAAAAAGCACCGGTAAAACTGCTGGTAATATGCGACCTTCTCCGCAAGCTGTTTTCGCTGCTCAGGGGTCGTCAAATCTCCCTTTGAAAAGTACAGCACCGGCGTAATCCGCTGGGCTGCCAGCATGATGAGCTGCCGGTCCAGGAGGTTCTGGTTGAAGGCGGGTTCCACTGCCGCAGTGACCACAACAGCGCAATCAATATTGGCAACTGGTGGCCGGACCAGTTCGTTCTTCCGGGGAAACACCCGCAAAAGGTAACCGTACTCGGCCCCCTCATCAACCTTAAACTCAACCCGATCCCCTACCAGGGGAGCCAGGCGTTTTTGCCGCAACTTTCCCCGCGCCCTGGTTCGGTATACGTGCCCATCACTTTCCACGTCGTAATAGCCACTTAACGATTGCCGCACCTGTCCTTCCATTTAGTTCCTCCTTAGAGCCCCAGGATTGCTAATTGGGACTTCCGTTGTTGTCCGGGTTGTGCTTCCCGGCTTAACCGCAACCACCACCCGGAGTACGGCCCCGTGGCGCACGTACACCCGGGGAGCCGGTTGTTGACTAATCACCGTATTATTCGGGTAGTTGCTGGTGGGCTTATTAATAATCACCAGCCGTAAACTCTCTTCCGTTGCATACTGCTTCAAGTGTTTAAGTGACCAGCCCGTGACGTTTTTTACGTGAAACAGTTGCTGGCCGGTATTTACAGTTAACGTTACCGTTGTCTGCTGGGGAACAACGCGCTCCCCGGCGGCAATACTCTGGTTCACAATTTGGCCGGCTGCCATCCCCGGAACGTACACGTTTTGCCGGAGAACCGTCATCCCCTGGTGCTCCAACCGGCGTTTCACCTGGGTGAACGACTGGCCCTGATAATCACCGAAGCGTTTGCGATCCGCCCCGCGGGAAACGATCAACTTCACCGCCCCGTTCCGGTGCACCTTCTTCCCCTGACCAGGCGTGGTCGTAATGACCTGACCAGCTAAGTAGTGGGCGTTATACTGCTTTGTCACCCCGGCAACACGGAGATGTTTTTCCTGTAACGCCGTTCGGGCTGTCGCCACCGTCATGCCGGCAACTGCCGGGACTTGCTGGGGGATGAGCGCCCACGCCGCGCCCCCACCTAAGATGCCAAGTAGAATAATCCCAACTCCTGCCATGACCCACCGCCACCGGTGGGGGTGCCGGCGCCGGTGGTCCGCCTTATGGGAAGCCGGCGCTGGTTTTTCGGTTGCCGAAGCAGGCTGGGCTGTTGGTATGCTGGCTGGCGCTTCTTCCGAAGGTGTTGCCGGCGTTGCCGCCTTGAGCGTTGGAAGAACCTTTGTCTCTTCGTCCACGTAGGAGCGGGGTTCCCACCGGACTTCCCCCTGCCGCTCAAATGACAGGACAGAATCAAGGTCCTTTTTCATTGCCGTCACCGTTTGGTAGCGGTCCGTCCGTTTTTTCGCCGTGGCGTGGAGAACCACGTTTTCCAGCGACTGGGGAATTCCCACGTCATACTTCCGCACGGACGGCATGGCCTCCTTGCTATGCTTTAAGGCAATTGCAACGGGCGTATCCCCGTTATACGGCAATGTGTTGGTTAATAGCACAAACAGGATGATTCCCAAAGAGTAAATATCAGACTGGGCCGTGACCGCCCCGCCCCGGGCCTGTTCCGGGGAAATATAGTGAACCGATCCCACCATGGTGTTAGTCCGCGTCATAGAATCAGCCAGCGCAATCCCAAAGTCAGTCACCTTCACGTTTCCTTGGTTATCAATCAAAATATTTTGCGGCTTCAGGTCACGGTGAATAATGTTGTGCGCGTGGGCCGCAGCCATTGCGTCCAGAATCTGGTCCATAATCCGGACCACCTCGGTGTACCGGAACGGGAAGTGCTGTTTAATGTAAGTCCGTAAGTCAGTTCCCGCAACGTATTCGGTCACCAGGTACTGCATGCCACCTTCTTCCCCGTAATCATAAATGGTCACAATGTGGGGGTTCGTAAGTTCGGTTAAGGCGTACGCTTCCCGCTGAAACCGCCGCATTGCATCCGGATTATCCCGGAGATCCAACCGCAGCAGTTTCACGCTCACGTCCCGGTTGAGAATTAAATCCCGCGCCCGGTAAACGTTTGCCATGCCACCTTCACCAATGAGGGCGTTAATTTGATACCGTTCGTTTAAAATGTAGCCAACTTTCATCCTACTCGCCTCCTTCGTTCTTAACCACAAGGGCCGTAATGTTGTCCGTTCCGCCCGCAGCATTGGCCGCTTCGACCAACCGGTGAACCGCCGCCGTCACCGTGGGCGCCGTTGTTAGCAGCTGTTCCATTGCTGGCTGATCTACGAGCTTGTACAGGCCATCCGTGCACAGAAGCAGCTGGTCGTCAGGAAGAAACGGGAATGTCGCCACGTCCGCCTTCACCTGTTCTGAAATTCCCAGGGTCCGGGTAATGACGTTTTTGTGGGGAAACGCCGGCACGTCTTCCGGCTTCAGCTCACCCGCCGCCAATAACTCATTTACCAGGGAATGATCCGTGGTGAGCTGCTGTAAGCGGCCCTCCCGAAAAACATACGCCCGGCTATCCCCAACATGGGCAACCACAAATTCGCGCGGGAAAATAAAGGCGCACACCAGGGTCGTCCCCATTCCTGCAAGGTCGGGGTACTCCCGCGATCGTTCAATAATGGCGCTGTTTTCCTGGGGAATTACCTGCTGAAGCCACGGTTCAATGGCATTCGGGGTGGTCAGGGTTGTTTGCTGAAACTGAAACCCGAGGCTGGAAACTGCCATCTTGGACGCAATTTCACCGCCCTGGTGGCCGCCCAGACCGTCAGCAACAATTGCTGCGCCCACGCCGCCCTGGTTGGTAACCACCTGAACGGCATCCTCGTTATGCTGCCGGACCTTGCCGATAATCGTTTCATAGTCAACATCCACTAGAACCACCTCCTACTTAATGCGCCGGAGGGTTGCAATGAAGAACCCGTCCGTCATGAAGTCATCCGGATAAATTGTGAGCACATCCGTTTCCCGCTGTTCCTTAACGTTCTTGGTTGTTTGCACGCGCTCAAGGGCATATTCGGGATGCCGGGCGAGAAAAGCCGTCACCGTACCCTCGTTTTCCTGCTGCAAAATGGTACAGGTACTGTACACCAACCGGCCCCCCACCCGCAGCGTCGGGGCAACGGCGTCAAGAATCGCTCCCTGGATTGCGTGCAATTGTTCTGAGTCAGCCGCTGTTTTCATGTACCGAATTTCGGGTTTCCGGCGAAGAAGCCCAATTCCTGAACACGGCGCATCCACCAAAATCCGGTCAAAATAGCCAGACGCAAAGGTCGCCGCTGTCTGGCGGGCATCGAGCTGCCGGGCGGTGACCCGGGCGGCTAACCCGCACCGGGAGGTATTTTGCTTAATTAACTTAACCTTATGGGCATGCAGGTCAAGCGCCGTTACCTGACCGGTGGTAAGCTTTCCGGCAATTTGGGTTGTTTTTCCGCCCGGGGCCGCGCACGCGTCTAACACCTGGTCTGCTGGTTGCACCGCGAGGGCATCAACCGCAAGCTGGGCACTTTCATCCTGAACCGTAATTAAGCCCCGCTGAAAAGCCGCGGTTGCGGGGACAAATCCGCTCGTCACCCGCAACCCTGCCGGCGCAATGGGACTCGGCGTGACCGTTAAGCTCGCCTGTTGCAGGTCACGAATCACCCTTTCACGGTCAGCCGGATGAACCAGCCGGACACTCTGCACCGGAGGGTTATTAATTGTTGCCAGCATCCGTTCCGCCCGGGGAAAACCGCGCTCTGCCACCAGCTGGCGGACCAACCACTGCGGGACACTTGCCGTTACGCTTAACCGTTTTTCCGGGTCAGTAATGGCACTAATTGGGCGGACTCCCTGCCGCTGAATGGCGTGGAGAACACCGGTTACAAACCGCCGAATCCCAGCGTGACCGCGCTGTTTGGCAATTTCAATCGTTTCACTAAACACCGCCCGGTCGGGAATCCGATCAAGGTAGTGCATCTGGTACAGGGCACTTAACAAAAGTTCATGAACCCAGGGGGTCAGCTGTTTTCCCCGAATAAACGGGGCCAGCCAATATTCTAGCGTTAACCGGTGCTGTAACACCCCGTTAAACAGCTGCGTTAAAAGCCGCTGGTCCCGCTTAGTCAGCGCATGGTGGCTGAGAACCTGGTTTAAAGTGAGGTTTGAATAGGCGTGTTGCCGCATAACCCGGTCAAGCATATCAACTACCAGGTAGCGCGGCGTTTCATTAATCTGCATTGGTAATTACCCGCATTCCTTCCTTGATTTGCTGACCGCCGCCATTCAGGTAAGCCGTAATCTCCATCCGGGGCTTCCCTGCCGGTTGCAACTCGTTCACTTCGTACTGGGTTCCCCCGGCGGCCGCAAGCACGAGCCGGTGCTTTGTCCGCACGGTGACGGTTCCACTTGGGGCGGTTGTTGGCTCGCTGAGGGGCGTCACCCGCCAAAACTTCGTGCGTTTCCCGTTCATGTGTGCAAAGTACGCTCCGGGCTGTGGCCGGAGTGCCCGCACGTGCCAATCAACCTGGGAGGCAGTCATGTCAAGGGTCAGCTGCTCCTGCTCCGGCTTGATTGTCGGGGAAAAGACCACCTGGGATTCATCCTGCGGAACCGGGGTAACCTGCCCCTTAATCAAGCGGGGAAGCGTCTGCAGTAAAAGCGTTGCCCCCACATCACTCATCCGTGCGAAAATCGTCCCGGTATCATCATTGGGGCCAATTGGAATCGGCTCCTGGGCAATTATGTCACCCGCATCCATGGCCTTTACCATGTACATGATGGTGACCCCCGTTTGCTGGTCCCCGTTCATGATGGCGTACTGCACCGGCGCCCCTCCACGGTACCGCGGGAGGAGTGACCCGTGCACGTTAATGGCCGCCACCTGCGCGGATTGCAACAGCTTTTCTGGTAAAAATTGTCCGTACGCCGCGGTAATAATGAAGTCAGGCTGCATGGCAATTATCTCTTCCATGGCCGCACTGCCACTGAGTTTTTCGGGCTGAAGCACCTTGATGTTGTGCTCAAGGGCAACCTGCTTAACGGGGGAAGCGGCCAACTGTCGCTTCCGTCCGACCCGCCGGTCTGGCTGGGTAACAACCGCTAAAAGGTCATAACCCGCATCAATCACCGCCGTCAAAATCGGAGCGGCAAACTGCGGCGTTCCCATAAATACTACTGATGTCATTCCGAACTCCTTCCCCTAAAACCCCTGTGGATCCCGGTCGATAGTCAGCTGAATCTGCTGCCGACTAAGCCGTTGGGTCCGTAAAGCAAGCTTCTGAAGGTATGCCTGCAACTGGGGTTCTTGTTTGTACTTAATGATCAATTGGTAATAATACCGGTTATTTACCCGCGTCACCATCTGTGGGGTCGGTCCGAGCAGGCGGGCCTGCGGTGACAAAATGCGGGTTAACTCCCCCCGAACTTTTGCGAGAACCCGCAGGACCTGCGCTTCCTTCGGCCCGCTTGCCGTCAGCTGGATCGTGTAGAAATACGGCGGATAATCGTTTTGGTGCCGCACCTGCATTTCCCGCACAAAAAAGCCCTCATAATCCTGCTTACCCGCCAGTTGAATTGCGTAGTGGTCTGGGTTAAACGTTTGGATAATAACCTCGCCGGCCTTATCTGCTCGTCCGGCGCGGCCACTGACCTGGGTCAATAGCTGAAACGTTCGTTCACTCGCGCGAAAATCAGGCAAACTCAGCCCCGTATCTGCGTTCAGGACGCCTACCAGGGTAACGTCGGGAAAATCAAGCCCCTTGGCAATCATTTGTGTTCCCAAAAGAACGTCCGCATCATGGTTACCAAACTGTTCGAGAATTCGTTCATGGGCTCCTTTCCGCCGGGTCGTATCAACGTCCATTCGTAAAACCCGGGCCGCTGGCACCAACTGGTGAAGTTCTTCGGCAACCTTTTGCGTCCCCGTTCCGTAAAAGCCAATATAGCGGCTCCCGCACTGCGGGCACTTTTGGGGGACCTGTTGCTCGTGACCGCAGTAATGGCACTGCATGCGTTGACGGTCACGGTGAAACGTTAGTGAAATGTCACAGTTGGGGCACTGTACTACAAATCCGCACTCCCGGCACATCGCAAACGCGGCATACCCCCGCCGGTTGAGCATAAGTACCACCTGTTCGTTGCGGTTCAACCGTTCCCGGAGGGCCGTCACTAGCTGCGGCGAAAAGTCCGCCACCTGCGTTTTCCCCATCACGCGCCGCATGTCAACGAGCTGCACGCGGGGTAAGTCCTGACCGTTAATCCGGTGCGGTAACCGCAGCCACTGGTACACGCCCTTTTGCGCCCGGGCCCGGGATTCCAGCGCCGGCGTGGCACTTCCAAGGACAACGGGACACTGGTGGTACCGTGCCCGCCATAAAGCAACGTCCCGGGCATGGTACCGCGGCATACTATCCTGCTTATAGCTTCCTTCATGTTCCTCATCAATGATGATAATGCCGATGTTTTTTAGCGGAGCAAAGACAGCCGACCGCGCACCAACCACAACCTGGGCTTCGCCACGGGCAATGCGGCGCCACTCGTCATACTTTTCGCCCACCGATAATCCGCTGTGTAACACCGCCACCTGGTGGCCAAACCGGCCCCGCACCCGGTTAACCATCTGCGGAGTCAGCGCAATTTCCGGAACAAGCATCAATGCGGTGCGCTGAAACTTAAGGGCAGCGGCAATTGTTTGAAGATAAACCTCCGTCTTTCCGCTCCCCGTTACCCCTTCGAGCAAAAACGGCGTTGGGGTCTTGGCTTTCTCCGCAGCGGTGATGGCCGCAACGGCCTTTTCCTGATCCGGCATCAGGGGCGGCGCCTGCGTTTTCTTTACCGGAGCATTGAACGGATCACGGTACTGCTCGACCTGTTTGCGGGTGAGCCACCCCTGCTTTTCGGCAGTCCGGAGGTGCGCCACTGTTAAGTGCGTTCCCCGCAAAAAGTCCGCCTGCAGAACCGACGCATCGAGTTGGGCTAACCGGTCGAGTAACTCCCGTTGCCGGACAGCGTTCGTCCGGACGTTGGTTGCCAACTCGCGGTACTCCGCGGCTGTTTTACACGGTACAACCTGCGGAACGGTCTTCTTGCGCCCACGTTCGGTCACGTGATAAACGATTTTAACCGCCCCACTCCGCTGTAATTCGGCGATTATTCGCATTACGGCCGGAGTAAGCCGGTCGTCATCAAACGCAATTTCCCCTTTCTCCCCAAAGAGGGGGCGCACGTCCGCCGGGACCTTTTCTGGCGCAACGAGCACAACTGTTTTCTGATACTGAGCGCGCATGGCAGCCGGCAACATGGCCTGGAGACAGCTAATCTTAAAGGCAAAGGTCTGCCCTACCAGCCAATCGGCAAGCTGGAGCTGTTCTTTCCCCAGCACGGGATTAACGTCAACCAGGCGTGTCAGGGAACGGAGTTTGACCCCTTCCGGTGCTTGATCCGTTGTTTCCACGACGAACCCCTGAACTTGCCGGCGGCCAAACGGGACCTCCACCCGCATTCCCGGGGCAACCACCGTTGTCAGTTCTTCCGGTACCCGGTACGTATACGGACGGTTCGTTTGCTGGGTCGCAACGTCAACAATTACCCCAACGTACTTACTGATGATCACTCACCTGCCCTAGATGGCGCGCAATGGCCTGAATAATGGTGGTTGCAACGGCGTGCTTCGAGGCCCGTGTAACCTCCTGGGGAGCCTTGTCAGGCGTGAAAATGGTCACCGCGTTCTCGCGGCTGCCAAACCCGATTTCCTGTTCGCTCACATCGTTTGCCACGACCATATCCAGCTGTTTCTTCTGGAGTTTGGTGCGGGCATGCTCTGCCACCGCCGTGGTTTCCGCCGCAAAGCCCACCACATACTGATCCGGGCGCTTGTTTTGGGCCACCGTTGCAATGATATCCTTCGTTTGGTGCAGGTGAAGGGTCAAATCAGCACCACTCTTTTTGATTTTTTCGAGAGCAGGATGCTCCACGCCGTAGTCCGCAACCGCCGCTGCCGCAATAATTACGTCCGCCTGTTCCTGGCGGTTAAAAACGGCCTGGGCCATCTCCGCACTCGTCTGTACCGCAACCAGCGTTACCCCCGGAACGGGATCAAGCGCCGTCGGACCACTAACCAACGTCACCGCAGCGCCCTGATCACGCGCCGCCACCGCAAGTGCATATCCCATCCGCCCACTTGAAGGGTTGGTAAGATAGCGCACCGGATCAAGGTACTCCCGGGTCGGGCCGGCGGTTACCAGAACGTGCTTGCCGGCAAGCGCTGTGCCATGCACCAGTTGTCGGTGAATCCACGCGCTAATTTCTGCAGGAGCGGGAAGCCGGCCCTTTCCGGCATACCCCTCAGCAAGCAGCCCCGTTGCGGGTTCCATCACGCGCGCGCCGTCTGCCCGTAACTGGGTAACGTTGCGCTGGACTGCCGGGTTGGCGTACATCTGATCATTCATTGCGGGGATGAAGAGGCGCGGGCACGCCGCCGCACACAGGGCGGTCGTCACCAAATCATCGGCGATTCCCAAAGCAACCTTACTGAGAACGTCGGCCGTTGCCGGAACGACCACCATTGCATCCGCCCACCGCGCTAATTCGACGTGTACGAGGGGCTGGTCAGCCGGCCCCAGAGTGGTCGCTACCGCATGGCCCGTCAGCGTAGCAAACGTTAAGGGCGTAACGAACTTGGTAGCCTGGGCAGTCATCATTACCCGCACGTCCCAACCAGCCTTCATTAAATCGCGCACCACGGTGGCTGCTTTGTACGCCGCAATTCCGCCGGTGACCGCGACTACAATGTGCTTTGTCATGCTCCTTCCCTCCCTAAATAAATACGTTAATTATGCCTTCATTTTAGCAAGATTTGCGGGTAAAAAAAAGAACCGGTCGTCCGGTTCATCAGTTCCTACTTTTCTTGGTCGGCACCCTTAATCTTCAGCTTCCCAGCCGCAATTTCTTCCAGGGCCCGCCCAACGTTTTTACTTGAATTGTACTTGCTTAACAGCGGCAAAGCACCCAAATCAAGCTCGTGCGCCCGCTTGGCAGCCAGCATCACCAGTGAGTACCGGGAATCAACTTTTTCTAATAACTTATCAACTGATGGGTATAAAATCATTTAAGTTCATCTCCTAGGTGTTTCTTGTAGTCGGGTAAGAAGCGCTTGACACGCCACCGTTCTGCCCGAATAATGGTCTTAATCTTTTCCGCAGCCTTATCAACTTCATCGTTCACAACGGCGTAGTCGTAATTCTGCATCATTTCAATTTCGCCCTTGGCCTTTTCCATGCGCTTATCAATCGTCGCCATGTCATCGGTGCCCCGATTAATAATCCGCTGCCGGAGTTCCATTAAATCTGGCGGTGTCAGGAAAATAAAGAGCCCATCCGGACACTTCTCCCGCACCTGCATTGCGCCCTTGACCTCGATCTCCAGGAAAACGTCCTTGCCGCTGTCGAGCTTTTCGTTAACGTACTTCAACGGCGTACCGTAGTAGTTATCGACGTACTGAGCATACTCCAGCATGCCTCCGTTTGCGATTTCCTGCTCAAACTCCTCCTTCGAAACGAAGTAGTAGTCCTTTCCGTTGACTTCTCCCGGCCGCATCTTCCGGGTAGTCATTGAAACAGAATAATCAAACTTATTATCGTCCTGCTCGAAGATCCGCTTCCGAACCGTCCCCTTGCCGACACCCGACGGCCCGGACAGAACGATCAACATTCCTCTTTTCGCCATACTTCCTCTTCTCACCCTTAATCAAACTTATTGTAACCATCATACGGCGGAACGCCCCATTCTGACAAGGGTTAGGTTACAAACTGTCAATGTTTTGTAACTTAATCGTAATTTTCTGTTGCGATTTCGAACGCTCGTTTGTATAATAAAGTCATCATCTTGTTAAGAAGGGGGACAAGTTCATGTTAACGCGTAAGTCGATTGCGACCTTTTTACACCAGTTAAACTCGCAGTTCGAATACTTCTTTTCGCCGGAAGCGGCGGTTCAGCGTCAGGTTACCACTGAAACCACGCCACTTAGCCAGTTGGTTGACGGGCAAACACCCGTTACTGTGACCCTCACAACCGGTGAGGCCCCACTCCACGGCATTCTTAATTGGCTAAACACTACTGATGCGTTGGTTCTGACCGTCCCCGGAAAAAAGGTTAAGCGGATTATCCGCCCTAGCCAAATTGAGCACGTTGCTTTTGACAATTAAATAAACCAAAGGAGGTTGCGACTAAGGTCACGACCTCCTTCTTTTTTAAAACATAATGTCATTATTTTCGTTTAACCACTGCTGGTCCGCTTGACGAAATGCTTCTGGATCCTGCAGTAATTGCCGGTACTGCTCGATCTGCTGTTGTTGGGAAGCCGAACACTGCTGCTCATCAATATGCTGCAGGCACTCCGTCAAGATTCGCCGTAGCTTGGTAAGCCGTTCCGGTTGGGTGAGCCGGGTCCCGTCTGGCCGGGAAAAGTATATGTTTTTCCGACACAGTGTCAGCGTTTTTAACCAGTCCGCAGTAATTAACGAAGCGGTTGCCGGACTGTGCCACCGCTTCAATAACCGGCACAGTGCCGCTGTTTCCGTCGCCCGTACGGCCAGCCGGCGACCATCATAGTGGTTCACTGCCGAGCCAACCCGCTGTTGGTAGTGGTAGTACGCACGTGAACTGGTGAGGACCAACGAGCACTGGTAGAAATACTGGTAATTCAGGACCGTATCCTCACCTACCGGTAAATCCTGAAAAGTGAGGGGCTGGAACAACGCCCGGCGGTAAACCTTGTTGCAGTTATAAAACATTCCGTCAGCCGCGTACAGTTGCGGAAAAGCAGCAATGAATGCCGCCCTGTTCATCTTCGGTGGCAGGTTTAAGTGCGATTGGCGTTTTTGGTTACCCGGGCCGTCAAACGCAATATCACTGATAATTAAATCCGGTGCTTGTTTTAAAAGCGGGACGAGCCCCGCAAACGCCGTCAGGTCAAGGACGTCATCCCCATCAACAAACGTAATGTACGGTGTCGTCGCCCGCTGAACACCCACGTTTTTGGCATGCGCAGCCGACTTATGCGGGGTGGTTACCAGCGTAAAACGCGAATCACGCGCACACACTGCCTGGGCAATTGCGGCAGTCTCATCCGTTGAACCGTCATTTACAATGATGACCTTAAACTCAGGCATCGTTTGCCGCTGCAAGCTTGTTAAGGTGTGCTTAAGGTACGCCGCCACGTTATAAACGGGCATAATTACCGTTAATTCTGGCATCACCGCACCTCCTTAATCCTATTTTGCCACAGAAAATGAATCAGTAACTGGTCAACCTGGTGATTGGCGTGCAACCGGCTGTGCTGGGCCTTCCATCCCGTAATCACGACCGCCCGGTATGATTTAGCCCGGACCGTGAGGGACCGCATTGCGCGGGATGAATTATTTCCAACCGTCCCGTCCGCATTTGTTCCGTTAACGTTGCCGTAAATGTTCAGCACCCGGATTCCCTGCGGATACGTCCGTCGGAGTTGTGCAATTCGCTGGTACGTCGCGGTTGGCTGGGTCGGTACGCCCGCCTTGGTTAACGGTGAATTACTTCCGGTCATCCGGAGTACCCCGTTAAACGGTCCGGCAATCGCCACCTGTTTTTCTACCCGGGGCAAGTTCGGATCACTCCCATACCGCAATAGGTAGGTCATAATATCAACGTTGCCCTTGGAATGCCCCACGAAGTTAATCCGCTGCACGTGGTCGTCCCGCTGAAGCTGGACAATTACCTGATGAAGCCACGTTGCATTTTTGGTCGACTGTGGCTCCCGGTTAGCGGCAAACTGAACCTTCACGATTGGATTCTTCGCCTGCTTACTAAACTTTCGTGACAAGTGGACTTTCCCCCGGGTGCTAACATCGGCGCGCACCACCGTCCGGGTCACCCCGGCGCGTTCAGCCGCCTTCACCATGTGCTGTTCCGCATGCGCACTACTCCCGTAGCCGTGCACAAACAACGTCACCACTTGCGAAGATTGCGTTCGTGTTTGAGACGCGTGTACTAAATGCACTCCTCCCCACCCGCTAATTAACAGAACTAGAACGAGCGCAGCCCAGCCCACATGTTTACCGCGGTTCATCTCCTCATCACCCTTTCACCGAACTAATTAGCTTCATTTTATAATTATTCTACTAAAATTACCATTTAATAGTACCTTCTAAAAAGGGAGGAGCATTGCACTCCTCACCTTTCATCTTCGTTTTTTATCAATTAAAACTTCGTAACGCCAATCATGATGGCTCCGGTAACTACTAATAGCAGCCCACCAAGCGCAAACTTGAGTTCCTTTAATCCCTTATTCCTTCACCGTTAACGGGGCCAACTGCTCCTCAATCTGGGTTCGCGTTGCTCCCGTCGGAACAAGCGACGCCGCCACGTATGCCCCTTCAATCAACGGCACATTATAAATATGAACTTCCTTATCAGTAAGTTCACTGGCCATCTCCAGGTTCATCTTAGCGCTGCCCAGGTCATAAAAAGCCAGAATTGTATCCGCCTTATTATCCGTAAAAGCGGTAGTAATTTTTTCCATGCTGGTACCGATCCGGTTATCATCTGTTCCCCCGGCAAACGTGATGGGAGTATCACCAGCAACCTGCTTGAGTAACTGAACGACGCCCGCGGCAATTTCCGGCACGTGGGATACAACGGTAATTCCAAGCATTATTTCACCCCCACGTTTAATAAGGAAGTAAACAAGTAACCAGTTGAAACAGCGCCAGGATCAAGGTGGCCCTTCGCACGCTCGCCGAGGTAGGAAGCCCGCCCCTTGTGCGCAACAAGATCGCGGGTGTGGTCAACCGCCGTTTGGATGGCTTCTTCCGTAAGGGTGTCATCCTGAATCTGGGGAACGACCACATGCCAGACGTCAACCATCGTTTTATCGCCAGGCTGGGCACCGCCCCGCTTCATTACCCCGGCAGCCGCAGCAGCAAGCAGCTCGCCCACATCACTTGTTGCCGCACTTTTTTTCGCCATTTCCAAAAAGGCCGTCCCGTACAACGGGCCCGAAGCCCCACCAACCTTACTAATTAGCGCCATGGCCGTTTTCTTTAAGGCATCAGTGAGGGTAGCTGGCGCCGGTTCAAGCGCAGCCGTTACGGCATCCATTCCCCGCACCATGTTACTCCCATGGTCACCGTCCCCAATTGCATCATCAAGGTCATTCAGTTCTTGTTTATGCGTCGTAATGAGTTGGGTAAAATTCGTCATCCACTGAACATACTTTTCAACCGTTAATTCCATAATGAGCCTCCTACCATGCAATCGTTGCAACCGGATAATTGAGGTAATCCAGCCACTTCTTGTCCGCGACTTCCATGATGGTGAGGGAAATTCCAGTCATGTCAATTGACGTCATGTAATTTCCCACCTTCATAAACGCTGGCTTAATTCCCTTGTCCGCTAACTGCGCCAACAGGTCATTACTAAAAATGTACTGCTCCATCAGCGGAGTGGCGCCCATCCCGTTAACGAGAACCGCGTAATCCTTCTGCGCATCAAGGTGCAAGCTGGCATCAATTTTACCCAGCAGTTCAGCGACCAGTTCCTTGGATGGTTTAATCTTTTCGCGCCGGTATCCTGGTTCACTGTGGATGCCGACCCCGTATTCAATCTCATCGTCAGCAAGTTCAAACCCCGGTTTCCCGACTTCAGGAACGGTTGCTGCGGATAAGGCCACCGCGATGGTATTGATATGCGGAAGAACCTGCTTGGCAAGCTGTTCGATTTCATCGAGGCTGGCACCCTGATCTGCCGCCGCTCCCAGGATCTTATGCATCAGGACCGTTCCGGCAACGCCCCGCCGCCCCTGGGTGTATAGGCTATTTTCAACAGCAATGTCATCATCAATGACAATGGACTTAACCGGAATATCATCCATTGCCGCCATATCCTGCGCCATCTCAAAGTTCATGACATCCCCGGAGTAGTTCTTAATTACCAGGAACACGCCCTTTCCGTGATTAGCCGCCTGAATAGCCGCGTAAATCTGGTCGGGAGTTGGCGACGTGAAAACCTGTCCTGCCACCGCCGCGCTCAGCATCCCTTTCCCCACGTAACCGGCATGGGCGGGTTCGTGACCGCTGCCACCCCCACTGACGATGCCAACCTTGCCGGCCATCGACTGTTCATCACTCCGAACAACGGCCATCATTTCCGGAATCTGTTTAATGTACTGGGGATACGCTCCCACCATCCCCCGGACCATTTCCGGGACAACGTTTGCTGGATCATTAATAATCTTTTTCATGTCCACCGCTCCTTTCAATTTCATTTTATAATAAAACGCTTTCAAAATCAGCCAAAAACAAAAGAAGGCCACAAATTTTGACCTTCTTCATGTGCTTAATTGATTGCTTCATCCAACGCTTGTAAAAACGCCTGCGCTTCACCCGGATAATAGTAATCAGCAATTTCCTTAATCGGAGCGTCAGGATCAACGTTGACTGCTACAATCGTTCCTGCGCCACTCATTCCCGTCGTATACTGGGCAGCTCCCGAAATTCCTAAATTAATAATCAACTTTGGGGCGACCGTCGTCCCACTTTGACCGATCTGTTGCTCCTGGGTAAAGTGGTCGCCCACAAGCGGCCGGGTAACCCCAATTTTTGCCCCCATCTTCTGCGCTACCTTCTCAGCAAGCTGAATGGTTACCGGATCGTTTGCTCCCCGTCCCAGCGCAAGGATAATGTCCGTTGCGGCCAACGAATTGTCCGCATCTGTTAGTGGATTTTCTTGCCGTTGGTTGAGAACAACCTGGTTATCAGGCTTGACCGTAACCGCTAATTGCTCAATGGCATCCTCAGGAGTCGGTTCTCCCTCCTGGACAGCTTGAAACACGTTCGGCCGCACCGTTACCATCTGGGGAAGAACACTGTCGCTGGTAATTTCGCACATAATCCGGTCACCATACGAGGGTTTAATTCCTATCAGTGTCTGGTTGTCAAACCGCAGATCAACACAATCAGCCGTTAGTCCCGCGTCAACGTTTCCCTGAACGCGTGGGGCAACTGATCTTCCCCACGTCGTCGCACTAAAGAGCAACGCAATTGGCCGGCCAAGTTGGACCATCATTTGAGTGAGGGTTGCGGCTGCGGTTTCCTGGGTCATTTTCTCATTCAAACTGTCGTCCGTAACGACCATAATCTGATCGGCACCAAACGGGCGGAGTTGTGCCACTAGCTTATCCCGATCAGCCGCCGTCGTTAAGACCACCGCAACCACCGGCACCGGACTAATTGCTTTAGCCTTGCTAATCAGTTGAACGCTTCCCGGTTCGATTACCACACCGCGGTGTTCCACTACCACCCACGTTTTATCACATTGCTTACTCATTGTGGGTCCCTCCTTCCATTAAGTCGATTCCCACTGGAAGCTGCTCTAATAGACTGTTAACGGCCTGCTGCGGGGCTGCCGGTAACTGGACATGCTTTCGCTCCACCTGCTTAGGACTAAAGACCCGCTTAACAACGGTTGGGGATCCCTTCAACCCAACTTCCTGAGGGGCAAGTTTTAAGTCAGTTTCATCCCAAACAGTTACCGGGGTATCCATGCTTACCCGAATGGCATGTAAACTAGGATAATGGTACTCATCCGCAGTATCCGGGGCGGAAACCGTTCCGACAGCGGGAAGAGCCACCGTAACCTCCTCCTGAGCCTGTTCAACTAACCGGTGTGCAACTAAGTGGCGCTCTTGATCCACCGTTCCATCCGTCATGTAGGTCACCTGTGGCAGGTTTAACTTGGTTGCGACTAACGGCCCAACCTGCCCGGTATCGGCATCCTGGGCCTGTGATCCGAAGAGGATTAAATCCGCCCCGCCAAGTTTCTGAATTCCCGCAACCAGTGTCTTCGCAGTTGCCAGTGTATCTGCGCCCCCAAACGCCCGGGAACTCAACAACACTGCGCGGTCTGCTCCGAGAGCCATGGCCTGGTGCAGGGACTGGTTAAAATCAGCGGGTCCCATGCTCAGCGCAACAATTTCGGTATCGGGGTGCTGATTCTTAATTGTTAACGCCAATTCCAATGCCTGCTTATCAGCTGGATTCATCATCCCGGGAACCCCAGCCCGCATCAGGTTATTGTGGTCATCAAGGTGAACACGGCCCACCTTTAGGATCTGTTTAATGCAAACAATTACGCGCATCCCTTACCCCTCCTTTGCAAATTCTGCGGTACTAATTTCAGTGTGCATCTTCTCAACCGTTCCTTCAGCAATTTCCATTGCCCGGGCGTCCCGGATTAGGTGTTCAACCGGGTAATCAGCGCTGTACCCGTAACCCCCAAGAAGCTGCAGGACTTCATCGCCCGCCTTAACCGCAACTTGACTCCCAAAACACTTAATCATTGCGGCAATCTCGTCCGTTGGCTCGCCTGCGTCCCGCATTCTAGCAGCATGTTCGTAAGCCAACCTCGTCATTTCCTTACTCATTGCAACCCGCGCAATCTTTTCCTGGGTTACCTGCATATCACGGAGCAAAATCTGTCCAGCACGCCGCTGATTAGCGTATTCCTTTGCAATGGCCAATTCATGCTCCATAATCCCCGTCAACACGGCGCCCATCAGAACCCGGGCATCGGCGTGGGCCTGGTTAAAGACAACAAGGCCCTGTCCCCGTTTACCAATCATATGATGCTCGTCAACAACAACGTCCTGGAGCACAATCTCGCCACACGGAATCCCCCGGAGACCAATAAAGTTTTCCACTTCACCGTAGCTAAATCCCGGCATCCGGTCATCGACCATAAAACAGGTAAATTCATCCTCTCCAGTCTTGGTGGTGATAATGTAGTTGCGGGCCAACGTTCCGTTCGTAATCATAACCTTGTCACCGTTAATCACCCACTTGCCGTCAGCCCGTTGCTTTGCCCACGTCTGATTGCCACTCGGATTAGAGCCACCACTAGGTTCGGTATTGGAAAAGGCCAGGATTTCATGCTGGGCACGCGGTAAGTATTCACGCTGGATTTCTTCGTCACCGTATTTCATCAGCTGAAACAGTGTCTTGTACTGGCCCTCCACCATTACCGCAACGCTCGCATTTCCCACTGCTAGTTGGTTAATCAACCGCGCCGCACTTGTCATTGGAAGCTCCGCCCCACCATATTCACGCGGTAGAATTGCATTTAAGAAACCAAGGTCAGCCATCCGGTCAAATAACCCATCAGGCAATCCCCGTTTACGGTCAATCTGTATGTCGTACGGAGCAATCTCGTTCTGAACAAAAGTTGTTACCGTTTCGTCCAGTAGCCCCTGCATCGTTTTATCAACCGTCACTGTAATCATCTCCTGAATAAGTAGTAAGACGGATTGTTATATAATGAACAATCAATTTAATTTTACGTACTTTTTATAATCGCTGTCAACATTCGCATTACAATTGCGTAATAAAAATAAGAGCGTCCCTCATAAAAGAACGCCCTTATTTGTGATACTTATCTTTACGGCTTTATCCGGTTATTCCTCGCCGTTTTCCTTTTCGGCAACCACCGCATCACTTTCAGCCTGCGTTGGCACCTCATCCATAATCCGGTTGTACTTCTTCTTGAAGAAAATCAGGATGAAGACTCCTGCAACGACGTACAGTGCCCCTGCGATGTAGTACGCGGTTGCGTATCCGGATAATGACTTGAAGAGGAAGAATGTACAGAACAATCCGGAGACAACCCCCATCAAGGCGTTAACCAGCGAAATGACCGAACTAAAGGCTGGTCGCAGGTCCTTTGACACCATCGCCATTTGCAGTGACTGCTGAATTGGTGCCGTTGCGTTCGCAATTCCTGACCGTAAGAACAGAACCACCCCAACGATAATTACGGCAACTGTCCCTGTTCCTAAAGCACGTCCGTTCGCCATCAAAATCATCATCGGCGCAACGGTAATCCCCGCTGCCGCCATCGAAACAATTGACCCCAGTTTCTTCTCTAGGAACGGCGCTACAAGGTATCCCAGGAACATGGCGGCGTTCTGGAACGTGTTGACCGTTGCGGCCACGCCCCGTGGCATGTGCAGGTAGTTGTTCAGATAAATTGGGAAGTACGGCGTAACTAACAGCGCCCCAAACCGCACGAGCACCAGGTATAATACCCAAATCAGAACCGTCTTGGTCATTAACTGCTTGAAGTTGCTTGGCCGCTGAGCCGCTTCGTCCCGTTCCCGTTCAATTGGCGTTTCACGGTAGTCACTCGGCTTTTCGCGGAAGAACAGTGCAAAAATAAACGCTAACCCTGCAAGAACAGCCGCAATCACAATTACCCACCGGTACGCCATCGTGTAGTTTGCCAGCATTGCGCCGTGCATCGCTTCCTGATGTGCCGATAAAGCTGAAGCCTTCCCGTAAGAAACGTGTTGCAGCAGTGCGAAGAAATACACAACCAGCTTTCCACCAAGGAACGTCAGGACCGTCTGACATACCAGGTTATCGACTAATATGTAGGTCATCCACTTGGTTTGCTTTTTCCGTGGAATGTACACCGCAAACATGATTGGGTACAGGTAGTCGTAAATTCCAATCGTAATGGTCGAGGCAATGCACATGATAATGATTAGGGGAACGTTATTTGTAATCACGGTAATTACCAACGCCGCAACCGTAATCGGCGGTGCAATCAGCATGATCTTCTTAAACCCTGTCCGGTGAATCAAGGCAATTAACAATGAGAGAATTAACGTTCCAATTGAACTATACAGGTTAAACCCCTTCACTAACTGGGGCGCCACAATCTGGTAGTACGACATCATTGCGTAGTTCGTAATCCCCGTAACGGCTCCAAGTAACCCATAAATCCAAACGTAGAGCCAAACGTTCCGCTTTGCCCGGCCGGACCAGGCGGCTTCACTATCCGCTGAGAGAGCGTTCATAATCATCATTCCTTTATAAAATGCTTGTCGATTACTCATCAACTTTTAATTTTATTGTACTCTTTTATCACTAAAAAGCAATCGCTTATTAGGAAACAGACAAAAAGAAACGAGACCATTGTTCGGATCCCGTCCCATTCCTTATAACAGTTAATCATCCGTCACTACGGACTGGTTCTCAACAATCTCTTCTTGGGTTGTTGCCTGTTGAGTTACCGGCCGCGTCAAGTCGTTATATTTTTTCTTGAGCACAATTAGAATAAAAATTGAACCAATTAAGTACAATCCGCCTGCAATGTAGTACGCAACGGCGTACCCTTCCAGTGAAGTAAAGAGAACAAACGTACAAAACAACCCGGATAAAATCCCCGTTATGGCACTCACCAGTGAAAGAATGGCACTAAATGCCGGCCGGTGGTCCTTATCCACCATCGCCATCTGAAGGGTTTGCTGAACCGGCATAGCAGCGTTCGCAATGCCCGACCGCAGGAACAATACGATACAAACAATGACAGCCAACATCATTCCAGATCCCAATAACCGGCCGTTTGCCATAATAATCATTAAAGGTGTACACATCAGCATCGTTGCAACGATAGAAACAATCGTCCCCAACTTCCGTTCCAAGAACGGCGCCGCCATATACCCCACAAACATTGCTGCCGTTTGAATCGTATTAATGGTTGCCGTTACCCCCCGCGCAATGTGCAGGTAATTATTCAGGTAAATTGGAATGTATGGAACTACAATCGATGCGCCGAACCCGACCAGAACCATGTATAAAAGCCACATAAAAACTGTCTTGTTTGCAAGCGCCCGGTAATTTTGAAGGTTCCACTTTGTTTTCTGTGCCGCCTGCGCACTAGCCGTCATCCGGTAGTCAACCGGCCGATCCTTAATTGCGAGGGCAAACAGGAACGCTAACGCCGCTAAGACAACGGCAACCAAAATCACGTCCTTATAAGCCGTTGTATAGTGAGCTAACATCGTCCCGTGCATGGTTTCTTGATGGGCCGAAAGTACCGACGCTTGAGAATAAGAAATTCCCTGAAGTTTACCGAAGAAGTATACAACGGCCTTCCCTCCTAGGAAGGTAAGAACGGATTGCCACAACAAATTATCAATCATCACGTAGGTCATCCACCGTGTTTGCCGTTCCCGCGGAATGTACACCGCAAACATAATTGGGTACAGAAAATCATAAATTCCAATCGAAACTCCAGAAATAATGCTCATAATGATGATTAACGGAACATTCGTTGTCATAATCGAGACAACCAACGTAATCACCGTAATTGGCGGGGCAATTAGCAAGATTTTCTTAAATCCCCACCGGTGGATTAACATGATTACTCCGGTTAACAAAATGGAGCCAATCGCACCGTAAAGGTTATACCCGGTCACCAACTTAGGAGCAACAATCTGATAATACGACATCATTGCGTTATTCGTAATTCCCGTTACCGCACCCAAAAGGCCATAAATCCAGAGATACAGAATAACGTTCCGCTTTTGCCGGCCACCCCATTGAAAATCAACTGCTTGTCCCGCACTGTGCATTTTGTCATCACTCCTTCAATAAGAATTTAATATGAATACTAATCATATTTTAATCACATTTTACACGGTACTTTCAAAAATGCAATCCTTTAGGCAACATTTTCTCATTTAAATTTTTTATCCATACCATCACTTTTGCAAAACAAAAACCCCGCTGTCCTTTTAAGAACAACGGGGTTAAATCATTTATGTTTTAACTATTCCTCGTCTTCCCCTTCAACCCGGGTTTCGATGATCGTTGGTTCCGCAAAATCCTGGTCAAAATTCAGGTCGAAGTGCATGTGGTCCTTCCCGATAATGGTATTCGGGAAGATGCTCGTTGCGTTTTCCTTATACTGTTCGGGATGACGCATTGCCTGGGAAAAGTGCGTCAAAACAAGCTCCTTAGCATGGGCGTTCTTGGCGTTGGTGGCCGCATCCGCAAAGGTCATGTGGAGCTTCTTTTTAGCCTTATCCTCATCTTCGTTGGCACCAAAGTTAGCACAACTGAAGATCATGTCAGCATCCTTCATGAATTCCGGCAGTTCCGGAACCGGCCGGGTATCGGTAATCCACACGAACCGCAGCCCTTTCCGCGGCGCCCCTAAAACCATCTCCGGGGTGTACGTTTGGCCGTCAAGTTCAACTGGCGCGCCACTCTTCTGGAGCTTTCCCCACAGCTGTTGCGGGACTTCATTTTCCCGCGCCCGCTGCGGGTCAAACTTCGGGGCCCGTTTAATGTCAACCCGGTAAGCAAAGCACGGCCGCGTATGCTTAACGGGAAGCGGCGTAATGCTGAGGTCGCCGTGAATGTACTTGTTATTAATCACAATCGGCTTCCCCGGTTCCGGGTCCTCGATGATGTTAATGTCGTAGGCCAACCACGGCATGATCACCCGGAAGCCCTTCATCACATCCTTAATCCCCTTCGGCCCGATAATCGTAATTGGTTCGGTCCGACCGGTATTACTTGTCGTTCCCAGAATTCCTTGTAACCCGATTACATGGTCCCCGTGAAGGTGGGTAATGCAAATTACATCCAGGTTCTTAAAGCCCGTTCGTGCAGCCCGCATGGACACCCCAGTTCCCTCGCCGGCATCCATTAAAATCTCCCGGCCCTTGTAGTTTAAGACGGCCGATGATAAATACCGGTCAGGGAGCGGAATGCTCCCGCCCGTTCCGAGTAACGTTGCTCCTAACATCGCTAGTTCCTCCTCGTTATAAACTCCCCTTTATTATGCCGCGGAAAGACGCGAAAGGACAGTAAAAAGGGCTGGCGTGCTGCGCCTTCTTAATCGGGCTTCGCTCACGCCCTTTAACCCCCACAGCGCAATCTTCCTTGAACGCGCGTTCCGCGCCCTGCGTCTAATTACCGTTATGGGACCACACCTTGTTAAATCAGGCTTCGCTCGGACCACCCATGCGCAAATAATAAGCCTCTCCTTGACCGGCTTTGCCGCTCAGCGTCGCGCCTTAATTTATTTGCCCGGTGGTTCGGCTAATCAGGCTTCGCTCGGACCACCCATGCGCAAATAATAAGCCCCTCCTTGAACGGCTTCGCCGCTCTACGTCGCGCCTTAATTTATTTGCCCGGTGGTTCGGCTCCGCACCTTTCTAATCAGGCTTCGCTTGGACCACCCATGCGCAAATAATAAGCCCCTCCTTGACCGGCTTTGCCGCTCAGCGTCGCGCCTTAATTTATTTGCCCGGTGGTCCGGCTCCGCACCTTACTAACGGCTTCGCACCTTATTAAAACATATTATCAAACAAACTCAGCTGGTTTTCGTCCGGCAACTGATCCAAAACGTGGTTTTCCGTCATAAAGTCAATAATCGTCTGCGACACGTGGCCGCGCTTCATCAGGTCTTCCTTTGACAGGAACGGCTTTTCTTCCCGCGCCGCCACGATTTGCTTAGCAGCGTTTTCACCCAATCCCGGGATTGCCGAGAACGGCGCAATCAACGTATCACCGTCAATTAGCCACTCCGAAACGGCGGACCGTTCCAGATCAACCATCTGGAACTTAAAGCCGCGCTCGAGCATTTCGTTCGCGAGCTCAAGGACAACCAAAAGCGTTTTATCCTTAGCCGGAGCGTCGTTGCCCTGCTCTTCAATGGCCTGCATCCGCTCCTTGACGGCGTCCTTTCCCCGGGCCATCGCGACAATGTCAAAGTCGCGTGCCCGCACGGAGAAGTAGGCGCAGTAGTACACCAGCGGGAAGTAAACCTTGAAGTAGGCAATCCGCAGCGCCATCAGCACGTAGGCGGCAGCGTGGGCTTTCGGGAACATGTACTTAATCTTCAAGCAGGCTTCCAGGTACCATTCCTTGACCCCGGCATCCCGGATAATCTTTTGCCATTCTTCCGGAATGCCGCGCCCCTTCCGCACGTGTTCCATCGTGTTAAACGCCACGTCGTTTGGCACGCCCCAATGAATCAGGTCCATCATGATGTCATCCCGACACCCGATAACCTCCGGCATGGTAATTACCCCGTTTTTGATTAGGTCTTCGGCATTGCCTAACCACACGTCGGTTCCATGGGAAAGGCCAGAAATCTTCAGCAGTTCCGCAAACGTCTTCGGCTTCGTTTCCTCCAGCATTCCGCGAACAAAACGGGTCCCAAATTCAGGAATGCCCAGCGTCCCCGTCTTGGAGTGAATCTGTTCTGGGGTGACGCCTAAGACTTCCGTTCCCTGGAACAGCTGCATCACGCCCGGATCGTCGGTCGGAATTGACTGCGGGTCAACCCCCGACAAATCCTGCAGCATCCGAATCATCGTCGGGTCATCGTGCCCCAGAATATCCATCTTTAAGAGCGTGTCGTGGATGGAATGGAAATCAAAGTGGGTCGTTTCCCACGAAGCGTTCTGGTCATCCGCCGGGTACTGAATCGGTGTAAAGTCGTAGATTTCCTTATCCGCCGGCACAATCAGGATCCCGGCCGGGTGCTGTCCGGTCGTCCGTTTGACCCCGGTTGCTCCCTTGGCAAGGCGGTCCACCTCAGCCCCCCGCAGGTTTTGTTCGGTATCCCGTTCGTACGCCTTCACGAACCCGTAGGCCGTCTTATCAGCTACCGTCCCAATCGTTCCGGCCCGGTACACGTTATCCGCCCCGAAGAGGACCTTCATGTAGTTGTGCGCAATCGGCTGGTAGTCCCCGGAGAAGTTCAGGTCGATATCAGGCACCTTATCTCCCTTAAAGCCCAGGAAGGTTTCAAACGGAATATCCTGGCCGTCCTTCACCAGGGGCGCCCCGCATTCCGGACAATCACGGTCTTCCAGGTCGTACCCGGAACCGTATTCTCCCTTGGTATAAAACTCAGTCCACTGGCACTTCGGGCAACGGTAGTGCGGCGGTAACGGGTTAACCTCAGTGATTCCCGCCATCGTCGCCACTAAACTAGAACCAACGGACCCCCGGGATCCGACCAGGTAGCCGTCCTTATTGGATTTCGCCACCAGTTTTTGGGCAATCAGGTAGTGGACGGCAAACCCGTTTCCGATAATACTGTCCAGTTCCCGGTCAAGCCGGTCAGCAACGATTGCCGGTAATTCTTCCCCGTACAGCTCGTGCGCCCGGTCCATCGTCATTCGTTTAATATCGTCTTCGGCCCCCGGCATTTTCGGCGGGTAGGTCTTATCCGTTACCGGGGAAACGTCATCATCAACCATGGCAACAACCTGTTGCGGTGCGGCGACGACGATTTCGTGCGCCGTCTCATCCCCCAGAAAGGCAAAATCATCCAGCATCTCATCCGTCGTCCGGAAATGCAGGTCCGGCCAGTCCTTAAGGCGGTTTAATGGGTTGGCCCCGCCCTGGGAATGAATTAGAATCCGCCGGTAAATGGCGTCCTCCTTGTTCATGAAGTGCACGTCCCCGGTTGCGACCACGGGTTTATCTAACTCATGGCCCAGCTTTACCATGTTAGCGATAATTTCTTCAAGACGGGCGTCGTCCTTGACCAACTCCTGCTCAATCAATGGCGCATACACGGGCTTTGGTTGCACCTCAAGGTAGTCGTAAAACTTTGCCTTTTCCCGGGCAACCGCGTACCCCTTTTGCATCATTGCGGTAAAAACTTCGCCGTCCGCACATGCTGACCCCACCAGCAAACCTTCCCGGTACTTTTCTAAAAGTGCGCGCGGCACCCGCGGCACGCGGTAGAAGTACTCGGTCATTGACGCCGAAGCCAGCTTGAAGAGGTTCTTCATTCCGGCCTGCGTTTGGGCAATGATAATGGCGTGGAACGGGTGCTCGTGCTTGTACGCCTCGTTTTCACCCACATGATCATTGAGCTGATCGTGGAACGTAATCTGGTACTGCTCCTCCGCGTCCTTCAGCATCGCGTAGTAAATGTAACCCGTAGCTTCCGCATCGTAAATCGCCCGGTGGTGGTGCTCCAGGGTCACGTTCAGTTTCCGCGCCAGCGTGTTCAGCCGGAACCCATTCATTTCCGGGTACAGGAACCGGGCCAGCGGCAGCGTATCAATCCACGGTTCGGCAATCGGACCAAGGTCGTGGCGGGCGTACCCCGTGTTCATAAAGTCCACGTCAAACGTAGCATTATGCCCGACAATCACGCAGCCCGCACAGAAGTCCTTAAACATCCGAAAAACCTCGCCCTCCGACTTGGAGCCGCGTACCATGTCATCGGTAATGCTTGTCAGGTTAATCGTTGTTTGCGACAGCGGATGACCCGGATCGATAAATTCTTCAAACCGGTCAATCACCGTGCCACCCTTCATCTTAACAGCCGCCAGTTCAATCACCTTATCGTACTGGGCTGATAACCCCGTCGTTTCGGTATCAAAAACAACGTAGGTGGCATCCTTGAGGTTCACGTGGGCGTCGTTGTACGCAATGTTTTGGCCGCCGTCGACCACGTTGGCTTCCAGTCCATACAGCACCTTCACCCCGTGCTTTTGCCCGGCAGAGTGGGCTTCGGGAAAGGCCTGCAGGTCGCCGTGGTCGGTGACCGCAATCGCCTTGTGCCCCCACTTAGCGGCCTGAGCCACGTAATCAGAAATAGAGTTGGTGGCGTCCATCGTACTCATCGTCGTGTGAAGGTGCAGCTCCGCGCGCTTATCACCCTCCGCCGTGTCCTGCCGTTCTTCGTGGTGGACCTCGTTAATATCACGGGCCATGATGACCAGGTCCCGCAGGTAAGAGTCTTCCTGCACGCTTCCTCGGACCTTGACCCACTTGCCGGCCGTCAGGTTAGCAAACTGGGCTTCGTCCTCCTCACTATTGGAGAACTTTTTGATGACAAACGATGAACTGTAATCCGTCACTTCGAGCGTGATAATCTTCCGCCCGGAACGCAGGTCCCGCACCTCAGCGTTAAAGACGTACCCCTGAACAACAACGGAACGCTCCTCTTCGGTGATTGCGACCATCTGCGTTACGGGTATGTCATCCTTAATTTTCCGTCCTAACAGGACTGGCCCTTCGGCTTTCGGCACCGCCTTCTTTTTCTTCTTGGCAGCGCGCTGCTGGCTTTGCTGCTGAATGGCAGCCATGGCCTTCTTGGTAAGCTCCGCGTCACTTTGCGCACGTTTTTCCTGATACTTGATGTGATTTGGCTGTTCACCAGCGACAACCACCGGCTTAATCGTGTACTTAGGGAAGCCCACCTGCTGGTATCCAGCTGCAAGACCCTGCAACGTGGCGGCACTTAGCAGCGCCGCCTGATTATCCCCGGCCACCTGTAGACTCAGCGTTTTTCCCGTCAGCTTAGGCGCATGCCCGCACACCTGGTTGACTACCTGCTCGTTGGCGGCACTGTGCGCCACCACAAACGGCCAGTAGTCCTGCACTTCCTGTTCCGTCACTGCCGGGTCACCGGGTTCGATGCGCAGCGTAACATCCGCAATTCCCTGAAACGCCGCGTTAACCTGCTGGTGAAAGCGCAGAAACACCTTAAACGGGATGACGCGCTGAACCCCCAAAACGATTTCCCACCGCTTAGAATGCTCGTGGACGATTACCTGGTTAACCGTTGCGGCCATCAGCGCGCCCGTGGGATCCTCCGCCGCATTCCACTCAGCCTGCGTACATAATTTTTCAAAAAGAGCGTGCTTATCAAGCGCCATTCACGTTGCCTCCTTCAGAAACATAAAGTCCCGGGCTGACCAAAACAGGCCCTACCCCGAGACTTACCGTTTATCATAATTCCTATTCAGCCTGCTTCAACAGGATTGCCAGCGAGTTTTGGAGCTCAGCAACCTTTACTTCAATCGGTTCAGCGGCCCGCCGGAGTTTCACTTCAACGATGCCGTCAGCCGCCTTCTTTCCCACGGTGATCCGGACTG
This sequence comes from Candidatus Ligilactobacillus avistercoris, assembly GCA_019119415.1. Classification (GTDB taxonomy): domain Bacteria; phylum Bacillota; class Bacilli; order Lactobacillales; family Lactobacillaceae; genus Ligilactobacillus; species Ligilactobacillus hohenheimensis. The sequence continues at coordinate 57,572 of DWXB01000010.1, read as the reverse complement.
GGAGCCCGATTAAGTCGGAATCAGCGAACTTAACGCCCGCCCGTTCTTTCCGGTCATCAAGCAGGACGCTGTAACCGTGGTCTTCAAGTTCTGCCGTAATCTTTTCGGCGAGTGCCCGCTGTTCGTCATTCTTAATGTTGACCGGAACAACGTGGACGTCAAACGGCGCAATCTGGCGCGGCCAAATAATCCCGTGTTCATCATTATTCTGTTCGATGATGGCGGATAACAGCCGGGAAACCCCGATCCCGTAGCACCCCATCTTCAGCGGAACGTCGCGCCCGTTCTGGTCTAAGACCGTTGCGTGCATGCTTTCTGAGTAGCGCGTCCCCAACTTGAAGATGTGGCCGATTTCAATTCCGCGGGTGAACTGCAGCGTTCCCTGCCCGTCCGGCGATAACTCGCCCTCCTCAACGTTCCGCAGGTCGGCAAACTGTTCAACGGTAAAGTCGCGGCCAATGTTGGCGTTCTGGTAGTGGAAGCCATCCTCGTTGGCCCCAACGCTGATGTTCATCATGCCCTCAACGTCCTGGTCGGCGTAGATCTTAATGTGCTCATCAACGCCCACCGGACCCAGTGAACCAAACGAGGCGCCGTTCATGTACTGCTGGGCCTCTTCTGGCGTTGCGGGCCGTAAGTCGTTAGCTCCAAGGAGGTTGGTGAACTTCGTTTCGTTTAACTGGTCATCCCCCCGCAGCAGGGCAATCACCGGTTCCCCGTCAACGATGTACAGCATCGTCTTCACCAGGTCAGCTGGTTCTTCGCCGAGGAACTCAGCCACGTCATCAATTGTCTTCTTGCCCGGCGTTGCCACCTTGGTTAACTCCCGGGCTGATTCGTGGGATTTCTTCGCAACCCGCAGGTTCTTAGCCATTTCCAGGTTAGCCGCATAGTCGCTCTGGTCGGAGTACACCACCGTGTCCTCGCCAATTGGAGCGATTGCCATGAATTCCTTAGAGGTCTTTCCGCCCATGGCGCCAGAGTCCGCAATAATTTCACGGTAGTCAAGCCCGCACCGGTCAAAAATGTTGTGGTAGGCCTGGTCCATTGCGCGGAACGTATCGTCCAGACTATCGTCATCAATGTGGAACGAGTAGCCGTCAAGCATCAGGAATTCGCGGCCCCGCAGTAACCCGTACCGCGGCCGGTCTTCATCCCGGTACTTCATTTGAATCTGGTAAACCGATAACGGCAACTTTTTGTACGACTTGATGCTGTCGCGCATGATGGTCGTCATCGTTTCTTCGTGGGTTGGACCGAGAATGAAATCCCGTTCGTGCCGGTTCTTAAACTTAAACAATTCCGGCCCGTACGTTGCGTACCGGCCCGATTCCTCCCACAGTTCAGCGGGAACAACAGCGGGGACCAGCATCTCCACGGCATCAATCCGCTCCATCTCCTGCCGGATGATGGTCTGGATCTTTTCCATTACCCGAAAAGCGAGGGGCAGGTATGCGTACATCCCCGCAGAAATCTGCTTGATGTAGCCCGCCCGTAACATGAGCTGGTGACTAACCGCCTCAGCCTTTTTCGGTGTTTCTTTAAGTGTCGGAATTAACATCCGTGATTGTTTCATAACTATCCCCTTCCGCTTCCGCGTATCAATAATCGCTTCCTATGATACCAAATTTTACCGCCTTCCTCCAGCCACCCCGGAATTACCAGGCAAGATATTTTCCGTCACCAAAGGATCATGGGATAATTGATTTACCAAGATAAACGAGGAGGAATTAAAATGATTGCAAGCGACTTAATCAACCCGCTGATCACCCAGTTCGTTGACGATTACCTGACGGCAACGCCAACGCTCCCTGAGTCAGCTTCCCTCTGGGAGGGAGCAAAGGAACGCGGGTTTCTCGCCCAGCCACCGGCCGCGGTAAAAACGGCCCTGCTTGAACGAACCGCTCCGGTGGTTCCCCGGTGGAGCATCCACCTCGCAGCGCACTGGGAGCTGGGCCTCAATCCTCCAGTGACAGCCCCGATGCTTCAGGCTGCACTGGATGACGCCGCCCCCCAAAACCAGCGGGAATTTGAACGGATGCTGGTCACCATTACGGCCGCCCTCCAGCAGGCAATGACGGGGTACCTGGTCGAATACGGAAAAAACGTTCCCCAACAAAACGGAAACCTTGCCATGCAACCCGCCATGCAGCACCAGATTGCCCAGTTAACCGCCATGGCGGCCAGCACATCCCGCCACGCCGCTTTCCTGAACCCACTGACGCTGACAACGGCGGACCAGGATGATAATCAGGACGAGGCCTTGGCCGTTGCCATGATTACGGCGGGAATGAACCAACGAATCATCACCACCCGGATGGCAGCGACGTTCAAGGCGTTTGGGATCCGCAACCAGAACCAGTGGACTAGCTGGGTCGCTGGCAGTCAGTTGCTGCAAACCCTGATGGTGCTTGACGACCACCGGGCAGCAACAGTGACGTTTGCCGCGATGCACCGTCAACGTTAATTAAGGAGGTCCTAAAACATGAGTATTATTGTATGCGTAAAGGGAGTGCCGGTCAGTGACCACGTCGCCATTGACCCACAAACCCACCACCTTGAACGGACCACAACGGCAACCCACCTTGACCCGGCCGACAGGTACGCGTTAGCCGCAGCGAAGATGCTACGCACCACGCCGGATGAGGACATCATCGCACTGTGCATGGGAACGCCGGATAATGAACGGCTTCTCCGAACAACCCTGGCCATGGGGGCCACCCGCGCAGTTTTACTAACTGACAAGGCGTTTGCGGGGGCGGATACGCTAGCAACCGCGACCGCCCTCACCGCCGCCATCCGGCACTGTGATGGGGTCCGGTTGGTGATTACCGGTACCCAATCCACCGATGCGGATACCGGTCAGGTGGGCGGAAACATCGCCGCCCAGTTAGGCTGGGAACTTCTTCCCAACATTACGCGCATTGTTCCGGACGAACCGGCGGTGGTTACCAGCCAACTCGGTACCACCGCAACAACGGTTTCTTTAACTACCCAGGCGGTCCTGACGGTGGGACCGGCGGCAACGTTTGCCCCCGCAGCCATGACAGTCGCTCAGGCAGCAGCGGTTGACCCGGCTCACCAGCTCCAAACATGGGACGCCGCTACGATTGGGTGTGCCCCAGCAACGGTTGGACAAAAAGGGTCCGCAACCACGGTTACTGCGCTGACGCCGGTGCACCCTACTAAACGTACGGCAACTGCCCTGGCGGAGGATGCCCCGACTGCCGTGGACCAGCTAAGCACCCTTATTCAACAATCACGGGAGGTAATCAAATGACAACAGGATGGCTTTTTGGTGAATATCATAACGGCCACTTCGCCCCGGGCGTGCTGGAATTAGCCGCCCACACCCAGAAGTGGGCCGGGGTGACCCTGAACATGGCAGTCCTTGGTGCGACTGAGGACCACTCCACCCTCCAACGGCAGCTTCAGGGCACGGGAATCGCTCACGCTACGCTTATTCCAATACCGGACAACGCCACCGTTGCCCAACAGGCCGCCGTGTTAGCCGCCCACATCCGGGAGGTTAACCCCGTGTTTGCCCTCTTTAGCGCCACCCCGCTTGGCCGCAGCGTTGCCCCGTACGTTCAAGGGCTCCTCCACACCGGATTAAGTGCGGACTGTACGGACCTTGAATTTAGGAACGGCCAGCTTGTTCAGACCAAACCAGCGTACGGGGACAACGTGGTCTGTACCATCACGACCACCACTTCCCCGGCCATGGCAAGTATCCGGCCGGGCGTGTTCCCCGCTGCCACCACACCGGTCCCGACGCCGACCACGGTCACGGTTACCCCGTTTCCCGTGCCGCTAAGTCAGTTGACTGGCGAAACAACGGCGACTGCGCCGACGTCCCCGCACCAACCAAAGGACGCCTCACGCATTATTGCATTAGGACGGGGCGCGGCAACGCCTGAAGGAATCCGGCTCGCTAAGCAACTGGCCCACCAGCTGAACGCGGCCGTTATGACCACCCGGCCAGTGTCCCTCCTTCCGGGCTTTGGCGTTCAGGCCCAGATTGGTTTAACGGGGCAAACAGTGCACCCGCGCCTGCTAATCACCCTGGGTGTCTCGGGGTCATCCCAGTTTCTAGCGGGTGTTAAGAATACCGGCACCATCGTGGCAGTCAACACCGACCCCCACGCACCAATCTTTGATTACGCGGACTACCGCTACGTAGGTGATGCGGTTACGTTCATGCAGGCGGCATGCAAAGCGTGGTAATAAGAACACATACAACACAAAAAAGGTTGGGATTTCGTTATTGTCCCAACCTTTTTTCGTTACACTTTATTTAATTAAAAGAAGTACCGGCGCAAATCGTTCCACGTTACCAGGAACATCAGCACCATCAAAAACCCAAACCCAATCAACGTCAGGGTCTCCTCCACCTTCTGGCTAATCGGCTTCCGCCGAACCGCCTCGATCAGGTTTAACAGGATTTTCCCCCCGTCAAGGGCTGGAATCGGTAGCAGGTTAATGATCGCCAGGTTGATTGATTGGAACGCCGTGAGGCTCACAATGCTGATAAGCCCCTGCTTGGCGGCGTGTTCGGTGTACGAGAACATGGCCACCGGCCCCCCTAAATCGTTGAGGTGGAACCCGTGCGTAATCATTGTGCCCAACGCCCCGAAGAGCGCTTTGGTCATCGTCCACGTCTGGGTAAAGCCATACCCGACCATCGCAAAGAAATGGTGGTTTAAGACCACCTTTCCCATGATGCCAATCTGACCCAGCCGTTTCCCGTTTTGCTTAACCACCTTGGGCGTCAGCGTCATCTTCCGGACCCGGTGACACCGGCGGACGATAAACGTCGTCTTCTGACCACCGCGCTGCTCGATTGCCCGTGTTAGTTCCGTCCAGTTAGTGGTTTTGTGGCCGGCAACCCGAAGAATCTGGTCGTTGGCGCGCAAGCCCGCCTTCTGGGCAACTGAATGGGGCTCAACGCGCCCGACGGCATTGGTGATCTGAGGAGCACCGCCGTGCAGGAACGCGACGAGCATAAACGCCGCAATGGCTAACAACACGTTGTTGAACGGCCCCGCCACGTTCGTCAGCATCCGTTTCCACACGCTCACCGACTGGTACTGAACGTCCCGCGGCGCAACCTGCACCGGCGTGCCGTCCGGTTCAACCACCGTCGCATCGCGCGCAACCTTAAACCGGTGCACCTCTTCGCCGGCACCGGTTTCATACCCCTTAATCCACAGCTTGTCCTGCAAATCCCAGTCCGTCACTTCCAACGGCAAACCAGTTAAACTCGGGTGGTCGCGGCGCAGATCAATGGTTCGAACGACCTCATCGTCATCCATCGTTAAAAGGGCAGCCATTCCCTTTTGAAGGGCGTCCTCATCGTCCAACCCCGCCATCCGGACGTAACCGCCCAGCGGGAGAATCCGGATTGTGTACGTTGTGCCGTTTTTCCGGTACGCAAAGAGCTTGGGGCCCATTCCGATGGAAAACTCGCGCACAAGGATTCCGGACCGCTTCGCAACGTAGTAGTGCCCGAATTCGTGCACCGTGACCAGCACCCCGAAAACAATAACAAACGCAATAATCGTAATAATCATTTTCGGCGTCCCCCGTTAAATCAAACCAAAGAGGTGCATCAGCGGTAAGACGAACAGTAACGAGTCAAACCGGTCCAGGATACCCCCGTGCCCCGGCAAAATCTTCCCGGAGTCCTTAACCCCGTAGTGCCGCTTAAAGGCTGATTCGACCAGGTCGCCGATTTGGCCGGCAACTGACAGCACCAGCGTAATCAGCAGCATCACCGGTAAGGAGTACTTCTTCAGCGGGAAGAAGAACAGGTAGATTCCGACCAAAATCACGGTCGCAACGGTTCCGCCAATTGACCCTTCCCAGGTCTTGTTCGGGCTCATCTTCGGGGCCAGCTTGTGTTTGCCAATTTGCCGCCCAATCATGTAAGCCCCACTGTCGGTGATCCACACAATTAATAGGCCGTATAAGATCGTTGTTAACCCGACGTTCCGGGCGGCAATCATGTAGTGAAAGCCCAACCCGGCGTATACGGCACACAGGACCAGCGCCCCGGCATCATCAAACGAGAAGCGGTTCTTGGACGCCACCGTGTACAGTAACAGAATCAGGGCAAAGAAGTACAGCAAATCAAGGTGCGTAATTCCCGGAATAACCCGCAACCATGAATCCGGCACCAGCATGCCCGCCATCATTAGAAAACTCAGACCGGCTTCCGGAGAAACCAGGAGCTTCTTTTTCATCGTCAACATTTCCGACATTGCCACCAGCCCCATCGCTACTACCAGGATGCTGAACGGCGTCCCGCCACAAATCAGCAGCGGGATAAAGATAATCATGGCCACAATGGCCGTAATCACACGTTGTTTCATTTATTTTTCGTCCTTTCCGTCATCAAGTCCCCCAAAGCGCCGGTTCCGCTGCTGGAACGCAGCAATGTTGCGCGCCAGTTCATCGGGAGTGTAGTCCGGCCAGTACACGTCCGTAAAGACCAGTTCACTGTAGGCTAACTGCCACAACAGGAAGTTAGAGATCCGCTCCTCGCCACTCGTCCGGATTAAAACGTCCGGATCGGCGTCCGGGGCTAGCGGTGCCGTCATCATATGGGCGCTGAGCGTTTCTTCAGTAATCTCATCCGGAGTAAGTTTCCCAGCCTGCACTTCGCGGGCAATCTGCTGCACCCCGGTGACGATTTCCGCGCGACCACCGTAGTTCAGCGCAAAGTTGAGCACCATGCCCGTACAGTGGGCGGTCTGGGCAATCGCGTCGTTGACGGCCTTCTGCGTCCTTGCCGGCAATTGGTCCGTGTAGCCCATCACGTTGACCCGCACGTTATTTTCAATTAATTCCGGGACAAACGTACTGAAAAACTTTACTGGTAAGTCCATCAGGTAGTTGACCTCAGCATCCGGCCGCTTCCAGTTTTCCGTTGAAAACGCATAAAGCGTCAGTACCTTAATTCCCAGGTGACTAGCCGCCTTCGTAATCTCCTTAACGACTTCCATGCCGCGCTTATGCCCCGCAACCCGGGGAAGGTGGCGCTTCTGGGCCCACCGGCCGTTTCCGTCCATAATAATTGCCACGTGGTGTGGGATTCGCTCACGGTCAAGGACCGGAGTTGGCGCACCTTGGCGGTGGTTTTTAAACCCGAGTTCCATCTCATTCCTCCTTTGAACCAACGCAAAAGAAAACAGGGGTCAGCTGAGACCGGCCCCCGTTACTTTCGTTTTTACCCTTCGAGGACTTCCTGTTCCTTAGCGGCAACGATGTCCTCAACCTGCTTGATTCCTTCGTTGGTAAGCTGTTGGGCCTGATCTTCCAGGTCGTGCAGGTCGTCATCCGTTAGGTCACCGGCCTTGTGGGCCTTCTTGAGCTTGTCCATCATTTCCCGCCGGACACGCCGAACAGCAATCTTCCCCTCTTCACCGGTTGCCTTCACCTGCTTGGCGAGCTCCTTCCGCCGCTCTTCGGTCAACTGCGGGATTACCAGCCGGATAGCCGACCCATCATTCATCGGCGCAATTCCCAGGTCAGATGCCAGGATGGCCTTTTCGATGTCCTTCAAGGAACTCTTGTCAAACGGTGTAACTAAGAGCACCCGGGCTTCCGGAATGGTAATCTGGGCAATCTGGTTCAGCGGCGTTGGTGCGCCGTAGTATTCCACCATAATCCGGTTTAAGAGACTGGCGTTCGCCCGGCCAGCACGGATGTTTCCGAGTTCGCGCTGGAGGTTTTGCTCAGCCTTCTTCATTTTTTCCTGTGCGTCTTTTAATACTGGATCCGTAACCTTCATTTTACTTGCCCTCCACTGTTGTTCCGATTGGGGCCCCTTCAACAACCTTCTTGATATTGCCCCGCTCGTTCATGTTAAAGACCACCAACGGGATGTCGTTTTCCATGGATAGGGATGATGCCGTGGTGTCCATCACGTTCAGCCCGCGGTTAATGATATCCATGTGGGTCAGTTTATCAAACTTCGTGGCCGTTTCGTCCTTCCGCGGGTCAGCGGAGTAAATCCCGTCAACGCCGTTCTTGGCCATTAAAATCACGTCCGCATTGATCTCGGATGCCCGCAGTGCTGCGGTGGTATCCGTTGAGAAGTACGGGGAGCCCGTTCCGGCGGCAAAAATCACAATCCGGTTCTTTTCAAGGTGCCGGATAGCCTTCCGCCGAATATATGGCTCGGCAATCTGCCGCATCTCAATCGATGTCTGAACCCGGGTCGGTACGTCAAGCTGCTCGAGGTTGTCCTGCAGCGCCAGGGCGTTCATTACCGTCCCCAGCATGCCAATGTAGTCCGCTTGGGAACGTTCCATTCCCATCTGGGCGCCGGCTTCCCCGCGCCACATGTTCCCCCCGCCAACAACGATGGCAACCTGGACACCGAGATCATGGACATCCTTGATTTCCTTAGCAACCTTCATGATTTCCGGCGGGTTAATGCCCCGGCCCTGTTCACCGGCAAGGGCTTCCCCACTTAACTTTAACAGTACGCGCTTATACTTTACGTCCGTCATGTCCGTCCTCCTCAAGGTTTTTCCGTGTTCGTAAATCCGAACCATTAGTGGTATTCTACCATATCTCCGGAAGGGGTGAACACAAAATCATTCGGCAGAACGATTACATTTATAAAAAGATGTGTGCAGCCGAAAAAAGGAAGGGCCACAAGCGGCCTCTTCCCTTCCTTAGGTTACTTTTCAAAATGATTATCCTTCCCCAGCGTTGCGTTATAAATCGGGGTCGGCATCCCAAAGCCACCAGCCACTGGTAGGAGTTGACCGGTAATGTAGGACGAGTCGTCACTTGCCAAAAAGACTGCCGCCTTTGCGATGTCTGCCGGCTTGCCTGGTCGGTTAAGCGGCACGTTCTTGATAAACGTGTCCCAGAACTGGCCGGACATGTTCTCCACGGCTGCATCCGTCGCAATCAGCCCCGGCATAATGGCGTTGCACCGGATGCCGTCGTGGGCGTACTGCGTGGCGACCTGCTGGGTCAGCATGTTAATCGCCGCCTTGGACGTCCCGTATGCCGTCCGGGCCACGTCCGGCATCGCGCCCCCAACCGATGAAATGTTGATGATGCTCCCCCCGGTCTTTTGCTGCTGCATCTGCTTAATGGCGTACCGGCAGCTGTAGTAAACGCTCGCCACGTTCGTCTTGAGAATCGTGAAAAACATCTCCGGATCGCCCGTTGTCACCGTCAGGTCCTTATCAGTATCCGTCCGGCCAAAGTTGTTCACCAGAATATCGACATGGCCTTCCTTTTCAGCCACTTCCTTAATCATTGGTTCGTACGTGTCGAACTCAAAGGCATTGTAAATCACGTGGCGGTAGCGGTCGTTTTCCGCGTGGAGCTTCGTTACCAGGTTGCGGTTCTTTTCGCTGTCCCGGACCGCCATGTAAACAACGGCCCCCGCCGCCACCATTTCCTGCGCAATCGCAAAGCCAATCCCCCGGCTGGAGGCCGTGACGATCGCGACCCTATTCGTTAAATCAGTCATGTTATCACTCCCATAGTTGATTATTCGTACTAATTTCCTGATTCATTATACCAAACCACTCCTAAATGAAAAAGCCAACCGCACACCACCGTACGGTTAGCTTAATCCTTCTTCTCTGAATCGCAGATCAACTACTCCGGCTTTCGCTGATAGACCACAAAAGTGTGGGCGTAGTGGTTTCGCTCATCGACCTTGCCTTTAACCCGGCGTACTTCCTCAAACTGATTATAATCAAGCGCCGGCATCGTCGTATCAGCCGGAAACGTTCCTTCAATCTGCGTAACGTACAGCCGGTCCACGTGCTTTGCGTACATGCGGAAAAGCGTGGCCCCGCCAATGATAAAAACCAGTTCGTCTCCGTGTGCTACCAGCCAGTCATCCAGCTGGTTCTGGTCAAACACAAACTCAACTTGCGGGTTATCCGCATACTGGGCGGCCAACTGCCGGTCGTGCGTTAATACCACGTGGTGGCGGTGCGGTAACGGGTGCGGAAAGCTCTCAAACGTCCGCCGCCCCATCACAACCGGGTGATTGAGCGTCGTGTGCTTAAAATACTGCTGGTCATCCGGCAACCGCCACGGGAGGTGGCCATCCACCCCGATGTGGTGCGCAGAATCCTCTGCCCAAATAAACGCAAGCATTCCAATCCCTCCTAGACGGCCACGGGCGCCTTAATTGCGCCGGCCGGATGGTAATCCTGAACCTTGATGTCATCCAGGTCAAAGTCAGCCAAGTCATGCTTCTCCGGGTTAAGCCACAGCGTCGGAGCATCCACCGGTTTGCGGCTCAGCTGTTCTTCCACCTGCTTGAAGTGGTTCTTGTAGATGTGTGCGTCGCCGAGCGTGTGCACAAAGTCGCCAACTTCGAGGTCCGTTGCCCGGGCCACCAGGTGCGTGAGGAGGGCGTAACTGGCAATGTTAAACGGCACGCCCAGGAAGATGTCCCCACTCCGCTGGTACAGCTGGCAGCTGAGTTTACCGTCAGCCACGTAGAACTGGAAGAGCGTGTGGCACGGCGGGAGCGCCATTGCCGGGACGTCCTCCGGGTTCCACGCTGACACGATCAGCCGGCGGGAGGTCGGGTTCGTCTTAATTTGTTCAATCACGTTGGCAATCTGGTCAATCGTTGTTCCCCGCCGGGTTTGCCAGTGGCGCCACTGCGCGCCGTAGACGTTGCCGAGGTCGCCGTACTTTGCCGCAAACGCATCGTCGTTTACGATCCGCTCACAGAACAGCTTCTTTTGCTTCTGGTACTCCTCGTTAAACACCGGATCACGCTGAGAACGCAGCCCAAAGTCGGTCATGTCCGGCCCCTGGTACTCGTCACTAGCCACCCACTTTTCAAAGGCCCACTCGTCCCAAATGTGGTTGTTATGCTTCAGCAAGTACTGAATGTTCGTATCCCCGTGCAGGAACCACAGAAGCTCGCTCTTAATCAGCCCCAGTGGGACCCGCTTGGTGGTCAACAGCGGAAAGCCATCCGCCAAGTGGAAGCGCATCTGGTAGCCAAACAGGCTCCGGGTACCCGTCCCCGTCCGATCGTCCTTATTGTATCCGTGTTCGTACACGTCCCGCATCATTTCCAAGTACGGCGTTTCAACAATTGCCATGCATCCTACCCCTTTCGTTAGTCGACGTACGCACTTAATTCGTCCCAGCGCGCCATCTTGGTGTCGATCTGGGCGTTGAGGTCGTCAAGCTGCTGCTGGAGGGCCGCCAGGTGAGGGTAATCATCACCTGCACTGGCCGTCATCTCCTGCGTTACGGCCTGCTTTTGCTCCTCAAGTGCGTCAATCTCATCTTCTAGTTTATCAAACTCCAGCTGCTCCGCGTAGGTCAGCTTCTTCTTTGACGTGTCCTGCGGTGCCGGGTCGTTCGGTTTTACCGCTGCCTTTGGTTTGGCCTGCGCCCTTTCCTTCTCCTGGGTTGCATTTTGCTTAGCCGCCAGGTACTCCGTAAAGCGCCCGGTGTAACGTTCAATGCGCGCGTCCCCGTCGAAGATTAAGAGCTGGTCCACGACCTTATCCAGAAAGTAGCGGTCGTGGGAAACCGTAATCACAGTTCCCTTAAACTGCTCCAGGTAATCCTCCAACACGGTTAAGGTCCCGACATCCAGGTCGTTGGTTGGTTCGTCCAGTACCAAGACGTTTGGCTGGCTCATTAACAGCTTAAGAAGGTATAACCGGCGCTGCTCACCCCCGGAAAGCTTCCGGATCAGCGTCCCGTGCATGAAGCGCGGAAACAAGAACTGCTCAAGTAGCTGCGTCGTGCTGATTCGTTCGCCGTTCTTGTTAACAACGCTCTGGCCAACCTCGTTTAGGTAACTGATGACCCGTTTGTCCGGTGGCAACTTCTCCATGTGCTGCTTGTAGTAGGCAAGTCGAACGGTCTCACCGCGAACAACTTCCCCCGCATCAAGGGGCTGCGTGCCAACCAACGCATTCAAGAAGCTGGTCTTGCCGGCACCGTTCATCCCGGTAATGCCGATCCGGGCCCCGCCCTGAATCAGCAGGTTAAAGTCCTGCATGATGCGGTGGTTACCCAGCGTGAGCGCGGCGTCCTTTAACTCCAGCACCTTTTTGCCGAGCCGCTGCTGGCCGAGGTTAATGTTGACCTGGCCGTCGACCTGTACTTGGCCGAGGTTGTCTTCCAGTTCATGAAAGTGGTTGATCCGCGCCTGCTGCTTGGTTGAGCGTGCCTTGGCCCCGGTCCGCATCCACGCCAACTCCTTCTTATAGAGCTGCTGTTGCTTGTGCTCCTGGGTCAACTCCCGGTCAACCCGCGCCGCCTTTTGCCGCACAAAATCCTCGTAGTTCCCGGTATACTGGTACAGCTTCCCGAACGACAGCTCAAAAATCTGCGTTGCCACCTGGTCGAGGAAATACCGGTCGTGGGTGACGATAATCAGCGCCCCCTTGTATCCCTGTAAGTACTCCTCCAACCACGCAATCGAATCAAAGTCAAGGTGGTTGGTCGGTTCGTCCAGGATTAAGAGGTCGGGCGCCTGCAGGAGGACCTGCGCCATGCCAATCCGCTTTTGCTGCCCGCCTGACAACGTCCCCACCCGCTGGTCAAAGTCCTTAATGTGCAGCTGCGTAAGAATAGCCTTGGCTTCGTTATCCGCATTCCACGCGTCTTCCTGGTTCATCCGTTCTTCTGCCCGCACGTAGCGCCGCTCCGCCTGCGGATCATTGGGGTGTTCCCCGTACGCCGCGACCGCTGCTTCGTATTCGCGGATGGTTTGAAACACCGGCGCTGCCCCGTCAAAGACGGCAGCTAGCACCGTTTTATCCGGATCCAGCTGCGGGGTCTGCATCAGGTAGCCAATCCGGTAATCGTTGGGTTTAACCAGCTGCCCAGAATCGGCCGGGTCCACCCCACTCAGGGCGTTCATCAGCGTTGTTTTCCCGGACCCGTTCGTCCCAATCACGCCAATCCGGTCGTGTTCGTTCACGATGAAGTTCAGGTCGTCAAACAACGTCTTTTCACCGTAGGTCTTCGTCAGGTGTTCCACCCGTAACGTTTGCATTAGTCGCTCATCTCCTTTAAGGCGGTTTGGGCAAACGCAACCAGCGCAACGTGGTCGTTCGGGAGTTCGCCGGCCACCACGCGCCGCTCCACCTGCGCAAGCACCCGGCCAAACGCCGGCCCCGGCCGCACCCCTAATTCATTCATCAAGTCCTGCCCGGTTAGCCGTAATTCATGCTTGTCCTTAATCGGTAAGGCATCGTACTGCGCCAGCAAATCTTCCGGAACGGCAATGCCAAGCAATTCCGCAACCACTTTAGCCCGTTCCAACGCTGACCGGCCCACCGTGTACGCCGTCCACGCATCCTCGCCGGTTGCCTGCAACTTAGTCAATGCCATCCGGGCAGCGCTCACCGCCGCAATGGTGTCGTTGGCACACTTCCACTGCCGTAAAAACTTGGCGGTCTGCTTCTCGTTCAGCCCCATCACCGCTGTCAGGAGCGTCCACGCCGCGTTTTCGTCCGGTAAATCAATGGCCGGCAACTGCGCCAGCCGCTCCAGTGCTGGGCGGGCCTGTGCCATTCCCGGACAGTACCGGTACAGCTCAGCCTGCGTGAACTGGTCGATTCCCTGGCGCGGGTTTTTCCCTAATAGGAGCTTAATAAACTCCACGTGGATTCGTTCGACCGCAATCTTTTCCAGGAGCGGGGCGTTTTCCTTAATGGCCGCAAACGTCGCCGGGTCCATCCGGAAGTCCAGCTGACTGCCAAACCGGACCGCCCGCATCATCCGGAGAGCGTCCTCGTGGAACCGTTCGGCGGGTTCGCCCACCGCGCGGATAATGCCGTGCTTGAGGTCGGTCAACCCATCAAAATGGTCCACCACCGTCCCATCCAGCCGCATGGCCAAGGCGTTAATCGTCAGGTCGCGCCGCTTCAGGTCCTCGCCGAGGGAGCGGACAAACTCCACGTGGTCGGGCCGGCGGAAATCCTGGTACGCCGATTCCGTCCGGAAGGTCGTGACCTCGTAGCCCGTCCCGTGATCCAGCACCATCACCGTTCCGTGTTCGATACCAGTATCAACGGTGTGCTTAAAGAGCTGCTTAATTTCGGCGGGGTAGGCGCTCGACGCAATGTCAACGTCGTGGAGCGGAATCCCCAGCAGCGTGTCGCGGACGCACCCGCCGACAAAGTACGCTTCGTAGCCGCCCTGCTCAATCGTGGCTAACACCGGTTTGGCCTTCTCAAAGGCTGGTGGTAGGTTCGTAATCTTCATTAATTCGTCCCTCCGTTCCGCATAATTCACTGCCTTTCATTTTAGCACACCCCGTCCGCTTCGTCCCCGGCAGTCCCCCTTTGCTAGCCGCGAGCTGCCCCGTATGATACGATATGCAAAGCGACTAAAAATAAAGGAGGCATTTCTATGACGACAACAACGGACGAACGGCTCCGCCTCGTGGACTTTTTGATGATTTGTGCGGGGACCGCCATCTACGCGTTTGGGCTGGTGTTTATCAACATCGCCAACCGGTTAGCCGAGGGAGGCGTGACGGGAATCACGCTAATCCTGCGGTACTGGTTCAGCATTAACCCGGCCTACTCAACGCTGTTAATCAACATTCCCCTGATTATCATTGGGTACCACTACCTCGGGAAAAAGTCTTTGATTTACACCGTCTACGGGACGGTCATGCTATCACTGTGGATCTGGATTTGGCAACGATTCCCCGCCATCCACATCAACATCCACCACGACCTCTTCATCGCCGGGGTGCTGGCCGGGATTCTCGGCGGGGGTGGCTCCGGGCTGGTTTACCGGTTTGGGGGCACAACCGGCGGCACCGATGTGATTGCCAAAATCTTCGAGCATAAGATGGGGATTCCGATGGGCCAAACCCTCTTTGCCCTGGACGCGTGCGTCCTGACCGCCTCGCTGTCCTACATTGATTTGCGGCGGATGATGTACACCCTGCTGGCATCCTTCGTGTTCTCCCGGATCGTCAACTTCATCCAGGACGGGGCGTACAGTGCCCGCGGGATGATTATCATGACTCAGTTTCCGGAAAAGATCGCCCACGCCATCATGGACGAAACCAACCGGGGCGCCAGCTACCTGATGACCGAGGGTGCCTACTCCGGCAAACAGCGGAAGGCCGTCTACTGCGTGATGAACCAGGGTGAACTCACCACGGTTAAACGGATTGTCGACCGGATCGACAACAAGGCCTTCATCTCGATCCTGGATGTTAACGAGGTCGTCGGTGAAGGGTTTACCTACGCCCCGGAAGACCGGACCGAGGATAAGATTCAAAGTAAATAATGCTTAAACCCAAACGGAGGGCGCGACAGTCAGTCACGTCCTCCGTTTTTTCTATATTAAAACGTCCCTAATCAAGCAGTTCGTCCTGTAACCGCAGCATGTCCGAATCATCCGGCTCGAACCGCAGAGCCGCGGCCACGCACTCGCGCGCATCATCCCGGCGGCCCGCATTGCGGTAAAAGAGCGCCGCATCCCGCACAAACGCCGCATCGGTCATCAACTCTGCCCGGGCGGCATCGTAGTGCTGCAAGGCCGCATCGTAGTCGTCGAGCGCCACGTCAGTCCGGCCGAGGTTCCACAACAGATGAGCATCCGGGCTGCCATCCTTCAGGTATGTCGTCAGCAGTTCACGGTTGGCCGCCGCATCGCCCTGTCGTACCAACAAGTCACTCAGCAAACGCACGCCCGTCACGTTGTCCGGGTCCTGGTCCACGATGGTCTGCAGGTACTGCCGGGCGAGCTTGCCATCCCCAAGCTGTTCGGCCAACCGACTAGCCCGCTCGTACAGTTGCGGATTGTACTCGTCCACACCAATCCCCTCCTGCAGGGTGGCCAACGCCTGGCGCGGATCCCCCTGGTGCACGTAAATGTCAGCCAAATACGGGTACAGCGTCGCGTAGTCCGGATTGAGCTCACGCAGTTTTTCGAAGTTCTTGCGCGCATCGTCGTAGTGCTTGAGCTGCAGCTGCGTGAACGCCAGCTGGAAGCGGGCATCCGCATCGAGGTCCTCCTCGTGGATCTGTTCGAGGTACCCGAGCGCCTGATCAAACTTTCCGGCTTCAGCGTAGGACACGCCCAGCCGCTGAACCAGGTTAACCTGCGCAAAATGGGTGACCCCCTGCTTAATTAGGTCCAGGTAGTACGCCACCGCCTTGCGGTACTGCTTGATGTCAAAGTACAGCTCCGCTAAGGCAAACTGAATGACCTGCTCGTCCGGCGCTAACCGCTGGGCTTTCAGGAGCTTTTGTTCTGCAACCTCAAACAGCCCCTGCGTCTGGTACAAGTCCGCTGCTGCCAGCAACGACTGCAGGTACGCCGGTGACGTTGGGGGAACCTGCGCCAGGTAGTCGAGTGCCTGGTCGTCATCCCCGGCACTGACCGCCAACTCCGCCAGGTCCACCCGGAGTTCATCCTCGTCCGGATAGCGCTCCAGCAGTTTCTCGTACGCCCGCTTGGCCATGTTGGTGAACCCGAGGGCCGCCAACTCCTCGGCCAGGCTGTGGACCATCTCATCGTCGTCCTTCCGCAGGGCCCACGCAAACTTCTTTTTGGCTTCTTCGTACTGACCCGCCGTCAGAAGGTCCAGCGTCTGTTCTGAAAAGCTCATGCCATCGTCCTTTCTTTACTGTTATGCGTTGTTTCATTATAGCACGTTTTGGGGTTACGCTAGTGGGAAGCATAACCATATCAGCAACTATGATGGACTATTCCTTTTTGTCCTTACGTATTGTTTCCAAACATAATTTAATTGAATTATGGTTTGAAATTATTCATTTTATACTTGGTGTAAACATGTCATTAATTACCGTTGTAATAGCGTTTTATTTCATATATACTAAGTCAGGTCAATGTAAAATAATACCGTATTCATTAAAAGATATGCAACATTGACGCCGTTCTAGTTAACGTACGAACTAAACGCTTGCGGTTACATTTAAATACACTATTCACATAAGAGCCGAGCAAGAACCAACTTAATAGTGATTAACCTGTTCTACTTTAGAGAAAGGGATAGCTCTAAAGTGAGCGCTAACACTTTAATGGAATGCTTATCGATACCGGCTCATTTAGAGAATTTGATAAGAGAACAAATTAATAACTACCCATCGTCCAATAGTTGATGACGTTAAAAGCTACGAAAAAACTTGTTTAGGAGGTGGTTTTCAGTGAAAAAGCTGAAAATCAATACGTGGACAGCGATTTTAAACATCGTAAACTGCGTTTTATTTACCATTTCATGGTTTGTCATATTTGGAGCAGCGTTTAGTGACGCTTTTGGCGCTACTAATGGAGCAACCAACGGGGCCGCTGGCTTGTTTTATGCCATGGCTTGGGTCGGTGTTATTTTAAATGCTATCTGCATTTACCAGTCTCACAAGTATGGAATTAAAATGACGGGCGGTATCCTAGGAACAATCGGTAACGTTTGCTTCGGTTTAACTGCCGCCCTTGCATTTCCAGCCATCATCTTACTAGTTATTTCCTGCGTATTCCTATTTCAGCAGCATTCTGTTAAGAACAACGGAGGATCAACGCATGAACAACAATAGTCAATCAAAAAAGTGGTATGAACGCTGGTGGCTTTGGGCACTCGTTGTTGTAGTTGTTTTTATCGGTGCTTTTAAATTGTTTAGCAATCCAGACAGTAATTCGTCAAGCAATCATTCTGCGAATACACACACAGTTGCTCATAAGCCCGCTAAAAAGCACAATACCAGCGTGTTCCATAAAGATTTTGCAGTTGGAAATACCATAAAAATAAGTAATGGCGTTTCGGTTAAAGTCAATAACATCCATTTCAATAACGGTGATGATGTTAATCAGCCTGACAACGGTAAGCGGTACATAGTTGCCAATGTAACTATCACCAACCATAGTCACAGTTCAATTTCCTACAACGAACTAGACTGGGCGTTTGATACTAACGGAAATTCAAAAACTCCCGATATTGTTTCGATGGATGAAATTGATGAGATGGGAAGTGGTGATCTCGATAAGGGAGCTTCGCTAACTAAGGACTTAGTTGGACAAGTACCCATTAGCTCAAAGGGAAATAAGACTACCTTAACTTACCAACCAGACACATTGAATGACAATAAAAAAGTTCATATCTTATTAATTAATGGTCAATAGAAAAGATTCAGATCTATAATATTGGCTCTATAATATTCAGCATTGATGGAAAAAAATCCACCGGTGCTGTTTTTGCTATCATGATTTATAAAATTAGGGATGGGCCAAACGCTAACCGCCATCTTAGCTTATTCTGTGTGCATCATCGTGATGCTGAGCGTTTTAAACAGCTCACTTCAGCGCCTTCCGGAGGCATTAAAACGGGTTCAGCGTACCTTTCGCAAACATGCCGCTGAGATTATCGCTAGCTTTAAGTGTCAGCTTTCAAACGGCCCGGTTGAAGGCATTAACAATAAAATCAAAGTGATTAAACGGGTTGCGTATGGTTACCGGAACTTTGATCATTTCCGGAGCCGGATCCCTTTTATCCTGTCGGAACGAATACATTGATTTTGACCACCTGAATACACAAAAAATAGCTTAACGGAAATCCGTTAAACTATTTCGAAAATCACTCATCAGTGTTTGTTGACAAAGAGCCATAACTGGCAGTGATGCTATGCCCCTAATCGTGGATCAAACTTCCAAGATTGGGGGCACTTTAATCGCTACTCGAAGAGATATTCTTCTACTCTTTAATTACCGATTCCCTGATAATTATCAATTTGCTTTTTCGTCCAATGAATTTCCGTCTTTTTAATGTGTTTTTCTGCTTGACGATCCTTTTTTCCGTGCTGCCGCATTGTTAAGTTATATTTAGCGGCCAATTCTTGCCGTTTACTAAATGGTTCGTGTTCGCTGGCGTCACCAGTTAGATAGTCATAATCATAACTTGAAAGTGACTTACCGTTGATTTCAATTAAAACAACATTACTTTGAAGATTTTGCACATCCCTATCATCCCTACATACATCTGTTGCGTTCAAAGTAATTTTTGAAGTTGGAATGACTGCAAACTTTGCTGTTTTAATCCCGGTTACATAGGAACTCAGTCCTGACAACTGATCATTTTCGTATAAGCTTCGATTTTTAGCGTACTGTTTTTTCATCATTACTAATGTTGATTGCCGTTGGGTTGTAGTTATCATTCCAATCCCCTCAATTAATCCATAACTAATAATTACAGTTGCCCATAAAGCAACCCAATTCTTTTTCCGTGACCACTTCGAGCGATTAATTAAGATCAATAAAATGATTCCTAACGCGGTACTAATAATCAAACAGCTCAATGAAACAGAACGCAAGGTAAAAGCGTAATGATACTGAATTCCACCCTCGTCATCATAAACAAGTGGGCGTTGAAAGAGACCATTAAAAACAAACAAATAAATAATATTAATAATTATAGAAACTATTATCAATAGCTTACTCTTATTTATTAGCGTAATCCCCATTAAAATTTCCGGAATAATGTAAATTAAGTATGCTCCGCCTAAAGTCAAAATCAATATCCAGGGACCAGCACCAGTTAGGACATACCGTGCACACCATAGCGAACCAACTAACCCGGTCAAAATAAACCCAATTACAAGACTAATGAATAGCTTTTTAGATAATGGTGAGCGATTCTCACCACCACGTTGGTTCTTTAATTCTCGTTTTTCTTCAATCATTGTTATCAACCACCAAAATGGGTGACGTTTTTTCCCTTTAATAGAAGCCCGCAACTTACTCGCCATCGCTTCCATTATCATTCATCGAATGTTTCCCAGGCGCAGCACCATTATAGCCAAACAAACCACTGATTGACTCGCTAACCATGTTTTTTATCCGCTTCACCGCTACCTTTAGCCTGCACTTTTCCGGGATAAACGCCCATACTACAGCAAATACAAAGTAAACAACACATAAGTCTTCCAGCCAGTCCATCAACTGGTCCAGTGCCGTTTCCTGGTTATCATAGTATGTAGCGCTATCGACGTGATAGTACCGAGAGTGGTGCCCATGCCAGCTTCGCGGAATCAAATAATTAACAGTATCCTTTACCCTTGATCCAAACGATTGCGGCTCATCATCCGTTTCGTCATCATCTAAATGAGTGTGCGTTCCATCCTCATCTTCATCATCGTCATGAAAGGCATGGCCTCCCGTTCCTTCATCGTCATGAAACGTATGCGTGGTGTGTCCACCACCAAAATGGCCCCCGCCGATATGGCCGCCTCCGTGAAAGCCGCGTGCCAATGCAACGGTTGGGGTAAAAAACATCAACACGCACACAAAAACAATAATCCACCTATTCCTCTTCAAACTCCTATCTCCTTCATACTGATATTTATTATCTTAGTAAAGAGAATAATTAATTCACTCTAAACCTAATTCTGTTGTAACCTTTCGATTGTGATTCTCTAAGTACAATCCTATTGTCTTTCACAATAAACCCCTACTTTAACCGTGCCAGTTCCCTTTCCAAAATCTTCGCCGCCTCTTCGACCGTTTCGTACTCATAGATTCGGTTAAAGAAGGACGTGCCCGCAATCATTGCGGATAAGCGCGCGACTTGCGGCCGGTACAGAATAATGGTCGGCTTCTTCAACTGCTCCGCCATTGCCAGTTCGTAGCCTACTCCCAGACTGGGGTGCGTTGCTTCGGCCACCACCACATCATTAGCTGTTAGCCACGCAATGTCACGGTCCCGAATTTCCTGGTCGCTTAGTTCACCCTCCCCATTTGCCGTTAAGTTAGGGTTTCCAATATGTTCGGTTAAGACGTGGTGCTGCTGGTTTAAAAACGTAATGAGCCGTTCATATAGCTGGCGGTCATCCCGTCCACCCCGAATCGAAGCAGCAAAGTAGATTTCCATGATTCCCTCCTAAAATAGGTGCATTTGACGGCTTTGCGGCGTTGCCGGTCGTTCTGCTAACCGCCGACGCCGGGCACTCGCCATCCGCCGTTCAAAGACTTCCAAACTATCCTCCTGCCAGAGCGGCATGGCCCGGTCGGCCTTAATGAATTCCTGATTACCCAGAGCCTCAGGGATCTTGGTAACGTCGTCAATCTGCGGGCACTGACTATGATCCAGCATGGCAACCGGACGGTGCTGCTTAAACGCATGCTGTAGCGCCATTTCGGTTTTTCCGTTTTGATCAGTTTCAACGACCACCAAGCCGTCGCTCATCCCGCTTTCCCACTCATCGCGGGCCGCAAGGAACTGCCGACGCGCAGCCGTCCCGTAGCGGAAGGATGACACTAGCGCTCCGCCCCGGGCAATGATTTCATCCGCCAAGGGTTCGTTTTCTGGCGGATAAATCGGTTGTTCCAGACTCTCCCCTAGGATCGCAACGGTTTTCCCGTCAGGCACATCCAAGGCGCCCCGGTGTGCAGCGGTATTTGTGCCAATTGAAAGGCCACTTACCACCGTGTAGCCGTCCGTTGCGAACTTCTGCGCCATCCGCCGGCTCATCTTCGCCCCGAGGTCCGTTGGGCGCCGGGTACCAATGAAGCCCACGCTTGGCGTATTAAGCACCGCAGCGTCCCCCTTGACGTACAGGAGCAGCGGGAAGTTCACCAACCGTCGCATGTTTTGCGGGTACGCCTCTTCCTGGTAATTAATTACCTGGGCGCCATCCTTAACCGTCTTGGCCAGTAAGTCGGCGGCGTCCTGTTGAATATCGAGCCACTTATGCGGGTCGAGGTTGCCGGCCAAATACTGCTTGCGGACCGCTGCAACCCGACACCCCGGGATCCAGCCTGCCTGCGCAAGCCGGGCAGCGGGAATCCGGGCTAGAATTTGCCGGGCAGTTTTCGGCCCCACTCCCTTAATCATTTCCAACGCCATAATCAACCGTGAATAATCTAGTGGTTCCACTATGCTGCACTCCCTTACTTAGTTTCCGTTTTTAGTATAGCGCGCCCCCGGAAAAACACCGGCAGCAAACCCTTCAACTACCTTAACCCAAGCAATAACCCATAAAGAAGCGGGCCCAACAGGGCGGGCAACATGTTTGCCACCTTCAGTTTGCGAATTTTTAATACATCGATGGCTAACGCAACAAGGAGGGCCGAACCGACCGCCCCGATTTCCGTAATAACCGCTGTCGTTAGGAACGGGTGGAACGCCGCAGCCGCGCAATAAATGACCGCCTCGTAAGCAAAAACAAATGGTCCTGCAAACAACACGCCCGGGCCAAATGCCGCCCCGTAAATTAACGACGCCAGCACGTCCAGGACGATTTTCATCAACATGATATTCGGGTTATGGCTTAACGCTTCGTTAAGCGGGCCGATAATCGCCATTGAACCAATGCACTCAATCATCAGCGCAGCGACAAACCCGGTCACAAAATCTTCGTTTGCCGCGTGAAGCCGGCGTTCCAGTACGTGACCGACTCCCGTAAATCGGCCGTCAATATCCAACCAATAGCCGACCAGTGTTCCTAAAACAAGACTAACCAACATGAGGAGCGGCTGCTTAGTGGTAATGGCTCCCTGAATTCCGATAATGCCCACGCACAGCGTTGCCGCGTCCAGCATCGCACTTGTTTGGGTGGTCGTTAACACGTGTTTCAACGGCTGACTCAGTAAGCTGGCAATCACAATTCCCACTAAATCCAAAATAACGTACAGCACAATTCTTAACTCCGTTCGTTTAATCTCCCCTAAATTATACGAATTCTTAGGCAGAACGGCAACGGCGCTTGCAGTAATAACGTGGGCCTGTGTACAATGATGACAGTTTACAACCGAGGAGGAATTGGATTGCAACTTCGATTAGCAACGCCTAATGATCAATCAGCAATAATGGAAATTATCAACGGGGCCATCGCTGCCCTAAAGCAGGCTGGCAATCCCCAATGGCAAAACGGTTACCCGAATAGTACGACCATTACCGCTGATATTAAACACCACGTTGCGTACGTCCTTGAGAAGGAGCAAACGGTAATTGGTTATGCCGCCATGGTTGGTGGGGCCGACCCAAATTACCAGCACATTGACGGCCAGTGGTTCACCTCAGGTGCTGACTACTGCACCATTCACCGGGTTGCCCTCGCACCCAGCGTTCGCGGCCAGGGAATGGCCACCCCGTTTTTAAAGTTACTGGTTGACCGCGCCCAGCAAAATGGCTACCACAGCGTGCGAATTGACACGCACCGGCTTAACCTCCCAATGCAAAAAACAGCGGTAAACGCGGGGTTTATCCAGTGTGGATTTATCAAAATCATTGACGAACCCACTGACCCCAACCGCATTGCGTACGAGCAACTCCTCACCCCAACTGATAATCATTAACCAAAGGAAGGATTTTCCATGAAGATTAGTCGTATTGATCACATTGTCCTGACGGTAAGCGACGTAGCGCAGGCGACCCGGTTTTACCACGAGGTCTTTGACATGCCGGTCATCCAACAACAGAGTACCGCAGAAGTAACGACACTGCGGTGCGGGCACCAACTTATTCGTCTGCAGGAGGCCGACCGGAATGCCCGTAAAGCTACCCACCCAACCGTCGGCAGTGCTGATTTGTGCATCGTTACCCGCGATGACCTGGCAGACGTCTACCGGCACCTCCAGAGCTACTACGTGAAGATTGAAAGTGAACCGGTTGCCAAGCAGGGATCGGAGGGACAAATGCATTCCATCTACCTGCGTGATCCAGATGACAACCTAATTGAAATTGCCTCGTACAAGTAAGGAAACGTAAAAGTAAAAACCACGTCTTTTAGGCGTGGTTTTTATTGCGCACGGTTTCTGTGCTTAACTAGGTCTAAAGACGATAAAACAAAAGCGGCAGTCCTGCGACCACCGCATGCAATCACGAACTTCACCATCACCCGAGGTAGTCTGAAGTTTACGGCTTCAGGTAGAAACGACCAGCCTTATCCATAGTCATATACCACCAGGACGATGAAGAACAAATCATTCATCGTTTTTATTATACGCAAAAAGTTACCAAATGCGAAATCATTCTTCCCGGTTAGCGGGCGCTTTTGTAAAACGCCGGCTAATCCCAACCAGGAGCATAATCACCGCCGTCATCACGACCAGCAGAAGCAAATCCCACTGACCGCCCCGCAGTAGCGCAACCGTGGAGGTAACACCACATGCTTCCAGTGCTGCTTCAATTGAGGCGGCCACGTTGTTTCCAATCGTTCCGGCATACTGTTGAAAAACGTTAAACAGCGAGCTGACCCCGCCCCGTTCGTTTTGGGGGACATATTTTCCCGCGTCAGTAATAATGTTGCCAAAACCAAACGTGTAGCCCAACCGGAAAATCACGTAAATTCCAATAATCAACCCGACGTTCAGCCACCGGAATAACCCGCAGTACAACACGGTACCGCTAAACAACAGGACACTCGCCAACATCAACGTGAAAAATCCGCCACGTACGTCATATAACCGTCCTGCCAATGGCGAAAGGAGCGCCCCCAAGACAGCCCCTGGAAGTAGCAGAAAACCAGCTAACAGAGAGTTATAGTGCAAGACCACCTCTGCATACAGCGGGATCACAAAGACCAAACTCAGGTTAACAAACTGCAGACCAAAAAAGCACGCTGCCCGCAACGCCACCACCGGCCGCCTGAGAAGGCCAAAGTTGAGGTACTGCCGGGAACTATGCCGCAGATTAACCGTAAGCAATCCCCCACAAACCACCGCACCAAGGAGGAATAACCAAGCACTTGTCAGGTCATGAAAATGCGTCCCCACCTGGTTAATGGCAAGGCTTAGCGTGACTAACAGGCCGCCAAAGAACAGTAAACCACCCCAGTTAAACTTCGCAGTTTCCTTTACAACTGGTCGGGTAGCCGGAAGCGTCCGCATCCCCGCCACTAAAGCCAATGCCAACAGCGGCAGCACGCCCAAGAAAAGGACCCGCCACGATAACCAGTACGCCAGCAAGCCCCCATATGCCGGACCAAATGCCGGCCCGAAGGACTTAATCATCGTCACAATTCCGTTATACTTGCCAAATTCGGTTTGCGGAATGACCGCAAACACCACCTGATACATTAACGGGGTTGCCAGACCGGTTGCCACCGCACACAACAGGCCTCCAACCAGCAACACGCTAAACGACGGTGCCACCGCACTCAACAAACATCCCGGAATGAAGAGCACCCCCGCCATTAAAAAGAGGCGGCGTAACGCCATCCGCTTCATCAGATAGGCCGTCGTACTCATCGTAATGGTTGCCGCCAAATAATAACCCGCTGAAAGCCACTGAACGACCGTCAGCGGAACGGCAAACTGCCGCATTAACGTGGGAAACGTCACCACCAATGACGCCCCTAACAAAATCCCAATAAATCCAAGGCAGCTGGCACTGACAACCGCAACCCCGTTTTTTCTAACTGACACCTCATCATCCCCTATCCGGTCAAATCCTGGCATCTTGCTACTACTTAATCGTAACGCTCTGACGCGCGCCGACCGCATATAACGCCTTGGTAATAACCGGCTGTCCGGTCATTAAAGTTAGGGCCTGGGCGTACAGGTTAAGCTGCCCTTGGTATTCGGCTGCGAGTTGCTCCAACCCGCCCGGCTTCGTGGCGAGTTGGTCGGTCTTATAGTCAAACAGGACAATTCCTTCCTTAGTCGGAATATACCCGTCAATAATCCCATGAATTAAAACAGGCTGGTCCGGAAGTGTTGAATCGTTAAACAGCTGGTTCGCCGGATACAGCATCGCAAACGGCGCTTCCCGCTGGGCAACCGCAGCATACTGCCGCAGCTGCTTGCCGATTGACGTTCGGTAAAAGGCGGTAATTCCTTCAACATCAAGGGCGGCCACAACCCGCTTGGTTAGTTGCCGCTGGGCGACCAACCGGGCACAGGTTTGCTCAACCACCTGCGGCGTTACCGGCTGCTCAAGCGGAACGTTTTGGAATACCAAGTGTGTTGCGGTTCCCAGCGTTTGCGCGCTTAATGGCACTTCCTTTTGTTCCGTTGGGTCCTGGTAAAAGCGGGGCATGTTAAACCGTGGCGCCCGCCGACCAGGATGGTGAACCCGATCAGTCACCGTTAATTCAGGCATTACCGCCTTATCCGGATCATCGAAGTAGTGCTTGATACTCGTTACCGCCTGATATGCCGCCGTGCGCGTGGCCGCCTCATTAGGATACGTGAATTCCAGAACCTGCTGGATGGACTCCGGTAACGGCGCTAGCGTATCCTGCGCCCGCAACCATTCAGCGGCGTGCTGCTGGTGCTGGTACGCTGTAGTTCCCTGATTCTGCGGGGCAATGGCCTGCGCAAGGGATGGTTGGTCCCACACGGTCATTTTTAGTTGGGGCGCGTGGGTGGCAAAGAACGGTGGAACTGTTGTTTGCTCCCATCCCGGAAGCCCCGTTGTGGTGGTCATCTCCCCATCCTTAACCTGGTGAACCGTAATCTGGGAGGTTCCGTTCGGCATTCGGCCTAAGCACAGTAAAAGCCAGTCTAAATACGACTTTGCCGTCGCCCGGCGCTCGTACGGGAGAACCTCAGCACTGGTTTGGCCCGCAACCGCTAGCCGGTCAGCAAGGTCCTGCGTCACTTTTTCTGGCTTACTCCGCAGCCGCCCGGTAATGATGACCTTCTGTTCGGCCCGGGTAACCGCCACGTACAGCTTGCGCATTTCTTCGGCTAACAGCTGCAGTTTTTCCTGCTGCTGCAGGTAATGCATCTGGGGAAGTGCAAACCGGACGATGAGGTGTTCGTTTTCCCGACCAGCTTCCGTGTCGTCGTCGTTAACGGCCAATCCCGCCAACTCCGGTTCGGCTCCGCCATCCACGGCAAGGCGCAGACCCATTCCAATATCCTTGTTGATAATAAACGGGTCCCGCTCCCCAAGACGAAACTTTCGGTCAGTATCGATTACAAAGACCACCGGAAATTCCAGCCCCTTACTCTTATGAATTGTCATAAAATGGACCTTATCCGCCTCTTCCTGGGGATTTTGGCTGGATAAATCACGCTGCCGGTCTTCCAACCGGTGGACGAACCGAATAAACTGGTATAGCCCCTTAAAACTGGTCTGCTCGTATTCTTGGGCCCGCTCATACAGCGCGTGCAGGTTTGCCTGCCGCTGGGGTCCGTTTGGCATGCCGCCCACAAAATCCAGAAAACCCGAATGATTATAGATGGTCCAAATCAAAGTGGCAATGTCGCCCCGGTGTGCCTGAACCCGGTAAGCCGTCAGGTCATCCAAGAACCGCTGAACCTTGGCGATTAAATCTTCTTCCCAATCCGGGTGGTAGTCCACCAGTTGCTTGCGGTCGTGCTTAACGAGGTACGCATACCGCGTCAGTTTCGTATAAAAATCGGTTTGTTGGCGCCCATTGACCTTGATTAACGCCAGCTCGTTCTCGTCAATCCCGTATAACGGTGACCGAAGTACCGCCACCAGCGGAATATCCTGGTGCGGGTTATCAATCACCTGCAGGAGCGCAAGCATAATCTTGATTTCCGTCATCTGGAAGAAGTTGGTGGTTTCGTCAACTGCCACCGGAATATCAAACTGTTTAAAGACCGTCGTCAGGGCTTCCCCGCTAGTCCGGGTTGATGCTAACACGGCAATGTCGCCCGCCGTTACCGGCCGCCGTTCCTTAGTCTGGCGGTCAAAGATGGTCTCATGCTGATCCAACATTTGCCGAATCCGCTGGGCAACCATCACCAATTGGCCCTGGTTTCCCTGCAAATCAGGGTCCGCGGCATCGTCCGCCGAAACAGGCGCCTCTGCATATAACAGAACCTCTGCCGGGGTTTGTTGCACCGCCCTTCCTGCTGCTTGGTAAACCGGGTTGGCGTTATCCATCAGCGCCTGGTCATCGTACGTTAACGCCCCAATCTGGTTATCCATTAACTGCCGGAAGAGGAAGTTTGTCAGCTGCCCTACGTTTTTCACTGACCGGAAGTTCTGCTGCAGCACAATCAACTCCCCCGGAGTCTGCGCTGGCAACTGCCCGTCTTCTGCTGATTGGAACGTATCGTACTTGTGCTGGAAAAGGTGTGGGTCCGCCTGCCGGAAACGGTAAATTGACTGCTTATTGTCCCCCACCATAAAGACGTTGTGGGTGGCTAAACGCTGAATAAGGGCTTCCTGTACCCCGTTGGTATCCTGATACTCGTCAACCATGATTGTCGTGTACTTTTGCTTGAGGGAGGCACACAGCTCGTCGTTTTCCAGTAACTGCAGGGCGTAGTGTTCCAAATCATCAAATTCCAGCACGTGCCGCCGTAGCTTTTCCCGCAAAAAAGCCGCCCGGAATTGTTCGGTGAGCGTAGTCAGCAGGTCGATTACCGCCGCCATCCGCCGGGTTAAAGTCGTCAGGTGGGTTGCCGAAAGCTGCAGGTACTGCCCCACCGGATCAGCGGTTGCCTGTCGATCCTTGGCAGGAGCATTCCCGTACACTTCCATAACCTGCGTCTTTCCTCCTGGTAGTTTGTCGTCCAATCCCCACGCCCGGTAGAAGTTAACGGCCGCAACAATGACCGGCGATAACACATCATCAAGGTGATCCTTAACCAATTTGGTCCTGACACTAAGATTCTTAAGCGGGTTCGGGATTTCCCTAATCTGGTTAACAAACGCCACCATCGTATCCCAGTCAGGGGTCATAGTGGCGTCCCACGCCATCATTCGTTTTTCTAGGTCCGCCCACGCCGTTTGCATGGCCGGAAGGACCTCTTCTTGAATCTTCTTAACCGCCTTAGTAGGCTTCTCGACGGTCGCCCCCGCCAAAGCCGCAAGTCCCGCGGTGATTGGCGCAATCCATTCCCTGGTCCGGCTAATGGTGGCGGTAAACAGCGGCGCCACCACGGTTTGACAAAAAGCGGTATCATTAATCGTTCCGTTTTCCGGAATGGCGTATAGCCGGCGCGGAACGGTCTGCAACCACTTGTCCGGGTGAGCGGTCGCCCCCGCAGCGGCATCTAAAGCCGCCACCACCTCCGTCAACGCTTCGTCAGCTTGTTCCCGGTCGCCGCTTAACAGGTTTAAGACGTCTGCGTAGGATTGGCCCAGTTCATCGACGGGTAAGCCCTCATCATCCAAGTGCCGCAGGGCTCCCTGGTAAAAGCGTTCGCGCACCTTCTCCCATACGTCATCCCACATGATTTCCCGTTCGGCATCGTCCGCCAACAACCGAAAATCTGGGTCGAGGGTGGCGTTGGGCTCACCGGTGGGGTTAACGGCGTAGTAATACTGTTGCAACAGCCGTAAACAAAAGGCGTGGAGGGTGCTAATATCCGCCACGTTGACGGCGGTCAACTGGTCTTGGAGGTGGGCCACCAGCTGCGCGTCGGCCTGCGGATCAGCGTTCAGTGCTGCTAACCGCTCCTCTAAATCCGCCTGCAGTCGGGTGCGCATTTCTGCGGCCGCATCGTTCGTAAAGGTGGTGATCAGCATCCGCCGCAAATCACCGTATTTGCCCTGTTCGTCCTTCGTTGTCAGGAGGTGCATCACCCGTTCAACAAGCACCCGGGTTTTCCCCGAGCCAGCAGAAGCCGCTACCAAAATATCATGACCGCCATGAAGAACCGCCTTTTTCTGGGCAGGCGTTGCCCGGTCCATAAAACTACTTGTCATCCGTCGCGTCCTCCTGTTCTTTCCAGGTATGCTGTTTGAACTGAATAAACCGTTCGTCGTTCTCGAGCGCCTGTAACTGGGCGGCTAGTTTGTTAGGTTGGGCCGTGACCTCCTGCTCCAGGTCGTGGTACGTATTCCCCAGTCCAGGATCAAACAACATTACCTGCTGGTAATCCGATTGTTGCACCGCGTTACTCGTACGCAGCCGGTACGGGTACATGGAAATCACGCCGTCATAAATTAGCTGCCGGGCCGCGTCAAGTTTATACAGGTCATAATCCAGGAGCATTGCAAAGTCTGACGGCGTCAGCATCAGGTTCTTTCCCTGACCCTTAAACACGTTATTCTTAGTCGTTCCCAGCCCATACTGCTCAACGTTCGGCGTGGTGGTTACCTGAGTCACAATCTGCCCGTCATCCGTAATGTTCAGGGTAGTCGCCGTCAGCGCGTTGAGGAAGCTGTCATCCTTGTCCGCCGTAAATAATCCACTGTACTTGAACTGGTCGTTTAACACGGTAAGCGGCGTCGTTCCTGATTTAACGGTGGACTGCCCCACCCGGGGACTCCGCACCGTTACGTAGGTTCCACTGCCCCGCAAAAGTTTGGGCGAAGTATTATGGGGAACAAACGCGGGGATCCCCGCTTGTTCAATTAATTCGTGCAGTTTAGCCTGGTTATTGGGCTGGCGCAAAACGTTTAAGTACGTAAGTAGCTGCAGCGATAGCCCGTTTTTCAGCCGCACAATAAAGTGGTCGAGGTAGTTATTGGCCGGGTTACTCGACTTATAGTCCACCACGTTGTAGTACAACTGCCCAGTTAGGGTCGTTACCACGTCAATCCGGTCAATTTTCCCGTTAACGTTCATTTGCCGGGAGCCACTTCCCAGGTGCAGGGCCCGCAACGGAGCGTTATGCCCACCGTACTTCGTTTCTGCCGCCACCGGAAAGAGGGGCTGGCGCCGTTCTTGCCGGTAAAAAGCGCCCGTTAAGCCGTGAAGCGTCTGGTTCATTCGGTGCTGGAGGTACCGGTTCCGTGCTGAATTGTGGAAAACGGCAAAGTCATCCTCCTGCTGCACCTGCGTAATGGCCTGCGCAAATAACCGGTCAAACTCGTGGTGCGGTAGCGTCCGCAGCGTCGCGCCCGCCGCAACGACCTCCTTTACAAAGACTTCCATCACCCGGTGCAGGTAATTACCCGTATTTAGCGGGTCAACCTTAAAAACGGGCCGGGGGCGCAACCGCAACCCATGATTGAGGAAAAAGGCGTACGGGTTCTGCCAAAATTCCTGAATACTTGAAACTGATCCCCGAAACCGTTCCCCGTAAAGCAACGGAACCAACGCCGGGGCCAACTGCTTGTCCCCCGCCGGATCAAACGATATTTCTCCCTTAACGGGTGCACTCGCCGGGAGCACTGCGTTGACGTAGGTTAACCCGGCAAGGGCAGCCCGCGCCTTAGGGATGGTCCCGAGGCGGTGAAGGAGCGCCCGCCACCCGTCACTGAGCGTTGGTGTGCCTTCTTGGAGGGCCTGCCGACACAACGCAATAAGTTCGCCGAGCATTCCCTGCGCCGTTCCCCCGTACGGTAACAACGAATCAGTCGGCGCAGGAATTGCCCGCACCTGGTTGACCGTCACGTTTAACCACGTCGTAATCTGGGCAATCATCGGGGCAATATCATAGGTCGCCCCATCCCGGCCGTTTACCGGGAAAGTAACGAACAGCGCATCCGTTGCCACCAACAAATCCCGCAACAACCGGTACGGAGCCGTTGCCATCTTGAGGTCAGCGCCGTCCGCTAACTGGGGACCATCATCCTCCAGTAATTGGGCAGCCAACGCCGTCCGGTCATCCGCGCTTAAAATGGTATTTTGCGTCACCGTTCCGGGAAGGTCCGCGGCCGTTACGCCCATGATGAAAACCACCTTCTTGTTACGAAGGTGCATCCCGTTCAGGGGGCTAACAATTACCTGGTCAAGCATGGCCGGAATTCGGCTGTACGTGGCAGTTGCAAACCCGTCCGTAAACAACTGCGTGAAGGCCACCACGTCAAACGGGCGGTCACCCAGCGTAACCACGTATTCGTCTAGTAACCGACATAGTTGGTTCCATACCTGCTCTGACCGGGTTGGATCAGCGGTGGCACCGCCGAACCCAAAGTGTTCTTCGGCAGTCGTGGACACGTATTCCGCTGTCCGTTGCCATCCTTCCAGCTGCGTTTGAACACCACTTTTCACTAAGAAGTCCATGAGAACCTGGGCAAATTCAGTTCCGCTTTTGGCCGTTTTCACCTGATCAAAAAACGGCAATAACCAGTCCACCACTGTCTGCCGGATAACGTTCGCATTGGCGTTAACCCGGTCAGCGGCGCGTCGGTCTGCGGGGTTCATTCCAACTTCAACCGGAACCACCGTCCACTCCTGCTGCCAGACCGCAAGGTGATTAATTCCCCGGGCCAACAGGTAGTTTTCAACAACGTCCAACGTTGCCCGGAACGTCCCGAGGTTGTGCCGGTTATCGGCATCATCATCGCCGAACTCCGGGACCAGCAGCTCAGTTTTTAATAGGCGCATCATCATCGTCAGCGTAAAGTCGTAATGCTGACCATCGTTATATATCGCCAAGAGCGTCGTAATCAGGGCAACGAGGGGATGCCCGCCCATCTGGTGCTGCTGGTCAACGAAAACGGGGACGTCCTGTTGCGTAAAGAAGGGTTCAATTAGGTTAGCGTACGGGGCCATTGTCGGCACAAACACCGCAATATCGCGGTACCGTAAGTGTCGGGTGGCCACTAATTGCCGAATTTGACCGGCGACCCACTTCACCTCATGGGCACGGTCCATCAACTGCGTTACGGTCAAGCCGTAATCAGCGCTTGCTGGCGTGCTGGTTGGGCGCGGCGTTTGACCCGTATAACGTTTTTCCCATTGGTGGGCAATCTGCTGGAGCACCGGCGCCAACGTCCTGACAGGAGCCATCTTCCAGGTAACCGCCACGTGGGCCTGCCGCGCACTTGCCCGGAGTCGCCGGGCAAGCCGCACCGGTTGGTAATACAGGTAAGTCGGTGCCACCGTCTCCTGGTCTTCTACTAATTGCCGGGCTGCTGGTGACATTACTAAGCTAACAATTACCTGCCGCATCCGGGAGAGGAGTACCCGGATCAATTCGTGCTCTACGGCTGAAAAGTGATCAAATCCTAAAAAGGCAATGCTGGTCTGCTGAAGATCCGTCCGCTGCTTAAGGTGGTCCACCAATCGCTGGGTCACCGTCGTCGGGTCCACGTAGTTTTCCAGGTCCACGTGAACAAACGCCGTGTACACGGTCGTTAAATCAGCCAGTTTTGCTTGCAGGGTGGAATCCGTTACCTGGGACTGCAGGATTTGCAAGTCTGCGGGGGTAAAGCCCCCCTGCCGCAATTCAATTAACTGGTTAGCAAGCTGCTTAGCAAACCCCGGATGATTGCGTTCCCCCGCAAAAACCCGTAGCTGAGTCGCTGGAATTTGTTGCAGAAGGTCGCTGACCAGCATGGTCAACCCCGCACTACTAAACATTGACCGCTGCATTGCCGGATCGTTTCGTAAAAAATACCATGCTAATCGGCTCACCGAAAAGACCTGGACGTTTCCCGCCGCAAACGGTTCCCCGGAATTCCCCGCAAGGCTCTGTAAGAAATGCACTTCCGCTTCAAACTTTACCTGGTCAGGAACCACGATAAACAGTTGGTCCTGCGGATGGCTCGTCCGTTCCTGCTGAAGCAATGCTAATGCCGCGCGGTCGTGGTCCCGCGTTGCATCCCCGTATACTACCGTTAAGCCCACCAAAAAGCCCCCTTCATTAAGTGTTTCCTTTAGTATACTATTTCCCTGCGCGAGCGCCCATTCCTCCGCGCAAACTTCACGGAAGCTTTTCCTTTATTTCACCGCTATTTTGTTGACTGGCAACAAAGTGACGAGTATTATATTCAATGAATCGCGGGCGGCGCTAACCCCCGCGGCTAATTTTTTTCGGAGAGAAAGTGAATATGATGCATAACAAAGATGTTTCGGAATCAACCCAAACCCAGCAGCCCCATAAGGCTAGCTGGTTGATTCTCATTTCAATTGGCCTGGGGGTTTTGATGGCAATGCTTGACGTCACCATCGTCAACGTGGCGCTTCCAACCATCCAGCAGGAATTTCACACGAGTTTTATCAGCACGCAATGGATCGTGAACGCGTACACCGCCACGTACGCCATTAGTATCCTTATGATTAGTAAACTCGGCGACCTCTATGGAAAGAAACGGTTCTTCCTGCTTTCCATGGCGGTCTTTACGTTCGGATCGCTCCTGTGTGCAGTGGCCCCCAACAGTTTATTTCTCAATGTTTCCCGGGGAATTGAAGGTGTCGGTGGCGCCGGCATTCTCGGCCTTTCAATGGCCCTAGTCGGTGATAACTATGAAGGAAAACAGCGAGCCTTTATCCTCGGTATCTGGGGGAGTATCGTCGGGTTTGGGACGTCGGTCGGCCCGTTAGTCGGTGGGGTTCTCGTGCAGTACTTTAACTGGCGGGCAATCTTCCTGATTAACATTCCGGTCGGCCTGATTGCAATGTACCTGGGAATCCGGCACATTACCGAAAAATTCCACGCAACGGACCGGCACGTGGACCTCTTAGGGATGGTGCTGAGTACCCTGACCGTCGCCTGCATCGTCATTGGCCTGCTTAACAAGGAAAACGACCTGAGCCAAAGTTGGCTGACACCCCAAATTGCTGGATGGTTGGTTGCCGGAGTCGTCTTGCTAGGCATTTTCATCCTGTGGGAAATCCACGTGCCACACCCGATGATGAACCTCGCCCTCTTTAAGGAACGGACCTTTGTCGGTTCGTGTGTTGCGGCCGCCACGATTTCCTTCGGCCTCTTCGCCTTCTTCACCTACATGACAATCCTCATGCAGGACTACATGAGCTACTCACCACTGGCAGTCGGGTGCCAACGGCTATTAATCAGCGCGTTCCCCCTGGTCCTTGGCGCGTTTGTTGGTTACCTGGTCGGGCGGATTGGAAACCGGCTGATTGCGTGCGCCGCCCTCTTCCTTGAAGGAATCGGTTTTTTCCTGATGCACGTCATGTTGGGCTACCACCTTACCTGGACGGTTTTAATTCCTGCCTTTATCTTTATGGGACTGGGAAATGCGGGGATTAATCCTGCCATCTCAAACGCGGCCCTGGAAAACATTGCCCCCCAAAACATGGGGATGGCTTCTGGAATCAACAGCGTGTTCCGGCAGCTTGGCAACTGTTTTGGAATCGTTGTTCAGGGATTAATTCTAAGTGCTGGCTACCGGACCAGTATCATAAACGGCCTTCACCATTCCGTCCTCGCCCAGCACATCGTCACCGCCGGGCCGTTTGCCGGAATGGCACTTGCCAAGCACCTCGCCCGGGTGCCACACATTCTGCCGCTCATCCAGCACGCGTACTATGATGGGGTCCACCGCCTTCTGTGTGTCATCACGGTAATCTTTGTCCTGTCAACGGTGGTTTGCTGGTTCCTCCTGAAGCGGAAGCCGTCCAGTGACGTTCCCCTCGACCAGCACTAGGTTGCATCACTGCCGTAATTACTGGTAGAATGACCGTAGCAATTACGGTTATCTGGTGCTACCCACAACTTCCTAAGAACGCATTCACTTTTGTGTGGGTGGGTTCTTTTTTTGTGTAGCCCTTACCAAGAAAGGATTTTCCATGCAAAAAACAATTAGTAAGCAAACCCGAATTATCGTGGCGGCAATCCTGTTGACTGCAACCTTCTTTAGCCTTGCCAGTCAAACAATGATGGTCACCGCTCTGCCGGTAATCCAGCACTTAATGCACGTTACCCTTGATACCGCGCAGTGGCTGACAACGGGGTATACCCTGGTAATCGGGATCGTTACCCCCCTTTCATCCAACCTCTACGAGAAGTTCACGAACCGGACCGTGTTTCTTGGCATCATCGGCACGTTTATCACCGGAACCCTCATGGGCTGTTGGGCTCACCAGTTTTGGCTTCTTCTGCTAGCCCGCCTCGTTCAGGCCAGCGCAAGCGGTATCTTAATGACGTACACCATGACGGCCCTGATTTCGATTTATCCGCCGGAAAAACGGGGAACCATTATGGGAATTTCCAGCCTGATCGTCTCCACGGCACCGGCAATCGGTCCCACCGTGGCGGGATTCATCCTGCAGGTCTTATCGTGGCGCTGGCTGTTTATCATCGTCCTGCCCGTGATGATCGTCGTGTGGGTGATTGGGTTCGTAAAACTCCCCAACTTCTCCCCGACCCGCAATATCAAGATTGACGTGCTTTCCGTTGGGTTGGCCCTCGTTGGCGCCAGCATGGCCCTGACCAGCATCACCACGTTTACCACCAATGCTCACCAGGCATGGCTTCTTCTGATCGGTGGGGTCATTCTCCTCAGTATTTTTGCGGTCCGGCAGTTTAAGTTAACCAATCCGGTCCTGCAGCTCCGGATTTTTAAATACCGCTCCTTTTCAACCATGACAGTCATCTGCATTCTCGCATTCATGATTCTTTTAGGAACCGAACAGCTTATTCCGGTCTTTACGGAAGGCGTTACGGGAACCTCAAGTTTTGTCGCGGGGTTAGTAATTCTTCCGGGAGCGCTTGTCAACGCAACGGTCGCCGTCTTTGCTGGACGGTGGTACGACAACTCGGGGCCGCAGTATCCCGTATTCCTCGGCGCCGCGCTGATTTTGGTTGCGACGCTTCCACTCGTATGGATGAACAAACACACCCCACTCTGGTTAATTACGGCTGACTACGCGGTCCGGTTGGCGGGAAACTCCCTGATTTTCTCACCGGCGATGTCCGAGGCGTTTAGGGACCTAACACCAGAAGAAAACAGTCACGGAACTGCGCTGAACAACACCCTCCGGCAGGTGGCAGGGGCCATTGCCGTTACCCTGTGCGTTGTTCTGGCAGGAATTCCCCGCTCCCTAACCGTGGGAACCCACTTGGCCGTCGCAATTATCAGTAGCCTTGCGGTGGGGATTATCGTGCTGTTCTCGTGGTACCTTATGCGGGAAAAACAAACTCAAACGAAGTAGACAAAAACAGGAGATTGTGACTTTCGTCATCACCTCCTGTTTTTTAGGCTTAAATCCAGTAATTTATTCTCGCCTGCTTCGGTGGCGTGTTTGCCGCTGCCTGCTTCTTACCAGCTCATCCTGGCGAACCTTTAACTGCTGGATTTCTAGTTCGATTTCGTTTAAAACTTCAATCTCCGTCTTTTGAATGTCCAACAAGTGGGGCCACTGCACTTCGTTTAACTGGTTAATCTTTTCGTGCAGGTTCCGGATTTCCATCTCCGACTTCATGTTCGTCCGGTAGTCGTTTTCAGCGTCATAACGGTCACGTTCAGCCTGCCGGTTCTGGCTCATCATGATGATTGGGGACTGGAAGGCCGCCAAACAACTCAGAAACAGGTTTAACAGGATGAACGGGTACTCGTCAAAGTGAATCCCAAAGATATGC
Source organism: Candidatus Ligilactobacillus avistercoris (assembly GCA_019119415.1). Classification (GTDB taxonomy): domain Bacteria; phylum Bacillota; class Bacilli; order Lactobacillales; family Lactobacillaceae; genus Ligilactobacillus; species Ligilactobacillus hohenheimensis. The sequence goes on along the minus strand of DWXB01000010.1, from coordinate 20,471 downwards.
AGCGTGTTGGCCGTCATCCAGCAGAACAGGAAAATACAAAAGCCGATGATGAACCACCACGACCCACCGTACTTCGCAATTAAGTCGGCCAGTTTATCACCAACCGTCACCTTCATTTCGTTGGTGTTCTTAATGACGTAGGTGTTGCTATTAAGTTCCTTTTCGAGCTTATCGTTAATCTTTCGGTTTGAATCCAGGTCACGGTTGATGGTTTGTTCCATCTTGTGCAGCCGAATGCGCTGAAGGTCATTCAGGCAAATAAACGAAGACGGCCGCACCTGCGGGTTGCGTTCCTTAATTGCTTCCACTAAGTCCCTGCCCAGACTCTTAATGAAGAAGCCTTCCAACACTGTATATGATTTGCCACACATTACGCAGGTGGCGCGGTTCTTATTTGCCATTTTCTCACCCTTCTCCTATCCGTTTTCCGCTAATCATCTTATCATCAGTCGTCTGAATTGGGTAGCGTTTCTTCTTCGATTAAGACAGCGCATTTGACAGTAATGTGACCGTCTGGGCACTCTTGATAATGGACTCCCTGGATTTCGGGCACAAAACCAGCAAACCGCTCCATCGCACCAACTAAAACCTGGAAGTACTGCTGGTCAACTGGCCGCCACCTTTCCCCCGGTGCCACGATAAACACGCCTGGCGGATACGGTAACGCCCCTTCAGCCGCAATTCGGCCCACAACCTGATCAAGATCAACCAGCTCATCGTGATTCCGCCGAAACTCCAGGTCAGCCTGCGCCGGTGTTTGGGCGTATTCCTGCATCTTATCCTTACTAAATAGCTGTTGCTGCAGACTAAACGTTTGGTGAGCCCGGTAATATGCGTGCATTTCATCGCACAGTTGACGAAGCGAATATCCCGCATACCGTTGCGGATAGCGGGCCGTTAACCGTGGAAGGACTTCTTCAAGCGGGGCATCTTCATTGTAAAGCCGTTCAAAGGCCAATAAAGCGTCTACAAGTTGATCCAAATCCGCAGTTGTGTCACCTGGAGTCAATAAAAACAGGAGGGAGTTGAGGTCCGCCTTAGCCTTTAAGATCCCGTGCTCCGTGAGGTATTCCGCGACAATGTCCCCCGCAATTCCGGAAGAAGTGTACGTCTGCGTAGCTTCGTCAATTCCCGGCGTGGTAATCGTCAACTTCAGCGGGTCAATCCGGGCCTGTCCTCCCGCGACCTTCTTAAAACCATGCCAGGATTGGCCTGCTGGCGTTAACTCCCAACATTGTGGGTCGTGCAGAAGCCGGTCGTCAGGAACCTGTTCCCACGGTTGCCCGTCAATCGTTGATGGAACTAGCGGCTTAAAGAGTGTCGACTCCCGTAAAAGTCGTTTTCGGGCCGCAATCCCCCGCTGCATCACCGCTTGCCACCAGTCGTGGTTGGCCGAACTCCCCGCTACGTACGGATTAACCGTCATTGAGGCGTAGAGCGGATAGTTATAACTCGACGTTACGTACTTTAAGTATGCGTTATTAAAATGCAGGTGGTCGACGTACCGTTTTTGCCCCTTAATGTGCGCATCCTTCTTTAAAATTTGGGAAGCCTGCCCCATTCCAAGCTGCTGTTTGTGGAGTGACTGGGTGACGAGAATCCCCGGATCTTCGGGGCCAAACGTGCGGGTCAACGGTGTTAGGTCCGCAAGCACGTCAACAAATTGCTCGTACCCACCCCAGGCACAGTCGAACAACACATAATCACATAACTGTCCGATGCGGTCAAGGAGCCACTGGGCATTCGCAAACACCCCATCATACGTCTCCAACTGAACAACCGCCATCCGAAACGGCCGCGGTTGCTTAGCCCTTTGCGGGTCAACCTGAGCGGCGGCCGCCCGCAGTTTTTCCTGGGTCAGCATTGCAGGATCCATGCCACCGATTAACCCGTGCGCATTCCGATCGGTGGGAACGTAAACCGGCTGGGCCCCATTCATCACCAACGCCCCGTTATACAACGACTTATGGTTGTTCCGGTCAAACAAAACCAAGTCACCGGGCCGCACCACCGCACTCACGCAAATATCGTTTGACCCCGTTGTCCCGTTAGGCACAAAGTACGCCTTATCCGCGTGATAAACCGCCGCCGTTTTTTGCTCCGCTTCCAGGGGGGTTCCGGCATGCGTCATTGTATCGCCTAACTCAGCAACCGTATCGCTCGTGTCAGCATACAACATGTTGTTTCCAAAGAACCGGTTAAAGACAACGCCGGCCGGGTGAAGACCGTAGTATTGCCCGTTGTGGTGTCCCGGAGTGGTAAAACTTACCGGTCGTTGGTCAGCAAACGCCACAAGGTCACGTAAGAACCCCGGCACGTTCTGGTGAACGTATTCCGCCGCAGTATCCGCAATTTGCTGCTGAACGGTTGCTGGCTGCGCTGCCACATCAACCCGAACAACGGGCACTGATAACCCTGACTGTTCAACCAACCGCTGAGCCATGGCAGCCGAAGCGGCATCCGTAACGACAATCGTTGCTAGTTCCGCCGGATTAAGTGTTGGCGCTAGCGCTACGGATTCCCAATCCGGTGGTACTAGCCGTTCCATCCCAGGAGTCACCGCAATCTTAAGGTACTTCATCCTTCACCCTTCTTTCAGTAAACTACCCCTATCTTACCGCACTTGCCCGCTCATAGGCCATTTCAACCGTTGCGGACGGCGGACCCGTGCCGTAAAATAGGCGTTGATTGTTTCATAATCAATTTTCATTAAATGAAAAAGAGAGTGAGGGAAAGACATTGAACTGCTCGTTGTCGCGGTTTAACCACCATCCGCCCCGCATGGTTCTATTTATTCGTTACTAGGAGCCATGAAAGGAAGGACAATGGAAAACACACTACAACCAAAAAAACATTACATGAGTTGGCCAGTACTAGCACTGCTAGACTTCGTCACCATCATTAGCTTTGAAAACATTTTTTATCCGTTTCAAAACCAGGGATTATCAGTCGTCATCTCGTGGCTGTTCCTGCTATTTTCATACGTTATTCCCTACGCGTTGATCGCGACGCAGCTTGGGTTAACGTTTGATAACCAGTCTGGGGGACTTGCCTCATGGATTCGGCGGGGAACCCACAGCGACCTGTTTGGTTACATCACGTCCTGGATGTACTGGACCCAAACGATTCCGTACCTCGTGGACGTCTCAAACTCCGTCGTTGTCTCCATTAGTTGGATTATTCTCGGGAACAACACCCTGAACAAGCACATGTCGACAACGACGTTCGGCTTGATGACCTTCATCATCATCCTGTTATTTATTCTCTTTGAAAACAAGGTTAAGAACTCTTTGGAAATTCTGTCACTCATCGGTGGGGGCGCAATGTTCCTCATTTCAATGCTGTTTGTCTTCATGACGGGCTGGGCCCTGCTGCACGGCGCCCACATTGCCACCCACTTCAGCTGGGGAGCATTTAAGCCAAGCTTTAGCCTCCACTACTTCTCAACAACCGGACTATTAATCTTTGCGATGTCCGGGGCTGAGCTGGCCGCACCGTACATTATCCGTCTCCGGAACCCGAAGTCAGAGTTTCCCAAGGCCATGTGGGCGTTGGCACTCATGACGGCGTTCCTAACAATCTTTGGGACGTTAGCCCTCGCCGTCTTCTTCAACGCCAACCACATTCCGCACGACTTCAAGATGAACGGACCGTACTACGCCTTCCGCCTTCTTGGAGAACAGTGTGGTCTGGGAAAGTCGCTCATGTACGTCTTTGCCGTTGTTCAGTTACTCTTTATGCTCGCTCAGCTAGCAATCCTAATCGATGCGGCAGCCCGGGTCTTTGCGAGTGACACGGCTAATAAATACATGCCAACGTGGTTAACCAAGAAGAATAAGAACGGCAAACCCGTTAACAGTTACATCCTAACTGCCGGGATTAGCCTGTTAATCCTTCTCCTGAGTGGCACCCTTCCAAGCATTAACTCAATTTATAACTGGTTACTAAACCTGAACGGAATTGTTTCGCCGTACAAGACGGCCCTGGTCTTCGTGGCCTTCCTTGCCATTCGATGGCACGAAAAGGAATTCCATTCAGACTACGTTTATATCAAGAACCGAACGGGTGCCCTCGCAATGGGACTATGGTGCTTCATTTTCACGTTTGTATGCGCCACCCTCGGCTTTATCCCACAGGACGCTAATCCGGGAACAGCCGCCTTTAACCACCAGTTAATCATGAACTTTGTAACCGTTGGCTTCTTGATTGTCCTTGGATTCCTGTTACCACTCCTGCGGAAACTGGAACTCCGCCGGAAAGCAACTAATTAATGACGGCGTTAGATGACCTACTAAGCATCTCTGAGGTTAACCGGAGGTGCTTTTTATTTTGTCCGAAACAACTGCCGAAACATCTGCAGGTCATCGGCGCCCATCGCTAGCGTATCACGTAGCTGCCCTGCTCGCTCGCTCAGTGCCGTAAGCACATCCTCATCATGGTGCATGAACTGGTAATCAATGGCACCCCAGACGAGCCCAATGAACGACCGGCATAAATTAGCGGCAAGGTCGCGTTGGTAATGCCGGCAAATCCGCTTTCCGTACGGCTGCAGATAGGGAATTAAGCGCTGCCCCCAACTACTAACCTTATTAACTGGAGTTAACTGGTAAACGGTAATCACCCGCTTTTGTGTCAGGTTGACAACCGCAATGCACTGTCCCCGACGAAATAACCGTGCTTTCGGGTTGTTATTAGATGGGTCATCAATTGCCGTCGCATCCACCATAAAGCGCCGCACCCACCGGTGAGCATCACACTTAGGAACGTTAAACCGCTGATTAAGGCGCTTAACCGCGTGCTCCGTTGGGGTAAATCCAGCCGCATCAATCTTTGTCATTCAGGTCTGCTCCCCTTTCGCCTGCTTCCCTTAACCAGGAAAGCATCAACTTTATTATCGAACATATGTTCTGATTTTAGTATATCAATTAGGAGAGCCGTGTCAACGGATAAATTGTTAGAATGGTGTCAAAAAATGGTTCCCCGCCGTAATTTAGACTAACCCCGCCATACCAAAAGCGGGACCTGCCATCCATCAGCAAGTCCCGCTTTCACTATTATTCAGTTTAACCGTTTTAGTTTAGTACAACCCGCTAATCCGGCCGTTATTATCCACGTCAATTCCATTTGCGGCCGGTACCTTTGGCAGCCCCGGCATCGTCAGAACGTTCCCAGTTAGGGCAACAATGAAACCTGCCCCGAGTTTTGGCATGAACTCCCGAACGTGAAGCGTAAAGTCGGTTGGTGCTCCAAGTAACTTCGCGTTATCCGTAAACGAGTACTGCGTCTTTGCCATGCAGACCGGGAGGTGATCCCATCCGTGAGCCGCAAATTCACGTAGTTGCCGCTTAGCCTTCGGACCGTATTCAACCGCCGCTCCGTGGTAGATCTTCTTCGTAATTTTTTCAATCTTTGTTTGCAGGTCGTCGTCAGCCGCGTAGACCGCTTCAAACGAATGCGGCTGCTCGCACGCATCAATGACCGCCTGGGCAAGTTCCTGTGCACCAGCACCGCCTTTGCCCCATACGTCAGCAACGTGGGCCATTACTCCGAGTAAAGCGCACGCGTCCTGAACAGCCTTAATTTCATCCTGCGTATCACTGGTAAAGCGGTTCAGCGCAACCACCACGTTTACCCCGTACTGCTGCATGTTCTTGATGTGGCGGATGAGGTTGCTGCTTCCCTTCATGACAGCAGCAACGTTCTCAGTTTCAAGCTGATCCTTCGCAACCCCGCCGTTCATCTTCAGAGCCCGGACCGTTGCCACAACAACCACGGCATCCGGGGTCTTCCCGAGAACCGGCACCTTGATGTCGCAAAACTTCTCGGCCCCGAGGTCCGCCCCGAAGCCGGCCTCCGTAACGGCATAGTCAGCGTACTGCAGGGCCGTCCGCGTCGCAATCACGCTGTTGCACCCGTGTGCAATGTTGGCAAACGGACCACCGTGAACCAACGCCGGCGTGTGGGCAATGGTCTGCACCAGGTTTGGCTTGATGGCGTCCTTTAAAAGCGTTGCGATGGCGCCAACTACCCCCAGCTGTTCGACGGTAACGGGATCACCATCGTAGGTATACCCAATTACGATCCGGCCAATCCGGGCCTTTAAGTCAGCCATATCAGTGGCTAAGCACAGAACGGCCATCAACTCGGAAGCAACGGTGATTTCAAACCCGTCCTCCCGCGGGACCCCCTGCTTGAGTCCGCCAAGGCCAATTACCGTATGCCGTAAAGCCCGGTCGTTAATATCAAGGACCCGCTTCCACGTTACGTTCCGCGGGTCAATGTTTAATTCGTTGCCCTGGTAAATGTGGTTATCGATAAGCGCTGCCAACGTGTTATTAGCCGCCGTTAATGCGTGCATATCACCCGTGAAGTGCAGGTTAATGTCATCCATCGGAAGCACCTGGGAGTAACCCCCACCAGTGGCGCCACCCTTCATCCCCATTACAGGACCCAGGGAAGGTTCACGCAAAGCCAGCATAGCCTTCTTCCCTGCCAGTTGTAGGGCATCCGCCAGCCCGATTGAAACGGTTGATTTCCCTTCACCTGCTGGGGTGGGGTTAATGGCAGTAACCAAAATCAGTTTTCCCCGAAGTGGCTTATTTGGGTCAACCGTTAACTTCGCCTTGTAATTTCCGTACTGTTCAACCTGCTCAGGGGCAAACCCAGCCTGGTCCGCAATCTTCGTGATTGGGTTCATCGTGGCCTGCTGCGCAATTTCAATGTCGTTCATGTGCGTTCCTCCTCGGTGTGTTCCTCAAAGTGACCTTATCGTCACCATTAGCATACCATGGATTTAACCGTTATGTTTTGGTTTTCCGAATTTATTTGGCATTACTTCGCAAAATTGTTCGTGATTTTCACTGAAGGAGCGTGTTTCTGTATCCCATCAACAATTTGCTGCCGGACCTTTTTAGAAGCAAGCACCTTAATCGTCTGGTACCGCCCCGTAATTATTACCTGGGTCCGCAACACCGTTACCTGCTTAATCTGATCATACCTAATCTTCTTGGAATTAAAGCTAATCACGGTATGAACGGTCAGAACGTCTTCTCCAAAAACAACGTACCGTCCGATAACTTGAACGGCGGCAACCGCAATAAACAACAAAAATGCCAGCACAGTCCACACCTGAAAGACCGTAATTTCAAGCCATAGTAATAAACTCATATCAAGAATCATCAGCGAAAAAGCCCAGCAAATGATACTTGTCGGCCAATCCGGTTGAACGTAGAGTTTCTTTGTCATCTTTACCCCTTCTTTGCAGGAATTTTGTCAAGCGTATACCGGCCAAGTTTTCCCTTCCGGCAGTCAAAGATTAACCGCTCACTGGCCCGATCATAGTCATCCCGGAAACCCATCCGCTTTGTCAGGGCCAGCAGAACCTCAACGGTCGGCTGATCCAATTCCTCCGGTGTGAGGTGGTAGACCTTCTCAAGTAGTTGGGCATGGTGGTTAACGAAGTGTTCGAGGGCGTACAGGGCAACATCATCCTTGGCGAACAGCGTGTCCTTAATGGCGCCAGTTAGGGCTAACTTTTTGCCAACAACCGGATCCTCGAACTTCGGCCACAGGATTCCAGGTGTGTCCAGCAGTTGCAGGCTATCCCCCGCCTTTAACCACTGCTGGGACTTCGTTACTCCGGGGCGGTTTCCAACCTGGGCAATCTTCTTATGAACAAGGTGGTTCAGTAACGTTGACTTTCCCACGTTAGGAATTCCCAAACACATTACCTTCACCCGTTGGGACTTGATTCCCCGTGCAGCCCGCTGTGCCAGCTTGTCGGCCAGCACCTCCCGGATCTTAGTTTCAAGCGACCGGAGATTATCCCGGGTACTATCAAACGCCATGGCCGGCTGCCCGTGTTGTTCATAGTAGTCAACCCACCGCTTGGTCATCTGAGGATCCGCCAGGTCCCGCTTGGTAAGGACAATGATACTTGGTTTATTTTTTAACACCGATGCAATCTGGGGATTCCGGGAAGACTCCGGTAACCGGGCATCCACCAATTCAAGGACAATGTCGACTAGCCGCAGATTTTCCTTTACCTGCCGCATCGCCTTTGCCATGTGGCCCGGAAACCACTGAATATTTGCCATACTAACCACCCTTTCACCTTAAAAATCTATAATCATTCGGGGACATTTACTATTCCATTTGAGCAAGGTACTTCTGCCACGCCTCATCAAAAACGGTCATCCCAGGAAGGTAACTTCCGTTCAACTCGAGGTACTGGGAGAGCTCGTCGTAATCACAGGACTGCTTAGGAAAACTCTGGTCATAGAAGGCCCGGTTGGCAAATTCCGCCAATGCCCGGTGGTCATCCGGGTTTCGCTGGGTCATCAGGTACTGGTAAAAACTTTGACGGTACTTCATTAACGTCCTCCTTTATTTTCGCGGTAAGCCAACCAAAACGCGGTACCGGCCATTCTTAAGGTCAAGGTGCGTCATCCGCACACTAAACCGCTGTTTGGGCGCAAGGCGATTTAAATTAAGAATTGCCTGCTTTTTAGCTGGCTGAATGATAAGGCATGCCGGGAGAGCAACATTGTTTTTAAAGTACCGCATTGTTAGCCCAATGGGAACCGCCACCCGACCAAACGTAATCCGGTGAACAGCCAGCCGTAAATTCCCTTGCCGGGTTGTCGTGGGAACCGTTGTAATCGTAAAGGTGACCGCCTGCCCCATCACCCTGGTTCGCCCCGTGATTAATGCTTCATTCGGAGTTAACTGCACATGATACCGGATGTTTCCGTCCGTTTGCTGGTTTAAAAAACAGTCTAAAATTGCCGTGAGCTGATTATTATTTAACGTCGTTGTCAGCGAAGCGCCCGTTGCCGGGACACTAGTTTTACTTTCATTTTGCGGGACGCTTGGGGTCGTAATCCGCCAAAAGAGGAGTGCTCCCCCCGCAATAATCAGTGCTACCAAGATGGTAAACGCCCACTTCCACGGGTTCACCTGCCGGGATTTACGGCCTTGCTGTCGTCGTTGTTCCATGATGAAGCCACTTCCTTTGTTGTTGGTTAATCCGATGGGCAACCTGCTGGGCAATGTAGCGGTATCCCCGTGCGTTAGGGTGGAGCCGGTCTGCTGGGGAAAGCCATGCATTCTTCCCCTGAGCAGTTACCAGCAACTGCGAAACACTCGCACTAGCAAGCAGTGGTGTGTTGGCCGCCGCAAATTGACGTAACCGGTGGGAAGACCGCGTTTCCCCGTATTGACCGTATCCTATCCTACTAATATCGACGTAGTACATGTTCCGCTGCTGCCGCGTAACCCGCCGAATTGCTTGGTTCCAAGTTGTCACCCCGGTATTTAAAACTGGGTTCGTTGCCAGTTCTACGTAAAACGGATTGTAAACCCCCAGCACGAAAACGGGAGCGGTACTGTTCAGTTGCCGAATTCGTTCTAAAAGAGCCCGCAAATGCTGGGTATATGTTGCGGCTGCCGGAGCAATCAAGTGCTCCGCATTGGCTTGGGAAAGCTCTTTGCGGGCTGCGCTAATCGCCCCTAACGCGTCGTTTCCACCCGCCGTCACGGTGATAATATTTGCCTGACGCAGGTGCCGTTGCAACTGCGAATTGTGGTTAATCCGGGTTAATATCCGCGCGGTCGTATCACCCGCCTCCCCGGCATTTACCGTGCTTACCTGAACCGGCGCGTTGTGTGCAAGGGTGTGGGCAACGAGCGGCACAAAGCCCCCCGCCGTTTGTGAATCGCCAACACCCTGGGTAAGGGAATCACCAACAGCAACCAGCTGAATTGGTTGGCGCCTTACGGGGTGCCTCGATTGGGAATGCCGGGCTGGGCGCATTAGCAACCATCCCAGCGCAAAGAAAACTGCCACCAGTCCCGCGAGGAATCCTAAATATTGAGCTACCCGTTTAACCAGCCGCATCCCGTTTCCTCCAATCAAATTATTTCCATTATAGTGGGAAAAAAACTCCTTGACTAGCCAAAGCCAATTATTTTTAAACCACCATCAAAAAAACTTACATCAAGTGGAGCAATTATTTCAGCACTTGCCCCTAACTTTTCTCTCCTCCTTGCTGGACGGATGATTCAAGGAATCGGAACAGGAACAATCCTGCCCCTCATGTTCACCGTGGCGATGAACATTTTCCCGCCTGAAAAGCTCGGAACAGCCATGGGCGCCTGCTCACTGGCCATTATGTTTGCCCCGGCGGTTGGACCGACACTGACAGGACTTATCCTGGCCAAGCTTTCGTGGCACTGGATTTTCTGGCTCTTTGTCCCATTCCTGCTGATTGCTTTATTCTTTGACCTCAAGTTCTTACCAAACATCAGCAAACTGACCCGTGAACCCGTGGACTTCCTCGCAGTCATTCTCTCTGTTTGCGGATTCGGGCTGGTTGTAATGGGCTTTAGCTTTGCAGCGCGCTTCGGCTGGACTTCCATCATTGTTTTAGGATGCTTACTAATTGGGATCATCGTCCTGGGGTTATACACGCACCGGCAGTTAACCCAGCAGCACCCGATCTTAAACCTCCGAATCTTTGCAAACAGTGCGTTTACTAAGGGGACGCTTCTTGTAATGATTAACTTTGGGGTGATTTTATCCGCAATGTACCTGTTACCCCAGTACATCCAAAACGGCCTGCTCCTTCCGGTCGCCCTCACGGGAATTATTATGCTTCCGGGAGGAATTGTGAACGCACTGGTTTCAGGCCTTGCCGGCCGCCTCTTTGATAACTACGGTGCGAAGATGCTGACGACACTCGGGTTCCTGATTGCCACCGTGGGGGCCGTGATGCTTGCCTGCGTTACACCCCATTCTGCCGGCTGGTACGTCATTGCCGCCCACGTTATTTTAATGGTGGGATGTCCATTAGCAATGTCACCCGCCCAAACGCACGCGCTTAACGCCCTGCAACTATTTGAATCTGCGGATGGAAGTACAATTATTAATACTCTCCAGCAAATTGTCGGCGCCATCGCCACGGCGTTAGCAACAAGTTTTCTAGGACTGGGGACGGCAGCTTACCACGGCGCTAACCACGCTGCAGCATTCACTAACGGGGTTCACTTTGGGATGGCATTTACCGTTGTTTTGACGGTGGTTGGGGTTTTGATCGCCCTTTCACTGAAAAAGGAACCAGAAAGTCACGACGTTACTCTTACTGACGAATAAACTAACTTAACTAAAAGCAACTGGAATAGAAACACTATTTCAGCCGCTTTTTTACAATGATCCTATTAATTTTTGATTTCACGGCGATAAAACATCACCTTTAATCCATCAACTACAAAACTTAAAAGAAGACATCCTCCAAAAATAATTACCCCCACTTGCCAAGGAACTGGTGCTAACACAACTCCTCCTACCGCAAAAACAAACGATAATAAACAATTCCCTAAAGTAGTGTATATAACGGCTGCACTAGGGATCTCTTTCCAAAATAACCCCGTTGTCCGCGTCATCCAAATCGTATCCATTGCGGTGAACATTAAATACAGGTACATAACTGTTTCAATCGTCGTTGGTTGTACATAAACGCCATAGTAGAGCCAGCTAAACAATCCTAATCCTAAGGCAGTCCAAAAAACGGTGAATAACCCTGCAATTAATGTTAGACGTTTAAAGTTCCATTTTTCGGGTTGAAATGTTACCTGAACCCGATCGGTCCCCAAAACCATTGTAACTACATCATTTAAAATGGCTAACATTATAATCGCATTTAAACTAACAGGTAGGATTCCCGCTATTACGTACCCTAATGTTAAAATGACAGTTAATTCAGCGGTGCGTGCTAGTTTAGTAATCGTCCACGTCATCATTCGTTGATAGACCCGATGACCACTCGCAAACAAACGTAATAATGGTAAGAGTCCTGCATCAAGCATTGTTACTTTAGCCGTTCTCTTAGCAACCGCCGATGCATTATACATCGCGATTCCTACGTCTGCTCTTTTCAATGCGGGTGCATCGTTCACCCCATCTCCTGTCATTGCAACAACGTGTCCAGCAGCTTGAAACTGCTGAACAAGTGCCAGTTTTCCTTCCGGTAATACCTCCGCAACACAACCTACGTCAGATAATTTTATCCTTGCCAATTCGTTTCCTGTAATAACCCTTCCGGGAATTCCGAGCTTTTTAGCAACTATTCGCGCTGCTTGAATACTATCGCCCGTAACCATTACGGGATGAATTTTATTGGCTATTAATCGATTAATAGTTTCTTGGGCATCTGATCGCAGTTGATCATCAAGTGCAAAAAGTGCTGCTGGTCGGTTATTAATCGTAAGAACAATTACCTGTCCTACCACCGGCCGCTTAAACTTCATCGTTACTAAATACGATCCATTATGAACTATCCGTGGTGCCCCTAACTGGACATTATATTGATGATGGTTCCACATAATCGTCGCCGCTGAATATCCTGTAAGGGTGCTAAACTCCTGATAATCTTTTATCGTAACTTCATCCTTTACTGGATTTGATAGATTCTGCAATGCTTGATCAACACGACTGGGTTGCCGCCAATCAGTTAACGCTTGTGCAAACGCAATAATAATTTTATCTGGATAATCACTTAAATTAACCATCTGGTCAATCACTGGCTTATTTGTAGTTAGCGTTCCCGTTTTATCAAAGAGAACCGTATCAACCGTTGCCGCCGTTTGAATTCCATTCAACTCACGAACAATAATACGTTCATCACTCAACTTTCGCGCTTCCAGTGAATTAGCCACACTAAAACTTGAAGGCATCGCGATTGGAATTGTTGCAATAAAAAGGACGCCAATTAACGGTAGCAAATTAAGCAGTGGTTCATGCCGCATCAACGCTGCCCCAGCCAAAACCACCACCAGAACCGCATCAACAGCTGCAAGTAAATTAATAATTCGCTGAAGAAGATGTTGTAATCGTCCGGGTGCATGGGAGGTAGTCACTAACTGGGTGATTTTCCCTACCTGACTTGCTGCCCCTGTCCTAAGAACAATAGCAGTTGCAACCCCGCGTTCAACCTGAGTACCAGCCATCAACGTCATCCCAACACTCCGTTGAATTGCCTCACTCTCTCCGGTAATAAGGCTCTCGTTTGTTGCAATCATTCCATCAATAATCTGAACATCAGCCGGAACCAAGTTTCCGCTCCGTAAATTAATCACATCATCCCTAACAAGTAAGCGCGCTGGAATCATTTTCCACTGTCCATCGCGAAGAACACTAACATCCGGAACAACCTGTTTGGTTAATGGAGCAAGCGCTCGAACCGCCCGCTGATTTTGGAGTGCGCCATTAATAGCCGCAAAAAATAACAATGCAACGATAAAACCAGCTTGGAGCATGTTTCCCGCGATTAATTCAATAACCAACGCACCTTCAATTATCCACGCAGTGGGCTCCCATAACCGTCGTCCAATCAAAGTCCATAAATTAGTTTTATTCATTTTTACTTCGTTCGGACCGTCCGTAGCTAATCTTTGAGCTGCAACTTTGCTAGACAACCCCTGATTCATAAAAAAACCTCCCATCAGTTCCCTGACAGGAGATTGCCCCCTAATCAGGGCCAATTCATTATGAACTTAATCCTTATCAACATCGTTTGGATAATGCGCAAGTCTCGTTCCATCCTCACCGAGCTCCTCTTCGATTCGGAGTAACTGGTTGTACTTTTCAACCCGTTCGGAGCGGGCAGGTGCGCCTGATTTTAATTCAGCAGCGTTAGTAGCAACCGTAAAGTCAGCGATAAAGGTATCGCCCGTTTCCCCCGACCGGTGTGACATCATCGTTGTATACCCATTTTTGCGTGCAAGCCGAATTGTTTCCAACGTCTCTGTTACTGTTCCAATTTGATTCAACTTAATTAAAATACTATTCCCCATTCCCATTTTAATTGCTTTTCGCACCAAAATAGGATTTGTGCACACCGGATCATCGGCTACTAATTGGACGCGGTGGCCGTATTGTTTAGTAAAACGCGTAAAGTTTTCCCAATCGTCCTCACCATACGGATCTTCAATCGATATAATCTCTGGATACTTATCAAGTAGGGCGCCATAATACTTACCTAATTCATCCGGTGTGTACGTTTTTCCTTCTAACCGATAGTTTCCCGTTTGAGAATCATATAGATAAGACGCTGCCGCATCAAACGCTACTGCAATTTCCTTTCCCGGAACATAGCCGGCAACTTTAATTGCATCATGCAATAACTGGAGTGCTTCTTCGGAAGATTTCAGGTTAGGCGCAAAGCCCCCTTCATCACCAAGACCAGTTGAGTACCCTCGTTCTTCAAGGATTTGCTTCAGGGTATGATACGTATTTACAATTTTTTCAAACCCATCCCGAAAACTTGTCCGCTGAACTGGCGTAATCATAAATTCCTGCATGTCAATATCATTAGCAGCGTGTTCTCCTCCATTGATGACATTATGAAATGTCTGGGGTAACTCCAAGTCCGTTCCACCTAAATAGCGGTAAAGCGGTTGTTTGGTTTCGTTCGCTGCCGCCCGTGCAACGGCCATGGAAACACCAAGAATTGCATTAGCTCCTAGTCGCGCTTTATTCGAAGTACCATCAAGGGCAATCATCGTTTGATCAACATGAGCTTGGGCTAATGGGTTTAACCCATGGAGAGCAGTATTAATTTCCGTATTGATATTTTTTACAGCTTGTAATACTCCTTTACCCATTAACCGGCTACCACCGTCACGAAGCTCAATGGCTTCCTTTTCACCGGTAGAAGCACCAGAAGGAACTTCCGCCCGCCCCATTATTCCATCGCTTAAAATTACATCAGCTTCAACGGTCGGATTCCCACGTGAATCAAAAACTTCCCGTGCCTTAACTTCTTCGATTTTTGCAACCATTTAAAAAAACCTCCCCGAAAATCCTGAGGAGGTTGCCAGACAACCGTCCACCAACCCCTCAGGTTGATAGACGTTATCAGCTTATTAAGCGGTTATGGCAAACGTCATTGCCTTGATACATCCTCATTCTAACATCTTTTTTTTATAATGCAACTTAAACAACACCGTTTATAATAATATCCTCAAATGTTCATTCTCTATCAAAAATGGTATATTAATGGTAGAAAACGGTTACTGAAAGGACCTGATCACATGGAAAAGTTCTATAACGTTAAGTTCCACACCGTCGACGGCGCAACAATTATTAAGCGGGGCATTGTTTCTGCCAAAACCGGAGCGGATATCTGGCACGATGCCGTTGAGAGCTATGATGACGATTTTATTTGCCTTAAAATTAACGATAAAACACTCGTTGATCTGCGCCGGACAAACATCGTCCGGATCGTAATGACGGAGGTTGATGGTCCAATTGCCAAACGTGAAAAACAGCGTGATGAAATTCGGGCGGCGGTTAACACCCTCGCTGAAATCGGATTGTGAGAAGACTATCTATTAGATAAAGAGGAATTCGGAAAATAAACTTTCCCGAATTCCTCTTTTATTTTTCGTCAAATTAACGATTAACTTATTTATTTTTCTCCACAAACTCTTCAAGCAACCGCAGTGCTTCTTTCCGGGCCCCAGGAGCGTGGAACCCGTGGTCACCACCCGGAATTACGTGGTACTCAGCATGCTGGTACCCGGACAAGTACCGTTCTGAGGCGCTCCGGGGAACGATTGGGTCCGCATCCCCGTGCATAAGCAAAACCGGGCCACGATACTGCTTCGCCACCTCATAAATCGGCAGCGTCTGGGCCGTCCGAAAATAAAAATCACCAACTGAAAAATCACCGTGATCCGAATGCCAGACCTGAACGGCGGGAATCTGCTGGGGATCATAGTGCAACCCCTGCATTTCACCGTGCTGGGCATCGTCCTTGAGCGTTGCGGCTGGATACATTAACACCACCTGATCAATCGCGTCGTGGTAGTAACCAGCCAGCATACTAGCAACCACCCCACCCTGAGACATGCCCACCAGCATAATCCGTTGAACACCGGGTTGCTGCCGGACAAAACGGAGGATCGCGCGCGCATCATCCAGTTCGTTTAACACCGTCATGTCTTCAAAGCGACCATCGCTTTTTCCGTGCCCGTTAAAGTCAAACCGGGCCACGGCCATCCCGGCATTCAGTAACGTTTGGGCCGCCTGGTACTCAATCCGTTTCTTCTGCCGCCCACAGTTTCCCGTAAATCCGTGAAAAATAATGGCACAATCAAACGCTGGCTTCCCCGCAGGAACATCATAAAAACCACGCAAGGTTAAACCATCACGCAAAACCGTTGCTTCCATTTGAATCACTTCCTTACTCCGATTATAAAATAAAAGAACCGGGCGATAAATGAAGTGCAAGACAAAAGTTAGACAAGATTAAATTATCAAGCTACTAAGGCGTGATTTCGGTATTCAACCGGAGTCATGCCGTTTGTTTTTAAAGTCGTTCTAACATTATTAAAATACTGAACGTAATTTTGAGAAAGTTTCCGTAGTTCTGTCATATCTTTACATGGTGGAAAGCCCGCCAGTAATTCTGTTTTGAACAAATGAAAGAAACTTTCTACCGGAGCGTTATCTAAACAGTTTCCCTTGCGGGACATACTTTGAATAAAGTGATAATCCGCGAGTTTTTGGGTATAGTAAGCCAACTGATAATGCCAGCCTTGGTCGGAATGAATGATTGGCTGGGCACCATCAGGTAGGTTATCAGTTAATTCTTCAAGGGTGCGCATAATTAGTTCTTTATTTGGACTAGTACTAAGCTGGAAGGCGAGAATCTCTTGGCTGGCTTCATCAATCATTACTGAAATATAAGCCCATTGATGGTTAGCCAGCCGGACTTGCGTAACATCAGTGTGAATGACCTGGTAAGGTTGGTGCGCATTAAATTCCTGATTCAGTTTATTAGCCGCGATCTTACCTACCGTGCCATGATAGGACGAATATTTGCCGCTACGGTGGCGGTTATAAAGACTGACTTGAACGTTCAATTCACCCATTAGCTTACGAACCGTATCGCCCGACAAGTGTAATTCCTGTTTATCTAATTCGGCTTGAATCCGGCGATAGCCCGCCGTCCAACGCCCCCGAACCTGAAACCGTTGTGCGATTTGAAGAATCATTTTCTTCGCTTTGACGTATTTATCATGCGGATTGGCAATCCGTTTACGCTCGTCGTGATAAGTTGCCTTGGGCAACATAATCACCTTAAGTAGATCGCCAATCTTATAGCGTTGCTTCTTAGGTAGTGATGTTTGGTCGTCCCTGATCTGATCCACTATTTGCGTTTTCTTCCGGGCTTTGAGGGTCCGAACAGGGTCAGCGATTTTTTTAAGATGTCGCGCTCCATCTTAGTTTCATAGAGTTCTTGATTTTTCTTAGCCAATTCTTCTTTTAAGCGGTCAAGCTCACTTTGATATGCCGGCTGACGACGTTGTTTTTTAGAATGGTTCACTTTCGGTGGCCTACCTTTCGGTTGAGGATTCAAGGCAGTAATTCCTTCCCGTTCAAACCTTAAATGCCAGGCAGAAACTTGTGACGGCAAAATATCAAAGCGGGCCGCCACTTCAGTCGTCGAATCCTCATGAGTTTGGTAGTAGTTTATCACATTTAATTTGAAATCAGCAGTAAAATTCCGTTTATGCCGCCGCCGTTTGAGGGTATCAGGGCCATTCAACCGATATCGATGAATCCACCTAGCGATTTGACTTTTCCCAATATGGTATTTCTTACTTAAATCATTGGTACTTTGCGTAGTTGAAAGATATTCATGAACAATCTGCGCCTTTAATTCGGGATTATATTTAACCATACAAAAAGTGCCTCACAATCATGGCTCTACACTAAATCCTGTTGATATGGTTAAATGTTAAACTATATCAACAGGATTTTTGAGTACTATGACCAATAAAAAAGAGCCATAGTACCCAAAATCCACCAATACCCAAACAAAGGACTTGATACTATGAACTCCATTAACGATTATATCCACTTTGCGCTCGATATTGAAGACAATAATATTGTTTTTACTGGTTATAAAACAGAACTACGACGTAGCCGGCGAGTGAAAGTCTATTATGGCACCCTTAAAACGACAGCTAAACGGTGTTCGTCATGTGGCTTTTCAACGCTCGTTCATAACGGAAGTGCTCACGTGTCAATGCCATATCTGACGGTGGACGCTTCGCGACCAGTTTATCTTGATTTACGTAAAGAACGCTTACGTTGCCAACATTGTCACGCAACGATGATGGCGACTACACCGCTCGTTGATCGTCATTGTCATATTAGTAATGCCGTTAAACAAAAAGTGCGGATTAAACTAACCCGTCAATTGGCAATGACGGAAATTGCGGCGGATACGGGCGTCTCTCCTAGTACAGTAGCCCGTGAATTGGCGACTGTCACTGCCTTTCCGCAAGTCAAACGAGCCGGTTTACCAGTAAACTTGGCCTTCGATGAGTTTCGCGGCGTTGGCCACCAGTTACATTTTATTTGTTTAGACAATGATACCCATCGGATTTATCAAATTCTGGGTCAACGCGACCAACGGTCACTCTTGGATTACTTTAACGGCTTCTCAGCGGCTGAATGCGCTCAGGTTCAAACGATTACGCTCGACCTCAACTACCATTATCAAACGATTATTAAGCGTCTTTTTCCACATGCGATGATTGTTCTGGATCGTTTCCACCTCTGCCAAATGGTTAATCGGGCTTTTAATCAACTACGCGCCCAGATTACCAAAGAGTTTGACCCTCACTCGCGAGCCTACAAATACCTTAAGTTTGGCTGGAAACAGTATTTGATTGCCAGCGACCAATTAAGTACGCACAACTACTATGATGTCCATCTTCAACAATGGATGTCACCCGTAGAACACGTTAATAATGGCCTTCAACTTAATGAACAGCTAAGTAATACATACGATGTTATGCAGGAGATTAACCATGCCTTACGACAGCGTGACCACCAGCGCCTCGCGGCGTGCTTAAACCAAACGCACCACGTCGGCCCCCAAATGCAGGGTGTTTTACGAAGTCTAAAACATAATTACCAGTATGTCATTAATGGCGCATGTTCGCCGTACTCAAATGGTGCTTTGGAGGGCACGATTCGGAAAATTAAACAGCTCCAACGGGTGGCCTATGGTTTCCGCAATTATGATCAGCTTATCCGCCGTATTATGTTACTTGAGAATGCGAAGATACCAAAAAACGCCGCCTAAAAATAGGCGACGCAATCTCTCCATCAACAGGATTTGACAAAGAGCCGCTTTATATAAGCTTTTTCAGTATAAAAAAGTTCAAAAGGATCTGTTAGGATACGTACGTTCAACAGAAATCACAGTTAATCGAAAAGAGAAAAGTTTTCATCAGCATATACATATTCTTTTAGCAGTATCGCCAACATATTTTAAAAAGGGTCATTATTTATCTCAAGATAATTGGTCTAAATTGTGGCAGAAAGCACGGAAATTAGATTATAAACCAGTGGTAAATATTAAGACTGTTTCAGACAGTAAGAAAGATAAAAGCCTTGTTGCGAGTGCGAAAGAAGTTGCAAAATATCAAGTTAAGAGTTCTGATTATATCACTGAAGATGTTGAAAGTGACTTGGAATTTTTAAAGGAATTAGAAAAAGCTTTATTTCATAAACGTCAACTTTCATTTGGTGGAGAGTTTAAAGCAATCAGAAAAGAATTAAAACTTGAAGATCATGAAGATGATTTAGTACACGTTGATGGAGAAAATACTTCTGCTGCCGAAACAGAAAAAATTATTTTTCTTTGGAATAACGAAGTAAAAAATTATGTGAACTGGATAGAATAATTTTTAAGAGCTTGAAAATGATTTTTTGAAAAACGAAACGAAAGAAGCAAAACTACAAAATCATTTAGCTAAGTTGTAAAACGAAGCTCTGCATTCTGTACAACTAAGCTAAAGAGCATAAGTGAGAATGGTCATCCGTAGGCGGATGAGCCGACAGTGTCGGCATTCTCTCAATGACCAAATTTTCTCGCTTGTTACACAGCTATTTAACACTTGTTTTACAACTAATTTACACTTTGTTTTACGCTTATTTTACGTAAAACATTTGTTAAACAATTTTAAAATGCTATAAAAAATAACCATCACATTTGTGACGACCAAATTTTTTTAATGTTTTTTGAGGAGCTTAGTTTTTTAAGCTCTTTTTTTATTTTTATAATATTTATATAGCAGAGAAAATTTTTCTTCCAGTTTTTTTCGTAAGAAAAAAGGAAACTGGAAGAAAAATAATTGTAAGACGTTTGTCCCACAAAAAATAAATTTTAGTTTTTGAAAAGTGATACAAATGTGGCACGTGATATAAGTGTGCTACAAGTTGTGTTACAACTGTGTTGTATTAGTTAGTATAGTGTGTATACTTTACATGGAAGTAATTGCCGGAAATAGTGAAAATGCCTCACATTTGTGCCACCTAAAAAGGAGCGATTTACATATGAGTTATGCAGTTTACGGGCCAAGATTGTTTAAGCAAAATAAGATAAGTT
>DWXB01000009.1 GCA_019119415.1 Candidatus Ligilactobacillus avistercoris | reverse complement strand
AGCCACCGCAACGGCGCCCACTGGTCGTAGTCCTCTTCGTTGAAGACCACGATGAAGCGCACGTCATGGTAGCTGTGGAAGGTGGCAATCTGCGTCAACATCCACTGCAGCTGTTCCACCACAATCTTCTTGGGACCCACGTACCCCACGGGGCCGTGCACCAGATCCGTGGTAAT
The DNA here is from genome assembly GCA_019119415.1 of Candidatus Ligilactobacillus avistercoris. Lineage (GTDB taxonomy): Bacteria > Bacillota > Bacilli > Lactobacillales > Lactobacillaceae > Ligilactobacillus > Ligilactobacillus hohenheimensis. The sequence goes on along the minus strand of DWXB01000009.1, from coordinate 71,309 downwards.
CGGCATCTGGGTTAGGTGCTGGCTGCGTTGGACCAGCTGGTACGCCTTGGCCGTTAGTTCATCGTCCAGGTTGAGCGTGCCGCTGTTCCCCAGTTCAACCGGGGCGGACGGCGCCACCGTCCCCGAGCCCAGCCGGTACGTCAAAAAGTCAAAGTCCTGCGGCCGTTTTTCGTAGATCCGCGGACTGTACTTGACCGCCATCTGGTAAACAGTGGTTGGATCCGGGTAGTGGTACTCTAAGGCGGTCCGTTGCGCCCGTTGGGCCCCGTAAATCTGCTTTACCATTCCGTCATAGTACGCCAGGTACTTGGCCTTACGAGCCCGGCGTTTTTTCTTGTAGTCCTTGCGGTTCCGGAAGTAGTCCACGATCGAGAAGATGACCGTTACCCCGGTGGTGGCCACCGAAAACATCATGAACATCCCGTTCGCCCGCATTAACGCCATGACGATGCTGACGCCGACCATGACCAGGGCCGGGACCACCGAGCGCAGTAACCCCTGATTATTCTTCGTTACCGGGGCCGGGGGATTATCCACCGTAATCTTCGTTGTCGGCGGCCGCTTAATCAGCCGCGGGGCCCGGTGGTATTCCGGAAAGTTTGCTGGTAAGGCGTGGTGGGACGTCTTAATCCGGGTCAAGTGGCTCCTAACTTGGCCTTCCGCCACCTGCAGTTCGTCCGGGTACACCACCAGCGTGGTGGTTCCCAACTCCAACACACTCCCGGCGGCCAACTCAAACGCACGCTCCTGGGGAACGAAGTAGTTCACCACCACGTCCCCGCGCAGAATGTGCAGGGTCCAGTTCGCCCGGACTGCCGGCTTGGTCAGCTGGAGTTCGACCTCATCGGCCACCTGGACGTCGGCGCCCGGCCGGTTTGCGATGATGATGTGGGTGGTGGTAAAGAAATCCCGGATGTCCATCAGCCATTCCCTCCTTAGTGGTGCTTCTTCTGTAACCGCTGGTAGTGCGTGTACTGCTTCTGGAGACTCTCAAGTTGCTGTTCGCGTTTCTGGGCGGACAGGTGCTTGTTTTGCTTGACCGCGTCAATCTTCCCGAGCAGCGCGTACATAATCAGGTTGGTGTCCTGCAGCTGCTTGGCCGTGGCCAGGGCGTCATCCAGTTGCCCGCGCCCGTCCTCAATCCAGTAGTTGAGGTAGGTTGGCGCGGCGTTTAACGTTACGTTCTTTAAGATGTTCGTCCGCTGGGTGTGGTTGAACCCCTTGTCCGCGATGTAAGCACGGGCCAGCTCGTACTTCTGCGTCTGCGGCAGGTGCTTGAGCTTAACGTGCTGGAGGTCCTTAATCGTTTGGTCGTAGTTCTCCGCCTGGAAATCGTGGTCGGCCGCCAGGCACGCGTTATCCGTTGGCACCTTACTTAATAACAGGTAGCCCAACGGAATCAGGAGGAGCACGCACGCCACCCCTAACCACAGGGCCAGCTGGCGCGTCACCATGTACCGTTTCCGCGGGACCCGCACCATCGTCTGTTCTTCGGTCGTTGCTGCCTGGGCCGCCTGTTCTTTCAGGAAGGCAGCCATGTCCGTCATCGTCGTTATCTGGAGAAGGTCCGTCATGAACTGACTTTGCTTGGCCCCCTCCGCTAACAACCCGTTATACAGGTCATCAAACGACCGGCCGGTAAAGAGCGCTCCGGCTAAGCACTGGAACTGCCGTACCAGTTCGGCATCTGTGAGGGCCGCCCCCGGCATCATCCCCGGAATCCCGCGGTACAGCAAGTGCGGGACGTTGTTGGCGTCCAGGTAGATGTTATGCGGGTGGAGGTTCGTGGTTAGTTCACCGGTCAACAGCAGGTCCCGGACCGGCAACAGGTTAACCAGTAACCGCAGTTTCATGGCGGTTGTCCACGCCGGAACGTCCTGAATAAACCGCCCCGGCACGCGGGTGCTGGTCAACGTCACCCGGTCGCTCTCCCAGCCGATCTCTGCCGGTAAGAAGAGGTCGTGGGCCGGCGCTACTGCCAGCAGTTCATCGGCGTCCTTCGCCGTCACTTCGGCACGGCTGATGCTTTGGACAATCTGGTGATCATCGTACTCATACCCGTATTCCTGGTGATCAAAGTGGTACTCAATTGCTTGCATGTTCATCCTCCCGTAGTCGTAAGGCATCCCCCGCTGTTATTTGGGCATCCTGCAGTGTGTGGTCTCCGCGTAGCCACCGTTGCTGGGTGGCAACCTGCACGGTATAGGGTCGTGGCGGGAGCTGATAAATGGCGACCAACTGATCCACCAGCTGACTAAGCGGAATGTGCGGGTTAACCTGCACGTCCACCCGCCGCTGGTCTGGTAATTCAACGCTAATTGCGACTGTGTTGTTCACGCTGCTCCCTCCAAATCATGTGTCCTGAAATTCCGGCGACGCCACACACAACAGCGCCGGCCGCCAGCCACAGCCACGGCAGTTGGTGCCGGTGCGTGGGCGTTGCTTGGTTACTGGTCGGGGCGTAATGCGGTGCGGCTGTTTTCTTCCCTGGCCGGCGAAACAGGTTTGCCTGGTTTACCGGGTCGGGCAGCCGCCCGTTTTTCGTGAAGACTACCCGGCGTCCTTGGCGCAGTAGCCCCCGTCTGGTTTTGGCCAGGTCCCCAACCTGATCGGTCTGAAATAACTGGGTGTTTTCGTTACGGGTCTGCTGGCGCTGATGGTTTTGGCCCACCTGGTTTAGGGGGAGATTAAGCGCCTGATTAGTGGTGGCGGCTCGCGCCGGAACACCACCGCCGACCATTCCCAGCCCGCACAGAATAATGATTAACTGTTTACTTGGTAACCGCACGCCGGTGCCACCCACTTTCTGAACCCCACAGGAGCACGCAGCCGAGGCCGATGCTGACCATGACCATACACAGCAGCCCAAGGACCACGTCACTGGTATTCATCAGCACGACGTTTAAGAGCTGGTGCCCCACTAACGCCAGGCAGTTGAGGTGGGCTAGGAGGCCACCATGGACTAGCTGGGCCTGGTTGATAATCAGGTTAATCAACGCGGCAATTCCCAGCGCCGTGCCGCCCATTCCGCCGTAACGTAACAGGGCGTCCGCAATCAGGGCGAGCGTCACCACTAGCATGACTCCTGACAGCATCCACGGCAGCCGGTTGGCGCCCACTAACGGGAACTGCGGGCCGGCCACGAGGGCGATGACACCACCGCTAATCAGACTGGCGCCCGTAATAAAGATTAACTTCCGGCTGCGTTCGCTGAGACGGGTTTGCCATGCCGAGAAGTACTTGCCGGCCGCCAAGAAGCGGAGCGTTTCGCCGGCGTAAGCGATGAACCATGCCACCACGGCCATGATAATCGTCCAGAGCCCCATGTTGTACTGCTGGGTGTGACCGGATAATTCAACATCGCCGTCACCGGCAACCGGATTGGCGATAAAGTGCATTAATTTACTGTTAGGCACCCCGTTTTGGTAGGCCGCGTTCAGCACCTGCATGAACGCCTGCTCAAAGTTGCCGCTCCGGGCTAAATCGTGCCGGAAAGCCTGCTGGAGGTTCATTGACCGTCCCTTCAGCCCCTTCCCGTTGGCCTGTACGAGGGCAATCTCCTGGCTAAGTCCGTTTAGGCCGTCGTAGGCGCCGTTAAACGCCTGGGCGTCGTTACCCGCTTGATTGGCAGTATTGTCCGTTGCCTGGGCAAGGTCGGCGGCCTGCTTTGGGGCGCTTGCCCCAGCGCCACCGTCATCACCTGCTGGTGCCTGGGTGGATGCAGCCGGCACGGTCGTATCCGCCTTCTTATTGAGGTTATCCTGCATCTGCTGTAACTGCTGGAGCTGTTGGTCAACCTGTTCCAGCAGTTGCTGGGAGTTCTTCCCCATGCCGCCAAGCCGTTTTTCGTATTTCCGCTGGTTCTTCTTAACCGTCTGGTCGCGCTGCTGGAGCGTTGTGAGTTCCTGGTCGAGCAGCTGATCGTTTTGTTGGCTTTCCTTCTGTAAGAACTGCTGGAGGTTCTTCCCCATGTTCTCGTTCATCATCTTATGGATTGCCCCCTGGTCCGCCTGTTTTGCCCGGGCCTGGGCAACCGTCGCAGCGTCCTGGTAGGCACTTAACCACTGCCCATCTAACTTAGCGAGTTGCTTGGTGCTAGCCACCTGTGGGAGCTGCGCCAGGTTGAAACTAACCGTCATGGCCCGGTCCTGGTCGTTTGACACCGTCTGCGTGTGCGTTTTTACCTGCACGTTTTGCGTTGGCTGGTTATTTGCATGGTCATTGTTTTGCTGGGAGTGTGATGAGTCACTTGACTGCTGGTTATTCTGCTTATTATCCGTATTCGGCTGGGTCCCACCCGTTACCTGCGTGCCGTCCAGCACCGTGACCTTAGCTGGGTCGTCCTGCATGTGGTGGTACGTCAGCTTAACCTGGTCGCTGCCATTAACCTTCGTCGGGTTGTAACGCAACTTCAGGTGGACGTTTTGCGGATCCGTCACCTGGTAGTGGTTTCCACCCCGGGCTTGGAGTCCCTGCGTCCCCACGACCTGACACTGGGTTGGAACCTGAACCGCCAGTTCAGAGTTTTTCATGTTCTTGGTGCCCGTCACCGCGAGGGTCGTCGTGACGGCCTGTTGTTGCGGGTGCTGGTGTTTACTGTCCGCCACGGCCCGACTAAAGGCCTGCTGGGCGCTTTCGTTCCCGGTAAACTTCACCGTCAACCCGTCGTCCTTCATCTGGGAGTTAGCCGTCTTAATCTGCTGGATGGCTGTTTGCATCTTCTGGACGTCACCGGCTGGCAAATGCTGGGTAACGCTCTTCGGTAGGCTCGTGTACGGGAGCTGGTCTTCTAAGGATTGGACCGTGCTGACATCCTGGGCCTGCGCCATTAACTGCTTGTAGAGCGTGGGGTCCTCCTTCTTCAGGAAATTCCCGACCGTCAACCCCGGCGCGTAGTGCTGTTGCACCTCGTTTTGGAGCTGCTTGCCCATCGTATCGTCCTGTTTCTTTTGGTTATTAATGTTGGTGATGAGTTGCTGGCATAACTGATCGTACGCCTGCGTGTAGTGGTCAAACGTCGTCAGCAACTGGCCCGCATTCGTTGGTTGTTGGAGGGTCTGCTGCAGTTGCTGATCCTGGGCAGTCATCTGCTGCATCATTGGCAGGAGCTGCTGTTTGATTTGCTGGTTATTCGATTGGAGCGCCTGCTGGGCAAGCTTCGCCGCGTTTTGCTGGTTAGCCTGCTGCTGTTGCATGACTTTTCCCAGCTGCGACTGCATGGCCTGCATCTGGTTAGCCTGGGCCGCGGTTTGGGCCCGTTCTAACTGGGCAAACTGGGACTGAGTCGCCTGGTTGGTCTGGGCAAGTTGCCGGAGGCCGCCGCTAATGTTTGGAAACTCCTGGCTAAAGGCCGCAATTGGCGCAGCGAGCTGGCTGTCGTAGTTTCGAGCCAACCGCCCTTGCCGGGAATAAATCCCGGCGACCCGCTGCTGGGCGTCGTACAGGTTGCTCAAAATCCCCATGTCATAAATCGTGACCAATTTCTGGTTCAACCCGGTGACGATTTGCTGGGCGACTTCCTTACACCGGACCTTCTCCCCCGCCGACTTGGCGTTAATTATGTACTGTACCTTCACCTTATGCGGGTTGGGGTTGTTGACATCAACAATCCGCGCCGAAAAGTTCGTCGGTACGAAAACGGCGAGCTGGAAACTATTATTTTTTAAGCCACTTTCAGCAACGTCCCGCGGCACCGCCACGATCCGTTCACCACGCGGGTGGCCAATCCCCTGGATGTAGGCCTTCCCTAAGTTGTAGTGAACATGCCGGTACGTCACGCCGTTATCTTCGTTGACGAACGCAATCCGGATGGGGTGGCTTCCGCGCGCTGTCCGGGGATTACTATTCCGTTTCAGCGCCCGGCCGCCAACGAAGACGATCCCGAGGATTAGTGCGAGGCATGCCACCGCCCCAATCAGCACGTGCCAATTATGTTGTTGCTGCTTTTTCATGTTTCCACCTCACCAAAAAGGGTTACCAGTCAGCGTGACTGATAACCCCGCGTTTTAGTTAAACTGCGAAGCAATCTGCTGGTCGGTATCACTCATTGCCTGTGCGGACTGCTTCAGCTTCTGGTCAATTTCCTGCAGAAGCTGAGCGAACTGCTGGATCTTCGGGCACAGCTGGTTGAACTCCTGGTCAAACCGCTGGAACCCTTGTCCTTGCCAGTCAGCGGAGATCTGTGACTGGAGGGACTTTAACTGGCCCAGCATGTCAGAAATCTGCTGGGAGCTCTGCCCATACTTTGTAGCGTACTGCTGCATTTGCTCTGGCGTCATCTTTATCATTGCCATGATTTTATCCTCCTTAATCTACATAAAAAAAAAAAAACATCACTTCGTTAGCAGTATATTCTTTGATAGTTTCCATGTCAATATGCTGCATTAAATCCATTTACTTTGATATGCAATCATTGCTTGATACGGTATTTGTTTTAGCTACCATATATGAAGAACGAACTGATGATTGCCGCAAAACAACCCAGAACATTCGCGTTTTTCCGGGTTATTTTGCCAAACAGCATTGATTTTCGCCTATAATAAACAAAACCCCAAAGAAGGCGCCAAAAGTCCTCCTTTGAGGTTTTACTTGAATTCGATTATTCAGCTGTTTCTAGCCGGCAATGAAAGCGTTAATGGCACTCTCAAACTCGTCCCGTTTCTCCAGCGCCCGCGCCTGCGTGTCCGCCTGCGTGCCGATGTAGAACTTGATCTTCGGTTCCGTTCCAGACGGCCGCACCGCAATCCACGTCTCATCCTCCAGGTAGTACTTCAGGACGTTGGACTTTGGCAGGTCAATGTTTTCAACCCGGCCATCGGCGTACTTTTTAGTCCCGGCTTGGATGTCTTCGATGGCCTCAACCTTCACACCGGCAAAGTCAACCGGACTTTCTTCCCGGAACTTCGTCATCAGGTTCTTAATTTCTGCGGCGCCTTCGATTCCGTCAAACGTCTTGGCAATCGTCTTTTCAGCGAAGTAGCCGTACTCGGCGAAGAGTTCCTGCAAGCCGTCGTAGAGGTTCTTGCCCTCCTTCTTGTAGTAGGCGGCCACCTCCGCCAGCATGACCAGCGACTGGATGGCGTCCTTGTCCCGCACGAACGGCCGCTCGAGGTAACCATAGCTTTCCTCGAACCCAAACATGAACGTGTGGTCGTGGTGCAGCTCAAAGTTATGGATCTGTTCGGCAATGAACTTAAACCCGGTCAGTACGTTAATCATACCGACCCCGTAGTTGGCCGCTACCTTCGTCGCGAACTCACTGGAAACCACCGACTTTACGGCCACCGCGTTAGCTGGCAGCATGCCAGCGTTCTTGCGGGCCTTCAGGATGTAGTTCAGCATAACCGCCGCAATCTGGTTCCCCGTCAGCAGCTGGTACTCGCCGTTTGGCTGCCGAACCGCCGCGCCAAGCCGGTCAGCGTCCGGGTCGACCCCGATTAACAGGTCAGCCTGCTCCTTCTTGCCTAATTCAATTGCCAGGTTAAAGGCCTCCGGGTCCTCCGGGTTGGGTTTAACCACCGTCGGGAAGTCCCCGTCTGGCTGGGCCTGCTGCGGCACCATCGTGAAGTTTTCAAATCCGGCCTGACGGAGCGCCTTTTCCCCAATCATGGCGCCCGTGCCGTGGAGTGGCGTGAAGATGAGCTTCATTGTCTTGCCCTCTTCGGCAACCAGTTCCGGATCAATCGTGACCTGCTTAACCTCTGCCAGGTAGGCCTGATCAACCTCATCGCCAATCACCTTCAGCACGCCATCCTCAATCAAGGCGTCCTGGTCAGCCAGTTTGATGGCAAACAGGTCCGTTACCTCACGGATGTACCTGGTAATCATGTCCGATTCCTTCGGTGGCATCTGGGCCCCGTCTTCACCGTAAATCTTGTACCCGTTGTACTGCTTCGGGTTGTGACTGGCCGTAATCATGATGCCGGCATACGTGTGAAGGTGCCGGACGGTAAACGACAGTTCCGGGGTCGGCCGAAGACTCTCGAACACGTACGTTGGAATCCCGTGAGCGCCGAGCACCCGCGCAGATTCAAACGCAAACTCCTGGGAATGGTGGCGGGAATCGTAGCTGATTGCCACCCCGCGTTGCTTGGTTTCTTCATCTAAGGTATCCATGAAGGTCGCTAATCCTTCCGTGGCCTGCCGCACAGTGTACACGTTCATCCGGTTAATCCCGACACCGAGAACCCCGCGCATGCCGGCCGTTCCAAACTCCAATGGGGCGTAGAAGGCATCTTCTAATGCTTCATCGTTGCCCTCCATCTGATCCAACTCCTGCCGTAAATCAGGCACGAGCGTTTGGTTATTCCATTCTTCGTATGTTTCTTTCCAACTCATAGATCTCAGCTCCTCGCTTTCAAATCATACTGGCGTACGATTCATCGCCCCTATTTTACCACAGTTAAGCGGATACACAATCGTTTAGTAAAAAATTAGTTAACGACGAGCTGTCGTTAACTAATTAATTTCATGCTAATTCAGTTCTTGCAGGTAGCTGAAGACCTCCTGGCCGGCAATCCCGCCGTCGCCAACCGCCGTGGTAATCTGCTGCAGCTGGTGCTGGCGCACATCACCAATCGCAAAAATCCCCGATACCTTCGTCCGCATCCGGCTGTCAGTCACCATCCAACCGTGCTCGTCGGTAATGCCAAGGTCCTTGAACGGGGCGGTCATCGGCACGTTGCCGACGTAGATGAAGACGCCCGCCGTTGGCACCTCCTCCTCCGCGCCGGTCTGGTTATTCTTCACCGTGACGCTGGTAACCTTCTGATCGTCACCATTAATGGCAATCACGTTGGAATTCCACGTAAAGTCAATCTTGTCGTTCTTGAAAGCCCGCTCCTGCGCCACCTTCTGCGCCCGCAGTTGGTCACGCCGGTGAACGATGTTAACGTGTTTGACCATCTGTGTCAGGTAAATTGACTCCTCGACGGCAGAATCACCACCCCCGATGACGGTTACGTCCCGGTCGCGGAAGAAGGCCCCGTCACAAACGGCACAGTAGGAAACTCCCCGGCCGCTGTACTTTTCTTCACCAGGAACGCCCAGTTTCCGGTTCTCGGACCCGGTAGCAACAATCACAGCCTTGGCCCGGTACTCCCCGTCGTCCGTTACAACAATCCGGTCAGTCCCGTCCAGTTTAACCGCCGTTACCGTTCCGTACGCGTATTCCGCCCCGAATTGGGTAGCACTCTGGTACATTTCTTCGGCCAAATCTGGTCCCAGGATAGACTTAAAGCCCGGGTAATTTTCAACGGCAGCGGTATTATTCATCTGGCCACCGTACGCTCCCCGATCAAGCATTAAAACCTTTAAATTTGCGCGTGATGCGTACAGGGCAGCGGTCATTCCACCCGGGCCAGCGCCAATAATTACAACGTCATATTCCTTAGTCACTACGAACCCCTCCTCATTACCTGTTAAGTCGCTTATTTATTATACGGGCTAGGTTTACTTTTAGGAAGCCCTTTGCTCACCCTGGTCAAGGTACCAGGGATTGTCTGGATTGCGCCACCGCCGGTAAACGATTAACGCCAGCGCCCCTACAAAGAGTAGCACTGACAACCACTGGGATACCCGGATGGGGCCTAACATTAGGCTATCCGTGCGCATTCCTTCAATAAAGAACCGGCCAAACGAGTACCACATCACGTAGCTTAAGACGACCTCGCCGCACTTAAAAAGATGTTTGCGGTGTCGCAGGGAGATCAACACAATGAACCCCAAAACATCCCACACCGATTCGTACAGAAAGGTGGGCTGGTAGTACACCCCATGAATACACATCTGACTCACGATGAAGTGCGGCAGGTGCAGGGTGTTTTGTAAAAACGCTAAGGTCGTGGCATACCCGTGGGCCTCCTGGTTCATGAAATTACCCCAGCGACCAATTCCCTGCGCCAGGATGACGGTCGGGGCCACCACATCCAGCAGCAGCCAGAAGTTAATGTGTCGCCGGTGACAGAGCACCACTAACGTAATAAGCGCCCCGATTAGCCCGCCATAGATTGCAATTCCGCCGTCCCAGATACACGGAATCATCGCCAGATTCTGGGAGTAATACTTCCACTGGAAAATTACGTAATACGCCCGGGCGCACACCAAGGCAACCGGAAGGGCCCACAACAGGCAGTCGTAGATATCGTCCTCCGCAATCCCCCGGCGCCGGCCTTCCCGCACCGACAGAAAGACCGCCAACAGAACCGCAGACGCAATGATAATCCCGTACCAGCGGATCCGAAACGGCCCGAACTGAACAGCGTTCGGGTTTAGTGCAGCTAACATTCTCTCCATCTCTCTTCTATAAAGCTAGTTGTCCTGATTCTCAGCCGCCGTATTCTGCGCGATTAATTCCCGCAGGTTTCGTTCAAACGCCTTACTGGAATCATAGCCCATCATTTTAGCGCGGTAATTCATCGCCGCCGCTTCAATGATAATCCCCACGTTCCGTCCAATCTTGACCGGAATGGTAATCTGTGGGATTTCCACTTCAAAAATCGGCACCATCTTTTCGCCGATGCCCAACCGGTCATACTGCTGGTCCTTGGACCAGTTTTCCAGGTGGACGATCAGCGAAATGTCCGTGGACTGCCGGACTGCGCCGGCCCCAAACAAGTTCATCACGTCGATAATCCCGATTCCCCGGATTTCGAGGAGGTGCTGGAGAACCTTCGGCGCCTCCCCGATGATTGTCTGTTCATCCTGCTGGTGCACGTCAACACGGTCATCGGCAATCAGCCGGTGGCCCCGTTTGATTAGTTCGAGGGCGGTTTCAGATTTTCCAATCCCCGAATCACCCGTGATGAGCACCCCCAGGCCGTAAATGTCCATCAGCACCCCGTGCATCGACTTCCGCTCGGCCAAACAGCCTTCGAGGTAGTTGGACATTTTTGATGACACCCGGGACGTTCCCAGTTTGGTCCGCAGGATTGGAATCTGGTGCCGCCGGGCCGTATCCTCCAGCTCCGCGGGCACCGGCAGCATCCGGGAAACGACGAAGCACGGCGTGTGGGGGCCACACAACCGCTCGATATCACGCGCCCGCTCGGATGCTGGTTTCTTTTGCACGTAGGAAATTTCCTTCATTCCTAGGAGTTGAATCCGCTCCTCCGGATAGTAGTCGAAGTAGCCGGTCAGTTCGAGCCCTGGCCGGGAAATATCGCTTGTTGTGACAAAGCGCTCCTTCAAGAACTTTTTGCCATAGTACACAATGAGGTTGTTTGCTTCAACAAGTTCCGCAACACTTACCTGGTCCATTGGTTTGCCTCCCCACAAGTTAACGGATCCTTCCTCTCAAATACCGTTATCCTAATCATAACAAAAAGCGGAATTTAGAACATCCCCAAACTAGGCGTTCACCCCAAGCAACTGTTCAAGGGTAGTAAGCCGCTTCTCAAAAACGGCAAACGCCCGCTCCAGGTAGGCCGACTGGGTCATGTCGACCCCCGCCCGCCGCATTACGTTCAGTGGGTAATCGCTACTCCCGGCCTTGAGGTAGTCCAGGTACGCGGCGGTGTGCTGCGGATCATCGTCCAGAATGTTTTGGGCTAACGTGGTGGCCGCCGCAAACCCGGTAGCGTACTGGTACACGTAAAAGTCGTAGTAGAAGTGCGGAATCCGCGCCCACTCGTAGGCAATCTGCGGGTCGTTTTCGACGGCATCCCCGTAGTACTTTTGGTTCAACCGGCCGTAGTATTCGGCCATCCGTTGCGCGGTGAGGGGCTGGCCGACCGCATCCTGTTCATGCAGCCACTGTTCAAACTGGGCGAACTGGGTTTGCCGGAAGACCGTCCCCTTAAATCCGTCCAGGTAGTGGTTGAGGACATACGCCCGCACGGCCGGATCCTTCTGGGTCTTCAGCAGGTACTGGGTCAGCAAGTTTTCGTTGGTCGTCGAAGCAATTTCGGCCACAAAAATAGCGTAGTCGCCGTACTGGTACGGCTGGGTATGGGTCGTGTAGTAGCTGTGCATGCTGTGGCCCATCTCATGCACCAGCGTAAAGAGGTTTTCTAACGTATCCTGCCAGTTTAACAGGATGTACGGTGCAGTATCATACGTCCCGCTGGAGTATGCACCACTCCGTTTCCCCTTATTCTCCACCACGTCAATCCAGCGCTGATCAAACGCTTCCTGAACGTGCTGGCAGTAGTCATCGCCAAGGACAGCTAATGCCTTGAGGGCCATCTCCTTAGCCTCATCGTAAGTAAATTTCAGGGATGGTTCGCCCGTTAGCGGCACGTACATGTCATACATGTGAACGGGCTGGCCCAATACCCGCTTCCGCAACCGCACATACCGGTGCAACAGGTCCAGGTGGGCCGTTACCTGATCAACCAGCTGGTCGTATACACTAACCGGAATGTGGTTTTCTGCCAGGGCAGCCGTCCGGGCATCTGGATAGTGGTGGACCTGCGCGGTATAGTTGTGCATCTGCACGTGGGTCGCCAGGGTCGCCGCAAACGTTGCTGCAAACTGCTTGTATATCCGGTAAAGCTGCGTAAACGCCTCTTTCCGCACCCGCGGGTCGGTCGCCTCTAACAGCTGGCCGTACACCCCATCTGACAGGTGCCGTTTTACCCCGTCCGCATCCGTCACCGTTCCCAGGTCAAGGTCGGAGTTACTTAACGTGCCAAAAATCCGTTCGGGACCGCCAAAAACGGACTGCGCTCCGGCTAAGAGGTGCTCCTGTTCTTCCGGTAACACGTGATCCCGTTCACTCGTCCATTGTTCCAACAAGTGGCGGTACTCCTGCAAGCCCGGTTCATCCGCCAGCGCCTGCTCAAGCTGCTCATCCGTGAGCTGAACCAGTTCTGGTTGGAACCACGCCGTCTGCTGGGCCACCGTGGTCAACAGCTGCTCTGCTTGGGCAAACAGGCCCTGATACTGGGCGTTGGTGGTATCCTGATCATTTTTCATTTCAGCGTACACGTACAGCTTCTCCGCCTGGCGATTAAGTGCAAGGAGGGCCTGAAGAGCCTTCAGAAGAGCTTCACCGCCCTGCTTGAGGGTCCCCTGATACCGCTTAAACTCCCCAGCCTGCCGCTTGATCGCCACAAGCGCTTGCTGGGCCTCATCATCCGTTGCGTAAATTAACGTTAAATCCCACTTTAATTCCGGGGCGATGTCCGCCCGTGAAGGTAACTCGACAACCATCAAACCACGTCCTTACTTTTTTGTTTTTATTCTACTGATTAGCGGGTGGTTTGTACACCGGGAAAGTGCCAACACCAGACGCTGGTAGTCGGCACTGCTAACTCGCTGGTCCACTACAATCCCCGGCCATATTCGGGATTGGACCGGCAACCGTGCTCGTCCAAGCCACCGGAGAACCACCGCCACCCGCCATTCCAGCCCCCCGTGCTGGTACACCGGCGCAGCATAGGTTCGGCCAACTAAATCTCCCAGCATTGTCAGCGGGACACCCGCCCGGTAACACTGCTCTTGGAGGTGTCGGAGCCACCATACCGGCTGCTGACACCGCCAGTTGAGTTGGCGCTGCTGGTGGGGAATTACGGCCGCTGAAATAGTTGGAACCGGCAACGCCCGCGGAGTGCGCAAAAACGCAACAAACTCTTCCCACCGCCTGGTCCAAAACCACCGGACCCGAAGTGGCAAAAACGGCGCCTGCCACAGATCATACGCCACCCCCAACCGTTGTTGGAAAACATCGTAATACGTCAGGTGCCACCCCAGCTGGGGCCGCCACCGCAAAAACTGGGCCGTTTGCCGGGAGAGGGTCCGCTTGAGGGCGTACCGGGACCCCAGCAACCATAATACGGCTACACCGGCTCGCCGGTACCCGTGCATCCTATGGCGGTACGTTGCTGCAGAAAGCGGCGCACACTGGTATTCCAGCGCCCACCGGCCCGCCAAAATATCCGGCCGTTGCCGACTAGTCGGCAGGGAACGTTCAAGGTCCGCAGAATACCCCGCTTGCCGTACTAAAGTAACCAGCTGCCGTTTACCAGTAGCATGCTGAGCCGTTTCTTTCGGGTCAACACTAATTGCTGTGGATTCATGGGCAAAGTATGCCCGGTTAACCCTTCCCCGGCGAACTTGCACAACGGCCCCGCACTGCGGACACCAGTAAGTTTGATCCGGATGCGCTTGGACAGCCGCAACGAGTTGCCGGTGATCGTTATATGCCCAGTACATAAAACCGCCTCCTCACCATATAAATAGGTGGAAAGGCGGTTAATTTCGCGTTTTTTGTTAGTCGGCGGGAAAGTAATGCCGAATTAGCTGAAGAGCTGAATCCTGTAAGAGCAGTCGGCCGCGTTCCCGAAGCATGGCCCCGGTCATCCGCACAGTCCGTTCCCCGTACTCAGTTAGCATTCCACGCAGGGTTGCCAATCCAGTCGTTCCTAAAACGTCATCATAAACGACCACGTCTAGGTAATACTGATCATCCAGGGCATACAAGTGCGACACCACCGCACTTGCATCCACGGCCTGAGCAAGGGCTTGAAGTACTGCAAACGATGCGAAGGAATATACCAGGTGATGCGGCTCATGGGTTAAGGAAGAAGGTTCGTCGTCCTCATCGGCCGCGATTGTGGTTCGGCGCACATCAGGGTGCTTAGTGGCATTCTCCTTATGAGGATCATCATTTGCTGCCATGGGCACCCCTAACAACGGCATATCTTTCGGTTTACCATCCTCGTCAACGTCCACCTTGGTAATAAACAGTTCCAATCCGTGCCGGTTAGGCATAATCTGAAACGTAACCGCATCGTCATCCTGAAATTCGTGGTTGGTGTCAACCTCAGCCAAAATCTGGTAGAAGAACCGTTCGACTTCCTTCTGGTTTCCCAAAAGGTCGAGCACGGTAACGTCATGCGCTTCGAGGTCGTCCATCCCCAAAAGCACCCGAATCGTCCGCTCATTGACCCGTTCGACTTCCATCTAACTCACCTTCCGTCCGCAATCTCCTTAATAACCATCATACCCGTTTTCGCGTCGGGGTGAAAGTCCCCCACTCAGTGCTAAAAAACGGGCAGACATGCATCACTGCATGTCCGCCCGTCATTCGAACGGTAGATCACCGTTGATCGACTAGTATTCTGCCAGTTCCTGAGCCTGCCGTAATTCAAGCGCCCGCACTTCCCGCGGCAGGAACCGCCGAATCTCATCCTCATTGTAGCCAACCTGGAGCCGCTTTTCGTCCATAATAATTGGCCGCCGCAGAAGCCCCGGATTCTGCTGAATCATATCGAACAACTCACCCATTGGAAGGTCGTCCAAATCAACGTGCAACTGCTTGTATGCCTTTGAACGGGTCGAAATAATTTCCTCCGTCCCGTCTTCAGTCATCTGAAGGATCTGCTTAATCTCATCAACAGTGAGCGGTTCTGAGAAGATGTTCCGTTCAGTGAACGGAATCTCATGTTCCTGTAACCAGGCCCGTGCTTTCCGACATGACGTACAACTTGGCGAAACATATAACGTTACCATACGACCGCTCCTTACTTTTCAAACCGTTATCCGTCATCGACTGTTTCTATTATAATCCATTCTGGAAGCAACCGCACACTTTGTAACGAACTTATTACAAACTTAACCGTTATTTTTTCCAAGTAACGTTTTAATCGTCAAATCAATCCCCCTCCACGGGCACCGGTGCGCCAAACTATAGCTTGTCAATCAGCGTCGTTAAACTCGTCAGTAGTTCGTCCGGCAGCTGTTCGCCAGCGTGGTTCTGCTCGTACTGCTTGAGCCAGTTTAACCGCACTTCAAGGCGGGCCTTCAGCGTTTCAACGTAGTCCTTATCATTAAAGTCAACGTTGTAACCTTCCAGTGGCATGTAACTCATGTGCGGCAGCGGACCAAACGCCTGCCACTGGTCCTTATCATCCACCAAGGTTTCAAGAATTCCCAGCGTCGTTTCCTTCTTGATGTCTTCGCCCATGAAGTTATCCGTGTTGATGATGTAGCAGTTGACGTGCTGCTTTGCGAACAGCTCCTTGAAGTCGTGGTAGTCTTCAGCCAGTGGGTATGCCCGGAACGGGTCCGCAAACGGCTCGATCACAAGGGCATTGTGGTCAGCCACGTTTTCGGCCGTGGACCGCTTAGTGGCGAGCGTAGCACCAAACGTGGCGGCCAGTGCCGGGTCCTCCAGCCGGACAACCGGTGGTAAACTGTTATCCTTCATGATCCAGAAGATGGAGTCAATCGGAGCGGGTTCCTTGTCCACCCGGTTCAAGGAAGCGTAACGCGTCTTAATCGTCCGGCCGTTCCCGTTCCGCAGGTCTTCCGTAACCAATACCCGTTTACCGGCCGCATCCGTCGTTACCCCACAGTTCATCACCGTAGTGAAGTAGGTCGTTTCCCGCGTTCCCGGCAGGTAGTCGTTGGTCTTATCGAAGTATGACGGTTCTAAGGCAACCGACGACCCGTTTTCCCGGGAAATGACAAAGGCGTCGTCATGCAGCACGGTAATGTCGTACTTCCCATCGTGCTTTGCGTGCGTCAGCGTAGACTTTCCGGAACCAGACAGGCCGTAAACGGCAAAGACACGGTCGTCCTTGTCCTTGAAGTGGAACGCCTTCTCACCCCCGTGGCAGGCGGTGTAGCCGTGGCGGTGCGCCGTCGCCCACGTTAAGGTTAGGGTCGATTTCTTGAGTTCACCGAAGTACCGCAGTCCCAGGATAGCAGCCACATTATGCTCCGGGTCAAACAGAGCTAACCCCTGCGGGAAGCGCTCATCATGCCAGTACGGGTTAGCGTAGATGTAGATGTCCCCCTCATCGTACTGCCGCGAGTTGGCGTAGCGTTTGCGGTATTCCTCAGTCACCGGCTGGAAGTTAAGCATGTATGACAGCAGGTTCATTTCAAACCCTTCCGGCACAGCTAGGTGGGCGCCGACCATAAAGTCTTCATCCAACCCCACGTAAACGTCGGTCTTATAAAAGTTGTGCTCATGACCGCTGTAAATGGCCTCCCGCAGCACACTCATCATTTCGTCTTCATCCACCGTTGGGTCGTTTAATAGCCGCCGGGCTGCCGCCGTCCGTCCGACAACGCCCCCGTGATTATCAACCAGCTGCACGGCGTCAGACGGTAACCCCAGGTCATCCGTATGCTTAATCGGAATATCCGTCACAATCGTGTTGGGCGCCTTCTTCGCTAAGTAGTACGCTGAGGCAACGTCGGTCACGTGGTGCATGTTGTTTTCATAAAACGCACTCTCCACCGTCGTCCGCATCCGGGAGAAAACCGGATTCTTCTTCGTGATGTCCTTCTCGGCGAAACTTCCGCGTGTACTCATATTAACCACTATCCCTTTTATAAATTTGGACGCAAGAAACCGCTTCCATACACCTAGTATAGCATGCTTATTTGTGTTTGTGAATATTTTAATTAACGTCGAATAAATAACGTTTAAGCCTTAATGATCAAGGCGTTTAGCCACTATATAAATTAATGATAATTATCACATATAACCCCATTTATCCTACCGTTGAACTTTCTCTTAATGCCCCGTATCATAATCTATGGAACAAACTTATTCGAAGGGAGGACTTACCATGCACCAGGATGTTCATCCTGCCCGTTTTTTCTGGGTGACCCTGCTTAACGCCCTCATTACCGTTTTTGAATTCTTAGGGGGACTGTTTGCCGGCAGTTTAGCACTCCTTGCTGACGCCGGTCACAACCTGAGCGATACGGTCACCGTCGTCATTAGCTACGGGGCACACCGCTTAGCCCGGCGCCCCGGAACTGCCGAACAGACCTTTGGTTACCGCCGAGCGGAAATTATTTCGGCGTTTCTTAACGCAGGATTGCTTGTCGTCATGGCACTGTTTATTATCGGGGCTGCCCTGCAACGCCTGTTTCATCCTACGACCGTTAACGGTGAAGTGATGACGGGGGTGGCCGTCATTAGCACGGTTGCGAACTTGCTGTCAGCGGCGCTTCTTCATGCGGGCAGTGCCACCAACCTGAACATTAAGGCCACTTACCTGCACGTTTTAGCGGACGGGCTGAGTTCGATTGGGGTCACCGTGACGGGGTTAATCCTCATGGTGTGGCCCGTTCACTGGCTGGACCCGCTGGTTTCGGCAGCCGTAGCGCTTTACATTGCGTATGAGGCCCTGCCGATTATCAAAAAAACCACCAGCATTCTCATGCAGCGGGCACCACAGCTTGATTATCAGGCCATCATTCGTGATATTACCGCCCTGCCTCAGGTCAACGCCGTCCACCACGTCCACGCCTGGTCCGTTGACGAGCACCGCATCATTTTTTCGGCCCACGTCAACTGCGACGATATTAAACTCAGCGAAGCCGAACAATTGTACCAGGAAATCGGCGCGCTACTGCGCCGGAAGTACCACATTAGCCACGTCACCATTCAGGCGGAGTGCCACCGCGGACAAAACGAGCGGATGTTTAACATTGATCATTAATTTTCAGGACGGACCAAAACAAATGGACTGCGACTTTTCGTCACAGTCCATTTATTATTAGTCTAATTTCAAATACCGCTCTAACACCTGAAGAACGCCCGCTTCATTGTTACTCGGGGCGATTAGCTGCGCCGTCCGCCGAACCACCGGGCTGCCGTTGGCCATCGCATAACTAATCCCGGCCGCCCGTAACATTTCCAAATCATTCTCCCCATCGCCAAACGCAATCAGGTCCGCCAGTTGCCGGCCACTGTGTGCCAGTAACGTCGCCAACCCCTGCGCCTTGGTTGCCGTTGGGGCAATTAGGTCAATGCTGCCATTACCACTGGGACGGGCCGTTACCCGCCATTCCAGCCCCTTTGTGAGGGTGGCAACCACCCGTTGCTCGTCTTTCTGGGCAACGTTGACGGTTACCTGATAAATGGTTTTTTCCGGAAGGGGCACGAGGGCAGCCACCTCCACCAAATTCGGACAGTAGTAGTGCGCCCGCTCCCGGAGAACCGCCGGGGCATCCTGGGCAACGTAAGCGTGCCGCACCCCACATACCATCGGTGCCAGCCCCAACTCCAGGCACCGGGTGATAACGGTGGTCGCCACGTCTGCGGGAACAAAGTGCCGGACAGGCGCCATCCCAGGACTGGTAATGTGCGCCCCATTTTCCGCAACGTAACTGACCGCCGGAAACGCCTCAAAGTACCTCACCAGCCGCTCGTACTGGTTCCCGCTTGCAACAATAAACTGGATATCATGTTCTTGCAATGCCGCAAGGACCCGGGCAAACCGGTCCTCATCGAACTGCTTGTAATCATCAAGAAAGGTCCCGTCCATATCAACGGCGACCGCCCGAAACGGAACTGATTGCATTCCTTACACCCCCGTATTAAGCTGTAACCCTTTTCTTGATTATAACAAAAACCACGCCCGATTTACCGGATAAATGTAATCGGTTACGTGGTTGTTAAATCACTGGTTAGCGTTGTAAGAACTTTGGCACCAGAATCGTCCGCGGCGTACGGTCCCCCTGCTGAAGCCGCTTGCGGTTAACCACCGCAATTAACTGCAGCATCGTGATCGCCACCGAACTCCGTTTTCGGTACGACGTGTACTTCGGCCGCCACTGGGTAACGTACTTATTCTTGTAAGCCCGCAGCCCCTGGAACCCGTACAGCTTGTAGCCGTACTCATAAATGAAGTGGGCCGCCTTTTCCTCGAGAAAGCTAAACTTCGATTCCCCGACGTTGGAGAGGGGGGCCATCCCCATGTTGAACCGCTGGTAATCGTGTTCCTGCCCGTACTGGAACAGACTGATAAAAATCATGTCCATGATACCGGACGGCGCATCCTTACTGTGGCGCATCAGGTCAACGGATAACGTCCCGTCATCCATCGGCATCAACGTCGCAAAGGCCACCAGCGTGTCGTCCTGTGCCCGGACAAGCGCAACCGGCGCCTCGTTTATATAGTGCGGATCAAAGAAGCCCAGCGAAAAGCCCTTTTCGACCTGACCGTCCAGCCAACTATCAGAAACCGTCCGCATTTCAGCCATCAACTGGTCGGAAACAGGTGCGGGTTCCATCGTAAACGTGTAACCCTCCCGTTCAAACTTGTGCATGAGCGCCCGCTGCGCCCGTTGTTTTTTGCCAGCAAGGGTAAAGGATGGTAAGTCCACCGTCCCCTCTTCGCCCGTCTTGATGAAGTCGTAGCCGTACTCATGCAGCAGCAACGTCAGCTGCGCGTTGATTTCGTAAAAGACCAGTTGGTAACCGTAGCGGTCAGCCGCCGTAATTAACGCACTAATCGCGTCTTCCAGGTAGGATTGATCCCCGACCGGCTCGCCCATAATCATAAGTTTGTCCGCCTTGAGCTGGTACATGAAGAAGAGCTTATCTTCCCCGTTAGCCGTGTAATAGTACAGGTGCTTATCCTGCAGGAACGCCAGGTGACTGACCTCGTTGCCCCCGTACATACTGATTACGCGTTTAATCCGCGCTTCGTCGTATTCAAACCGCTGGAACGGGTTTGTCCCCGATGCCAGATAGTTCATGATGGCCACCAGAATGACCGTAGCAATAATAATCCCGATGAACCCGTACAACCATACGCGCTGCGCCGGGAAGAGGAGCAGCGGCGGGACGTGGTGCGGATGGTGGTGGTGAATCAACGTGCTTGGCGCATTGATAATCCCCACGACCACGTACAGGAGCGCAATCCCGACCACAATGGCGGTATCAACAACCACCTCAGCGAGTGAGTACTGCAGCTGTTCACGGTACAGTTCGTGGCGGGAAAGCACCACCGCCAGGAAAACAACCGCTAAGAAAATCGCTAAACTCAGCGTATACGCATGAATGAGCGTGTTTATAATCCCGACCGCCAGAATCACCAGCGTCGGCCAGAACGCCTTCTTCACCTTATTTTGAATCCCGCGCGCCATCCCCAGCAGCATGAACGCAAAGATAATGCTGGAAATCTGGTTGAGGAAGAGGAACGTATACGTGTCCAGCTTCATCAGTAACCCGTTACTCAACGTAAAGTTGGGCACCGCCGCTTCCAGCAACATGAAAATCGCTGAGAAGTACATGAAGGCCGTCACCAGGAAGTGCGCCCCCTTATGAAGCAGCGCCCGCGGTAACCCGTTAAAGTGCTCGTTGACCCGGTGGCCCAGATCATGGGCAAAGAAGACCAACCCGACCAGGAACGGCACAATGTAGTAGAACAGCCGGAATAAGAGCAACCACGCCACGGCCACGGCGCTCGGAACGTGGAGGGCCGTCAACCCAATCAGCATGAACACGTCAAACGAACCCAACCCTCCTGGGACTAGCGAGATAATTCCCACGACCTCGGCAATTATGTACAGCGGGAAGACCGCTGCCAAGTGAACGTGCGGGTGTAAAATGGCTCCGATTAACAGGAAAAACAGGGCCGCTAGCCCCCACTCACACGTTGACGTGGCAATCAACCCCGCCTCACGCTTGAGGGTGAGGTCCCCGAAAAAGGCGTTATCCTTGAACTTCGTCACGCAAAATAGGACGGGGAAGTACAGCCCCCCGCCTAACAGCCACACGGCGTAGTTGTGGAAGTGGTGCCCAATTCCCAGCCCAAACATCATCAGGAGGGCCACCCAACAGTAAATTGATAACCCCGCCAGTAAGAACAACGCAATCTTTGAGATGGCGTAAAGTACCTGCTTCTTCGTGGCATTTTTGTTGTAGAAATTAGCCCGCAGCGTGGCGCCAAGCACCCCGCCAAACCCCGCAATGTTAGTGAAGGTGTTGGTAATCCACCCACTCCGCACAACGTACGGAACGGTATAGTTCTCCGGCAAAAACTTGACAATCATGAAATCGTACCCCAACATTGGAGCGACCGCAATTAGTCCGCCCACCAACATAATGATAATTTCCAGGGGCGTTCTGGCCATCAAACTGGCGCCAACGTGGGCCCAGTCAAGTTTTTTGAAAATCTGGCCGATTTCATACGCAACAAAGGTGAAAACCAAAAAGGCAAACAGGACCTTAATCACCGTAAAGTTTCGCCCGATAAAGTTCTTAATTCGTTCGTACGCTTGCTTAATCACGCGTGTTCCTCCTCGTGTTATGTCCTTTCAATTATCACCAATAACCTTGTTATGGAGGCATTTGTAGGAAACATAACTTTTTTCCGACCATTTAATGTACAAAAACAGCCTTTTCAACTGCTCTTTACATTTTTTATATTACCCGCATTATTATAGCAAAAACGACCTCTTGCCACTACGACAAGAGGTCATTTTATGTACGTGCGTTGTGATGAACACAACGCAGACGCTTTTGCAGGTAGCTATCCTGCTGGTATGTTTTTCATCAACAGCATCATCATATGCTAACACCACATAAAGTTCAATGGCTTCGCTTAACAAAATGCTAAATCCTACCACATGCCATGCTATAAAAAAACAGCAGTGGAAAACCACCGCTGTTTGCATTGACCTTTTCTCCGGGTAATTACTTAAGCGTAACCGTAGCACCCGTTTCTTCGATCTTGCTCTTGATGTCTTCGGCTTCGTCCTTAGCAACGCCTTCCTTGATAACTGAAGGAGCGTTGTCAACAAGACCCTTAGCGTCCTTAAGACCAAGACCAGTGATTTCCTTAACCACCTTGATCGTCTTAACCTTAGCGTCGCCGGCAGCCGTCAATTCGATGTCAAACTCTGACTTCTCAGCAGCGCCGTCAGCACCTGCAGCACCTGCAGCTGCAACCGGAGCAGCAGCTGAAACGCCGAATTCGTCTTCGATTGCCTTAACTAAGTCGTTTAATTCAAGGATGCTGGCTTCCTTTAAGTCAGCAATGATCTTATCTGTATCTAAAGCCATTTTATTTACCTCCGTTTATTATGAAATGTCGTGGCTTAAGCCGCACAACTATGCAGCATCTTCGTCCTTGCTGTCGGCAACGGCCTTGACGGCGTATGCGACGTTCCGAACTGGTGCCTGCAGAACAGACAGTAACATTGAAAGCAGCCCTTCGCGGTTCGGCAGCTTGGAGAGGGCCTGGATTTCTTCGAGTGAAGCAACCTTCCCTTCGATCATACCACCCCGTAATTCAAGGTTTTCATGATCCTCAGCAAACTTAGCCAGAATCCGTGCTGGTGCCGTAACGTCGTCGTTAGTGAAAGCAACGGCTGTCGGGCCAACGAACATGTCGTCTAAGCCTTCGATGCCGGCCTGCTTAACGGCCCGCTTAAGGTACGTGTTCTTGATAACGCGCATCTCAACGCCGGCTTCCCGCAGCTGCTTCCGCAGATCCGTGACTTCCTCAACGGTTAAGCCCCGGTAGTCCACAACAACGTTTGCAACGCAATCCTCGAACTTCTTAGCAACTTCGTCGACGACTGCGGCCTTCTTTGCGATAACTTCCTTACTCAATTGATTCACCTCCCAGTCAGTGTGTCAACGGGCAATAAAAAAGCCCTCCATCCACTAAGACATAGAGAGTTCCGATAAATAATTATCTCCTCGGCAGGATATTAAGGCGAATGCCACCTGAGTCTTAGGTAGAATCATATCAAATTGACCTCTCTTAGGTTACCATGCTTTATTTACTGCGTCAACGGCCAAATAAAGGAATAACAAAAAAGAGCCCGGTCGCCCGGACTCTTAATCGCTAATTCGCTGCTGCTTACATCGTGGCCGTATCAATCGTGACACTCGGGCCAAACGTTGAAGCAACTGACAGGTGCTGAACGTACGTCCCCTTAACACTTGCCGGCCGCAGCTTCAAAATGATGTCGTAAATCGTCTGGAAGTTTTCTTCCAGGGCCTTAGCATCGAATGAAACCTTCCCAAACGGAACGTGCACGTTCCCGTCACGGTCTGTCCGGTACGTTACCTTCCCGGCCTTGGATTCTTCAACGGCCTTCTTAACGTCCATCGTCACCGTACCAGTCTTCGGGTTTGGCATTAAGCCCTTTGGCCCTAAGACCCGTCCAAGACGACCAACCTGGGCCATCATGTCTGGGGTAGCAATGGCAACGTCAAAGTCAAGCCAGCCATCCTGGATCTTCTTAACTAAGTCGTCGTCACCAACAAAGTCGGCGCCGGCTTCTTCAGCTTCCTTGGCCTTTGGTCCCTTAGCAAACACAACAACCTTCTGATCTTTCCCAGTTCCGTTTGGCAGCACAACGGCGCCCCGGAGCTGTTGGTCAGCCTGCTTGGTGTCCAAGTTCAGCTTGAAAGCAACTTCCATGGTGGCATCAAAGCCAGCAAAGTCAATCTTTTTAACCAGTTCGATCGCTTCAGCAGCCGTGTATGACTTACCTGCTTCGACCTGCTTAGCAGCTTCTAAGTACTTCTTACTCTTTTTCTTAGCCATTAGTGATTATCCTCCTTGCAATCTGTGGTCAATCGGATATACCTCCCACCTGATTTTCGGGCTTTCGTCCCGAAATCCGACTGAGAAGTATGGGATTAGCCTTCGACGGTGAAGCCCATGCTCCGTGCAGTACCTTCAATCATGCGCATTGCGGCTTCGACATCCGCAGCGTTTAGATCTTGCATCTTTGTTTCGGCGATTTCCTTCACCTGGTCCTTCGTCACCGTAGCGACCTTCTTGGTGTTTGGTTCACCGGAACCCTTCTGAACACCAGCAGCCTTCTTGAGTAAGACGGATGCCGGCGGAGTCTTAGTAATGAAGTCGAATGACCGGTCTTCATAAACACTAATAACAACTGGAATCAGCATGCCCGCCTGATCCTGTGTCCGGGCGTTGAACTCCTTCGTGAAGCCCATGATGTTGATTCCGGCCTGTCCAAGGGCAGGACCTACTGGCGGAGCTGGAGTTGCTTTACCAGCAGGAATTTGTAATTTAACAACGTTAACTACTTTTTTAGCCACGGTAATACCTCCTTAAAATCCGTGTGTGGTCGGATGGCTGCGTCGAATTCAGCCTCCCACTGAATGCACGACAACGCCATGCATACTTGAATAGTCTACCATGTTAGTCCTTGCCCGACAAGCCCCTGCGGCCGAGAAACGTGGCAACTAACCGGTCAACTGCCGCATTCTGGTGCAATAAACTATGCTGGGCGCCCACGCCAGTAAACCGGTGTTCCTGGTACCGGGAAGCCGCAACCAGGTGCCGGAGGGCCCGGGCGGAGTTAACCCCCACCGAGCCATCAGTATGCGCATGTAGCTCGCCGTATACATTCAAAAAGCGGGTAGTCGCCGGAATCGCCGCCTGATTGCGGTGCAGGTGGCGGTACCGGGGCGTCTGGTGCGTGGGACCCGTTAAGGTCAGCGCGTAATCCTCGATATGCGCCCAGTCCGTCTTCCCCGGGTCGGTATCGTTAAACGGGGCGGCAATCGTTACCGCTTGTTTGATTGCCGGCTCCTGGTGAACATCGTGGGTTACCAGGTAATGCAACAGGGCAACTCCCCCCATTGAATGCGCAACCACCTTGACTTCCTTCCGCCCAAGCTGGTAGAGGGTCCGTAACAACACCCGCAATCCCGGGACCTGCACCTCCACGGGCCCCCGGTTTTGAACAAACAGGACCTGAATCAGGTCGCTGGTTGCCAGCTCACCCTGCACCCGCGTGATTCGCCCCTGATCGAGCCACACCGTCGCAACCTGTGCGCCCCAACCGTGCTTTACAAACCGCCTAATCATCGGACCTAGCGAAAACCGGTTGCCGTTATACCCCGGAATAAATAAAACGGGGACCCGCCAATTGCTTGTCCCCGGATGGTGGGAAGAATGGTGGGCGAGCCAGTAACCCCCGCCGGCAAGAATGCCCGCGCCGATTAGTACCTGACCCCATTTCCGTCGTGTCATGGTAACCACCTCTTTTTCCCGTACATTAAATTAGTTGACCTTATCTACCTGGTCGAAGTCAAGCTCCGTGGCTGTTTCCCGACCAAACATGTCGATGTTAACCTTCAGCTTCATCTTTTCGTGGTCGATGGCCGTAATCTTACCTTCCAGGCCACTGAATGCCCCGTTGATGATCCGCACGGTGTCACCAACGTCCGCCTTGAAGTCAACGTGCCGCGTTGACATTCCGAGCCGCCGCAGAATCAGCTGAATTTCATCATCCAACAGCGGGGCCGGCTTGCTTCCGGAGCCGTGCGACCCAACAAATCCGGTTACCCCCGGGGTGTTCCGCACAACGTACCAGGACTGGTCCGTCATAACCATTTCTACTAAAACGTAGCCCGGGAAGGTCTTCTCCATTTCCACCTTATCCTTCCCGTCTTTCAGCTGATGGTGCTCCTCTTCTTCCGGCACGATTACCCGGAAAATGTAGTCCTGCATACCCATTGAGGTCGTCCGGGACTCCAGGTTATTTTTCACTTTGTTTTCGTAACCAGAGTACGTGTGCAGCACATACCATTTCTTTTCGTTTTCTGTCGTCGTCATAAGTAAACTCCTCTTTGTCATTAGGGTAAAATAAAAAAACCTTGCCGCAACAAGATTTTTCGCTTCGGTTGTATTATACAAAACCTTCCGGGTCCCCGCAACCAGCGCTACTTAAAGCGCACCGATGATCATCTGGGCGGCCCAGTCAACGAGCGCAAAGAAAATGATAAACAGAATCGATGACATTACCACGATGTCGGTTGAGTGCATCGTCTGCCGGAAGTTCAGCCATGTCGTGTCCTTCATGGTCTGAATAACACCCTTAATAAACTTCATTCCTGCCGTTCCTCCGTTACTTGGTTTCCCGGTGCAGCGTGTGCTTTCCGCAGTACCGGCAAAATTTCTTAACTTCAAGCCGCTCAACCCGCTGGGGGTTCGCTGCAATCGTATAATTCCGTGAACCACACACGGAACATGCAAGTGCCACGCGCTTTTGTGCCATGCTGATCACTCCTTACACGTTATCCTTAGCTACCCTATCATAAACGCGGGAAGCGTGTCAATTTCCGCTGCTAGCCGCGGGACGTAAAGCCCTGATACATAATGAGGCTTGCCGCCACGCTGGCGTTAAGGCTTTGGACATGCCCGGTCATCGGGATGGTGAGCATTTCATCACACGTCTTTTTAAGGAGGGGGGTAATTCCCCGACCTTCGTTCCCGATTACCACAACCGTTGGTCCCGTAGCCTGCCACTGGCGGAAGTCAGTTCCTTCCATGTCAGTCCCAAACAACCAACATCCCCGCTTCTTAAGCTCCTTGGCCGTCTGCACCATGTTAGTAACCCGGGCAACCGGAACGTGTTCGATGGCTCCGGTAGACGTTTTGGCAACCGTCGCCGTGAGTTGAACAGCCCGCCGCTTAGGAATGATGATTCCGTGCACCCCGGTTGCATCAGCCGTCCGCAGAATCGATCCCAAATTATGCGGATCAACGATTCCATCCAGCATCAACAAGTACGGTACTTCGCCCTGCTCCTCTGCCCGGGCAAACAGGTCATCGACCGTGGCGTACTCGTACGCCGCAATCGCCAGCACCACGCCCTGGTGATTTTGCCCCGCGACTAACCGGTCGAGCTTCTGCTTCGGCACGGAACTGACAATGATGTGCTGCTGCTTGGCTAGCTGCACCATCGTGTGCACCGCATCCGCCTTTAGGTCCACCTGGACAAACAGCTTGTTAGCTTCCTGGTGGGCTTTCAGCGCTGCCATGACGGGGTGCCGTCCGATAATAAAGTCTGCTGCCATTACTTTCCCTCCCGTTCAACCGTTTGGATGCACCAGTTTGCCAGTTCGGTTAGCCGGTCCTGCTGGCCACTCAAAAAGAGGTACCCGAATAACGCTTCAAACCCGGTTGAAATCCGGTAAGTTACCACGTTCGTGTTCTTCGCGGAGGTGTGGCTTTTAGCGTTCCGCCCCCGCTTATAAAACTCCTGCTCGGTTGGCGTCATGAGGTTTTCTTCTTCCATCTTATCGATTAAAAACGCCTGCGCCTTAGCCGAAACATAGTGGGTTGCCCGGTGATGAAGCTTCGTTGGTTTACTAATCCCACTGGCTAGTAAGTGCCGCCGGATGTACACCTCGTAGATGGCGTCCCCAATGTAGGCCAGGGCAATTCCGTTTAGCTGCTGATAATCAACGCCACTCATGCGCGTTTCCACCTCGTTCCTTGGGGGGTATCTTCGAGAATAATCCCCTGTTCCTTCAACTCATCCCGAATCTGATCGCTTGTCGCAAAGTCACGCTGTTTCCGGGCCGCTTCCCGCTTGGCAATCAGGGCGTCAATCCAGGCATCATCATCCGTTTTCTTTGTTTCCGCCGGGAAAGTAATCCCAAAAATTGCCATCACCGTAGTAAACCGGTCTAATAACTGCGTTAGTGTCTCACAGGAAACGGTGTCCTGGGCGCTGTATGTGTTCAGCACCTTCGCCATCTCATACGCAACCGCAATCCCGTTTTGCGCGTTGAAATCATCGTCCATCGCGTCCTTAAACTGCGCTTCCAGGGTGGCGAACTGCTTCTCAACCGCCGCATCGTGGCCTGAACGGGCATCCGCTAACCGAAAGCGAGCGTTTGCCACCGCCGTGCGCAACTTTGTCAGGTTAGCTTCTGCTTCCTGGAGACTGGCGTCGCTGTACTGGATTGGGTGCCGGTACTGAACGGTGGCAATGAGGAACCGCAGCACCTGCGGGTCCACCTGCTTAAGCAGTTCGTGCACCGTCACGAAGTTGCCGGCCGACTTACTCATCTTCTCGTTTTCCGTCCCGACCGTCACAAACCCGTTGTGCATCCAGTAGCGCGCAAACGGCTGGCCGGTGACCGCTTCACTCTGCGCAATTTCGTTTTCGTGATGCGGAAATTCAAGGTCCTGGCCGCCGCCATGAATGTCGACCGTCGCTTCCAGATACTTGGTCGCCATCACCGAACACTCGATGTGCCATCCCGGACGGCCACTCCCCCACGGAGCATCCCAGCTGATTTCACCGGGCTTGGCCGCCTTCCAGAGAGCAAAGTCGAGCGGATCTTCCTTCTTATCTTGATCGCGCGCATCCGTCCGGGCACTTGCCCCCTGCTCAAGGTCATCGATTGTTTGCCCGGAAAGTTCCCCGTAGTGGGCAAACTTGCGGGTGCGGTAGTAGACATCGCCCGCACTGACATAGGCATACCCCTTATCAATGAGCTGCTGGATAAAGTCAATGATGGCGGGAATGTTTTCCCGGACCCGTGGGTTGACCGTGGCCCGCTTGACGTTAAGGGCGGCCGTGTCCTCATAAAAAGCGTTAATATACTTGTCCGTCAACTCATCAACCGCCATTCCCGTTTCCTGGCTGGCCTTAATAATCTTATCGTCAACGTCGGTAAAGTTGGAAACGAACTTAACGGTGTACCCGCGGTATTCCAGGTAGCGCCGAATCGTATCAAACGCCACAACGCTCCGGGCGTTCCCAATATGAATGTAGTTGTACACCGTCGGCCCGCAGACGTACATTAGGACCTCATTGGGCTTTTGCGGTGTAAACGGCTCCTTCTCGTTTGTGAGCGTGTTGTAAATTTGAATCACTGGAATTCCCCCTAACAAAAAGAAGGTGTGGCAAAACCAAGAAAGCGAGCGGAGTGAAAGCAGGAAGGCAAACGAATCACGCAGCAGCAATTCGGAGGCTTGCGCACTTCCATTCAGCTCGTTTAATTGGGAATCCGGTTAACCGGAATTAACCGGGATTTTTGCCATACCCTCTCCGTGGTTCCGCGCCACGCCTAGTTAATTTCAGCAAGCGTCTGGTCAATGTACTTTAAGACGTTGTCCCGGCCGAACAACTCAATGGTTGGGCCGATTTCTGGACCGTGCATGGACCGGGTCGCCGCAATCCGAATCGGCATGTAAAGCTTCCGCCCCCGTACGCCGGTTTCATGCTGAACGTCCCAGATAGCGTTTTGAATCTCCGTTGCGTCAAACAGCGGCATCGTCTCAACGCGCTTCTTGAACGCCTCGATGACCGGAACCGCGTTTTCATCCGCCAGTTCTGCCCGGTCATCAGCGCTTAACTCATCCGGAATATTGAAGAAGATGTCCGCCATTTCCACAATCTGGCCCATGTAGGACATCTGCCGCTTGTACAGGTTGATGAGCTTCCGCGCCCACTCAATCGTTGCAACGTCCGGATCTTCCTTGATTAACCCAGCCTTAATCAGCTGCTTGAGCGCCAGGTCAACCACCGTATCCTCGTTTCCAAGCTTAACGTAGCGGTTGTTGACCCACTCAAGCTTCTTGATGTCAAAGGCTGCTGGTGACTTGCTCAGCCGCTTGTAGTCAAACATCTTAATGAACTGCTTGCGCGTAAAGATTTCTGACTCACCCTTTGGTGACCAACCCAGCAGCGTGATGAAGTTAAACATCGCGTCTGGCATGTATCCGAGGGAACGGTACTGTTCGATAAACTGAAGCACCGTTTCGTCCCGCTTACTGAGCTTCTTGCCCGTTTCAGCGTTAATAATCAGGGACATGTGGCCGAACTGCGGTGGCTGCCACCCGAAGGCCTCGTAAACTACCAACTGCTTGGGGGTGTTGGCAACGTGGTCGTCGCCCCGCAGCACGTGGGTAATCTCCATCATGTGATCGTCAACAACAACGGCGAAGTTGTACGTCGGCATACCATCCCGCTTCTGGATGACAAAGTCACCCCCGATGGTTTCAGACTTAAAGCTGACGTGGCCCTTCACCATGTCGTCCCACTCGTAGACCTTGTTGGCCGGAACGTGAATCCGAACAACCGGCTTCAATCCCTTGGCCTCGCACTCCTCCTGCTTAGCCTTAATTTCGTCATCACTCATCCCAGCATACTCGTACACGTAGCGCGGGGCTTCGCCGTTGGCCTTCTGCTGTTCCCGCTGGGCCTGCAGCTCTTCTTCGGTCATGTATGACTTGTAGGCAATCCCCTTGTCCAGTAGTTCCTGAATCAGCGGCTGGTAAATCTCCCGCCGTTCGGACTGCCGGTACGGGCCAAAAGCGCCCGGTTTATCCGGACCTTCGTCCCAGTCAATTCCCAGCCACTTTAAGTTATCCAGCTGGCTCTTTTCCCCGTCCTGCACGTTCCGCTTCGTATCAGTATCCTCGATCCGAATCACAAACGTCCCGTTGTTATGCCGGGCAAACAGGTAGTTAAACAGGGCCGTCCGGGCATTCCCGATGTGAAGGTGTCCCGTCGGACTTGGTGCGTACCGCACCCGAATCTTTTGTGGTTGTTCCGCTTCTGCCAAAATGAGCGCCTCTTTCTTCGTAATAATCTCACAGTAGGCGGCAAGTCCCGCCCACCAGTCTTCTCAATTCTACAATGCTCCCCTGCGTTCCGCAACTACTGCTGGTTAGCAGCGCCGCTTGCCTGCTGACCGTTATTCTGCGCTGCGGGCGCCTTTTCATCCTGCTTTTGGGCCGGCTGCTTCGGAGTAACTTCACTGGACTGTTCGTCACCGGCCGCCGACTGATCCTTTGCCGCCGATGAGCTCTGCGTTGCGGATGAACCTGACGCTGAACTTGCCGCGCTCACACCGCTGTTTTGGGCTTCCTGACTCTTTTCGGCGGAAGCGTCCTTCGTCGGGTCGTGCCGCAGAATGTAGACGTTCACGGCGTGCACAATCATCTTCCAGAGCCGTTCGAAGAAGTTCATGTGAGCATCCTTCCAGTCGTTGGCGTTAATCATGTTGCCGTTCTTATTGTTGGCCACGTTGTGCTGCACGTTCTTAATCGTATTAACTACCGTGCTGGTCTTGGCAACCGGAGCGTGTTCGAAGTTAACCAGCGCTTGGACAATCTGGTTGATGGCTGACTGCGGCGTTTCGCTGGCAATCCCCTGCTTTTGTAACTGCTTCATCAACATGCTTTGAATCTCGGAAGCAGAATCCATTTTGCCGTTCTGCCGGTCCTGGGCGACCTGCTGGGCAACGGCTAAGACCGCTTGAACTAATTTCCCGGCGTACTGGGAGTCACCCTGGTTAGCCTGAACGGCCGGCTGGGTAGCCTGTAACAGCCCGTTGGCGGCCGCCGTGTTCTTGCTGTTCAGTTGAATTCCGTCAACTGCAAGGGCCTTGTACACCCCGGTCAGGGCAGACGTCCCGGAAACCGGCGTGTTGGCCGTTACCACGATGTTCATGTCCTTTACCCCAGCACAGGCTGCTGCCATGGCGTACTGCTGCGGGGTAACCTGGGTGATGTTGTCCTTGCCATCAAAGTCCTTGATGGAAACGTTAATCCCCGTTCCCGGGTCGGCTGGTTGCAGGGCCACCGAGCTAATCATAGCTGAATCGGTTGTCGCCTGCCCGTTGCCCACGTACTGGCCGTAGTCCTGGCCCGTTGCCGTCAGGTTCGTGAAGTTGGCGGCGCTACTGTTACCCGCCAGCACCTGGGCGACCTGCTGCCGTTCACTGTCGGATAAACCCGCGCCAAAGACCATGTACGGCTTGCTAAGCTGCTTAGTTTGAACGGATTGGCCCCCGTTATTAAAGGTTGGCGTACTCTGGCTTGACTGCTGTGTCGTAGCTGGAGTGTTGGCGTTGTCCCCCGCCACGTCGTCAGCACATGCCACCGGCGTTGCGGCTAGGAGCGCCAGCCCCACCATGCTTGTTGTCATTAACTTGTTTAATTTCATGTTAACCCTCCTAGTTCTTCTCCCGGAGCTCCCGCTTCGAGTGCGTTGGTTTAGCAAAAATCATCCGGCCGGCATCGGTCTGCAAGGCACTCGTGACCTCCACTTCAATGGTCTTGTTCATGTAGTACCGGCCGTCTTCGACCACGATCATCGTTCCGTCATCCAGGTACGCAACTCCCTGATGGCGCTCGGTTCCGTTCTTAATGACCATCACGTTTAACTTCTCCCCCGGAATTACCCGCGGCTTGAGCGCCTTGGCCAGGGCGTTAATGTTAAGCACCTCAACGTTTTGGAACTCACAGACCTTATTGAGATTATAGTCGTTTGTGACGATCACTGCATCCATCATCTTCGCTAATTTGATTAATTTGCTATCAACTTCCTGAATATCCGGAAAATCACCCTCGTACATCTTTACCGGGACATCGTTTTCCTTCCGGAGCTTGTTTAAAATATCCAGTCCGCGCCGGCCCCGAACCCGCTTGATACTATCGCCCGCATCCGCAATGTACTGCAACTCGTACAGCACAAAGTTTGGCACCACGAGAACACCCTCGATAAAACCGGTCTTCACGAGGTCGTAAATGCGCCCGTCAATCAGAATGTTGGTATCTAAGAGCTTGTACTTGTGGAAGTGGTCATCTACCTTCCGTTCGAGGACATCCCCTGCCGGCCGGTCACGGTGCATTAGCCGCTTGAAGAAGGTCGGGTCAAGGTCGCCAAACTTATTCCGGCCAAACACGTACCCGGCATACCCGAACAAAAGCATCAGGATCACCGGCAGCACCGTGTTCAAGAAGAAC
This sequence comes from Candidatus Ligilactobacillus avistercoris, assembly GCA_019119415.1. GTDB lineage: Bacteria > Bacillota > Bacilli > Lactobacillales > Lactobacillaceae > Ligilactobacillus > Ligilactobacillus hohenheimensis. Next base: position 38,064 of record DWXB01000009.1, on the reverse strand, counting down.
AGGTGGGAGTGGGAAAATAAGCTGGAAACCAACGCTGCAATCAGCATCCCCACAATCACGGACAAAGAAATGGCCGCAATGGCTGCTGGGTTCTGCTGGGTAAGCCGTTTTTCAATCCGCGCCAGCATCCGGTCAACCAGGTTACCAAATACCAGCATCATCAACCCCATCACAACCAACCCAATCAGCATGTCCGTCAGGGGGTTATTAAGCACGGGCTGGTAAATCCCCCCAAGTTGCCATAAATATGGTAAAAACGTGTACCCGCCGCCCAAACCAAGGAGGGCAAATACAATCATAATGATTTTCTTGCGCACGTTAACGCACCTCAATTCCTACTTATTAAAAACAATCCGGAGCGCATCGTTAATTGTTGTTACCCCAACACACTCAATTTTTGTGGGGGGCGTCCAGTCCCGCAGGTTATTTTGCGGGAGAATTACCCGCTTAAAGCCGAGCTTGGCTGCCTCGTTGACCCGCTCCTCAATCCGGTTAACCCGGCGGATCTCCCCGGTTAACCCGACCTCCCCGATAAAACAGTCGGTCGGCGCCGTTTCAACGTCGCGGTAACTGGACGCGATGCTGACAGCAAGGGCCAAGTCAATCGCTGGTTCGTCCAGCTTCACCCCACCGGCCGCTTTCAGGTAAGCGTCCTGGTTTTGGAGCAGCATTCCCGCCCGTTTCTCCAGAACAGCCATAATAAGGGCGACCCGGTTGTGGTTGAGCCCCGTTGTGGTTCGCTTGGCATTGCCAAAAGCCGTCGGGGTTACCAGTGCCTGCAGTTCAACCAGGATTGGCCGGGTCCCCTCTAAGGAAACCACCACGGCCGAACCGGTCGCTCCGCGCAAACGTTCCTCCAGGAAGATTTCGGAGGGGTTGGCCACCTCCCGCAGGCCACCGGTCCGCATCTCAAAAATACCAATCTCGTTGGTCGACCCGAACCGGTTTTTTACGGCCCGCAGGATCCGGTAACTCCGGTGCAGGTCGCCCTCAAAGTACAGGACGGTGTCAACCATGTGTTCTAGAATCTTGGGTCCGGCAAGTGCGCCTTCCTTAGTCACGTGGCCGACGATGAAAATTGTAATCCCGTTTTCCTTCGCAATCCGCATCAGGTCAGCGGTAACTTCCCGAATCTGGGAGACGCTCCCGACCGCTGCGGTCATATCCGGCTCCTGCATTGTTTGCACGGAGTCAATTACCACAAAGTCCGGGTGCAGGCTGGCGATGTTTTCCTTGATTGCGCCCATGTCCGTTTCAGGGTACAGGTAAAACTGGTCACCGCCAACCCCCAAACGGTCAGCACGCATTTTAATCTGCACGGCACTCTCTTCCCCGGAAACATACAGCACCTTCTGGTCCGTTTCCGCAAGTTGACCAGACACCTGCAACAGGAGGGTGGACTTTCCGATGCCGGGATCGCCCCCGATGAGGACAAGGGACCCCGGAACGATGCCACCCCCGAGCACCCGGTTAAGTTCTGCCAACTGCGTTTCAATCCGCGGGGTTTCTTCCGTTGTCACCTGCCCAATCAGTTCGGGTTTGATCGTCCGCCCCGCCATCGTCCGGTGCGGCGCCGCTGCCTGGTGGGCTGCCGGGTGATCCACCTCTTCAACCAGGGTATTCCACTCGCCACAGTTCGGACACCGCCCAAGATACCGCGGCGACACGTACCCGCACTTTTGACAAACATACTTCGTTTTTGCCTTGGCCACCAGACCGCCTCCCCTCTAGGCTTTACAACTTAACTACTTTCCACTACTTCCAAAACCGCCCGTTCGCTTAGCTAACGGCGTTTGTTCGTTATCCACCCGGAGATATGGCATGAAGATTGCCTGGGCAATCCGCTCCCCCTGCTTCACGTGGTAGTCGCGAATCCTAAAGTTTAATAGCTGGACAAACAACTCCCCCTCGTTATTCAGGTTATTGTAGTAGTCCGCATCCACGACCCCAATTCCGTTGGGGAGAATCAGCCCTCGCTTTAACGGGCCACTTGACCGGTCAGCAATAAGAACGAACTCATCCTCCTGCATGTACGCCTTTACGCCAGTGGGCACCAGGTACGGTTTGAGAACCGCCCACGCGTCATCCAAGGCAGCATCCGTCACATTCTCTTCCCGCCGCAATGCGCGGAGCACCTTTAAGAAGGGCCCGCGCCAAATACTTGGCAGCGTAAAGTCCCGGGCCGCAAACAGATCATACCCCGCTGCGTGCTGCGTTGCCCGCACCGGTAAATGAACGTCTTCTGGGTCGTACGAACTGACCCGTTCAAATCCTCGTTTCATGGTTTCCCTCCGTTTTATATAAGTACATTCATCTTACCACTAAGTCCCGGTTCCGAATAGTATTCCTTGCGGGGGAATCCCCGTAAAAAATGGTATAATAACGCATGAAACGGAGGCGGTAAATTTGAAGTACGAATGGCGCAGTACGCGGGTGCGGTGCCTGGACGACCAGGGACAGCGGATCGGCGAAATCGGCTGGCACATGATTGATGATGACCAGACCTACGTGATTGAACGAACGTGGGTCGACCCCAACCACCGGGGAACGGCCATCGCCGCTGAAATGACCAAGAAACTGCTTGACAAAATTACCACGGAAAACAAAAAGTTTATTCCGCTGTGCAGTTTTACGGAGCACTTCTTGGATAAGGAACCGCAGTATCGGAAAGCGGCCTATTATCCACACGACGAGGAGGAATTTTAGATGACGCAGGATGAGTTAAAGCAGATGGTCGGGCAAAAGTCCGTCGAATTCATTGAGGACGGGATGATTGTCGGGCTGGGAACCGGAACGACCTCTACATACATGGTGGATGCCCTCGGCAAACGGCTGGCCGAAGAAGGCCTCCACATTACGGGGGTCACAACATCGAAGCGAACGGCGGACCAGGCCAAGCAGCTCGGGATTCCGCTAAAGTCCATCAATGACGTTGACCACATCGACCTCACCATTGACGGGGCCGATGAAATTGACAAGGATTTCCAGGGGATTAAGGGCGGCGGCGCCTCCCTCCTCTTCGAAAAGATTGTGGCTACCAATTCAGACCGCAACATCTGGATTGTCGACGAGGGCAAAATGCACGAACAACTAGGTAGCTTCCCGCTGGCAATTGAGGTAATTCCATACGGAAGCCAGCAGCTCTTTGATAAGTTTAGCGCCCGGGGATTAAACCCTGTTTTCCGACGGAATGAAGCCGGCGATTTTGCCCGGACCGATTCAAACAACTGGATTATTGACCTGCACGTTGACCCAATCACCGACCCGTACGGCCTGCAGGACTACCTGATTAATCAGGTCGGAGTGGTTGAACAGGGACTCTTCCTGGACGTTGTAAACACGGTTATTGTGGGCCACCCGGACGGCCCAGAAATTATTCACGCCCGGAAGTAAAAGGAGTATAATGAGAATATCATTAGAAAAGGAGTAGAATTCTCATGAGTAAATCGATTAGTGCTGATGAATTAGGCCGGTTCCGGGATAACCTCCAGGGCCGGAAAGACGCTGCGGTAATCGCCCGTAGCGTAGCAAAGAACGGGATCCTCGCTTCCGCAACGGACTACGAGGCTGCCACTAAGATGGAGCCGGTCTTCTCCATTGACCTGGATACCGGCAAGGTGGCGGACCAGAAGCGTTCTGGCCGGTGCTGGATGTTTGCCTGCCTCAACACGATGCGGCACGCCATCCGCGAAGAGTACAAGGTAGCTGATGACTTTGAACTTTCCCAGAACTACACGTTCTTCTGGGACAAGCTGGAAAAGGCCAACTACTTTTACGAAAACGTGTTGAAGACGGCGGACCTGCCGACCAGCGACCGGAAAGTCGCTTGGCTGATGACCACACCCCAGCAGGACGGTGGCCAGTGGGACATGATTATGGCCATCATCGAAAAGTACGGGGTTGTGCCGCAGAGCGTAATGCCGGAAACGGTCAACTCATCCAACTCAACGGAAATCAACGACATGTTGAACCTGAAGTTACGGAAGGACGCCGTTGAACTGCGGGAAATGGTTGCCGCTAACGCCACGGATGACGACATTGCCACCCGCAAGGAAAAGATGTTAACGGAAGTTTACCGGATGCTGGCATACAGCTTCGGCGAACCACCGACAACGTTTGACTTCGAATACCGCGACAAGGATAACAACTTCCACCGCGACACCAACCTGACGCCAAAGAAGTTCTTTGATAAGTACGTCGGCTGGAACCTGAGCGACTACGTTTCCATCATTAACGGGCCAACCAAGGACAAGCCGTACAACCACATGTACACGGTTGAAATGCTCGGTAACGTGGTTGGCGGCCGGGAAGTGCGGCACCTCAACGTGGACATGAACGAATTCCGGAAAGTGGCCATCAAGCAGCTCGAAGCCGGCGAAAGTGTTTGGTTCGGTTGTGACGTCGGTAAAGAATCCGACCGCAAGAAGGGAATCATGGACACCAACCTCTACCACCAGGACGAACTCTTCGACGTGGACTTCTCCATGTCCAAGGCGGACCGGCTGGACTACTGCCAGAGCCTCATGACCCACGCCATGGTGCTGACCGGTGTGGACCTGGTCGACGGCGAGCCAACCAAGTGGAAGGTTGAAAACTCCTGGGGTGACAAGGTCGGTACAAAGGGCTTCTTCGTCATGAGCAACGACTGGATGGAAGAATACTGCTACCAGGTGGTTGTTAACAAGAAGTACCTGCCGGATGAACTCAAGCAGGTTCTCAACGAAGAACCAACGATGCTGAAGCCGTGGGACCCGATGGGCTCATTGGCATAGCAACCTGATTAATACGATACTAAACAACGCAGCGGGCGAAATGGTTCGCTGCGTTGTTTTCTTATTTTAACCGAGATGCCTCAGTATGAATCTTTTCGGTGAGAGCGTCGGCCCAGTTTCCTAAACTAACAGCACTGACCTGTTTACCAACACCTTCAACCTTCCCGCCTAACTGACTAGCCTGCTGCTTCATTTTCCCACGAAACGCATTAACGCGAGCTTCAACCTTCGCCCGTCCAGTCATCGCAACTGCCGTGGTAATCATTTCTTTTTCCACGGTTTTCTTAATTTTTTGCATCGTTACCGAATCTAGTTCGTGACCACAGGACGATAACGCCTGACTAATCATTTCTGCTAAATCACTCACTGTGCATCAACCACCCTTCTCCGCTGACGATGATATTCAACGGTATTATCTTCCCGCGCATCTTCAATCCTTTGCATCTGCCGCCGAAAAAAATTATCCGCTTCGTCAATTCCACGATCAAGCGCATCCATTGCTCCCATTAAGTAGCGTCGGTCATCGCTGTACCGGCCCACAAGCTGGTAGGTCGTCTGCTGGATAGTAGTTAAGGAGCGCCGTATCATTGCCCGCTGTTGCTGAAGTTGGTCTAACTGCCGGTCAAACTGCCGCTCCTGATACTGGTATTCCTGCCGTAAATCATCAAGCATTCTTTCGCATGTTCGTTCATCCATCGTTATTCCCCAATCATTTGGCTAATCTTACTGTCCGTAGCTTCAAAATTCCCCGCCGCGGAACGCATCCCGCTCCCCAGAGAAGTAAGGCGTTCTGCAGCTGATACTAGTTGATGAAGCTCTTGTTCACAGATTTCCTGCGGTTGGGCAACCATGCTGGCCTGCGTCGCTCCACCAGCTGCTAAAGCATCCATAATTTCACCCATGCTCAAATCAGTTCCGATCGCACGGGCCATCTGCTGGACGTGCTGCCAATTTTCCTCAAAGAACGACTTCTCACGTTTAACTTCACTGGTTGCCACGGTAAGTGCTTCTTCAACAGCGGCGGTCAATACGTTCGCAATTGCAACGACATCACCGGGGTCAACTTTGACCTCCTTATTGCCAAAAATAAAATTCGTTAAATTAATTAATCTGTCGTAGTCATTTTCGGCATAAAGTAATTGTTCCTGTTCAACTGATAATGTTTTCAGGCTATCATTACGATTAAACCGGTATCCGCCCCACATATGTTGATCAGGAACATTACCAGTTTCCGTACTGTCAATATAAATGACCTGACCGATACTAGGCTTTAAAAGACCGTAACCCATCGAAACAATGTCTTTCCCATCTTGGTAATTGTGTATCCGATGACGAAGTTTAAACGCCTGTAACTTTTCAGAAAAAGTTAACGCGTCGTAAATATTTGGTCCTTCATAAAAGTATCCTCCCTTAATCCGTTGAGGATACTTTGTCCTGCATACCCCGTACTGACCATCCATTGAACCCAAGGATTGACCAAAAACATAAACCGATGCGTGAGGATATTTGCGACATACATTGTCCAACGTTTTAGCAGCTGCTTTAAACTGTGGCAAAACTGTTTTATTGTGTGAGCCAAAGAAAATTCTGATACCAGCAACAATATCATTTCCCCAATCGGCACATACATCCTTAGGACTATGCTTAAAATCGGTATCTGACCCACGGTATACCACGGCAACCTCCGTTGCTTTGTGCGGATTCCTTGTATTCGTTACAACATAGGCCTGTTCTCCTGCATGGTTAATATTGGGTGAACCGTCTTTGTTGAAGCCAATCCGTTGTTGGACGTAGCCAACGGATTTACCATGTATCTTCCACCTTTTTCCTACACTGTAATTTCCATATTCGTTACGTGCAAATTCCATACGTTCTTTATCCGTTAAATGCCCCCACATAGTATTTCACCCTTTTTCAATTTTTATGGCAAAGAAAATCGGACAATCCTTCGTCTTCCATGTTTTCATAACACTCAATTTTCCCATTGTCTTTCTCAAGAGAAACCTGGAAATCAAATTTCTTATTATCGTTCACATATCCTTGAATCATAATTCCACCCATCGGGTTATGTTGAACAGTATCATAACGTAATGTTATTTTTTGAATACGATGATATTTGTCATCAGCTTTAACTGCCTGATAGATATCTTGCCTATGTTTTTTAACAATCCGCACCATATTTTCGTGAGTTACTGGTGGATTCTCTTCTAAATTCGCTTGTTCATTTACTCGTTTCATATGTTTAATCCCCAAATCACCGACTATTAATACGCCACACGTGATAATTAATGCAATGAAAATCCATTTGTATTTCTTTTTCATAATAATGTTTTTCTCAGTAGCTACCCATTAAAATTCCTAAGGGCTTCGTTATTCCGCCACCATCAATAACATATTTCGAGCCTTCTTTATCTAGAGTCGCATTAAATTCTAATTTTTTGTTGCCATTAACATAACCATAAATATCAATTCCGCCCATTGGATTATGGTCTAACTGGTCGTACTCAATGGTAATCGTCTTTACTTGCTTCTTTTTATCGTCCTTTAATAGCCATTTATCAACCACATCCTTATGCGCCTTAACAATCCGCACCATATTTTCGTGAGTTACCGGTGGATTATCTTCTAAATTTGCTTGTTCATTTACTCGTTCCATATGTTTAACCCCCAAATCACCGACTATCAACACGCCACATGCGGTAATTAACGCGATGAAAATCCATTTGTATTTCTTTTTCATAAGATAACCCTTCCAACCAACAATAGTTATGCTTATTGTACTCTTGAGAAATGGGTTTATCAATATAACATTTGCTATTAATACATATTATCTATTATTGATAAGAAATAATACATTAGCTACATGCGAACAATCTCCTACTATTCCCAAACAATCCTTAAAATAAGTTAGCATCTCTCTCCTACCATTCACGTGAAAGACATGGTTAAAGAACGCACTTGCATTCTAATATGATAGAATACTGTTAGTAACTTTGAGGAGGCGCTAAGAATGACAACTTCTACCAAATCCACGACCATTCGCTTTGACAAAAGCGTTTTGGACCTAATTCATAAGCAAGCCGCTTTAGACGGTGAATCACCCACCGAATACATGCGGGATGCAGTTTTAGAAAAACTTGCGGATAGTTTGGACTATCAGAACGCTGTCCGTAATATGCAGGCATCCCACGGAGAAACCGTTCCCCGGGATGACGTGAAAAAACAACTAGGATTGTAACAATGAAATTCACATAGGAATTTGACCGAAAAGCCCTTAAAGACTTCCAGAAGGAACTAGATAAACCCGTTCAACGGCGAATTATTGCGTGGCTTGATTCACACATTGAAGGAAGCGATAATCCCCACCTCTGGGGGAAAGCATTAGCGGGCAAACTCGGAACACTGTGGCGCTATCGGGTAGGAAGCTACCGGATTATTGCGGATATTCGGGATAACGTCTTTACCGTCGTCGTAGTCAAAGCAGGAAAACGGAATGATGTTTATAAGCGCTAATCTGTTAATTATGAGTAATCCTTATCACTTGAACATGTAAAACCCAAGGAATCAACTATGGGACATCAGCAAAGTTCCTGTGCAATAATTGCTGACGATAACGAAATAAAGTACACGGGGGCGAATAACATGGTAGTGGCATTAACCCAAAGCGATTTTAGAGCGCACATAAAAAAATATTTAGATCGAGTTAACAATGAGGACGAAACCATATATATTGCACGGGCAAATAGCCGCAGCGTTGCGGTAATCTCTCAGGAAAAAATGTACTGGATGGAAAAGGCCCTTCAAGCAAAGGAGGATTCGTTGAACTATGCAGTAGCGCGGGACCAACTAATTCGGCGTCATGCTTTACCTGATGATCCGATTATTGCGGCCGATAACGACTACTGGGAGCAATTCAAATGAAACGATTAAAGTTCAGGCGCCGAGCTTTAACGTCAACCTAAAACAACTTGGTCGGTTAGAACCCACCATTGTTGATGAAATCAAGGATGCAATCAATGAACTTCTTGAAACCTGAGCCTTACCATCCAAAATGGAGATCATCACACTTTTCACCTAATTTGCTGGAATCACCGTTGCTCCCAAATAATCCTTGAAATGTGCCAGCGCCCACTCCTGACCATGCGGTGTAAAGGTTGCTACACCCGCTTCGGGAACAGTTAACCTGTAGTTTAAGTTATACGCATAAATTGCAGTATGCAGTACACAAATATCCGTACAAACCCCCGTCAACCATAATTCCTCGATCCCTCGTTCTCGTAAGTAATTATCGAGGTTTGTGTTTTGAAAGGCTGAATACCGGTTCTTCGCAAACTGCCACACCCGTTTGTTTTCTTTATTCGTCGTATACCATGATGCCAGCTTTCCATATAACTCATGCCCCCAACTTCCTGCAAGGTTATGCTCAGGAAACAGCTTATGTTCAGGGTGAAACTGATCGTTTGGCTGGTGCGTGTCCGTCGGAAGTAAAACATAGTCATCCGCCCCTAAGAACTGGTCCGCCAACCGAACAATCGTCGATTCAATTTTTTGAGCGGACGTCCCGCACGTTAACGCCCCGTTGGATGCTACAAAATCGTTTGTATAATCAATAATCAACAATGCCTTTGTCATATTATTTGCTCCTTCTTAAACGTAAAGAAAGTATTATTAGTGTTTCTTTACGGTATTTGATACTCAATGATACCCAACTCTAACACTTAATGCCTGCCGAATTCAATATCCCCATATTGTTCGTGGTTAGTTTTAAAAATCAGTGATTTAGACAACAAAATCCCATAAAATGTACGTATTTGCATTGATTAAGATTGAATTGGAGAATAAAATGTCCGGTATAGTTTGTATTCAACGTAGAATGTTTATGGAGAGTTGCTCATGCACTGGTTAACTGACTTAATGGCTGCCATTGGTGTTGTCCTTAACGGAATTCCCCAAGGGATTATGGCAATGGGATTGGGATTTGCGGTTTTTCCAACCACTATTTAATCCGGATGGAACAGAAAAACAATAACCACTATTTCAATTACATCGTAAAGAGGCCTAAGTGTAATTCACACCTAGGTCCCTACTTTTAATCAAACCATTCTGCTATTAGGATCGTATTATCCTACTTAGCCGTTCCAACCGAATTCCGTTCCGCTTTCTGTACGTCGACCCCTTCGTGAATCAGGAACACACAGGCAGCGCCGATGATCAGGGCAACTCCCCCAATTATTAACATCGCTGGTTGGTAATGCCGTACTAGTGGGAAAATAGCAAAGCTCAGTACTGAGGCTAAAATTTGCGGTACACAAATTCCAACATTAAATAATCCTAAGTATGCCCCCTCGTTCTCGCCGTTTAGCGATGATGTTAAGAGGGTAAATGGAACAGTGCTTAGCGTAAAGCCCCATATTCCTGACAAGACCGCCGCTCCAATATCAAGCCACTTGTTGGTCACCACCGCTTCGGCAATCAAAGCAATTGCGCCTAAAATTGTTCCAAACGCATACCACTGTTTCCGGTGGTTTGGTTTGGTCTTCGCATAGAAAATCCCGTAAACTACGCCGGCAATGCTGGATACGGCGGTCATTACCCCGTACCAGTTCCCAGCGGCCTGGTAGGAAGCCGTTACGGGGTTAGCCGTATGCCATACCCGCCGGGCAATCGTTCCCGTTGTGTAGGTCCAGGTATACATCGTTGCGAACCACGAAAACAACTGAACCAGGTTAATCGTCCAAAAAGCCTTGGGCGCCGTCTTTACCAGGTGCCATAAACTGACACTGTTTTGTTTCTTCTGAATATCAATTCCATGGTACTTGGCATACGTAGCCGGGTCATACTCGTGCACGCTAAAGACCGTTGCAAAGCACGTTACCAGTAAAAGCGCCGCTGATACCAGGTACGCCCAAATAACCGAATTAGGAACAACCCCTTTTTTGGCCGTGTTAGACATTCCAAACATTGTAAAGATGAACGGCAACAGCGTCGCTAAAATTCCCCCGGCATTTGAAAACACCTGCTGCCACGACCACGCAAAGTTCTTCTGCTTATTATTAACCATGTCACCGACGATCATCCGGAATGGCTGCATGCAAACATTTGAGAATAAATCCATAAAGCAAATCGCAAACATTGCATAAATCATTGCCAGTAATGAGCCATAGCCAAAGCCAAACGACCCTGAAAATGGCAACATGATTAGTACCAACGCAGCCAGTGGTGCCCCAAACAGAAGGTACGGCATCCGCCGCCCAAACCGGTTCCACGTCCGGTCAGAATACTTCCCGAGTAACGGTTGCACAATCATCCCCATCAGGGGTGGAAAAATAAAGAAGAATCCCAAATTATTCGGGTTTGCCCCGATTGTTTGACAAATTCGGCTCATTTGAGAGCTTTGCAGCGAAAACGCCATGTTAATTCCCATAAAGCCAAACGTCATCGCCAAAATTGTCCGCTTCGGTAAATCCGGCATGTTCGTATCAACATTTACCGTTTTTGTTCCCTTACTACTCATTATCCCCAGCCTCCTTTTTTTATAACCGGTAAACCTTTGCTTCGTACGGCCGCAGAACTTCCCCCCGATCATCGTTATAATTACTAATCAGTAGTTCCGCTCCCTGCGGGCCAGCGTAACTACGGGTCACCTCCTTTGATGTGTAGTTCGTAACCACAAGTAACCGTGTGTGCCCGTCATCCCGGGTATAGGCAAAGACCGCCTCGTCCGCTTCGTTTCCCGCAACCAACGCGTAATCACCATCCGTAATAACCGGAAGGGTGTGTCGCAACTTTATTAACCGCTGGTAGTAGTAGAAAATTGAATCTTGATCGGCAAGGGCCGCCTCCGCATTAATCTGCGGGTAATTAGGGTTAACTGCTAACCACGGCGTATGCGAACTAAAACCAGCATTTGGTCCATCATTCCACTGCATCGGTGTCCGGGCATTATCCCGTGAATGTTCCTGCAGGTACCGCATCATCGTGGCACCATCAACGAGGTGCTGTTCGTCAACCAGTTGGTGATAAGCGTTAACCGATTCCAAATCGTTGTACTCCTCCAACCTATTAAACCGAACATTTGTCATTCCCAGTTCTTCCCCTTCAAAAATGTACGGGGTTCCCTGCATCATGTGAAGCATGGTTGCCAGCATTTTTGCTGACCGTACCCGAAACTCTTCGGTCTGGTCATTTCCAAACCGCGAGACTACCCGTGGTTGGTCATGATTGTTCCAGTACAGTGAATTCCACGCTGTCCCCATTAACTCAGTCTGCCACTTACTTAGGTTGTCCCGGAGCGCACTAAGCGGGACCTTTCGGAGACTCCATTTTCCTAAGGCGGGATCCTCATTCGCATCCAACCCCATGTGTTCAAACTGAAATACCATGTTAAGTTCCCGGTCATCAAGGTTGGCGTACCCCCGTGCGTCATCCGGCGTCACATCAGGCGTCTCTCCGACCGTAACCATCCGGTGCTTTCCCATTACGTTTGCGTGCATTTCCTGAAGAAATTCGTGCACCCGCGGACCGTTTGCCACGCTAGAATCTCCGTACAGTGCATTTGCACTCCGCGGACCGTCTGGAAGTCCGTTCGGCTTAGAAATGAGGTTAATCACGTCCATGCGAAACCCATCAACTCCCTTAGCAGCCCACCAGTTCATCATGTCATAAACCGAATGCCGCACGGACGGATTTTCCCAGTTCAAGTCTGGCTGTTCCGGGGCAAACAGGTGGAGGTAATATTCATCGGTCTGCTGGTCGTACTTCCATGCTGAACCCGAGAAATACGATCCCCAATTATTCGGGGCGTGTCCGTTTTTTCCGGGCCGCCACACATAGTAATCCCGGTACTTATTGGTTTTACTCTGCCGGGCCTGCTTAAACCATTCATGCTGATCGGACGTGTGGTTAACCACCAGGTCCATTACCAGCTTCATTCCCCGCGCGTGAAGTGCGGTTACTAATTCTTCAAAATCAGCCATCGTCCCAAAATCAGGGTTGATTGCCTGGTAATCGCTAATATCGTACCCGTTATCAACCTGTGGGGACGGATATATTGGGTTAAGCCACACAATATCTACCCCCAGTTTCTGGAGGTAATCCAACCGGTGGATAATTCCCTGAAGATCCCCGATTCCATCCCCGTTACTATCCTGAAAACTCTTCGGGTAAATCTGGTAAACGACCGCATTTTTCCACCAATGATTATTCTTCATTTTCAACTTCCTCCTTTACGGCAACGTACTGTTCCTGCCCGGCGTACCGGAACCGCTGGACACCCATCATCGTTTCAACGGCGACTTCCTGATAACACGGCGCATACCCGTGGTGCTTAAGTTTAACCGTTGCCTGGCCGGCCGTTACCGTAACCTGATACAGGTTATATTCACCCTTCTGGTACTTGAAATCACGGCCATTATCCTGATAATGAACCATCGTTCCATTATTTCCAAAAACCCTGAACCTCATTTGCTTATCAGGGATAGCGGCAACGTGCATCGTGACCCGCCCCCACGGAATAACGGCGTTCTTCCGGACAAATAATGGTAACCGCTCCAGCGGTGCATCCACCACAATGTCCTGGTTGCCGGCATATTCGCGGTTATTCCAAAAATCAACCCACTCCCCCGCTGGCAAGTAAACTAACCGGCGGCGCTGCGCCTTAACTACAACCGGCGCAACCAACAGGTCGTCACCAACCATGTACTCATCATTAAGGTTGGCCGCCCGTTCATCATCCGGATAGTTTAAAATCACCGGCCGCATTACCGGTAACCCGGTTTTCTGGTGCTGCGCAAAGAGGTCGTACAGGTACGGAATAAACCGGTACCGTAACCGAACATACTGCCGGTATATCCGAAGCGTCTGGTCGTCAAACGCCCACGGCTCCTGGTGACGCGTTCCTAATTCACTGTGATTACGGTATAACGGGCTAAACAACGCAGCTTCAATCCACCGCACCAGAAGTTCAGGCGTCGTATCGGAAGCAAAGCCCCCAATATCCGTTCCACAAAACGGAAAGCCACTGAGCCCCAAATTGCATAACTGCGGAATTGCCCACTGCAAGTGCGGCCAGATACTCCGGTTATCACCAGTCCACACCGTTGAATATTTCTGAGTTCCAGCGTAGGCTGCCCGCGTGATGACAAACGGTCGGAGTCCAGTGGCATCCTTTATCCCTTCATAGGTTGCCCGTGACATATTGTGACCGTATACGTTATGCACCTGTCGTTGCGGGACAGTCGTATCTTCATCCGTACATTCCAGATCAAGTGGTAGGGGGCCATTAAACGATGCAGGTTCGTTCATGTCGTTCCATGTTCCGGCAATTCCCAGGTCCGTAAGAAACCGCTGTTTCCGCCCCCACCACTGACGAACAACGGGGTTCCCAAAGTCCGGAAAGACCGCATCTCCCGGCCAAACGGTGTTTACGTACGGACTACCGTCATGATTCCGGATAAAGTAGTGGTGTTCCTCCCCTTCTTTATAGACCGAATACTGTTCATCCTTCTTAACGCCCGCGTCAATAATCGTAACAAGCCGGTATCCCTTTCGTTTCATAGCCGCCACAAATTTCCTGGGACCTTCAGGGTACTTTTCTTGATCCCACGTAAAGTCCCTGTACCCGTCCATGTAATCAATATCAAGATGAATGGCGTCACACGGAATTTTATGTTTGGTTAACCCGTCCGCAACAGCCATCATTTCCGTTGCGCTCCGGCTATATCCCCACCGTGATTGCTGATACCCCAACGTCCACTTTTGGGGAAGTGGTGTATACCCGGTTAGCCGGGTGTAGTTTGCGACGACTTCCTTTAACGTTGCTCCCCCTAAGATGTAATAGTCGAGGTTACCTTCGTCCGCGGAGTAATAGTAGTACGCCGGGTTTTCCCGCCCAAAGTCAAAGTGGCTTCGACTCGGATTATCAAAGAAGAGGCCTACCGGATGCCCGTGATCCAGGCTAAACATCACTGGAATAGACTTGTACAGGTTAGGTTGGATTTCCAGTTGAGGGGCGGAAAAATCAACGTTCCAGTTATCATATGCGTACCCCCGTTTGTCTAGGTAACCCGTTTTATCACCAAGCCCGTAGAAATGAGCTGTGGGGGTTAATTGCTTGATGACGGTAATCGCTGCTTCCTGCGGTGCCTGAGCACCAAGCGAATGGCCCTCACCGGCAACAAGTTTTCGGTGTTCCTGATCGACCTTGTCCAACCCCTGCGGTGCCCGTTTACCCCGGTAATCAACGGCAAGGGGATTTCCCGCAACATCGTACACATCAACATGTCCTTCTTCGTCCAGCTTAAGCACCAACGTATCTGTCCGTAATTCCGTTACTTCCTTACCGCGGGTTACGTTCACCGTCGTTTTCTCCCACGGCAGGGCCGCGATTGCCTTGGAATGAACGGAATATCCCCGGTCCTGAAAAACACGGATTATTCCGGGTGAAATCACCGTAATGGTCATTCCATTAATAGAAAAGGTTTGCTGTTGTTGCCAATCTAACATGTTCATCACCCTCCTACTGAGTACGTCCGCTTCGCCCCTAATATAACTCTTTTCGTAAACGTTTACAATATTGTTTTTACAAAAAAGTAAACGTTTACCCATTTTGAAGATGAAGTCGGCGTTTTTCGCGTTATAATAACCCTTAGACTTACCACGGAGGAACATGGTTATGAAACCGACAATTAAAGACATCGCCGCCCGGGCAGGCGTTTCGATCGCATCAGTATCCCGTATTCTTGCCAATAAAACCGGTTCATTTAACGCTAAAACAGGCGAACGTGTCCGGAAAATCGCCCAAGAAATGGGCTACCAACGAAACGAAACCGCTGCGACCCTAGTACGCCAGCAATCAAACGTAATTGCCGCTATCATCAATAACACCCCTACTCCGTTTGCAGCCCAGGTCATTCACGGTATCCAGCAGCAGGCAAACGCCGCCGGAAAGCGAATTATCATGCTCTCGGCTGGCGATAACGACGCCCGTCTGCAGCACCAGGCAATTCAAACCGCACTGCAGCGCACCGTCGCCGCCATTATTCTCGTCGGTATGTTTCCTGATAATCAAAGTACTGCACTTCTCACGGCTGCCCACGTTCCGCTTTGCTTTGCAGCCACCAGGATGCCCGAATACCCATTCGTAAGTTCTGATGACTACTGGATCGCCTACCAGGCAGCCAACTACCTTATTGAGCACGGTCACCAACACTTAGCCCTTGTAGGAATCGACCAGGGGCCAACGGGAACCCGCCGTCAAGCTGGCTTTCAAAGTGCACTTACTAATGCAGGTATTGATACCCCTCCGGTAATCATAAACGGTGATTATGGGCGAAAAGCGGGAATTACCGCCCTATCAACCCTTAAAAAGAAGAGTGTTTCTGCCGTTGTGGCCGGAAGTGACATGGTCGGTGCGGGACTCATCCAGGCAGCCCATCACGAAGGTCTGCACCTCCCCGATGACCTATCCATCGTCTGCATTGACGGAACCTACATTTGCGAGTTAACTACTCCCCAACTCACGAGCGTAACCCAAAATTTTGCGCAAATTGGGGCAGCCGCCGTAGATCGGGTTCTCAACCATTCCGTGGTTACTGATATTCCAACGGTGATTACTCCCAGGGAAAGCGTCAAACGGATCAAGTAACTGCACAACGACGAGCGGCTTACGGAAACCTACGACGTCATGCAAGCGGCTAAAATACAAAAATCCGCTACCTAATTAGACAACGAATTCCCGTTTATTAACAGGATTTGATAAAGGTCGCTGTTTATAAGCGATAATGCTAACTATTCCGTAAAACAAAAAAGTCGGGGTGCACGCTATAAACCCCGACCTTTACTTTTCCGTCCGTTTTTCAAATAATTTTGAATAATCTTGTTGCGTATTAACAACAGAAAGAATATACACCTCATCACCATATAAACGGTAGATGGCTGCGTACTTGCCACTAATAACCATTTTATAACCGTGCGCGGTTAGCCAGTCACTAGGTGGGATTGATCCCGAATTAGGAAAATCTGATAACTGGGCAATTCGCTTCTGAATTGCTCTTATCACTTTTTCCGCTGACCTAGTCGTAGAATGCAATAAATAATAATCACGAATATTATTCAGATCATCAATCGCATCCCTGGTCATAATTATTTTGAACTTATGCATGTTGATTTAACCCACTCAATACTTCCTTCATTGCTTCATCGAATGACTCTGTTTCTCCATTTAGACGTTGCTGCTCAGCATGCAAAACTTTCGCCCTCAGCTTTAATTCTTCTTCTTTTTTTTCAAAATCATCAATGTTCATGATAACGGTATCCCCCTCACCATTTTTAGTGATGTAGATTGGTTCGCCCGTTTGCTTTGCTAGCGCTGACAAATCATTGTAATTATTTCTCAAAGCAGTTGAAGATTTAATAATCATTTCGTCACCCTCATTTATTACGATGCAATTATAATGCAACAATTCTATGATAATTATACCATGAAGAGACTGAGCCTAATAATCCTTGTATACGAAGGCAGCCCAAAACTTTACGCAAATTGGGGCGGCCGCCGTAAATCGGGTTCTCGACAATACTACTGATAATCCCCCTAAGTCTCAGACCTCTCATCCCAGACTTAGGGGTATTCTCTCATATCAGTTTTAGTTCCGCTCTAACACCGTCACGCTTTCCACGTGGACCGTTTGCGGGAACTGGTCGACCGGCTGAATTGGCGCACTCACCCGGTACCCTGCCTGCATGAACTGCTGTAAGTCACGCACCAGCGTCGCCGGGTTACAGCTGACGTACGCCACCCGCTGCGGGGCCATTTGGGCAATGCTTGCAATCAGGTCCGGCGTCAGGCCCTTTCGCGGTGGGTCCACGAAGACCACGTCTGGGCGAATTCCCTGATCCAACCACTTTGCCATCCATTCCTGGGCGGTCCCCACGGCAAACGTCGCGTTGGTAATCCCGTTTAATGCTGCGTTTCGCCGCGCATCCTTAATCGCTTCCGGGACAATCTCCACCCCGTAGACGTGCTTAACGTGACGGGCCACCGTCAGGGTAATCGTTCCAATGCCGCAATAGGCATCGACCGCCGTCATTTCTGGCGTAAGGTGCGCCCGTTCAACGGCCGTCGCGTAAAGACGTTCGGTTTGCTGCGGGTTTACCTGGTAAAACGACTGGGCGGACACTGCAAACCGGACCCCGTTCAACTCATCGGTGATCGTTGGTTTTCCGGCCAGCACCGTCGTTGTTGTCCCCATAATAACGTTTGTGCGCTTTGAGTTAACGTTTTGCATGACCCCCACAACGTCCGGGCACCGCTGCATAATCTGAGCAGCAATCTCCTGAGCATGGGGCAGTTTCCGGGTACGCGTCACCAGCACTACCATTACTTCGTGCGAGTAGTATCCCCGCCGTACCATGATGTGCCGCAGAACCCCGCGGTGGTGCTCTTCGTCGTACGCTGGAACCTTGTACAGGTCACACACCGTGCATACCACCTGCAAAATCGCATCAATCCGCTCATCCTGAATCCCGTAGTCCGTGACCGGCACAAACTGGTGACTCCGTTGGCGGTAAAAGCCCGTCCGGAGGTGGCCGTCCACCTCCCGCACCGGAACCTGGGCCTTGTTGCGGTAGTGCCACGGATCATCCATCCCCATTACGGGGGCGACCTCAATCTCCAGGTGAGCCTTTTGCAACAGGTCCGTGATGAGCTTCCGCTTAAACCGGAGTTGCGCAGCATAACGCAGGTGGGCTAACGGCGCAATTCCGGTCTGGGTAAGCACCTTATTAGGCGCAGCTGTCCGGTCCGGACTGGTGGTTTCCCACCGGACTACCCGGGCGTACCCGAAGTTTTTTTGCACCTTCGTGACGTGAATGACCACCCGTTCTGCGGGAAGCGCCCCCGTCACAAAGAGCGGGTAACCATCCACCTTAGCAACCCCCAGCCCCTGGTACGTTAGGTCGGTAATGGTCACGGTAAGTTCATCGTTTTTCTTTACTGGCGCGTGCTGCTTCACCGTTTTTTCCTCCTAAAAGTGCAGGTGTAACAAAACAAAGAAAACGAGCATCGTGGAAGCCTCAAGCCGAACCAATTACACGAAGCATTGATAAGGCAGCTGGCTGACTTCTAGCTCGTTTATTAGGGTTAGTTATCCCTGCTTAATTCTTCTTTTCTTGCGCCTGCTCCTTGGCGTCAAGTTCCTGCTGCAGGCGGGTGGCTTCATCCTGATCCAGGTCGGCAATCTCGTGCATTAGTTCATCCCGGGTGGCCTGTTCAACCTCCGTGCGGGCCGTTACTGCCGTTTCCGGTAACTGGTCCGTATTTGCACAGATTTCCAGGTGCTGCTTGAGGTTCCTGAACGTCATTGGCGCATCGCCACCATACTCACCGTCAATGTTGATCATCATCCGTTCGCTTGCGGTCTTAGCGACCAGCTTCGACGTCTTTACGTACAGAATGGACGGGTCATCAATATGATTCCCGCCGGCAAATACCTTAACCGCCAGCTTCATCAGGTCCAACAGGTTGCCCGTCTTAACCACAATCAGGGTGAACTTCCCGTCGTCAAGCGACGCATCGGGCGCAATCTGTTCAAACCCACCAACTGAATTGGTCAGCGCCAGGAAGAACATTGACGCCTTCCCGTCGTACGTGCCGCCGTCGTATTCCAGGTGCATGTCAATTGGCTTAATCTTCGGCAGAAGTTCGGCGCCCTTCACCAGGTATGCCATGTACCCAAACATCGACTTCAACTCAGACGGGACACTGTACGTTAGTTCGGTCAGCAGCCCCCCCGCCGCAATGTTGGCGAAGTAGTGATCACCCGCTTGGCCGATGTCAATCTTAATCGTTTTTCCGCGCGCAATTACCCGCGCCGCTTCGACCGGACTCTCCAACGGGATGTGGAGTGCCCGAGCATAGTCGTTCGTCGTTCCGGCTGGGATAATTCCCAGCTTCGGCCGCTTTTTCAGGGGAGCTAAGCCGTTGACAACCTCGTTAATTGTTCCGTCCCCGCCGGCCGCAATAATCAACGCAAACCCGCTCTTCGCCGCCCGAATTGCTTCGTTCTTTGCCGAATCGGGCTCCGGGGTCGTTGCGTACGCGCTCGTCTCATATCCCGCCCGTTCCATGATGGTCAGAATATCAACGAGGTCGTTCCTCATTGCCTCCCGCCCAGATGTAGGGTTATAGATAATGCGACACCGTTTTTGCATCTTCCTCGGTCCTTCCTAATCACTCTTACCGCGCATTTAAGCTCTTCATCAACAGCTTGTTAACCACCTTCGGGTTGGCTTGGCCGCGCGTTTGCTTCATAATCTGGCCCACTAAGAAACCAACAGCCCGGTCCTTCCCGTTCTTAAAGTCGGTGATGGACTGTTCGTTATTATCAAGCACGTCATCGATAATCGGCTGCAGCTTAGCCGGGTCTGATAGCTGAACCATGCCCTTCTGCTCAACCCAAGCCTGTGGTTCCGTATCGTTCTTGATGATTTCCTTGAAGACCTTCTTCCCAATCTTCCCGGAAATCGTTTCGTCCTGAATCATCTTGATCATCGTTGCCAGGTGCTCCGGTGTCAGCGCCGTATCAGCCAGCTCAACCTGCTGAGCATTAAGGTAGGAGTTCACCTCCACCATCAGCCAGTTTGCCGCTAACTTCGGGTCCGCCCCGTGCGCAACCGTGGCGTCGAAGAAGTCGGACATTTCCTTCGTTTGTGTCAGAACGTCCGTATCGTACTCGGACAGGCCGAACTCGTTTTCGTACTGCTTCCGCCGCTCATCCGGCATTTCCGGAATTGAGTTGCGCACCTCTTCAATCCACTCATCGGAAATGTGCACCGGGGGAATATCCGGTTCAGGGAAGTAACGGTAGTCGTCCTTACCCTCCTTCACCCGCATCAGGATTGTCTTCCCGGTTGGCACATCGTACCGCCGCGTTTCGGACTGGATGGTGCCTCCGCTCATCAGCACCTGCGCCTGCCGGTTGGCCTCGTATTCCAGCCCTTTACGAACATGGTCAAACGAGTTTAAGTTCTTCATTTCGGTCTTGGTACCGTACTCAGTGGCTCCATACGGCCGGATTGAGATGTTTACGTCCGTCCGCATGGATCCCTGTTCAAGCTTCACGTCAGAAACCCCGGAGAACATGATAATCTGCCGTAACCGGGTTAGGTAACGGTAGGCTTCCTCTGGTGAAGCAATGTCTGGTTCCGACACGATTTCAATTAGTGGCGTCCCCTGCCGGTTTAAATCAACGTACGAGTAACCATTCGGGTTGTGGGTGTTTTTCCCGGCATCTTCTTCCACGTGCATTTCGTGGATTCCAATCCGTTTCTTACTGCCGTCTTCAGCGGTAATTTCCAGCCACCCGTTCCGGCCAAGTGGCGTATCCGATTGGGTAATCTGGTACGCCTTCGGGTTGTCCGGGTAGAAGTAGTTCTTCCGGTCAAAGTGGATGTCCTTGGTGATCTCACAGTTGAGGGCCAGTGCTGCCCGCATTCCGTACTCAAGGATCCCGCGATTCAATTGGGGAAGAACCCCCGGGTAACCCCAGTCGATGACGTTCGTGTCCGTGTTTTGGGGTTGACCAAACCGCACTGGCGCCGGTGAGAAAGCCTTTGACTTCGTCTTCATTTCAATGTGGACTTCGAGTCCAATCGTTGTTTCAAAGTTCATTAGTTCTGCCCCCCAATCGCTGGTACGTTCTCAAAGAACCGGGTCGCCTGTTCGTAGGCGTATGCCGCCCGGTACATGGTCTGTTCATCAAAGGAGTTGGCGATAATGTGGAGTCCCACCGGCATGCCATCCACGAAGCCGGCCGGAACCGACATCCCTGGTAACCCAGCCAGGTTACTTGGAATCGTCAGCACGTCGTTCATGTACATCGCAACCGGATCATCGACCTTTGCCCCGAATGAGAAGGCCGGGGTAGCCGTCGTTGGTGCCATGATAACGTCGTGATCCTTAAAGACCCGCGCAAAGTCACGACAAACCAGCGTCCGGACCTGCGCAGCCTTCTTAAAGAACTTATCGTACGAACCCGCCGCAAGAACGTAGGTCCCGAGCATAATCCGCCGCTTAACTTCCGGCCCAAAGCCTTCCGTCCGCGTCCGGACGTATACATCCTCCAGGTTCTTAACGTCCTTTGCCCGAAAACCGTACCGAATGCCGTCGTACCGCTGCAGGTTAGACGATGCCTCAGCACACGCCTGAACGTAGTAAATCGGCACCCCGTACTTGCTGTACGGCAGGGAAACCTCGTCCACGACCGCTCCCAGTTTTTCCATTTCAGCAAGGGCCTGCTTGATGGCGTCCTTGACCCCATCAGCAACACCCGCAGCGAAGTATTCCTTCGGGACTGCAATCCGGAGGCCCTTAACACCATCCTCAATTCCGGCCGTAAAGTCTGGCACTTCCTTGCTGGAAGTTGTCAAGTCATGATCGTCATGACCGGCAATGGCACCCAGTACCAGGGCGTTATCCTTAACCGTCCGCGTAATCGGTCCGATTTCATCCAGGCTAGAAGAAAAGGCAATCAGCCCGTAACGGGAAACCCGGCCATACGTTGGTTTGGTCCCGACAACCCCGTTAAACGTTGCTGGTTGCCGCACCGAACCACCGGTATCTGACCCGAGGGCCACCGGGATTTCACCGGCAGCGACCGCCACGGCCGGGCCACCAGATGATCCGCCCGGCACCTTTGTTTGGTCCCAGGCATTCTTGGTCTGCTTAAACGCGGAGGTTTCTGTAGAACTTCCCATCGCAAACTCGTCCAGGTTTAACTTCCCGACGTTGATCATCCCGGCTTCTGCCAGTTTTTCCATG
Organism: Candidatus Ligilactobacillus avistercoris; assembly: GCA_019119415.1. Taxonomy (GTDB): domain Bacteria; phylum Bacillota; class Bacilli; order Lactobacillales; family Lactobacillaceae; genus Ligilactobacillus; species Ligilactobacillus hohenheimensis. The sequence continues at coordinate 15,477 of DWXB01000009.1, read as the reverse complement.
ACCGTCGCATCGTAAATCGGGTTAAAGTTTTCCAGAATCTTGCTGGCGGCCGTGGTCGTCAGTCCCTTCGTTACGATGTTATCCTTAATGCCTACGGGAATCCCCGCAAGGAGCTGATCCGGGGCAATTCCCTGTTCGTCTAACGTCGCCGCCTGCTTTAAGGCCGCTTCTTCGTTGAGGGCCAGGAAAGCCTCAAGCTGCGGTTCGCGCTGTTTAATCGTCGCAAACGTTTCTTTGACCAGCTCAACCACGCTAAACTGCTTGTTAACGAGCCCCGCGTGGAGAGTTGTTAGGTCGTTTTCAAAGTAGTTCATCTAGCCTTCCTCGCTTTCATCAATAATCGCTGGCACCTTAATGTAGCCGTCTTCGCTTTCCGGAACGTTCTTCATAAGTTCCGCCCGGTCCGTTCCCGGAACCGCTTCATCCGGCCGCATCACGTTACGGGCATCCGTAACGTTATACGTCATCGGAACATCGGTCGTATCGACTTCCTGTAACTGTTCGACCATTCCCAGAATGTCATCCATCTGAGCGGTAAACTTCGTTAATTCTTCGTCAGTGACGGCCATCTTTGCTAGTGCTGCCACGTGGCGCACTTCTTCTGCCGAAATTGCCATGCTATCGTCCCCCGTCTTGTAATCTTAGTAACTATTCAATACCTGCGCAGTGAACTTCCCACCATCAGCCGGCCGGGTAATCACGCTCTGCGTTTGCCCGTTGGCGCCGTTCACCGTAATGTCAATCGGAATCTGCGCCGGCAAGTACGTCTTCGCTGCCTGCGCAACATACTGGCTAAAGTGGGTGATTTCCGTTTCACTGTAGAACTGGGTCGTAATGGTAACCTTCATTCCCTGAATCTGCTTTCCCTTGTACCGGGCCTGAGCGGTAACCCCCGCCAGGTTCGGGAAGAAGTTCTGGATCTTATTCTTAAAGTTCTCGAACGACTGCTCATCGTTAGAATTTGGCACCGAGTGGTTCGCGGTTGCCGGGAAAACCACGTTTTGGAAGTTGGTTTGCTTCCAGTCACCGAGGTCTGTTCCGTGGTAGCTAACCGCGTACTCGTAAAACACCCCACCGACTAAGCTATCGTTGGGTGCCTGCTTGTACATTCCAATCAGAATTGGAACGTCGTTGCCGACCCCGGGCAGTTTTCGCACCCGGGCAAGCACGGTTTGCGCTGCTTCCCGACCCTTGGCTTCCATTGTTGATGTCGGGATGTTCGTCGTAAACGTCGGCCCGTACTGCTCCTTTTCGTAGTAATCCTTCTGGTTCATGCCAATCCCAATCGTCATCCCGCGCAGGGTTAGCTTGTTGCCATCCTGTTTCATGTAGTCCTGCTCACCAATCTGCTGAACGTACATTGGATTCCGCTTGTTAGCATCCTTTTGACCGTTATCCGCTGGGTTTAACCCATCCGGATTATCCTTGGACTTCCGGCCCAGCCACTTCGTTACGGTTTTCTTAGTTAGGTACTGGCCCTCCTGAAAAACGTAACTCTTTGGTGAAAACTGCTGCTGTGACAGCGCCGTCATTCCGTCCTCAAAACTCTTGAGGTTGAGCTGGTTCCCGGAATCCTGACTAAGGTCAACGCCCCGGGCCTTAGCGGTCTTATAGCGCCCGTTTTGAATAACCCCCTGGTACTGGTGGTCATTCGCCTGCCCAGTGACCTGAATCTTATCGTTTGAACCCCGCGAGCTGCTATCCCGCCCGCAGGCTACAAACAGTAATGCACTCGCAAGAATCGTCCCCACGACTACTACTCTCTTCTTCACCGTTCTTCCTCCATTTGTGCGCGAAACGCATCTTCGTCCATTACAGTGACTCCCAGCTGCTGGGCCCGCGTCAACTTGCTTCCGGCGGCCGTTCCCGCAATCAACAGGTCGGTCTTCCCGGAAACGCTGCCCGTCACGGTCGCACCGTGGGCTTCAAGCCATTTTTTGGCATCCGCCCGTTTCATTGCCGTGAGCGTCCCGGTCAACACGACCCGCTTTCCACTAAAGAAACCAGTCGTAACCGGCGCCTGCTGGGGCTCATGGTACGTCATGTTCACCCCCGCAGCGGCAAGCTTGTCAAGCAACGTTGCCACTGCTGGGTTGGCGAAGTATTTCACCACGCTATCCGCAATTGTCGGCCCGATTGTCGGGATGGCCGCAACCGTCTCCGCCTGGGCATCCTGAATGGCCGCCATTGTCTTAAAGTGCGCCGCAATTAGCTGGGCCGCCTTCGCGCCAACGTGCCGGATTCCCAGGCCAAATAATAGACGTTCAATAGAATTATTGCGGCTTTTATCAATTGCTGTCAATAGGTTTGTTGCTGATTTGTCCTTAATTTTATCCAATTGCACCAGCTGATCAAACGTCAGGGTGTATAGGTCCGCTACGTCATGCACTAATCCCCGCGCAAAGAGCTGGTTAATAATCCGGGGACCAACGCCCGTAATATCCATCGCGTTCCGAGAACAAAAATGGGTCAAGCTCTCCTTCACAAGTGCCGGACACGCTGGGTTCACACACCGCAGGGCCACCTCATCATCGAGGTGAACCAACGGCGCGCCACACTCCGGACAGGTCGGCGGAATAACGTACGGGTGACTACCCGCCGGGCGTTTAGCAACCAGCACCCGGTTGACCTCGGGAATAATATCCCCGGCCTTATGCAGCGTCACGGTATCGCCTACCCGGATGTCCTTGGCTTGAAGGTAGGCGGGGTTATGCAGGGAGGCCCGGGAAACGGTGGTCCCGGCAAGCTGCACGGGATCCATGACAGCCGTTGGGGTCACTACCCCGGTCCGGCCCACCGTCCACTCGATGGCCCGCACGACGGTTTCCTGCTCGTCCGGCGGGAACTTATAGGCAATCGCCCACTTCGGGACCTTTACCGTGTTCCCCACCTCGGCGTGCACCGCTAACTGGTCGGCCTTTAACACAATCCCGTCAATCTCATACGGCAGGCTTGCCCGCTTAGCGGTGTACTCGTCGATATACTCGTCAAACTCCGTCCGGGTCGTCACGGTCCGGTAGTCGGGGTTAACCTTGAAGCCGAGTTCCCGCAACTTTGCCAGTGCCCCACTCTGGGTGGTAACCCCCAGTTTTTCCGGCTCCATTAGGTAGTACATGAACGTGCTGAGCTGCCGGGCAGCCGTGACGCGTGAGTCAAGCTGGCGGAGCGACCCTGCTGCCGCATTCCGCGGGTTGGCAAACACCGGCTCGCCGGCAGCCTCCCGTTCCTGATTAAGGGCAACGAACGCCTTCTTGGGCATGTAACACTCCCCGCGCACCTCGATTGAAACTGGTTCGGTTAGTTCCATCGGAATAGCCTTGATCGTCTTCAGGTTAGCGGTAATGTCTTCCCCAATCGTTCCGTTGCCCCGGGTTGATCCCTTCACGAAATGCCCGTTTTCATAGGTTACGGAGATGGCCAACCCGTCAATTTTCAACTCACAGTTATACGCCAGCTCCTGACCCACCGTTTCATTTAGGTTAGTGATAAAGGCGGCCAGTTCATCCTTGGAAAACACGTCTCCCAAAGACAGCATCGGGATGGCGTGGGTCACCTTGGTAAACTGGTCGAGCACCGCGCCCCCAACCCGCTGCGTTGGTGAGGTGGGCACTACCAGTTCCGGGTACTGTTTTTCAATATCCTGTAATTCCCGGTACGCCGCATCGTACACGTGGTCCGGAACACTCGGTTGGTCGGCCCCATAGTATTCCCGGCCCCACTGATTGAGCTGCTTCCGAAGCTGGGCAGCATGCTGTTGAATTTCTGCTGGAACTGTCATTTCAATTCCTCCTAGGAAAGCTTGGTAATCGGGGCAAACGCAGCTAACAGCCGCTTAATCCCCTGTTCCTTAAACGCAATGTCGAGCTCAAGGTCTTCACCGCTGCCGTTAACCTTTACAACGGCCCCCTGACCCCACTTCTTATGCATCACAAGGTCGCCAACCTTCCAGGCCTGCTTGTCCGCCCCAGTACCCTGGGGCCGTTCCACCGTTCCGGCCGGCTGTTTATACGCCGGTTTCTTGTACGGGGCCGGGTGCGGCCGGTTGCCAAACGGCAGGTGGGCTTCATCCAGCTGCTGACTCCGCTGGGTAAGGGTCGGGTTCGCTGGTTGCAACAGGTCGTCATCAATCTCTTCAATGAAGCGCGACGGGATGTTGGCCTGCCGCCGTCCGTAGAGCATCCGGGAAAAGGCGTTGGTGAGGAAGAGTTCCTCCTGAGCCCGGGTAATCCCCACGTAGGCCAACCGCCGCTCTTCTTCCAGTTCATCGTGGTCCTCGGCTGCCCGAGACAACGGGAAGAGCCCCTCTTCCATGCCAATCATGAAAACGACCGGGTATTCCAGCCCCTTGGCCGCATGGAGCGTCATCAGCGTAACTTCGTCGGCGTCTTCAATTTCATCCTGGGCTGATACCAGTGCTAGGTCAGCCAAAAAGTCCACGAAGCGGTCCGCTTCCTCATCTTCCGGCTGCCACCGGCGGTCAAAGTCCTGCGTAACGGTCAGAAATTCATTGACGTTTTCAATCCGGCTTTCATTTAATTCCTTGTTGTCCCGCAGAGCATCCATGTACCCCGTTTCGTCAAGAACCCGCTTTGTTAGTTCCGTAACGGTGGTGGTTTGCTCCGCGTCCTTAAACGTCCGCATCATCCGGGCAAAGACTAACAACCGGTTGGCAATCCGCGTGGTAATCCCCTCAATCAAGGAAGCACTCTCCGCTGCCGCTAACAATGATAACTGGTTGGTCTCCGCAAAGGCCTGCAACTTATCAAGGGTCCCGGCCCCAATTCCCCGCTTAGGCTCGTTCACCACCCGCTCAAAGCTGAGGGAGTCGTCCGGGTTGGTTGCTAACCGCAGGTACGCCAGAACGTCCGCAATTTCTTTCCGTTCATAGAACTTGTGCGCCCCAACGATCTTGTACGGCACGTTGGCCTTCATCAGCGCTTCTTCCATCGTCCGGGACTGGGCGTTTGTCCGGTACAGCACGGCAAAATCCCGGTAGTGCCGCCCGTGCTCCTGCCGTTCACGGTTAATATTTTTGATGACGTAGTACGCTTCATCGTTGGCGTTATCTGCCCGGTAGTACTTAATCTTGTCCCCGGAAGCGTTATCCGTCCACAGCGCCTTCTCTTTTCGGTTGGTGTTATTCTTAATCACCGCGTTGGCCGCCGCAAGAATGGTCTTGGTTGAGCGGTAGTTTTGCTCCAACTTAATGGTGGTGGCGTCCGGGTAATCGGCTTCAAAGTCCAGGATGTTTTGCATGTTGGCTCCCCGCCAGCCGTAAATACTCTGGTCAGCATCCCCAACAACGCACAGGTTCCGGTTGGCCTTCGCTAACATGGCAACCAGCTCGTACTGGGCTTGGTTGGTATCCTGGTATTCGTCGACGTGAATGTACTGGAACTTCCGCTGGTAGTAAGCCAGGGTATCAGGCGACTGCTTAAACAGCTGGATGGTCTTCATAATTAAGTCGTCAAAATCCATCGCCTGGTTGGTGTGTAACCCCTCCTGGTACTCGCGGTAAACCTTGGCAACCACGTCCTGGAACGGGCCGACCGCCTTAGCCGCATATTCTTCCGGCGTTAGCATGTCATTCTTGGCGTTTGAAATGGCCCCCAGGACCCCCCGTGGATCGTACCGCTTAGGGTCAATGTTGAGGTCACTCATTATGTGCTTAATAAGGGTGCGTTGTTCACTGGCCCCCGCAACCGTGAAGGACCGGTCGTACCCAATCTCCCCGGCATTCCGCCGTAAAATTCGCATGCACAGGGCATGGAACGTTGACACCCAGATCTCGGCAGCATCTTCCCCGACAATCTGGTTTACCCGCGTCCGCATTTCCGTTGCGGCCTTGTTGGTGAACGTAATGGCCAAAATATTCCACGGATTAATATTTTTTTCAGCAATCAGGTACGCCACCCGGTGCGTGAGGACCCGGGTTTTCCCACTTCCCGCTCCGGCAATTACTAAGAGTGGTCCCTCCGTCGTCTGGACCGCTTGGCGTTGCTGCGGGTTCAATCCCGCTAACAGGTCGTTTACTGCCACAAGTTCCACTTCTTTCTCCTTAATTAGCTAACCCCCATTATAACAAAAAAGCGGACTGGCAGCCGCTCATCACCTCATGATGGCTCCTGCCAACCCACGTTCTTATTCAGCTTGTTTTGTCATTGCATCCCAGATCGCCGTTGAATCAATCTGATCCCGGGCATCCTTAATGGTTGGTGCCATTACCAACAGGTATCCGAGGGGCCGGTGTCCCTGCAGTGATTGCGGGTAACGGAAGAAGTTATACCGCCAGTTACTCTTCAACACCCACTGCGTCCGCAATGCAGGCATGTCCTCCTGCTCCACGATTACCATGGCCGTTGGCTCGAGAATTTCCGTCCGCGCCAGTGGCATGTTTGCAATCGCCCGGATATGCTGGGCAAACATACTGATGTTCATTGCCGCATCAAAAACGTATCCCGGCATGGACGGGGCCGGCACAATCCGCTTGACGTACAGCATTCCGTCCGCCGTCATAAAGTAGCTAATCTCAAACGTCCCGCGGGCCTTAAACTGCTGAACAATCTGCATTGATAACCGCTGAATTTCCTTTTCAACGTCACGGTCGATCTGCGCGGGCACAAGGGTCTCGTGCAGTCGGCCGTCGTGGTAGATGTTTTCGACAATCGGGAAGTAGTTCTGCGCCTTTTTCCCATCGCGGGTAACAATGACGGACAGTTCCTTCGCAAACGGTACCCAGGTCTCCAGGATAAACGTGCCGCCCTGTTCCAGTAAGCCCGCACACTTTGCAATGTCCGTTTGCCGCTTGATTACCATAAACCGGTCGTCTCCCAGCTGCTTTTGGACGGGCTTCAGCACGCACGGGTACCCGATTGAGGTAACCGCCTGGTAAACGTCATCCAACGTGATAATCGTTGCGTACGGCGCAATGTTAACGTTCAGTTGGTCGTAGAAGGCCCGCTCAAGCAGCCGGTCCTGGGCGATTTCCAGTAACTCCGTCCCCTGGGGAACCTGCGTGTACTTGCTGACCACCTCAACGGCTTCCAGCGGGACCTCCTCTGATTCGTAGGTAACCGCATCACACCGCTGGGCAAAGTCCTGCAGCCGTTGCTGGTCATTCATCCGGCCCACCATCGGGACGTCCGCCTCTGCCAGGGCGGGATTGCCCTCCTGCGTACAGTACACAACGACCTTAAACCCTAATTTCTTTGCTGCCCGGGCCAGCATGATTCCGTTCGGACTATCACCAATAATCCCGACCGTGCTGCCCGGAAATAAAACCTCATCCGCCATCCACACAACGATCCTTTCATCCGCAAAACGTGCTTGTTTCACGTTATTTTACCACAAACATCCTACAAAAGAGTGTTGATCTTATTAATCGTACCGGTCAAGGTGGTACTGCCGAATCAACCGGATTAGTTTCGCTGCATAGTCCGGATCACTCGCATACCCCCCGTTTTGCAGGGCACGCGCCGCCGCAACGTAACTCGGTGCCCGCAGGACCCCCGCATACCGCTGATTTCCCGCAAGTAACTCGTCGTGCGCCATCACGGCCGCCTGCCACGTAGGATACACCACAAAACTGGCCCGCACCGTAATCCACTGGCCGTTAACGTATTCCTTAGTTAACATCATCGCCGAGTCCGTTCCGGTCCCCTTAACACCAAATAAGTTATTATACTTTCGCGCAAGCTCACTCTGGCCCCAGTCCGACTCCAACGCCGCTTGGGCCAAGGTAATGCTAGCCGGAACTCCGGTAACCCGCTGAGCGCGCTGGGCAACGGGCGCTACCTGTTTGATAAACACCTGCCGTTGCCGGTCAGCTGGCGTAACCGGCGTGGGTGGGGTTGCGCGGTGAACGCCCCAACCAACCAAACCACACAGAAGCAGGAACACGATTGCCGTCACGCTCACGCCCCGCCGGTGCCGCCGGACTATTCGCTTTACTTTTCGCCACCACCGGCGCATTTAATCACTCCCGTTTTCAAATCCCCGCCGGGCCAACGCCCAGGTAATCGGGGGAACGACCACCATTGCCAGAACCATCTCAGGAATCCCGTTGGTTGCCACCACCGTTAATAGATACGGTAACAACGCATGAACGGTCACCCCATACAATGCATGCGCGTGCCCCCGGTAGAGCAGGTAGATTAACCCCAGCACAAGCACGGTGTTCGTCAAAGAACCACAGCCCGCCGCGATGGCCGCACCAAGCTGGCGGTGCTGGTTACGGAACCGCCGAAATACTAGTCCTGCAACCACCCCAACTAAGATCCGCGGGAGCACCGAAACGAGCGGATTAACCATTACCAGGGCTGCCAACGGACTTGTTGGCCAGCAAAACGCCCGGATCCAGTCAATTACTCCCCAAATCCCCCCGATTAACGCGCCAGCCCGGGGGCCAAGAATCACTGCCGCCACGGCCACCGTGACGGGAATAACCGTAATACTTAAAGGGCCAATTGGAATGTACCCCAAAAAAGGCACAACGTTTTGAATGACAATAATTGCCGCCAACAGTGTCAACACAACCATCCGGCGCAGCCGCTTCTTTAGCTTCATCAATTCACCCTCCTCATTGGCCCCTATTGTACTACATTTATACCCCAAAACGGGGATCACCGCTAGGGTCCCTTAAACCCCGTGCGGTCATCCCCGTTAATGACTACTAGTTTTTGTTGGTTAATTCCGCTAAGCGCCTATTGATGCTCCCGAACAAACCGGGTAATCTGCTTACCAGCCTGCTGGCCGAAGATTACGGTGTCGGCAATGGAGTTCCCCCCAATCCGGTTGTTCCCGTGCAATCCACCGGCTACTTCCCCAGCGGCGTATAGTCCCGGAATAATCCGCCCATTCGTGTCGTACACGCGGGTTTGCGGATCGATGTGCAGGCCTCCCATGGAGTAATGGATGGCCGGGGCAATATGGATGGCGAAGAACGGGCCGGCCGTGAACTGGTGGTTCAACCCGGTTGTCCGGCCAAAGTCCGCGTCGTGCTGGTCGGCCACCACCGTGTTCCACCGGTCAACCGTGGCCGTCAGCTTATCAGCCGGAACACCAATCTTCTTGGCCAGGGCTTCAAGGGTTTCCCCGTGTTCAACTAACCCCACGCTGTCATAGAAGTCGATGGCCTTCGCGTGGTCCCGCACGTCCTGGTTGAAGATCAGGTAGGCGCTCTTTTCCGGCAGGGCCGTAATCGCCGCGGAAACCACCTTCCGCGTTTCCAGTTCGTTAATAAACCGTTCTCCCTGGCCGTTAACCAGGATGGCCCCTTCGCCCCGAACGGCTTCCCCAATCAGGTATACGTGCGGGTTATCCTGCTGAACGGTCGGGTGAATCTGAATGAAGTTCATGTCAACGAGCTGACCGTCAACCTCTTCTGCCAGTTTCAAACCGTCTCCGGTAGCCCCTTCCTGGTTGGTTGTCTTGTAGTTAACCAGGTCCGGCCGGTACTTCTTAATGAGGTCCTTCGCCGCCCCGAAACCACCAGTAGCGAGGAGTACTGCCCGGGATTTGATAGTCCGTTCCTGCCCGTTTTCGTCGGTGAGCTTTACCCCGGTAACCTGATTAGCATCGTCGTGCAACAGTTGCGTAACCTTCGTGTTGTTAAAGACCGGCACGTTGTCTTCCTGAACCACCTGCAGGAGGTGCTTGATGAGGAATGCTCCGATTGGCGCCGTGCTGGCCGGCCGGTGCGCCCGCTTCCGGCTCATCCCCCCGGTAATCGTGACGTCTTCGAGCTTAATTCCGTGGTCAAAGAGCCAGTCAACCGCAAGGGCGGCGTGTGATGTGAAGTAGTGTAACAGGTCCTGGTCGTTGAGCTTACCGCCGCCCTGGTACGTTTCGTTGTAGAAGTCGTCGATACTGTCGACGATGCCGTGGCGTAACTGCACGTTCGTTTCCGCCGCGTTCATTCCCGAAGAAGCCCGGTTGGAGTTCCCCCCTAACTTCTCCATCTTTTCAAAGACCGCCGGCTTCAACCCGAGTTCCTTAGCCTGAATTGCGGCCACCAGCCCAGTTGCCCCGGACCCGACAATTACCACGTCGTACTGGTCTTTCAGCATGTTTGCACCCCATGGTTGGTACCAAAACTTCGCCATTTCACTTACCTCCGTTAATTATCCTGATCAATGTTTGTCATCTTCAGCGGATCAACCCACTCGTCAAACTGTTCGGCCGTCAGCTTCCCGGACTTCAGGGCTGCTTCCCGCAGGGTCGTCCCTTCCTTGTCGGCCTGCTGGGCAATCTTTGCGCTATCGTGGTAGCCGATGTGCGGTGACAGGGCCGTTACGGTCATCAGGGAATTATCAACGAGTTCCTTCATCCGTTCCTCGTTAACCGTCATTCCGGCAATCATCTTGTCAGCAAAGCCCATCATCGTTCCCCGTAACAGGTCAGCTGATTCCAGGAAGGCCGCAATCATCACCGGCTTGTAAACGTTCATTTCAAAGTTCCCCTGGGAGCAAGCCACGTCAATCGTTACGTCGTTCCCCATTACACGGGTGGCCGCCATCGTAATGGCTTCCGCCTGCGTCGGGTTAACCTTCCCAGGCATGATGGAAGAACCTGGTTCGTTCGCCGGAATGTTTAATTCGTTGTATGCTGCCCGCGGACCAGATGCTAGGAACCGCACGTCGTTTGCAATCTTCATCAGGTCGGCAGCTAGGGACTTAATGGCCCCGTGAACCACGTTAATTCCAGAATGAGCGGCTAACCCGTAAAACTTGTTGCTCTTCGCGGTAAAGTCAAACCCGTAGTATTCCTTAAACTTAGCGGCAATCATGTCGGCAAAGCCTGGTACGGCGTTTAACCCGGTCCCAACGGCCGTTCCCCCGATTGCCAGTTCAAGCAACGTATCGTCTAGTTCCTTTAAGTAATCCAGGTCGTGCTGAACCATGCTGACCCAGCCACTCACTTCCTGTCCAAACGTCAGCGGTGTCGCGTCCTGTAAGTGGGTCCGGCCAATCTTAACGGTCTTCCAGTACTGCTTCTGCTTCTTGGTCAGCTCGTCAATCAGGTGTTGCGCAGCCTCTTCCAGCTGAGCAACCGCCTCAACCGCGGCCACGTTCATCGCCGTCGGGAAGGTATCGTTAGAACTCTGCCCCCGGTTAACGTCGTCGTTTGGCAGAATCTCGATGGACGGATCCAGCTGCATCGCCTTGTTTGCCACCACTTCGTTCACGTTCATGTTTGTTTGCGTTCCCGAACCTGTCTGGTAAACGTGCAGCGGGAAATCTGCCCGTAACTCATCATCACTAAGGGCAAGCAGACTGTCGACTGCCCGAATAATGAGCTCACCCTTTGCCTGGTCGATGTTCTTTAGTTCCAGGTTGGACTCAGCGGCGGCCTTCTTGATGTTTAACATTGCCCGAATAATGACAATTGGCATCAACTCGCCCGTTGGGAAATTGTTCCGGCTCCGCTCGGTCTGTGGCCCCCACAGTGCTTCGGCGGGAATCTTAACTGGACCTAGTGTGTCCTCTTCAATTCGGTATTCAGTCATTGTACTTCCTCCTTAAAGTGAGTTAATTGTTACCTATCCTACATCAAAAATAATACAGAATTGCCAGATTTGTGTCAACCCTTACATTAGCTTAATACCGCCATTTTTAGCGCAGCGTTCTTTTAAAAAGAGGACGGAATTTACATTCTACAATTCCTAGATTGTGAAAATATACATTTATTATTTTGAATTTAGTTCCTAGAAAAACGGCGGCCCGGATGATTTCGGGCCGCCGCCTAACAAACCGGAAGACGCATTACTCCTTCCGCTTCTTGTTCTTATTCTCTTCAACCTTCTTATCGAGACCAGACTTCCGCAAAAGTGCGACCGTCTCCTTCAACACCCGCTGGAAAGTAGCGATGTCATCGGACGAAACCTTTTCTCCCAGATCTTCTTGAAGATTCTTCCAGAAATCATCGCCCCCAGCCCGCATCATTGAGCGGTACTTGTCCGTAACAAACAGGTGGGCAACCCGCCGGTCCTTCTTGTCCATTACCCGGTCGATTAACCCCAGGCTAATCAACTTCTTAACGTGGTAGTTGGTGTTCGGGGTCGACTGGTTCAACAGGTGAGAAACCGTCCCAATCGTTGGCTTTCCCAGTTGGTTAATGGCCTCAAGGTAACAAATATCGAACGCTCCAAGACGCTCCATTTCACTATCATCGTTGCCACTGATTACCTGGTGTAAATGTAATTGCTGACTTAAGTCCAACATTAACTTTTCAAATGCTGCCATTATCAATAACCTCCAATAACCTCTTAACTATTTCTCAGTATATTACATTTTAGTTCTAACTACAAAACTATTTTACAAATTTTTATTTCTCGCGCTGACATTCCTGGGGTGGAAACAGACAATCACATGATAATGTCACCGGCGCAGTTGTTCGTTTAGCCTTTAGGAGGGCGACGAGCCGATCAATATCCGTCGTTGTGAGGGGAACCTCCTGCACCACGTGGGCCAACGCCCGGCCAACATGACGTTGACAAATTTTATCGAAACTCATCTTTAATTGAGCATCAATTGTCGCCTGTTCTCCTACCGCTGCCCGGTACAAGTACCGCCGGCCACTCTTTTTAGCCGTAACGTATTCCTTATTTACCAACCGCCCCAGCAGCGTTTTAACGGTGGCAGCCTTCCAGCCCTGTTTCTTGACCAGTAAATCCGCTAACTGCTTACTGGAAGCTTCGCCAAGCGACCACAACAAGCGCATGACTTCCCACTCCGCATTACTGATTTCACGCTGCGTCATTTTCTTCCCTCCTAGCACTCCGATAGTTACCGTTATTCTACCATTCCCCGCCAAATCCGTTAATGTTGACACAGTGTCACCCGCCGTGGTAGGCTGTGAATATCAATCGGTGACGCGATGTCACCAGAAAGGAGCCGGTTTATGGCAACACCAACGTTTGACCATTTACCCGCCGCTAAACGGGAACGAATCCTCGCAGCGGCGCGGACCGAATTTTCCCACTACAGTCTTGCCGAAGCGCAGGTCGCCCGGATCATCAAGGACGCCCAGATTTCACGCGGTGCGTTTTATAAGTACTTTACCGACCTCAAGGACGCCTACCAAAGCGTGTTTCAGGCTGCCATGACTGCCGTCCACGCCCCCGTTAAGCACGCGGTGACCGCTCCGGATGATCTCGACCAGTTCGTAACGGCCATCCTGCACTCCCCGTACGCTGCGTTTTTACGGTTGTACTTCACGGTCGATGAAGGGATTATCGCCGTCCACCCCGCCTTAACGGACCTGACGCCAGTCGCATGGGCGGCCACCGTCCTTGCCCACGAAACAGTGCGGGCAATCCTGATTACCCCCGCCGCCCAAAAAGCGCTAATCCACCGTTACGCCACCGCAATCAAGCACCTGAAGGAGGATTAACAATGTTTCTTGCACTTAAAGAAATCGCCCACGAAAAGCTCCGGTACGGGCTCATCATTGCCCTGGTGACGCTGGTAAGTTTCTTGATTTTCATCTTAACCAGCCTGGCCCAGGGACTTGCCAGCCAAAACACGGCCGCAATTAATTCGTGGCACACCCGCCAAATCGTCCTTAATAAGGATGCCAATACCAACCTCGCCCAGTCATTAATCACCACCCAGGACGCCGCTAAGCTTCGCCTCGGCGCCAACGAAGCGTACGTGGGGCAGGCCCCGGTAGTCTTAAAGGGTACCCACCGAGCCAAGCAGTCCACCCAGTTCATTGGCCTGGAGCCCCACCAGTACATCGCCCAGCACCTCCAACTGGTGGCAGGCCACATGCCCAAAACAGACCACGAAATCATTCTGGATACATCATTAAAAAATGCGGGCTACAAGCTTGGCGACCACGTTCGGTTAAATACGGTCGCCCACCGTTTCACCGTCGTTGGATTTACCAAAAACGCCAAGCTTAGTATTGCCCCGGTTATCTACGGCCGGTTAGCAAGCTGGCCACAGCTGAAAAACATTCCTGCCGGGTTCAAGGCGAGCGCCGTGGTGTCAAAGCGGGCAACCCTTAACGGTTCAGTGGGGAATCTCACAACGGTGCCGGTTGCTAAGTTCATCCAGCAACTCCCCGGATACACCGCCCAAAACATGACCTTTGAGTTTATGATTGGCTTTTTAATGGTGATTTCCCTGATCGTGATTGCGGTTTTCCTGTACATCATCACCATGCAAAAACTTCCCCAGTATGCCGTCCTGCGGGCCCAGGGAATCCCCGCCCGGGTTTTGGTCAGCGCCGTCCTCATCCAGGCGGTGCTCCTAACGATCATCGGACTCATCCTCGGCGCCGCACTAACGGCCGGCACGTTCCTGGTCGTTCCCGCCGCCGTCCCGTTAGCCGTCAACCTGCCCCTGCTTAGCGGCGTGAGCGTTGCGCTGATCGGAATGGCCCTCCTTGGAGCCCTAATTCCGGTTCGCACCATCCTCAAAGTTGATCCCGTAACAGTGATTGGAGGTTAATTCCATGCCAGCAATTCAACTTACAAACGTTAATAAGTTTTTCGGCCATGACGCCGCCCGTGTCCACGTTCTCTCCGGGATTAACTTCACGGCCTCGGCGGGGAAAATGGTCCTCATCCTTGGCCCGTCCGGTTCGGGAAAAAGCACACTTCTCACCATTGCGGGGGGCTTACAAACGCCCACAAGCGGAACCGTCACCGTGGCCGGTAAGGCCCTGACGACGATGACTAAAAAGCAACGCGATCAGCTCCGGCTCACCCAGATTGGGTTTATCCTTCAGGCATACAACCTGGTTCCTTATCTCACAGTGGCCGAACAGTTTGCCCTGGTGGACCGCGTTAAACGCACCGGCAACCTTAATTCCGCCCAGCTTACCCAGCTCCTGGCGGATTTAGGGATTGCTGAACTACAGCACAAGTACCCGGCGGAACTCTCCGGTGGCCAGCAGCAACGCGTTGCCATCGCCCGCGCCCTGTATCCCGACCCGGCAATCGTGCTTGCCGACGAACCCACCGCTGCCCTGGACAGTCCGCGGGTGGTTAAGGTGGGGCAGCTGCTCGCCACCCTCGCCCGCGAATACCATAAGGCCGTTATTGTGGTTACCCACGACCTGCGGCTCCGCGACTTTGCCGACGAAATTTATCACCTGGAAGACGGGCGGTTGACCAAAGAAGAAACGCCCCAATAACCTAATCTCCGGTAAAACGCAAAAAACGTGGTGGAAGTCACAACCTTTGATATGCACCCCAAATCTTGGACAAAGTAAATCCAAGATTTGGGGTGTTTTTATGCGCTTTTCAAAGCAAGATAAGATCAATATTTATCAGCTCTATCAACAAAATTATGGATACGCGAAGATCAAAGAATATTACCCAATTTCAGAGGGAGATTTTTACTATCTGATTAAAATATTAGATCGTTATGGCATTGCTTGGTTAGATCGGCCACGGCATAAATGGACTAAAGAAGAAAAACTGGAAGCAATCGATCGCGTTTTGCTTAATCATGAAGCTGAAAGAAG
>DWXB01000008.1 GCA_019119415.1 Candidatus Ligilactobacillus avistercoris | reverse complement strand
CGAAGTTTGACTTCGTTAAATTATGTTGCTCAAAAGAGCCCTACACATTTAATTCGTCGATACTGTGTTCAGTTTTCAAAGATCTACCATCGCCCACGCGACTAACCTATTATAGCGAGAAAAGAGCCTGTACGTCAAGCCCTAATTAATCGCGGTTCGCCGCTCATTCGCAACGGTTACTATCTTACCAGCCAATCTAATAATCGTCAACAACTTTTTGCACTCCATCATGCTTTTTATTACCCACACAAAAACACCGGTTCTACCCGCCGAGTTCATAACCGAACTCGCGAATAAAACCGGTGTATTAATCACAACCACTTACTTAATTCTGGCCGCTATCCCAGTTCTTATAAATCTGGTTATCATTTAATCCCTTCAATTCAGGCGCATCCGTTGAGAAGTCGTCAACCAACGTCTTTCCGTGGTTCTTGTCCTTCAAACTTGTTGGGTGCTTCTTATCATTCTTTCGAAGCTCAGACATTGCCTTAGTATAGTTATAAGTGTAATCGGCCTTATTAACCCGCTTGAAGCCCTTCGGATGGTAGAAACGCAGTAAATCTCCTAGGACAACCTTATCAGAGTACGTCAATTGCTTGTTAACGTCCTCCTGCATTTCGTCAACCTGTTTCTTTTCAGCAGCCGTCAGCTTATCATTTACAACCTGTCCCTGGTTATTGTAGATTCGACTACCAATCTTCGAATAGGTTGGGGAAACAAAGTCGCCATCCCGGAACGCTACCGTCTGATCATGCTGCGGATTAAGAAGATCCTGGCCAAACATAATGTACTGCTTGTCGTGGATTCCTAATAAGTCCAGCAACGTCGGCATAACGTCGATTTCACCACCATACGTATGGTTAATGCCCCCCTTAAGGTTTTCGGCATGAATCATAAACGGGACCTTCTGGAACATCGCAAGGTCATACGGCGTTACGCTCTTCTTTCCTAACAACTGTGCAATTGGCTTCTTGTGATTGTTCGAAATTCCATAATGATCACCGTAAACGACAATCACAGAATTCTTGTATAGTCCCGTCTTCTTCAGGTAACTAATCCACTCACCAAACGCCTGATCCAGGTAATGAGCCGTCTGAACGTACCCATCGACGGTATCATCACCGGTCGTTGTCTTTGGAATCGAAGCATTCTTCTTATCCAACTCGTACGGATAGTGGTTCGTTAACGTAATAATCTTGGCGTAGAACGGCTGCGGCAGCTGCTCAATGTACTGGGAAGCTTCCTTCAGGAAAATCTTATCCTTCAGGCCGTACCCAATATCATAGCCTTTCCGGTCGTTGTAGTAACTCTTATCAAAGAAGTACTGGTAACCCCAAGCCTTGTACGTATTAACCCGGTTCCAGAAACTCCCCACGTCCCCGTGGAAGGAAGCTGTTGTGTACCCGTGTTGGTCTAAGATTGCCGGAACCGCATCGAAGGTGTTCGAGCCACCATACTCTGTCATTACCGAACCTGACGGTAACCCGTACAGTGAATTTTCCAGCATCGTTTCAGCATCAGACGTCTTCCCCTGACCAACTTGGTTGAAGAAGTTGTCAAACGAGAGCGTGTGCTGATCGTGATAGAACTTGTTAATGTTTGGCGTTACCTCACGCCCATTAACCTTATAATCAATCAGAAACTGCTGGAAACTCTCCAAGTGAAACACGAACACGTTTTCCCCGCGTTCCTTGCCGAAATACTGAACATTCGGCGGCAGATACCGGGACTCCGTGTACTTCCGCACCTTCTGTAGATCCTTCCTTGATGCCCGCTCACGCGTTACCGTTTGGCGGTGCGTCGTGTAGGCATTGTAACCCGCATAGAAGTTCATCCCGAGGTACTTAACAATATAGTTGTTATCAAACGTCCGTCCTAACAGCTGCGGCCGGTCCTTGTATGCGCACCCGAGGTCGATGGAAAACAGCACAGCCCCCGCAAGTACGCTAATAATTCCCTGCCGCCACCGAACAGGGCGGTTATCAACCTTAATAACCTTCGTTACTACCAAAATCGTTAGCACAATCACGCCGATGAATACGAAGAAATCATACGGCCGAATAATCTTGCTAATACTTAATCCAAGGTTATTAGAAACTGCCCCAGCAGACTTAATAACCCCCATCGTAATAAAGTCGGAGAATTCCCGGTAATACTCGATGTTGGCAAATAACCAGATTGATTCAATCCAGTCGATCACCAGCATAATCCAGTACGACCATTTTCCCCGAAAGAAGAGCGCAATCCCAAATAGGATCAACGCAAAGGGAATCGGGTTCAATACCAACAGGAACTGCTG
This sequence comes from Candidatus Ligilactobacillus avistercoris, assembly GCA_019119415.1. Lineage (GTDB taxonomy): Bacteria > Bacillota > Bacilli > Lactobacillales > Lactobacillaceae > Ligilactobacillus > Ligilactobacillus hohenheimensis. The sequence goes on along the minus strand of DWXB01000008.1, from coordinate 29,846 downwards.
CATTGGATCGGACACCCCAAGGTTAAACTCGGTCCAGTAAGCAATGTACGACGTAATCCAAAACAGGACAACCACCATGGCAAAGAAGCCCAGGCGCGTACTCAGCTTATCGCGAACCTTCTTAACTAATGAACGCAATGTGATTGCCTCCAATTCAAAGTAATTGAAAAAACTGTGAACACCAGTCAATTATAAACAAAAAGAGGCATCTTTTCTAATGCCTCCTCCATTTTCGAATAATTTTAATTGTCCTCTTAATCTTCCGGGGCCGTAATCCGCCGCGGTTTAACCACAAGTGCGATCATTCCCGCGAACATTCCCAGATAGTACGTAATTAGCCGCCACAGAATCATCGCCAAAATCAGCTTGGTATGACTCGCCATGAAAGTCGAGAACACAAGGGTAAAGCTAAACTCTGCTCCCCCGGCACCCCCAGGAATTGGGAAAAGCGACGTTGCAATCACAATCAAGACGTGCATCGTCATTACCGTGATCAACGAAACGTTGCTGACTCCAAGCGCCAGTAAAATAAAGTACGGAATTACGTAATAGACCGCCAGTTGAAACAGCGTTAACAGGTTAATCTTAACGAGTAACTTTCCCTGCGCCTTTAACTGCAAACTTTCCTGGTAAAAATTATCAATTTTAAGAATCAGGTATTCCTGAATGCGGCTAAACCGTTCTGCACTAACTATCCATTTCAGTGGCAATAAGCACCAGTGGACGGCTTTGCGCGTGAAGTTGTACCAGTACATCACCATTAACAGCCCGCCAATCACAGCAAAGTGAATTAAGAAGCCAAAGATGACCAGCACCGCCATCACGTGAATCTTATCCGCGATGTAGTGAAACCCGGCGACCAAGCAAATCAAAAAGTTAACCACAATCATTGTCTGGTATACCACGAACTTGAGCAGTAAAAGCGAAGTTGCCTGGCCGCCCTCCACTCCTGACTGGAGAAGGGCAAACACCTGCGCTGGCTGGCCGCCCGTCGCAAACGGCGTAATCCCGTTAAACAACTGTTCCACTAACGGAATCCGGATTGCATCCCGCAACGGGAAGTGCGCGGCCACTCGGTTCCGCACTAGCGTATGCACAACCAGTGATTCTAAGAATAGCGAAAGCACCATGCACCCCACGGCAACCGCAAGCCACCCCCACTTAAGGTGGGCAATGTCGCCTGCAATCAAGTGCCATGAAACATTGCGCACCGAATAGGCAAAGATTGCCACTCCCAGGGCAAGCATGACCGCCAGCATGACCTTATTTTTCCGTGACATGGCCTTCCATCGCCTCCGCTTTATAAAAATCGCGCCAAACCGTCGCCAGCCGATCCTCCGAGTACTGCTGAGCCCCCGCTTCAGCCTGACTGCGCAGCGCCCGCAACCGCTCCGGGTTATCCCGCAGCGTTACAATCTGCTGGTCCATCGCCTGGACGTCCGCCGCACCAGCGTAAAAACCGCTAATAATATCGTGATAAAGGGGAAGCTCCCGGACAAGAACAGGAATGCCGCAACTAAACGCCTCAAGAATACTCATCGGGAATAACTCGTTATATGACGGTAATAAAAACAAATCCGCCATGTTATAGTATTTGCGCATTTTATCGCGGTCAACAATTCCCGGGAAAATAAGGTTTACGGGCGGGTTATCAACGACTTCCTTTAGGCGCGTGTACCCGGCCGTCATTTTGCCGAACGAAAAACCACCAACCCACACAAAGTCAATCTCCGGATGCCGCTTGGCAAGGGTAATGAAGTCCCCCACGCCCTTCCGTTCCTGAACCTGACCGACCCCTAAAACGGTAAACCTGCCAGGGTGCAGCTGGTGCCGCCGCCGGAGCCGGTCCTTTTCAGCGGCATCAACGGAATAAAACTCGCGTTTGGCAACAAAATTCGGAATATAGCGGACCTTCTCTTCTGGAATGCCATAAGCAGCCAGTTGCGAAATAAAGCTGGGGTTTACGACCACCAGCCGGTCCATCCGCTTATAAAAACTAATTAGGTACTTATTAAACGTCGTCCCAATGGTTCCCGGAAGCTTTAGGCTCCCTTCCAGGGTTTCTGGTAAAAAGTGGACGTAACCAATCCGCCGTCCCCGCCGCGAATCAAACGTTGACAGGTAAAACTGGGGATCAACCGTGTGATAGTGGGTGATCGTGCTGGCATGCCAGTCGTTTTCAGTCACCGTAATATCTGCGGAAAGATACGTCCGCAGGAGTCTGACCAGTTCGGTGTAGGCACTTCCGACTCCCTGACCCTTTACCCGCGTGGCCGATGACAACATATTTACGTGGATCATTCACTCATCCCCCATTACGAATTGGCGTTATGGCGGGAGCGAACCGGCGCAACAACCGGTTGTGCAAGCGCCTGCCGGTAAAAGGCAACGATTTGTTCGCCAAAATGATCGGCTGAAATCATCGCCAGCTTCGGTGTCCGAACTGCCGGTGTCATCTGCGGAGCCGAACCCGTCAAGTACCGTCGCACAGCCGTCACCAATTCGTCCTGATCAGCAACCGGCACCCCTAAAGCGGGATTATCCAGCAACTGGTCGGTGTACGGACTGTGTGTAGTGATCACCTGAAGGCCGGCTGCCAACGCTTCAATGTACGTCAATCCCTGTGATTCCGACTCCGACGTTGAAACAAACAGATCCGCGGCGTGGTAGTAATCGGCCACCGCCGCATGCCGAATCTCGCCGGTAAAAATAACATCCCGCTGCACTCCAAGGGCCGCAACTTGCGCTTCCAGCTCTTCCCGCGCCGGACCGTCGCCACACACCATCAACTTTACCCCTGGCACCGCCACCTTAATTCGGGGTAACGCCGCGATTAACCGGTCAATGTGCTTTTCCAGCGCCAACCGGCTCAGCGTGAGGATCACCGGGGTATCCGGGGCAAGGCCGTACTGCTGCCGCAACCGCTGGCGCGCAATGGTTCCGTCTTCCTGGTACCGTTCCAGGTCAACCCCCGTAGGAATGACGGTGATTGGTTCGGTCACCCCGTATCCACGTAAGGTAGTCAAAACCCGCTCACTGGGGGCCACAATTCCCGCCATGTGTGCACAAAAAACCTTACTCATCTGCTTAACGTGCACCGGCCGTAATAGTTTGCCGTTTGCCACGTAGTGCAGGTAGTCCTCGTACATTGTGTGGTAGGTGTGCACACACGGAATATGCAGGTTGTGCGCCACAAATTTGCCGATTAACCCCATGGAAAATTCGGTCTGAGTGTGGACAATATCCAGCTGTAGTTTTTTCGCTACCTGGTAGGCGTGAAACAATCCCCGCACCGCAATTCGGCGCTCGGTAAACGAAATAAATGGAATACTCGTAAACCGGAAGATGTTTCGCTCGTAGACGTTCTTATCAACGTTTGGGTCCGTTGTAGTGAAGATGTAGACGGTATGCCCTTGCCGCTCGAGCTGCTTCTTTAACGTCTTAATTGACGTGGCAACCCCACTTACCTGCGGGTAGTAGGTATCCGTGAAAATTCCAACCTTCACGAGCGTCCCCCCTTCCTGACAAATCAATAGTTACTATCAATTATATGAATTCCGCGCAATCCACGCAACATTTTATCAATTTTCCACCGTCAGCCCTGCGCTAATTCCTGATAGCAAAAAGAAGCCTGGCACTATGCCAGGCTTCTTTATTCGCTTAATTAACCTACTTAGTGTAGTCCTTAACCAGGGCAACCACTTCGTCGGTTGTTTCGCAGTCAACCGCCTTGGCGGCTAACTCACTCATCTTCGTTGAATCCAGCTTCTTAATTAAGCTCCGCGTCTTCAGAATCGACGTTGCGCTCATTGAGAACTCATCCAACCCTAAGCCGACAAGCAGCGGCACAGCGATTTGGTCGCCCGCCATTTCACCGCACATGCCAGTCCACTTACCTTCCTTGTGGGAAGATTCGATAATGTGCTTAACCAGCCGCAGAATTGATGGGTTGTATGGCTGGTACAGGTAAGAAACGCGTTCGTTCCCCCGGTCAGCAGCCATCGAGTACTGGATCAGGTCGTTGGTCCCGATACTGAAGAAGTCAGCGTACTTTGCCAACTTATCAGCAATCATTGCAGCGGCTGGAATTTCCATCATCATTCCGACTTCAATGTCATCCGCTACCGGAACACCGTCCGCAACCAACTTAGCCTTTTCTTCTTCAAAGATTGCCTTTGCATCCTTGAATTCCTGAACCGTAGCGATCATCGGGAACATGATTGCCAGCTTCCCGTAGTGGGATGCCCGCAGCAGCGCCCGTAACTGCGTCCGGAAAATCTCCTGCTGGTCCAGGGAAATCCGGATGGCCCGGTACCCTAAGAACGGGTTTTGTTCTTCCGGAAGTTCAAGGTATGGCAGGTGCTTATCGCCCCCAATGTCCATCGTCCGGACAACAACCTGCTTACCGTGCATGCCTTCAACGGCCTGCTTGTACGCCTCAAACTGTTCGTCTTCGGTCGGCAGCTCACTTGAATCCATGTAAAGGAATTCTGACCGGAACAGTCCCACGGCCTCAGCACCATTATCATTGGCACCCTCAACGTCCTTTGGCGTTCCGATGTTTGCCCCGATTAAAACTTCCTTGCCATCTGCCGTTACTGACTGGGCGTTCTTCAGCTTTTTCCATTCAGCCTTCTGGGCAGCGTAGTCCTTGGCCTTCTGCTGGTAGTCAGCAACCTCAGCGTCCGTTGGGTTAACGAGGGCCACCCCATCAATCCCGTTTAAGGCAACGATGTCATCCGCCTTAATATCCTGCGTGGCCGTTTCCGAACCAACTACCGCCGGGATTTCCAGCGTCCGGGACATAATTGCTGAGTGGGACGTCCGCCCACCAATGTCGGTAATGAACCCCTTGACGTACTTCCGGTCCAACTGCGCCGTATCAGACGGCGTCAGGTCATGCGCAACAATCACAACCTCTTCGTCAATCAAGGCAGGGTTCGGGAGCGTTACCCCCAGCAGGTGACTCATCACCCGCTTGGTAACGTCCCGAACATCCCCGGCCCGTTCCTGCATGTAGGCGTTATCGGTCATTGCCTCAAACATCTGAATAAACATGTCAGTTACGGCCTTGAGAGCGGCCTCGGCGTTAACCTTATCGTTCTTGATTTTATCTTCAATCTGGCCTAGCATTTCCGGATCAGAAAGAATTGTCAGGTGAGCTTCAAAAACCTCGGCTTCATCCGCACCGAGGTTTTCCGTTGCCCTCTGCTTGATAATCTCAAGTTCCTTCTTGGATGCGTCAACCGCATCGTGAAGCCGCTTGATTTCAGCGTCGGCATCACTGATATTCTTTTCTTCAAATGACAGGTCAGGCTGAACGAGCATGTACGCCTTAGCAACGGCAATTCCGTCACTTGCAGCGATTCCCTTCAGTGTCTTTGTCATTATTCAGCAAGCCCTTCCTTTGTCATCGTGTCAGCAATGGCCTTGATGGCGTCAGCTTCGTCAGCACCGTCAGCCGTGATCGTTACGTCAGCACCCTGGCCAACACCAAGTGACATAACACCCATAATGGACTTCAGGTTAACTGACTTGTCCTGGTATGACAGGGTAATGTCTGAGTTGAACTTGCTTGCGGCCTGAACTAACAGGGTAGCAGGACGAGCGTGAATCCCAGTTTCAGCTGTAACGTGAAAGTCTTTCTTTTCCATAACTAACAATCTCCTTTATATGAATATATTCAAGGCGTAGGCCCCACACGCCAATAAGTACGCGCTTACATTTATGCGGTAGACCTATCGTCAATGATAATAGCATAAAATTATTTTAACGACAAGGCTTTCATTGCCTTCTTTCCCCCATTAAGCGGTTGTTTGCTCCCCGTTAAAGTGGTAAACCACCCCGCCGCCCTTTTGCGCCTGGCCAACGATGCTCTTCCGGTACCGGTATTTCATTAGAATTGGCTGGAAGTCCATGAATTCCTCCGGCGTAACGGCTAGTTCGGCAATTTTGCCCTGCCGGAGCTGTTCTAATAAATTTTCGTAATCCTTCATTATATGTTTCACCTCGTTTTAATAAACCCCTTGTTTCTCCTTTTAGGATACTCCCTTGCGTTTAAAAGAAAAACCAGTATAATTGGAGTAAAGGTCAAAGTTGGTCAAAACAAGATCAACCGACTGATTCGTTTTTAAATGAAAGGTTGTGAACCATATGTTATGCCAAAATTGTCATCAAAATCCAGCAACGATTCACCTGACAACTAACGTCAACGGCCGGCAAACGGCCCTTGACCTGTGCCAGTCGTGCTACCAGCAACTAAAACAGCAAGCTAACCGTGAGAGTAACAGTCAACAAGATCCGTTCGGGTTTGGGTCCCTCGATGATTTCTTCCGGTCAATGGCCGCAAATAACCAGCGGGGAGCTGGCCAAGCCCAGGGCCAAGGTGGTCCCCGGATGAACCCTAACCAGGGGGGTAACAACGGCGGCTCGATCCTTGACCAGTACGGGTTGGACCTGACTGCCGAAGCACGCAAGGGAAACATTGATCCTGTCATTGGGCGTGATCAGGAAATCAAGCGGGTCATCGAAATCTTAAATCGGCGGACAAAGAACAACCCCGTTTTAATTGGGGAAGCCGGGGTCGGAAAGACGGCCGTTGTTGAGGGCCTCGCCCAGAAAATTGTTGACGGGGATGTTCCCCAAAAACTGCTTAATAAAAAGGTTATTCGCCTTGACGTTGTTTCCCTTGTGCAGGGAACGGGCGTCCGCGGCCAGTTTGAGCAGCGAATGCAACAGTTAATGCAGGAACTTAAGCAGAGTAAGGACACAATCCTCTTTATTGACGAAATCCACGAAATTGTGGGTGCCGGTAACGCTGAGGGGGGCATGGATGCCGGGAACGTCCTCAAGCCCGCCCTCGCCCGCGGGGAGTTCCAGTTAGTCGGGGCCACAACCCTCAACGAATTCCGCACCATTGAAAAGGATGCTGCCCTTGCTCGGCGGCTCCAACCCGTTCAGGTGGACGAACCAAGCACGGAAGAAACCTTCCGCATCCTTAAGGGGATTCAGAGCAAGTACGAGGCGTACCACCACGTAAAATACACCGACAACGCTCTGAAAGCCGCCGTATTACTGTCCGACCGGTACATCCAGGACCGTTTCCTCCCGGATAAAGCCATCGACCTACTTGATGAGGCGGGTTCCCGGAAGAACCTGACAATCGATGCGGTTGATCCTCAGACCCTGGATGAGAAGATCAAAAATGCGGAGGAACAAAAGCAGGCTGCCCTCGATAAGGAGGACTACGAAAAGGCCGCCTACTACCGCGACCAGGTAACGAAGTATAACCGGATGAAGGCAGACAGCCAGGCCAGCGAGACCGCGCCAACGGTTACCGAACAGGACATGGAAAAGATTGTCGAAGAAAAGACGGAAATTCCGGTGGGCGAACTCAAGGAGAAGGAACAAGCACAACTTAAGAACCTTGCCGCTTCCCTTGAAAGCCACGTCATTGGTCAAAACGAGGCCGTTGATAAGGTTGCCCGGGCCATCCGGCGGAACCGAATTGGGTTTAACAAGTCCGGCCGGCCGATCGGTTCCTTCCTCTTTGTCGGTCCGACCGGAGTGGGGAAAACCGAAACCGCAAAGCAACTGGCGCGGGAACTCTTCGGCACAACCGATGCCATGATCCGCTTTGACATGAGCGAGTACATGGAAAAGTACTCCGTTTCAAAGCTCATTGGAGCAGCTCCAGGATACGTCGGCTACGAGGAAGCTGGGCAGTTAACCGAACAGGTGCGGCGGCACCCGTACAGCCTGATTCTCCTGGACGAAGTGGAAAAGGCACACCCAGACGTCATGCACATGTTCTTGCAAATCCTTGACGACGGCCGCCTAACCGACTCACAGGGCCGGACCGTCAGCTTTAAGGACACGATTATTATCATGACGAGTAACGCCGGCAGCGGCGATTCCGTCACAAGCGTTGGGTTTGGCGCCGCAAGCGATGGCACTACCCACTCCGTGATCGATAAGCTCACCAACTACTTCAAGCCAGAATTCCTTAACAGGTTTGACGACATCGTTGAGTTTAAGCCACTTTCCCAGGATGACCTGAAACAAATCGTCAACCTGATGCTGACTGACGTGAACGGCATGCTGGCACAGCAGGGCTTATCAATCCATGTCACCGTCCCGGTTCAGGATAAGCTGGTCGAACTCGGGTACGACCCGAAGATGGGGGCCCGGCCACTCCGGCGGGTAATCCAGGAACAGATTGAGGATCAGGTTGCTGACTACTACCTCGAACACCCGAAGACCAAGCAGTTTGTTGCGCGGCTCAAGGACGACCAGATTGTCATCGGAAGCGAGGACACAAAGGAACCTACCCAGAAACCAACTGCTTAAAAATTCAGAAGGAAGCTTAGTTTTTTGATAAACCAGGGAAACGGGGCTTATCCCGGTTCCCTGGTTTCGTTATACTATGGGTAATCACATATAAGGAGGACACACGATGCACCTAGTTGACGTAACCAATAGCTACGCTGACCAGATCCACCGTGAACTGGTTACTACTCCCCTACGGTTTATCCAGGTTTACACCCTGGGGAATTCGCTGGTTACCCACCGGCGCGGGGAAAAGGTTGATGTGGTGATTATTACTAACCACAACCGACCCGTTACCCCTGCGGAACTGGCGTACATCCGCGAACAGCTTTTTGCACCCACCCAGGCCCCGGTAGTGGCCCGGAAAGGGGCGATGACGACGCTCACGGCGGAACGAAGTGCATAACTACTTCCGGTAAAACTAAAAATTACGGTAAAGGAGGTTGGAACATCCGTTCCAACCTCCTTTGTCCCTTTGGCACGCCTTCTTTTTTATTGTATAATGACAATCGAGTATTACTGACGAACGGAGGTGCCCTGATGGTGGCGCGGTTATTTCATAAAAAACGCCGGAGCTTTAATTTTCGCCGGCAACAGCGGAAGTCACCCGCCAGTTCCCAACGGCGACTCCACCAGGTAGGCCGGGAACAGATTGTTCCTAATATTCCGGTAACCCCAGCTCCCGTTGTTTCCCATCCGAAAACGGCACCTCCAAGCCGGCAGCAGATTACTAATCAAAAAACAATGAATGCCCCGCTTGAGCGCTTCTACCCTGCTCAAAAAGGACAACGGCAATCCCAACCGGCCAAGCCGGAGATTCGCCGGGATGCGCCGGACGCAACGCTGGTGATTATCTACCAGGATGAACACCAAAAGAGTATGGCAGCGCCGCAGGTCATCCACGGCCGGCTTGGTGCTCCCCTGCAACTCCAGTTCCGCGAGTTTGCGGGATACGACCTGATTCACATTACGGGATTTGTAAGCTCATTCGTTGACCCGTACGGTACCATGACACTCACGTACCGGCGGCAAAACGGAGGCCAGGTATGGATGTTCTGCCGGGACATCGACGAGCTTAACCTGCTGGCCTACCCGCGGTTTATTAACGGAAAATTACATGCCCAGTACAACCTGAGCTCCCCGTTCATCGACCACTACAACCTGATTCGGGCGGACGGACCAGCGCGGGGACAGTTCACCGAAGAACAGCAGACCGTCACCTACCTCTACCGGCGGGCGGACTGGCAAACGGTCGACTACGATCCGCGGGACCTGCAAATGGACGCGTTTGTCCCGTGCTATGACGGTCCGGCCGGAGAACCCGTTGGAATCACCCTCGTTAAGGGAACCATCTGGCACGTTTACGAGACGGTTACCCTCACCAACCACCAGGTCTGGTGCTGCATGGGGGGAAACATCTGGATTGAGCAGACCGACGAGCAGGTCACGCCGGTTGACCGTCCCGCCATGCCGGCATGGTTGCGGCCAAACCGGACAACCGAAAACACGTTTACTAACCAGTACCGCGACTACGCCCGGATTGACTTTGTTCCCGGGAAAAAGGCGGCGTTATACGACCAGCCGTTTGGCCACCGGATTGACGGAATCACCCACGGCACCCCGGTCATTATTACCGGCAGCGTCCGGACCGAGAACATGATCTGGTACCAGGTTGACGACCGTGGTTGGATTCCGCGGCAGTACACGAAGGCCTTGCACAACCTGTCGACGGAAGAGAAACAAGCAATTGAACAGCAAAAATAACACCCCGTTCTTGGGATTACACGAATCTCAATGACGAGGTGTTTTACTTACCCCAGCAATAACTCAAGCGTTATGTTTGGCATCTTAACTAGTCCGAAAAATTTCATCGTTTTTCTTTTATCTCACAGGAAGCCCTATTCCTTTAGTCCTACCTGCCGCGCGAAACGCATGAAGGCCTGCTGACCCGCCGCATCGCGTTTGAAGACACCGGCGCATTCGAGCACCTTTACGAAGACGGCGCCAACTTCGTCCTGTACAATCGTCATGGCGTTTTCAGCCGTCACGTCGGCGTGCCGCGCCTTGATGTCATCGGCCCATTCCTGATGGTAATCAGCCACCTGAACATCCTTCCCCTGAATGTAGTCAGCTACCACCGCCAACTCGTCCTTCAACCGGGGTGGGAGAATGGCCAACCCCATCACTTCAATCAGGCCAATGTTTTCCTTCTTGATGTGCTGGTATTCCTTGTGCGGGTGGAAAATCCCGTCCGGATACTCCGATGATGTTTGGTTATCCCGCAAAACAAGGTCCAGTTCGTACTGGCCGTTCCGCATCCGGGCAATCGGCGTAATCGTGTGGTGCCGCTCGCCGTCAGTTTCGGCCCGCACGCCCACTTCCTCGTCGGTATAGTTCCGCCAAGCATCCAGGATCTTTGCGGCCAAGGCACTTACCCGGTCAAGGTCGTCCCCATTTAGACGGATTACGGACATCGGCCACTTCACGATTCCCGCCGTCACATCCTCGTAGTCTTTAAAGACTAACTTGGTTTCAATTGGCGCCTTCTCCATTGCAAACGTGTGCCGGCCACCCTGATAGTGCTCGTGGGAAAGAATTGACCCCCCTACAATCGGTAAATCAGCGTTACTCCCAGCAAAGTACCCGGGGAACTGTTGCACAATCGTCAGTAGGTTCTTGAAGGTGGACGCGTCAATCACCATTTCTTCGTGGACCGAATCAAGGTAAATGCAGTGCTCGTTGAAGTAGGCATACGGTGAGTACTGGAAGCCCCATTCGTGGTCGCCAATCTTGAAGCGAATAATCCGGTGGTTAGCCCGGGCAGCGTGGTCAACCCGGCCCTGGTACCCTTCGTTTTCCATGCACAGGTTACACTTCGGGTAGCCCGTTGCCTTCATTTTCTTTGCTAAGGCAATCTGCTTTGGATCCTTTTCCGGCTTTGAGAGGTTAATCGTAATCTCAATGTCACCGTACTCACTCAGATGGGTGAAAGCAATGTTCTTCGCAATCGCCCGCGTTTTAATGTAGTCATTCCGCTTGCTTAACGCAAAGAAGTCAGCGAGGGCATTCTGCGGCGAACGCTGGTAGGTGTCCCAAAAACGCTGGTTAACAACGCTCGGTACCGGGGTGATAAAGTTCATCAACTCGGCCCCTACCGCGTCCCGTTCGTTCTGGGTGTCACCAGCCTTACCGTTCGCAACGGCAACCGCAACCAACGCGTCCTTTAAGTCAATCAGGTCGTCAGTGGCCGGGGCTGGTTGCTGGTGGCCCTCCCCCACAATGTTTAACACCCGGTTTACCAGGTAAACGTGGTCCATCGCGGTATAATCACTGGCCGCAATTACCGCCGTGACAAACCGATCAATTAACGTTTCTGCACTCATGCTCTCACCCTTACTTTCGTTTATAATTCATGCGTTCCGTCGGCCACTTCCGCCACGTAGAACTTCGGGGCGTACCCGATCTTTTCTTCGTAAATCCGGCCGACGTTTTCCTTGAAGGCTTCTACCTGATCCTTGTTGACAATGGCAATTCCACTGCCCCCAAAGCCAGCGCCAGTCATCCGGGCACCCAAGACCCCTGGCTGCTTCCATGCAGCGTGCGCCAGCGTATCCAGCTCAACTCCTGATACTTCGTAGTCGTATTCCAGTGACATGTGGGAGGCGTTCTGCAGGCGTCCTAATTCTTCAAGGTTCCCGGCTTCCAAGGCCTTCTCTGCCCGAATACACCGCTCGTTTTCAAGCACCGCGTGCCGTGCGCGCTTCAGCAGGTTCTCCTTATCAATCAGGTACATGTACTCGTCGAATGTCTGCGCGTCCAGTTCGCCAAGTGCCTTAATCTGGAGCTTCTGCTGCAGCTCCTTCAGCGCTGTCTGGCACTCTTCCACCCGCTCGTTGTACTTTGATTCGACCAGTTCACGCGGCTTGTTGGTGTTCATGATGACAATCACGTTATCCTTTAAGTCGAGCGGCACGTACTTGTAATCCAACGTGTTGGTATCCAGTAAGATAGCCTGGCCCACCTTACTCATCCCAACGGCAAACTGATCAAGGATTCCACTGGAAAGGCCAAGGAAGTCGTTTTCAGTCTTAACCCCCATCTTAACGATATCCAGGCGGTCAACATCCAGGTCAAACAACCGTTGAACCATTACCCCAAACAGCATTTCAATCGATGCGGATGATGACAGGCCAGAACCACCCTGCGGCAGGTTTCCCCAGATGTAGACGTCCATTCCCCGGTCCACCGTATACCCGGCTTCCTTCAGGTAGTAAATCATGCCCTTAGCGTAGTTGGCCCAGTTGTCCTTCTTATCGTACTTCAACCGGTCGAGGGAGCACTCAATTACCCCCAGGTCCGGGAAGTTGCCGGAGAAGAAGCGGAGTTTGTTGTCATCCCGCTTCCGGGCAGCTCCCCACGTTCCCAGTGAGATTGCACACGGGAACACGTGGCCCCCGTTGTAGTCGGTGTGTTCCCCGATCAGGTTAATCCGTCCCGGTGAAAAGAACGCCGCCTCCGGTTCCTGGCCGTATTGCTTGGTGAATGCTGCCGTAATTTCTTGTTTATCCATTTAAACCAACTCCCATCGGTGATTTTCCGGTTAAGTAACCGGTTTCTTAAACACCTTCTATTGTAACCGTTTTTACTAAAGACGGCAATACGTTTAGTTAATCTTTACCCGGATTTGTTACTTAATAATTACTGGTCTTCCGGAAAAATATGCTAAAATAAAGGTAAGTGATTTACGAAACGGCTGAAATCACGCCAAACGATGTTTACTGAATTTCAGCGGTTTAATAGAGGGAGGAATTACCGTGGCTACTATTAAGGACATTGCCGCGCTTGCCGGGGTTTCATCAGCAACGGTCTCCCGGGTGCTCAACTACGACAAAACCATGTCGGTCAGCGACGCTACCCGGGAACGGATCTTTGCCGCCGCCGAAAAGCTTGACTACCTCGAACAGCGCAAGCACAAAAAGCAAACTAAATCAGGCACCGTTGCCGTTGTTCAGTGGTACACCAAAAAGGAAGAACTAAACGACCTGTACTACTACTCCATCCGGACAGGCATTGAGGAACGCGCCCGGGAATTAGGATACGTCATCCACCGGGTCTTCCATAACGACTCGTTGGATAAACTCCGGACGGTCGACGGCATTATCGCCATCGGGAAATACAGTCCGCAACAGCAGCGCGAATTTCACCAGTACAACCGCAACCTGGTTTTCGTTGACAGCAATACCGTTAACCGTGGATTTAGCTGCGTCACCTCCGACATGGTGACCGCCACAACGAAGGTGCTTGACCACTTCATCGCCCATGACCAGCGTAAAATCGGCCTTCTGGTGGGTGAGGAACAGACCGCCGACCACACGCAGGCCATTATCGACCCGCGGTTTACGACCTTTAAGGCTTACATGACGGAGCTGGCCCTCTACAACCCGAAGTACGTGTACGTCGGCGACTTTACGACCGACTCGGGATACCAGATGATGAACCAGGCCATCAAGGAACTGGGCGATGATCTCCCCCAGGCGTTCTTTGTGGCCAACGATTCCATCGGGATTGGCGCTCTGCGTGCCCTCCACGAAGCCAACATCGCGGTTCCCCAGCGAGTGAGCCTGATTGCGTTTAACGACACGTCCATTGCCAAGTACATCTATCCGTCGCTCAGTTCTGTTCGGGTATCAACGGAACAGATGGGGATTGAGGGAATTAACCTCCTCGATCAGCAGATTAACGGCACCGATTCTTTCCCGAAAATGATTACGCTGGGAACGGAGCTGAAACTCCGCGATAGCAGCATTAACTAATTAATTGAATATTATTAAAACAACGGCCGCGGCTTAAAAAGTCGCGGTCGTTTTACTTCCTCATAACCCAACGCCAAAACAAAAAATCCACCCCAAAGACGTGCTTTCTATTTCCGGACGGTTCCCGTGCTCACCCGGGGCTAAAGACGATACAAAAAGGGATGGTCATTTCTGACCATCCCCGTAAGAGGTACTTGATAATGGTTTTAACTAGTTTTTCGTAATCGTTAAGGCCACTTCGTTTGGCTTAACTTCCGTTCCGTCAGCCGGAACAACGTCAACCCGGTCGAAGTCGTTAGAGTTGGTTACCGTAACAATTACGGTGTCGTCCAACCCAGCCTTCTTGATTGCTGGGTCCCAGAATTCAAGGAGCTTGTCGCCCTTCTTAATCTTCTGGCCCTGATCAACGTAGGAGATAAACCCTGTCCCCTGCATTTCAACGGTACCAAGTCCAATGTGGATTAACATCTTAATCCCGTTCGCGGACTCAATCCCGATGGCGTGCCGGGTCGGGTACAGCTGCTTAACCGTTCCGTCAAACGGGGCGTAAACGTCACCGTCCGTTGGTTCAACGGCGTAACCAAGTCCCATGGCACCCTTTGAGAAGAGGTCATCCTTTACGGCACTCAGCGGCATAACCTTCCCCTGAATCGGAGCTGTTACGTTGTATTCGCCAGCAACAATTGGTGCGTCCGTAGCGGTTTCAACGTTGCCGTTTTCACCCCATGTCCGTTCCAGTTCCTCAACGATTTCGGCGTGCTTTGCTTCGGTCAACTTAACCTTCTTCCAGAAGAAGAAGCATCCTAAGAGAATCAGAACTAACGGTAGTGCAATTACCATTATCTTGAAGATCATAACGTCGTGTGGCGTGACCGTCTTGTAGGACGCTCCCTTGGTCATGTGGGCTAAGATTGCGATTGGTCCCATGCACCATCCGGCAATGGCCCCACCAAACTTATCAAGTAGTGGCCGCACCGCCAGGGTTAAGGATTCGTCCCGGTGGCCTAACTTCAACTGTCCGTACTCAATTGAGTCGGTAATCGTCATCAGAATAACCAGGAAGATAACCGCCTGTGGCGTAGCGAAGAGTTCCATCGCAATTACGACGAGAAGCATATTCTGACCAGCGATTGTCAGTAAAAGTCCCCCAACCGTCATGATTGCAATACATGCGTAGAACACGTTTTTCCGGTTAAACTTCTTAGCCAAAATTGGGAAGGCGGAAATTGAGAAGAATCCAATGATCATGTTGATCGTCCCAATAATAGCGAACTTGGATGACTGCCCTAAGACATAAGTGAAGTAGTACAGCTCAGCGGAGTTAAAGATGTTAATCCCGATGCAGTACAGTCCGTATGAAACAGCCGTCCACATTAACTGGTCGTTCCCTAATAAGACCTTGAAGACGTCCCGTAACTTCGTTTCTTCTTCGTTCTTCCGTAAATCAGAATCCAGTTCGTGCGTTCCAAAACATACGGCCAGCACGGTGATGATCACGATGATTCCCGTAATCATCCCGAACATTGACCATCCGTGGAGGTCCCCAGCACCGTTGTTCTTTGTTAGAGAGAAGAATAAGATCAACGGCATGATAACCATTCCAACCAGGTTAGCCCCAATGTTTGACCCAATCCGGGCAAACGTCGAAATCTTTTCCCGTTCGCCAGAATCAAATGTCAGGGAAGACATTTCTGACCAGAAACTCGTATCCTTGAATGAATAGAAGATATCCATCACGATGTACAGGAAGGCGAAGATCAGCAGGTAAATGAACGGGTGCGTCCGGTTTAACCCGCCCATGTTCGTAAACAGAACGGACATGGAAATCGCACTCACAAGTCCCCCACCGAAGATCCACGGCTTAAACTTCCCCCACCGAGTCTTTGTCCGGTCAATCAGGTTCCCGATAATCGGGTCGATGAATAACTCAACAATCCGGAGGGCCGCGATAATGTTAGTAATATAAAGAATCATTGCATTGTCGCCCTTACCGAACAGGTGCGACGTAATGAACATGATGAAGTACGTCGAAAGTACGGCGTAGAACCAGTCATTACCAAATGCCCCTGTAGCGTAGGACAACCGGGTAACCCACTTGTTACCCTTTTCTTGTTGAACGTTTGTGTCCATAGCAAAAGCTCCCTTCATTTCGACTACACTCTTATTGTAACCGTTTCCGGATGGTTTGCAAGCGCTTTTAGTAAAATAATTAGTAAATTTTGTGGCTTTTAGTAAACAGACGTTTCCGTTTAACCAAAACGATCGGATTAGTGGCCATTTTACACTTAATGTGCGTCAAAAAATAAGCATGATGTGGTTCCACCATGCTTATCTTCTCTTTAGTAAGTCCATTACAATTTTGCCGTTAGCTTAACGTCCGGATACTTATCCGCGAACCACCGCTCCGCAAACTCGTTCTCAAAGAGGAAGAGCGGTGCCCCCTGCCGGTCCTTCACCAGCAGGTTCCGCGAACTGGCCATCTTTTCATCCAGTTGGTCTGGGTCAATCCACCGAGCAATCTTCCGCCCTAGCGGTTTCATGACAACTTCTGAATTATATTCGTTCTGCATCCGGAACTGGAAAACCTCAAACTGCAGCTGACCGACTGCCCCGAGGATGTAATCCCCCGTATTATAGCTGCGGTACAGCTGCACGGCCCCTTCCTGGACAAGTTGTTCAATCCCCTTGTGGAACGACTTTTGCTTCATCACGTTCTTAGCGCTGACCTGAACGAAGAGTTCCGGGGTAAACTGCGGCAACTTTTCAAACTGGCGGGGCTGCTTGCCCGTATAAACCGTATCCCCAATCTGGAAGTTACCGGTATCGTACAGCCCGATAATGTCACCGGCCACCGCATTCTCCACCGTCTCGCGGCTGTCCGCCATAAACTGGGTCGAGTTTGACAGCCGAATCTGCTTGCCCGTCCGCTGGAGGGTGACGTCCATCCCACGGTCAAACTCACCGGAACAAATCCGAACAAAGGCAATCCGGTCACGATGATGCGGGTTCATGTTGGCCTGAATCTTAAAGATAAAGCCTGAGAACGGGTCCGTGACGGGCACCGGCTCCCCGTCAACCTGCTTGTGCGGGGTCGGCGCCGGAGCGTACTTCAGGTAAGCATCCAGGAACGTCTTTACCCCGAAGTTCGTTAGGGCCGACCCAAAGAAGACCGGCGTCAACTCCCCGCGGGCAATCTTATCCTCGTCAAACTCGTTTCCGGCTTCCCGCAGCAGGTCCACCTCGTCAAGGACCTGCCGGTAGGTTGAATCCTCCTTAAGCGGATGGTCGCCCGCAATCCGACCGTCCTCATCAAGCGGCAGGTACGGATTATTCTCGTCTTCCGGCCGGTACAGCTCAATCCGGTGGTTATAGATGTCATACAACCCGGCTAAGCCCTTTCCCATGCCAATTGGCCAGTTC
This sequence comes from Candidatus Ligilactobacillus avistercoris, assembly GCA_019119415.1. Taxonomy (GTDB): domain Bacteria; phylum Bacillota; class Bacilli; order Lactobacillales; family Lactobacillaceae; genus Ligilactobacillus; species Ligilactobacillus hohenheimensis. Next base: position 12,285 of record DWXB01000008.1, on the reverse strand, counting down.
ATCGGGTACGCCTCAATCCCCAGAACATCCTCTAGTTCAGCAATCAGATCCAGCGGTGGCCGCCCATCGCGGTCCAGCTTGTTCATAAAGGTAAAAATCGGGATTCCCCGCATCTTGCAGACCTGGAAGAGCTTTTTGGTCTGGGGCTCAATCCCCTTAGCCGAATCAATTACCATGACGGCGGAATCCACCGCCATCAACGTCCGGTACGTGTCTTCGGAGAAATCCTCGTGTCCGGGGGTATCAAGGATGTTAATCCGCTTCCCACCATAGTCAAACTGCAAAACCGAACTCGTAACCGAGATTCCCCGCTTCTTTTCGATTTCCATCCAGTCCGACTTAGCAAACGCCCCCGACTTCCGGGCCTTGACCGTTCCCGCTTTCCGGACAACGCCCCCAAATAACAGGAGCTGTTCGGTAATCGTCGTTTTTCCGGCGTCCGGGTGGGAAATAATCGCAAACGTCCGCCGCTTATCAATCGCTGTCGTTAATTCTTGCTTATCCATACTTCTAATTCTGCCAGTGACGGCACTCTTCCTCCTTTAATTCTCGGTGCCTAACGGAAATGGTGCATTAACCAGACCAGCGGGGAAATGCCCCCGTGCGTGCTCAGCCAGTACGCCCCGCAGCCAAGTACGCCAATCACGCACAAGCACAGCAACCACCGTCCCCAGTGGTGCTTCTTCTTTTTCTTGGGCTTTTGCTGGGCGGCCTGCGTTTCAGCCGGAGTAGCCAGTGGATCCTCCCCGTGTTCCACGAAGAATCGTTTCCGCAGCCGTGCCTTATCCTTGATGCTGTAGCCCTTATCAAACTGCTCGTTTTTAAACCGGGTGTACTCGGTATCAACGTCAAAGTCCAACTGCTCCTGCTGCTTTTTCTTAATGTATGCTAACTGTTCCGGCCATGATAACGCCCGGTACCAGTTGCGGTTAAACTCATACTTGGTAATCACTTCCGGGGTAGCGCCGGCTTCCCGGATCCGGCCAAAGTCCAGCCACACGGTTCGCTCGCAGAAACTTTCGATTACGCGGTCCTGCGGGTCGGCGATGACAAACGCCACTCCCTGCTTTTTGAGCTTGTTAATCTGGACGCTGGTCTTGGCGTAGAAGTTTGCGTCTAACAGCGTCAGGAGTTCGTCAATTAAAACAACGTCGGGGGTAATAAACAACGCCAGTCCTAAAGCAACGCGAGCAAGCAGCCCTGTTTCCAGACGCCCCACCGGGCAATACTGCCACTGCCCCAATTCCGCGAAGTTGAGGATGGCCTGCTTAATGTGCGGCCGTTGCAGTTCATCCACCTCGGCCGCATCCATCCGCCGCTCAATCCACTTACCGACCGGCAGGCGCCGCACGTTGGGCGCAATCGTCGTCAATGATGCGAGGTTCACCCGGGTCGCCCCGTTGACAAACCCCGTCGTCTGGGTAATTCGACCACTCATAATCTGCATGAGCGTCGACTTTCCCGCGCCGTTATCGCCCACCAGGCCAAGGGCTTCGCCGGCATTGACGTGCAGGTCAATGCCGCACAGCTCCCAGAAAACCGGGTGCTCTTCGTGGTCCCCTTCTGTCGAGGCGGGCATGGCCTGCCGTTTTGTAATGTATTTAACTGCGAGCTTACTCATTTCCGCCACCTATCTTTCTACTACGATAGTACCGGTTCGGGCGAAACGCGTCAATTCCTGAAAAATTAAATTACTCCAACGTTCCCCGGATTCTCTTCGGAAACCCGGGCGATTATGATATGATTGTGTGAGTTGCGTGTAAGTAAAGTATGGTGAAACTAATATGAAGCAATTTATTCACAAACACTCCGACTTTTTCTCATACACGTTCTATGGCTTTCTCGCCAGTGCGATTAACGTCGTGGTTTTCCACCAGTTGGTGAAGGTGATGGGCCTCCACCTCTACCTGGTAGCAAACATCTGCGCGTACATTGTGGCCATGCTCTTTACGTTTATGACGAATAAGCTGTTTGTCTTCCACTCGGCGTTTCGCCCGTGGGAGCACACGTTCCACGAGTTCACCTCGTTTTGCGGGGTGCGAACCATGTCGTTTCTTCTCGATAGCCTCTTTATGATTGTGGGAATTCAGTTCTTCCACGGGCAAAAGGACTTCGTGAAGATCCTCGATCAGGTCTGCGTGGGAATCGTTAACTACTTCTTTAGTAAGTGGTTCATCTTCGAGACAACAGAAAAGATTACGCGGGAACAGCGGTACCACCGCTTGTTGCATCGCTAACAGTAAAACAACCGTGGTGATTCTCACTACGGTTGTTTTTGCGTTTCGCTTACTGATTCGTTTTTAAAATCCGCTTATCCACCACTTCAAGGCGCTGGTCAAGGGTGTACACGATTGGTTCGCCGTTGTACACTTCCACGCCATCGATTCCGGTATCGCTGATGTGCTCAATGTGTTTTAACAGTGCCCGCAACGAACTACCGTGGGCCACCACTAGCTGATTCTCACCCCGCAAAAGCCGGGGCGCAATCATATCGTCCCAGTATGGAAGCAGCCGCTGCGTCGCCATTTCCAGGCTTTCTGCCAGGGGAAGAATCGACCGGGGATAACGCTGGTACCGCCGGTCATCGGTGTCAGGGGCGTTCAGTTTCGGCGGAACCTCGTAGAAGGAACGCCGCCAGAGAGCCACCTGCTCCTTCCCGTAAATCTTGCGGGTGTCGTCTTTATTCAACCCCCGGAGTGCCCCGTAATGCCGCTCGTTTAACCGCCATGTCTTATACAGCGGCAACCACAGCTGGTCGCATTCCTCGCACACGAGGTTCGCCGTCTTAATTGCCCGGATTAACACCGAGGTGTGCACGGCACTAAACTGTAACTTTGCTTGCCGTAAGAGACGGCCCGCTGCCTTAGCCTGCGCAACACCCCGGGCGGTCAACGGCACGTCCGACCACCCCGTGTACGTGTTCTCCTTGTTGGCGACGCTCTCCCCGTGCCGCACTAAAACCAGCTTTACCATGACGCTCCTCTTTTCCATAATTATCTGTTTTAATGATACCGCAGGCGCCAGGCAATCAGCAATCAAACACCCTCTATCCGAGGTTGCGTTCCTTGTTGCGGTTACCGATAAACGTAATTAAGGAACCAAGCAGGATCACGACAATTCCCGTAATTGTTTCCCCGGTAATCACTTCGTGCAAAATAATCATCGCAAGGATTGGTGCCAGCGCTGGTTTGATAAAGAACACCAGTGAGGCCGTCGAAACGTCCGACCACTCCATTGCCAGAAAGTAGAGTGCAAAGCCTCCGCCAGTAACCCCGATTCCGATGTAGGCCAGCAGTGGTAAAGTGTGCCAGGAAATTCCCTGAATTAGCGGCATCCGAATAAATTCGTGCAGTGCCGCCACGTGGGCCATCCCGGTTGCAACCGGCGCCCAGTGGGTCAGCACCATCAGAATAAAGAGCTCCACCGTCCCTGCTAGGAAGGTAAAGCAGGTCATGACAATCCCGCTCAGTTCCCGCTTAGTTGACCCGTACCGGGAAACAATCGAGTACAAGCCAAATGTTACCGCCGACAGCAGGGCCAGGATGACTCCCCCCGAGAGGTGCATCCGGAACGGGTTGACAATGATAAATAATCCTAGAAGCGAAACAATGACGGCCAGAAAGTTGGCCCGCCCCATCCGTTCGTGCAATAGAAGAAAGGCAAAGATGAGAGCAAAGACCGGGTTACAGCTGAATAACACCGCCACGGTAGCCGCCGGCGCGTTTTGGACTGCTAGTTGGAAGAGCGTCATGCTGACAATCACGCACACAAACCCCGTGAGGGCGAATAATCCCCAATCCTTGAAATGCAGCTGCCGGTGTTGCTTATGTAAATCGTGCAATGCTAATGGGACCAACACCAGTCCCCCAATAAAGAACCGCAGCAGGTTGAGCTGGATGGCGTTGAACGCCGCCCCCGCGATCTTCAGACTGATCTCCATGGAACTAAACAAAAACGTCGCCGCTAAAACACTAAAGTACGTTCGTTTCACTTTTCTCTCTCCATTACCATTTAGTTATATCGTGATAAGTATAGCACGAAAAAATCGCCGCAAGCGGCGATTTCTCTGTTTTGGTTTTCAAAGAAGACAAGAAAGTTAGACTATGAATCTTCCCTTCCTCATAATCCGGTGCCAAAACAAACGGGCTAAGTGGAAGTTCGCACCCCTTCGAATCGCTGCTGTGCAATTCGTGCGGGTTGCTGCTTCCACCACGCCCGTTTTCTCTGTTTTGGCACACTTTACTCATTTTCCGACAAATCCGTCTTTATCTTCGTCGTTGAAATATCCTGCGTCCGCGGCAGGTAGATAACCTCACAGTAGTCCTTGAGAAAATCAAACTTCCCCTGCCAGTCGTCCCCCATCACGAACGTGTCGATGTGGTAACGCTGGACGTCCGCCACCTTTTGGTCCCACGACTGCTCCGGAATGACCCGGTCAACATAGCGGATTGCCTTGAGAATGTATTCCCGGTCGGCGTAACTCATGTAGGCGTGCTTGCCCTTGATCCGGTTAAACTCATCGGTCGAAAGCCCCACAATGAGTTCATCACCCAGGGCCGCCGCCCGCTCGAGAAGGCGGACGTGGCCGCGGTGCAATAGGTCAAACGTCCCGTACGTTAATACCCGTTTCACGCGTGCTCATCCCCCTTCTCCTCGTCATAACGGAGCTGGTAAATGTGGTAGCAGTACTGCACGACCACCTTTAACACGGCATAAAACGGAATTCCCAGGATCATCCCCGGCAAACCCGCAATGTTACCAGCCACCAGCAACAGCACGATAATCGTAAGCGGGTGAATGGCCAGCGTTTTCCCGATGACGTTCGGGTAAATTAGGTTCCCGTCAACCTGCTGGACCACGATGCAGACCACGATCACCAGAACGGCCGTCTTAAACGAATGCGTTAATGCCAGAATCAGTGCCGGTACCAGCCCGATGTACGGGCCAATGTACGGAATAATGTTGGTAAAGCCGGCAAAAATTCCGACCAACAGACCATACGGCACGCCCACCAGGCTGTAGCCTAGTGCCGAGAAGGTCCCGACAAACGTACACTCGATTGCCTGACCAAGAATGTAGTGGGAAATCGTGTGGCCCATCTGCATCAGCAAATTCTCAACGCTGTCCGCGTGCCGCTTGGGAACCATTCGCTTGACGGCCGGCATCAGCCGATAGCCATCCTTTAACATGTAAAACAGCATGAACGGCACCGTGATGATTGTCACCGTGATGTTGGTAATTGCACTAATCAGGGAGCCGAAGCTGCTGGTTAACGACGTCATGAAGCGCCGCACCAGTGCCGTGGTGTTGGTCCCCAGGTGCTTGGTGACCTGCTGGACATCCACGTGATGAAGCCACTCGCGGTGGTGCGGATTGCTCAAAAACGCGTTAATCCCGTGCTGGGTGGTCGTAATGATGTGGGGCAACTTCCCGATCAGTTGTTCCACCTGCGAAATCACCCGGGGCAACAGGTACGATGCTCCCAAGGCAATTAACCCGATCAAAACCACGAACACGATGGCCACCGCCAGCGTGCGGGTTAGCCGCCACCGCTTGTAGTGCACCTTCATGAGGAGGTTCACCAGCGGATTTAATAAGTAAAACAAAAAGCCTGAAATAATCAGGGGCACGGCCAAAGTCGAGATGAACGTCCCGACCGGCCGAAAAACAAAGCTAATCTTCGTGCACACCCATACCAGGGTCGCCACGATCAGCAGCTCTAAGGACCAGAAAATAATTCGCCGCTGATCCTCCTGCCGTTTATTCATAATTTTTCCTCCTCACTGAACAGCACGGGAGCGTGACCCAACGTCATGCTCCCGTGCATCGTTATAAACCGGTCTGCTACTGCCGGCGTGACAACTCAAGGTACCGGTTATACCAAATCTCAACGTACTCCTTCGAAAAGGGCCCCCGCCCACGGTCAATCCAATCGACCAGGGTCAGGACGTTATGCTTGAGAATCTTATCGGTTTCCGCCGAATAGTGCCACTTAGCGCCGTGGGCTTCGTACTCGTCCACGTCCAGCAACCGCCGTTCGCCGTTCGGAAAGACCTTCACGTCCAAGTCATAGTCAATGTACTTGAGGGCCTCCCGGTCAAGCACTGCCGGGGATGCGAGGTTACAGTAATACGAAATCCCGTTATCCCGAATCATCGTGACGATGTTGAACCAGTAGTGCTTATGGAAGTATACCAATGCCGGCTCGCGGGTTACCCACCGGCGCCCGTCATCTTCGGTCACCAGCGTGTGGTCGTTGCAGCCAATAATGGCATTTTCACTTGTTTTAAGAACCAGTGTGTCGCGCCATGTCCGGTGTAAGCTCCCGTCGTGTTTATAACTCTTAATGGTTATGAAGTCGCCTTCTCTGGGTCCATTTGAATGACGCATCTGCTCAACCCTGCTTTCTACACGGTAATCTCCACCGATATCATTCTGTATTATACCAAATAATCGCCGGAAAACCATTCCCGTTTCTTAAAATCACCGCAGGCTAAGTTTCACAACCGCCTCACACCGCGCGGTTTGCGGGAACATATCGACGGATTGAATGTAGTCAACATGGTACGCCATGGTTAGTGGCACAAGGTCACGCGCCAGGGTGGCCGGGTTGCACGAAACATAAACCATTTTTTGCGGGCGGGCTTGAAGAATCGTCTTAATTAACTGCGCATCCAAACCCGTCCGGGGCGGATCGACAACTAGCGCATCCGGGGCAAACCCCGCCTGGGCCCACTGCGGGAAAAGATCTTCGGCTTTCCCCACCTCGTAGTGGGCGTGCTTCCGGCCGGACCGGCGGGCATTTTCGTTGGCGTCCGCAATTGCGGCGGGGATGACGTCCATCCCCCGCACCTCCTGGTCAGGGCCAGCCACAAAGAGGCTAATGGTCCCCACCCCGCAGTACGCGTCACATAGCACCTCGCCGAGCTGCAGGTCTAAGGCCTTCCCAACCTCGGAGTACAGCTTGAGCGTTTGGTGCGGGTTTAACTGGAAAAACGCGCGCGCAGAAAGGTCAAACGTCACGTCTCCCAGCCGCTCCGTAATTGTCGGTTTGCCGGCAACCAGCGTGGTCTGGTCGCCCCACACCAGGGATGTTTTCTCCGGGTTAACGTTGTGCATGACGGACACCACCTGCGAACACCGCTGCATAATTGTCTGGGCCAGGACCGTGGCCTGCGGAAGGACCCGGGTGCGGGTGATGAGTACCACCTGCAGCTCGTGGGTGGCAAACGCCTCACGGACGACGATCGTCCGCACTACCCCCGTGTGGTGGCGCTCATCATACGGCGCAATCCCCAGCTCCTCGATGGCTGCCAATACGGTGCGCATCACCTTCATTGTGGCCGGGGTTTGAGTACTAAACGTTGGCAAATCAACCAACCGGTGGCTTCCCCGCCGGTACAACCCCGCAATGAGTTTGCCGTTGGGCCCCCGCCGCACCTGAAACTGTGCTTTATTCCGGTACGCGTACGGGGTAGTCATCCCGATGGTCGGGCGAACATCGTAGTCCGCGTACCCAGCTGGTTTAAACTTGGCTAATGCCTGCTTGATTAAGTCCCGCTTAAACCTAAGCTGCGCCGGGTATGCCAGGTGTTCCAGTTCAATCCCGCCTACCGGATACGGGTCCTTAGGGGTGACCCGATCCGCACTCGAACGCTTAATTTCCACCAGCCGGCCTTCGAGGTACCGCGAGTGGACGGCCGTGATTGCCGCAATAACCTGTTCACCCGGAAGTGCACCCGGAACAAAGCAAATCTTTCGTTTGTAATAGGCGACGCCCTCACCGTTGATCCCCAGGCGCTTGATTGTCAGGAGCACCCGCTGATCCCGGTGCACCCGTACGTTTTGTCCCATATCATCCGCTCCACTTCATTAATTGCTTTTCCCATTATACACCCGTAAGGACTAGGCACCCTCCCGCACTTCTTCTATAATAAAGCTGACAAAGGGGGCCAGGACATGAAAACCATCACCGCAATTGAAGTGCAAAAACACCACGCCCACCGCTTTAACGTCTACCTGGACGGGCAGTACACGTTTCCGGTGAGCGAACAGGTGTTGGTCGACTTTACGCTGCACAAGGGCCAGGAACTTGATGCCAACCAGATTAAACAAATCACCGCGGCAGATGCTGCATCCCGGGCCTATTCCCAGGCGCTTGATTACCTGAGTCACCAACTCCGCACAACCAAGGAAGTCCGCGCCGCCCTGCGCAAACGGGACGTTCCGCCGGAAGTAATTGAAACGGTGTGCACTCGCCTCAAGGAGCAGCACCTCCTTGACGACCAGGAATACGCCAACAGCTATGTCCGGACGATTGCCCGCACCGAGCTAAAGGGGCCCCGGGTCATCCGCCAAAAGTTACAGCAACGGGGTATCACCGTACCAGCAATCGAGCAGGCCCTCACCCAGTTTCCGCCGGAACAACAGGTCGCCAACGCCCTTACGTTGGCCCAAAAACTCGCCCGCCGGTACCGGAATAAACCCACCCGGCTACGGCAAACCAAGGTGAAACAGGGGCTGCTGACGGCGGGGTTTGAGGGTGACACCATTACGCAGGCGCTCGCCCAGTTTTCCCCAGAAGTTGACGAAGAACACGAAGCCGCACTCCTCCAAGCAGCGGCAGCGAAGGTTTGGCGGCGGTACGCCCGCTTTGACCAGCGAACGCGCATGCAAAAGGCCAAACAGGCACTCTACCGCCAGGGCTTCCCGCTTGACGAGAGCACCTTTGCCCTGGAAGACCTCGCCGCAGCGGAGGAAGACGAATAACGGGATGTTTCAGCCATAACCCTTGCGGATAATTATTCAGAATAAATAAGCGGAGCGAAAGGCCTGGCCTTCGAATTCACGATTCGGTTTGCCCGGGACTCTCACTCCGCCTATTTTTTATCATGTTCTTCTATTTAATTAGCAGCGCTCACTTCCGCCTTCGTGGTCCCCGTTATAAATCGTATTCGGAACGATCACGTAGTCCACCTGCCGCAGGGCACCCAAGTCCCGGCCGCCGGCGTACGAGATGGCTGACTGTAAGTCCTCTTCCATCGCCGTTAAGGTTGCTTCAAGCGAACCCCGGAACGGCACCAGGAGCTGTTTCCCCTCAACGTGGTGGCGGTTCCCCTTTTGCCGCGCAGAAGCTGAGCCCCAGTACCGTTTGTACTTCCGCCCATCAACGGTGACCACTTCTCCGGGTGATTCAATGTGCCCAGCAAAGAGCGAGCCGACCATTACCATGGTGGCGCCAAAGCGAACGGCCTTGGCAATGTCGCCGTTAGTCCGAATTCCCCCGTCAGCAATAATTGGTTTAGTGGCCGCGGCGGCGCACGCCTGAATGGCCGCTAACTGCCACCCAGCCGTGCCAAAGCCCGTCTTTAGTTTGGTAATGCAAGCCCGGCCAGGACCAACCCCCACCTTCGTGGCGTCTGCCCCCGCGGCTTCCAAATCGCGAACAGCTTCCGGCGTCGCAACGTTGCCGACGATTAAAAACGTCGCTGGCAGCTGCTGCTTAACGTACTTAATCATTTCCATTACGTAGTCAGAGTGCCCATGGGCAACATCAATCGTAATGTATTCAGGAATGGCGTCTGCCGCCCGCAACTCGTCAATAAATGCGCGTTCCTGATCCTTAATTCCAATCGAAATTGAAGCATACCGGTGGTTGGCGTGCATTTCCTGGACAAATGCCAACCGCTGCTCCGGTTCAAAGCGATGCATTACGTAAAAGTAGTCGTGGTCTGCCAACCACGCTGCGATTTCAGGGGTAATTACACTCGCCATGTTTGCTGGCACAACTGGAATTCGAAATTGGTGATCACCAAGCGTTACCTGGGTGTCGGCCTCACTCCGGCTCTTAATAACGCATTTCTTCGGGACGAGCTGAACATTATCAAAATCAAAGGCTTTCATCTAACCATTCCTTTCTGGAATTATCATTTCAACCAGGCATTACTGTATATTATCCGAATATTATTGTCAACACAACCGCTCGAATCAATCATATTGTTCGTGTATAACGAACAATTTCGAAAATAATAATTGACGTGACTCGCTTTCCAGCGTTAAAATTAATCCCGTTAATAATTTTTTGGTGCTGATATAATCACTAGAATACGGCTAGTAAGTTTCTACCCTGGACCGTAAATCCCGGACTATGAGCATTCTTATTCATTATTTATCCGGAAACGCCGCATCCTTTTATCCAGTGATTCATCACACCGTGAAAGGAAAAATGATGCGCGAACTAATTACTCACATTCAACAGGAAGGCGTTGTGGTCAACGACGACGTCCTCAAAGTTAATTCATTTCTTAACCACCAAATTGATCCGCAGCTGATGCAGAAAATTGGTGCGGCCTTTCATGCCGAATTTGCCAACCACCTCATCACAAAAATCCTAACAATTGAGGCGTCCGGCATTGCCCCGGCACTGATGACCGGGCTGGCCTTCAAGGCTCCCGTAGTTTTTGCCCGAAAATCAAAGAGTGCCACACTCACTGACGGGAACTATGCTGCCAGCGTCGTTTCCTATACCAAGCACACCACCAACCAGGTTATCGTTGACCGGCAGTTTCTCACGGCAAACGATCACGTTTTAATTATCGATGACTTCTTAGCCAACGGAGCGGCGGTCCACGGTCTTATTGGCATTTGTAACCAGGCCCACTGCCACCTTGATGGAATTGGGATTGTGATTGAAAAGGCCTTTCAACCGGGCGGAAAGGCACTCAGAGCAGAGGGGTACCCACTCAAGTCCCTTGTCCGGATTAAATCACTTGCCAACCACCACGTGACATTTATGGAGGATTAACACCATGCAACAACTCACCCACGAAGTCTCCCACCATAAAGCATTCGTTCTCGGAATTCAGCACCTTTTGGCAATGTATTCCGGCGCAGTCGCGGTGCCCCTCCTAATCGGAACCGCCCTGCACTTCACCAGCAACCAGATGACCTACCTGGTTTCGATTGATATTTTCATGTGTGGGCTGGCAACGTTTCTCCAGCTCATGCGGAACCGGTACTTTGGAATTGGTCTACCCGTTATCTTAGGATGTGCGATCCAGGCAGTGGCGCCCCTAAAGATGATCGGTAAGACGTATTCTATCGGGACGATGTATGGTTCCATCATTGTCGCCGGAATCTTTGTCTTCCTCATCGCCGGGGTCTTCGCTAAAATTCGGCGGTTCTTCCCGCCAGTCGTTACCGGGAGCCTAATCACCGTCATCGGCCTCACGTTAATCCCCATTGCGGTCCAAAACCTCGGGGGCGGGACGGCAACCAGCGCATCCTTTGGCAACCTCCGCGCATTGTTTGTCGGCGGCATTACGATCCTGATTATTCTCGGAATTCAGTTCTGGGGCAAAGGCTTTATCCGTTCCATTGCCGTGTTGATTGGGTTAATTGGGGGAACCCTGATCGCTGGCATGATGGGGATGGTATCCCTTAAACCGGTCACTCAGGCTGCGTGGTTCCACTTCCCCCAACCCTTTTTCTTCGGCACCCCCCGCTTTGCCCTATCGCCCAGTCTGACGATGATTATCATCGCCCTGGTTTCCATGGTTGAATCCACCGGCGTATTCTTCGCCCTTGGCAACCTCCTCGACCGCGAAACAACCGCCGCGGACCTTAAACGCGGCTACCGGGCAGAAGGATTGGCCGTAATTCTCGGGGGCATTTTTAATACGTTCCCGTACACAACGTTCTCCCAAAACGTTGGCCTCCTGGAATTATCAGGAATCCGGACCAAACGTCCCATCTACTGGGCAGCGGGGCTTTTAATGGTCATGGGCCTCTTACCAAAGATTGGCGCACTCGCAACAATCATCCCAACTCCGGTCCTCGGCGGAGCGATGCTTGTCATGTTTGCGATGATTAGCGTCCAAGGAATCCGGATGCTCGGCAACGTTGACTTTACTGATGAGCGCAACCCGTTGATTGTGGCCATTTCAATCGGGGCAGGACTCGGCGTTGCGGTTTACCCCAACATCTTCCAAGCACTCCCCCACGCCCTGCAGCTCTTCTTAGGAAACGGAATCGTTGTGGCCAGCATCTGTGCCGTGGGGTTAAACGCCCTCCTGCACCACAAGGAGATTACGGCACCAACGGATAATTCCCGTTAGTCTCCCAAATAGCTATCACAAAAAGAAACCCGCAGAAGTTGAAGTGCCCTACAATTGTTAGACAAAGAACTAATGATTGTGAGGCACTTTTTGTATGGTTAAATATAATCCCGAATTAAAGGCGCAGATTGTTCATGAATATCTTTCAACTACGCAAAGTACCAATGAT
>DWXB01000007.1 GCA_019119415.1 Candidatus Ligilactobacillus avistercoris | reverse complement strand
CCGAGAGTAGTTGGGGGACCGCCCCCTGTGAGGGTAGGACGTCGCCGTGCTTTTAATGGAGGATTAGCTCAGCTGGGAGAGCATCTGCCCTACAAGCAGGAGGTCACAGGTTCGAGCCCTGTATCCTCCATTCTCTTTATTGAGTCGTTAGCTCAGTTGGTAGAGCATTGGACTTTTAATCCAAGGGTCGACAGTTCGAGCCTGTCACGACTCATTTGATAGCTCATGCGGGTGTGGCGGAATTGGCAGACGCGCTAGATTTAGGTTCTAGTGTCTTATGACGTGGGGGTTCAAATCCCTTCACCCGTATTAAGGATATTAATTACCCTGGTTATGCGGAAATAGTTCAGAGGTAGAACATCACCTTGCCATGGTGGGGGTCGCGGGTTCGAATCCCGTTTTCCGCTTCGGGTTTGCGAAGGCAGGCTCATAATTGGATAGCATGCGGAAATAGTTCAGAGGTAGAACATCACCTTGCCATGGTGGGGGTCGCGGGTTCGAATCCCGTTTTCCGCTTATGCCGGGGTGGCGGAATTGGCAGACGCACGGGACTTAAAATCCCGCGGTAAGTGATTACCGTACCGGTTCGATCCCGGTCCTCGGCACCATGCACCCATAGCGCAACTGGATAGAGTGTCTGACTACGAATCAGAAGGTTGTAGGTTCGACTCCTACTGGGTGCATTCCGGGATTGTGTAATCCTGGCAGCCGTATTATAATTAAACTCGTTATCGGGAAATAGCTCAGTTTGGTAGAGCATCACGTTCGGGACGTGGGGGTCGCAGGTTCAAATCCTGTTTTCCCGACTAATTGCTGGTGAAAGGCCAGCTTTTATTTTAGTCACTTTTTGACTAAAGCAATTTATAATAAAGGGGAGATATTATAATGAATAGAAAATGGAAGATTGCGGGGATAATTGGAGGAATTTTACTTTTTAGCGGGATGGGTTATGAAACTGTTCACGCCCAAACACTAACCGGGAAGCAAGCGCAGCAGGAAATTGATACGTTTATTAGTACGGCACGTCAGGATAAGAGCGGGGTTGTTGATTTCCGGGCGGTCAATGCCCAGCAGAAAAAGGGCGGTTCCAAGGAAAGCTCAAAGGACCGCGGGACAATTAAGTATGCTGGCGATAATACCGAAAACATCCACGGATACACGCAACAGGATGGAAAAGTAATGGAAATGAACGTCTTTACTAATGGCCATGATGTGTTTGCCCAGCAGCCGAACCAGCGGTTTATTCCTAATAATGATGCCCTGGACGAGGTTCACAAACTCTATGACAACTACAAGATCAATTCGCTGCAGTTGCAAATGCTTGATGCCCTTAAAAAGTACGCAACGGTTAACCGCCACGGGAATACCGAAACGATTACCGTTCGGCTAACAAAGAAGAACAATGCGGCCATTCAAAAAATTATGTGGGCCGGCATGGAGAAGGGGAAAACCAAACAGTTAATCATCAAGTATACGGTGGATGTTCATACCCACCAGCCGTTAACGTGCTACTGGAAAACGCAAAACTACGAGACTAAGGGTGATATGGCGAACACGATGACCTGGACAACCGCGCACGATAAATTTAGTAACCAGAATAAGCAGGGGAGTATCCCAATGCCTGCTGCGGACCAGATTGATAGCAACGATCAAGGCAGTAATTAGGGAAAGCGATAAGTTACAGGCTTTAAAAAACACCGTAATGGAAGGAAGGCATCAATTTTGATGCGAAGTTACTTTCCGTTACGGTGTTTTTGCGAATTCAAGAGAGCGGTCTTTGCTAAAACTAGAATGATCCGGTTTAACCGTGGAGAACGTACTTCTCGATTGCCTGGGCAACCCCATCGTGGTCGTTATCAGCGGTGATTGCCTGGGCCACCGCCTTTACCTGGGAATTGGCGTTGCCCATTGCAACCCCCAATCCCGCCTGGGCAATCATCGTGAGGTCGTTGTTTTCGTCGCCGAGGGTCATCACTTCAGCGGGCGTAATCCCGAGACGGTGTGCCAGGGCCATCACGGCATTGCCCTTGGTTGCCTGCTTATTGAGAAGTTCATAGAAAAACCGTTCGCTCCGGACGCAGTAAAAGTGGTCCGTAATGGTGGCGGGAAGTTGGCGGGTCACCGCATCAATTTTAGCGGGGGCGTCCGCCATCATGTACTTCGCAATCTGGATGTCAGCGGGAAGCTGCTCCAGGGGAACAACGTGCAGGTGCATCCGCGTGTGGTACGTGTCAGAAACCGTATAGTAGCCGACATCTGGTTGGTGAACGTACACGTTCGAATCCAGGGTCACCATGTGCATGTTAACCCCCACCCGGGTAAAGTAGGGCACGAGCTGCCGGTACTCGCTCAGCGGGATGGTGCTGGCAAGGAGCTGCTCTCCCGTGGCCAGCTGTACCTGGGCACCGTTGAGGGTGATTACGTAGTCAGCGTTTGTTGTCAGGCCAAGTTGTTTTAATAGGGGAAGCACCCCGGTGAGCGGCCGTCCCGTACACAGGACGACGTGAACGCCCTGTTCCTTGGCGGCCTGAATTGCCGCAATGGTTCGGGCGGTGAGCTTTTTATCGGGTGTTAACAGCGTGTTATCAATGTCAGTTGCAATTAGTTTAATCGCCATTGGGATGGCCCCCCTGGTTGATAATTTGGTCGTTGTGGATGTACCGGTTAAATTCGGCGTAAACCGGCGCAAAAATTTCGGTTTGGGCGGTCTGGGCAAGCATTTCCTTTGGGAAGAAGAAGCGCTCGTCGCCCTGAACCTTTCCCGTAATGGCGGCGACGAGGTTGCTAATCCGGGAGAGTTCGATATGACTCCCGTCCTTCTGGATCAGCTCAATCTGCGTCCGGGGTTTCTTCGCGTGCGGGTCGTACGCATCGTATGGCAGGTCGTAGCTGTCGTTGGTTGCCGTGTAGTAGTCAGCGTCAAAGCCAGCATCAGCCACAAGCCGCTGGAGCTTGGGAACCAGTTTCTTCGTTGCGGGGGTGACCTGAACCGACTTAAACGGGTGCCGGTCTAGGAAACGGGTGGCCAGGTCACTCAGGATTTTATCCGGGTGGGTCCGCCACCGGGCAAAGCAGGTGTTGAGTACCCCGTCATCGAGCTGAAGGTAATCGTCTAGGGTGGCGTGGTGTTCAAAGAACGGCGCTAAGAAGCTGACCGTCAGTTCATCGGTGAGTTGGCCGGTTTCAAAGAGCCTTTGCGCCCGCATCAGGAGGTGATCAAGGATGACCTCCATGGAACGGGAAACGGGGTGGAAGTACACCTGCTGGTACATCTGGAACCGGCTGACGATGTAGTCCTCCACGGCGTGCATCCCGTGAATCTGGAAGCTCACGCCGTTTTTGTCGGGACGCATTACCCGCAGAATCCGCGTAAGGTCAAACGTCCCGTAGTTTGCCCCAGTATAGTACGAATCGCGCAGCAGGTAGTCCATCCGGTCCGCGTCAATCTGGCTGGAAATAATCTGGACGACCTGGGGGTTCGGGTACTTCTTGGCAATTACACTGGCGACCTGCGCGGGGAAATCCGGGCTGACCCGCCGGAGGACCCGGTTAACCTCCGTCTCCGGACTCGTAATAATCGCCCGGGTCATGGCTTCGTGGTCGGTGTGGAAAATGTGCTCGAAGGTGTGCGAGTAGGCTCCGTGCCCCACGTCATGCAGGAGGGCGGCGCACAGCGTCACTAGCCGCTCGTGGTCGTCCCACCCCGTAGGCCCCACCGTCTGCCGGGGATATTTCCGGGCAAAGAGGTCGCAGATCTGCCGGGCAATTTCATAAACCCCCACCGAATGGGTAAACCGGGTGTGCTCGGCTCCGTGGAAGGTCAGACTGGTGGTTCCCAGTTGCTTAATCCGCCGGAGTCGCTGAAACTCCCGGGTATTAATCAGGTCAAGAATCACCCGGTGCTGAATGTAAATGTAGTTATGAATCGGGTCACGGAGGACCTTTTCAACGGGAAGTAATTCGGCGATGATCACCGCACTCCTTTCTCAAAACAGAATTTGCCTTCATTATATCATTCCGTTTCCGGGAGTTGGTTGCTTTCGGGGAAACGGGTATAATAGCAATTAACGAATTGAAACGAGGAAGTGAGGACGATGGCAGAACGCGGAATTCCGGTTAACATTCACATTGAAACCCGGCACTGGCAGGACGGGGAGCGGGATGATTTGACCCAGGACGTTACCGGGCACTACGTTCAGATGGGCGACACCCTTTACCTGCGGTACGACGAGCAGCTTGACAACCAGCCCCCGGCAGTGGTGACGATGCGGATTAAGGCGGACGGGACGGTGCGGTTGAGCCGCAACCACGAGGAACTCCAGATGAAGCTGTTCTTTGCGGCTAATCAGCGGGTGGAAGCCACGTACCGGACCCCGTACGGGTTAATTCCGATTGATACTGAGACGACGAACCTCAACGTGGCGGTTAACCGCACCCCTCTGATGGGAACGGTGGCGATTGACTACCGGTTGTACACGGACGGCCAACCGCTGGGAAAATACCAGATTAGATTGCATTTCAATGCCTAACATTGTAAGATATGAAGTAGACTGCAGAAAGGACGTGTACCAGAGTGGAGTTGAAAAAATTCGCAGGCGCTGATAAGAGCGAACTGTCACTGATTGAAGTGGCACACGAAATTTTAAAAGAGAACGGTGAGCCGATGGCGTTCGCGGACTTGACGAACGCCATGCAGGACTACCTGGAGAAGAGCGATCAGGAAATCCGGAATCGCCTGCCGCAGTTTTATGCGGACTTGAACATTGACGGGGGTTTCATTTCCCTCGGCGAAAACATGTGGGGGCTCCGGTCGTGGTACCCATACGATTCGATTGATGAGGCCCTGGTGCACGGCGAAGATGAGGATGCACCGGCCAAGAAGCGGCCGCAGGTCAATGCCCTTGCCAACAGCACGGACGAGGATGACGACGTGGTGGCCTTTAACGGTTCCGCTGATTTAAACAAGGCCTTTGCCACGAACGTCACGGATTACGATGAGGACGACGAGGAAAACCAGGAAGTTGACGATGGCCTCGAGGACGGGATCGAAGGCCAGCTGTCAGCGGTTGACCCTGATGACGAATAATTACTTGACGTGTTCGGGTAACTTATGTAGAATAATTTTCGGGCTCTCCGTGGGATTCCACGGGGCTGATGAACGGATTGCTCCCTATTCACTAGTGAATAGGGAGTTTGTTTATTTTTATTTCCCCAAATAAGACGAAGGAGCGGAAGAATGACTAAATATATTTTTGTTACTGGTGGCGTGGTCTCCTCCCTGGGAAAGGGGATTGTAGCGGCTTCCTTGGGGCGGCTGCTTAAGAACCGGGGATTAAAAATTACGGTGCAGAAGTTTGACCCGTACGTTAACGTTGATCCCGGAACGATGAGTCCGTACCAGCACGGGGAAGTTTTTGTGACGGACGACGGAACGGAAACGGACTTGGACCTCGGCCACTACGAACGGTTTATTGACGTTCGGTTAAACAAGTACTCTAACGTCACAACGGGGAAGATTTATTCGGAAGTTTTGGATAAGGAACGGCGTGGGGGCTATCTGGGCGCCACCGTTCAGGTCATTCCGCACGTCACGGACATGATTAAGGAAAAAATCATGCGGGCTGCTAAGGTGACGGACGCCGACGTTGTCATTACTGAAATTGGGGGGACGGTCGGTGATATTGAGTCCCTGCCGTTCTTAGAAGCACTCCGGCAAATGAAGTCAGAAGTCGGCGCTGATAACGTTGTGTACATTCACACGACGCTGGTTCCGTACCTGCGGGCCGCCGGGGAAATGAAGACCAAGCCAACGCAGCACAGCGTTAAGGAACTCCGGAGTCTGGGGATTCAACCGAACATCCTGGTTGTTCGGACGGAGAAGCCGATTTCCCAGTCAATGCGGAATAAGATTTCGAACTTCTGTGACGTTGAACCAGAGGCGGTCATTGAATCAATGGACGTGGATACGCTCTACCAAATTCCGCTGAACCTGCAGGCCCAAAACCTGGACCAGATTGTGTGTGACAAACTGGGACTGGATGTTCCGGCTGCTGACATGACCGAATGGCAGGCCCTGTGCGACCGTGTGCGGCACCTGCAGGGGAACGTGAAGATTGCCCTGGTCGGGAAGTACGTTGAGTTGCAGGATGCCTACATTTCCGTTAACGAAGCGCTCCGGCACGCGGGGTACGCCATCGACCGGAAGGTCACCATTGACTACATCAACGCCGAAGAAATTACGGCGGAAAACGTTGCGTCCCAGCTGAAGGACTACGACGGCGTAATCGTTCCGGGCGGATACGGCGACCGGGGGCTTGAAGGGATGATTCAGGCGATCCGCTACGTGCGGGAAAACGACATTCCGTACCTCGGGGTGTGCCTGGGAATGCAGATGGCCAGCATCGAGTTTGCCCGTGACGTGTGTGGGATTGAAGACGCCCACACGGCGGAGGTTTACCCGGACTGCAAGAACAAGATTATTGACCTGATGGCGGACCAAAACGGCATTGAGGATAAGGGGGGCACCCAGCGGTTAGGCGCATACCCGTGCAAGCTGAAGCCGGGCACGGTCGCAGCGGCGGCTTACAACAACGAAGAGGTTATTCAGGAACGGCACCGGCACCGCTATGAATTTAATAACGAATACCGGAAGATCATGCAGGAGCACGGACTGGTCTTCTCGGGAACGTCACCGGACAACCGGCTAGTGGAAGTAATTGAGATTCCAAGTAAGCGGTTCTTCGTTGCTTCCCAGTACCACCCGGAGTTCCTCTCCCGGCCACAGCGCCCGGAAGGACTATTTGCGGCCTTTGTTAAGGCGGCGGCTGGCAAATAGGTAATTTAATATCCAACGGTAAAAAAATATGCTATGCTGATAGCAGACATTATGTGGCAGGAGGCAACCAGATGGATATGAACAAATTGGCAAAGGCCATCATTGAATACGAGGACCAGCACCACTGGACGGATGCTGACTTCGCACTGGCAAGCCACCTTCCGGTTGAGAAGGTGCACTCCTTGAAGATGGGGCGCGGGGAACCGACGCCGGATGAGGTCAAGAGTGCGCAGGCTGTTTTGCGGAAGAAGTAGTGTGAGGTAATCCGGGGGTTCCCCGGATTATTTTTTACGTTAAAAAAGGTAACGATTTGTAAACGAATTTAACCTTTCTTTAATTTTTTCTTGACAATTTTTAATTTCGAAAACTTATGATGTGCCTTGTTTGAAAGGAGGGAAAAGCATGAAACGATTACGACACGGATGGGCCGTGTTAATGGCAGGACTGCTGCTGGTGGGAATGCTCATTCAGGTAAGGGGGAGCGTGGTGGCCAGCTCCGTTAGTGTTACCGGGCTTGGCGCCGCCGATGCGACGGTGACGGATTCGGCCGGGAAGGATGTCACGCACAACACGGATTTGGACCGGTATTCCACCTACTCGGTGAAGTACCACTTTACCATTGCGAATGGCACCCCGGTTAATAGCGGGGATACCACGACGTTTACCCTGCCGACCAACGTGTTGGTAGTGAATAACCAAACGTGTAACGTGTACGATCAGAACGGGACCGTCGCGGGGACGGCCACGATTGCTGCGGGTTCCCGGACCGGAACGATTACGTTTAACGATGATCTGCACGGGAAGTTTAACCGCCACGGGACCCTGACGGTGGGAGTAATGGGAACGGTTGACCACAACGTTCCTACCAAACCAAGCCAGGGTGGCGGTACGGTGTCCCCGGTTGATACTGCCCCGACCATCAATAAGGTGGGGTGGTATGACCAGAATAATAAGAACATCATTCACTGGGACGTAGTGATTAACATGGATAACGTTCAGTTGATTGGGCCGGTTGTAACCGACAACCTTGGCCCCGGAATGGAGATTATCCCAAGTAGCGTGGTTGTTCAGCAGGGCCACTACCGGAACGGCCAGTTCTTCAATGACGGGATTATTCCGCCGGCTGACGTGACGATTGGGGATAAGCAGTTAACGGTTAACGTTCCCGGGACGTACCGGGCCATGAACATCGCCTACGAAACGCGGATTACTGACCCCGACCAGGCGAGCTATACCAACACCGCCCAGGTTACCGCGGCGAACATGTCCCAGACGGGGGTGAACTCGGCAACGCTGCCGGGGAATCTACACGGGAACGTGGTCTTTGACGAAGGAACCCTCACCGTTACGAAGGTGGACGCCCAAACCGGAAAGAAGTTATCAGGCGCTGGGTTTACGCTGTACGCCCCGGGCGGAGAAGTCGTTGCAACGGGGAAGACCGGTGCTGACGGGACGGTATCGTTTGATAAACTGAACGCCGGGCACTACTACCTGGAAGAAACCACGGCCCCGGCGGGTTATGCGCTGAATACGCAGCCCACGAGGTGGTAATCCCGGATAACAAGCAGGCGGTGAAGCTGACCGTGCGGGATACCAAGAAAACGGCGGCTTCTTCAAGTTCACGGACACCGGCAAGTCCGAGCGCATCGTCGCGTTCGCCCAAACCGGCAAGTTCAAGCAAATCGGCTAAGCAGCCCTTAATGTCACTGACCCCCGCCGCGGAACAGGGGAGTTCTTCCCGTGCGGGTTCCTCGCGGAGTGTCCAGACTGAGGGGAACAGTCGGGTTACCAGCCGTTCTGCTCGGATGGTTGGGGAACATGCCAATGGTCGCGCAGAAGTGGCCAAGCGGACGACCAGTGCAAAGAGCACGCACCGTGCTGGGTTACCGGACACTGGAGACCAGACAATGTCGGTTCTGATTGTGATTGGAATGGTTGTTCTGGCAGGTGCCGGGATGATTGCTATCCGGCGGCGGTAGTATAAAAACAGCAAGAATAACTCGTTAGGGAGATTGTGACGGAAGTTGCAGTCTCCCTCTTTTTGTCTCCGAACTGCCCCGGTTCCTTTTTGCGGGTGGTTTCCGTGGTTCTTAAAACAAATTAATAAAGAGGAAGGGCCTTAATATTTGCTTATCATTTCACATTTTCACCATAATTTCCGATTACAATGAAAGCGTATCATTTTAAAGGAAGTGTGTTGAAAATGAAACGATTAAGAAAGACGTGGGCGGTCTTGGCTACAGCCCTCCTTTTCTTAGCAACGCTTGTCACCACATGGGGGGGGGTCACGGCCAGTACTGTCAGCGTTAGCGGGATAGGCGCGGGTGACGCCACCGTCTACGATGCCAACGGGAAGAACGTGACGGGACAAACCGACCTGAGCCGTTTCCGGGCATACACCGTTAAGTACCGTGGAAGTATTGCGGACTCCACCCAGATTAACAACGGCGATACCGCAACGTTCACCCTGCCGAGTGACGTCCAAATTGCGAACACGCAGACTTGCAACGTGTACGATCAAAACGGGAACGTGGCGGGGACGGCGACGATTCAACCTGGTTCCCAGACCGGGACGATTACGTTTAACAATGACCTCCACGGGAAGTTAAACCGGCAGATTACGCTGAGTGTCGGGGTGATTGGCACGACCACAACGACTACGGATAACTCCAACGCGCCGTCAACCGGTAGCGGGAACCACCCGAGTGGCGACACCAACCCGGCGACGCTTGCCACGGCGATTAACAAGGTTGGTTGGTACGACAAGGATAACAACAACTTGATTCACTGGGACATCGTCGCTAACCTGCACAACGCCAATTTAAAGGACCCGGTTATTACCGATAACATGGGACCGGGAATGGAACTCGTGCAGGGATCGGTGAAGGTGCAGGAAGGGTACTATGACAACGGGTCCTTTACGGGTGCGATTTCCGCTCCTAACCCGCAGGTCACCACGAACGGTTCCCAGATTACCATTAGCGTTCCAAGCACGAACTTAGCAATCCACGTTTCATACGAAGTGAAGATCACGAACACGGACGAAGCTAATTACGAAAACAAGGCCACCATTTCAGCGGCTAACCTCAGCCAGACCGGAACGGACTCAGCGACCCTTCCGGGAGAACTGAAGGGGAACGTTACCTTTGACGAGGGTGGGGTCACCGTTCTGAAGGAGGATGCTACCACCAAGAAGCCGCTTGCCGGCGCAAAGTTTGGGTTATTTACGAAGGATCACCAGATTGTCGGGGAAGAAACCACCGGAACGGACGGGAAGGCCCACTTTGGCAACCTTAATTCCGGGGACTACGTCGTGAAGGAGATTGCGGCGCCGTCCGGGTATAAGATTAATAACAAACTGTACCCGGTCACCGTGCCTGATTCGACCACTGCGGTAAACATTACCGTCCCGGACCAGAAGGAAGCGGTTAGCTCGTCAAGTTCATCCAAGGAGTCCAGCTCATCGAGTTCATCGCACTCGGTTAGTTCGTCTTCGCAGTCGAGCTCAAGTTCGTCCAAGAAGGGAAAGTCCTCTTCTAGCTCGAGCTCATCGAAGGTGATTAGTTCTTCCAAGAGTTCCAGCTCAACAAAGGTACTGAGTTCCAGTTCATCGAAGAGCAAGTCTTCTAGTTTAAGCACGAAGGTGGTAGTGCCGTCATCCAGCACGACTTCTTCTAAGAGCTCCCGGTCATCAAAGAGCGTGAAGGCGTCCTCGAGTTCATCAAGCAGCTCCACGAAAGTGACATCCTCTAGCTCCAGTGCGCTGAAGAGTGACAAGAGTAGCAGTTCAGTGCGGGGCTTTGTGCCGGTAGAATCAACGACCAGTTCATCTTCCAGCAAGGCTAGTTCGGCACGGGCCTTCCAGCTGGTTGCTCCGGTTCACACCAAGGCTTCCAGCCAGCGGGCGGAGCACCGTTCAGGCGATGCTCAGCAGGCCGCCAAGAGCACAAGCAAGCACCTTCAGTGGATGAAGGGCTTGCCGGATACTGGCGACATGGTTGCCAGCGGGCTGGTGGTTGCCGGGATGATTGTCCTTGCGGGTGCAGGGTTCATTTTAGTACGGCACCATCATTAGAAAATAAGGTTAGTAATACTGTAAAGGCACCGTCTTCGGAGTGAAGGCGGTGCCCTTTTTTGCCGTGAAGAAGGAGGCCGGGATGAAAATCCTGGCCTCCTCTGGAGTAATGTGTAATTCTTGTTTATTTGTTAGCCGTATGCTTGTTAACAACGCCGGCTGCTGCCAGTAGACTGAACAGTCCCGGAATAATAAGCCAGGCCGTAGAAGTATCCCCCGTTGCCGGGAGCTTCTTTTTCTTCTTGTCCTTCTGGGAGGAGGATTGGTTGCTTTCACTGGACAGGTGGCTCTTCTTCGCGTGCTTGTCCTTAACAGCCTTTAGTCCTGAAATCTGGCTAGCCTTGGTCTCGTCAACCGTTGATGCTGCCGGGGTCGTAAAGTCGTAACTCGTCGTTGATGATGAGATGTACTGGACATTGGATGACCCGGTCGTTGATCCGCTTCCGCTCGAGGCGGCCGCACCGGTTCCCGTTGTGACGGAACTGCTTCCCGTTGTGACGGAACTGCTGTCGGCTGTCGGGATGATCGTCGAATCGGTGGAAGCATCCGTCGTTGAGTCCTGCTTCTTTGCGTTCGTAGTCCCGGGAGTGACCGTCGGGACCGGACCGTCATCCGCTCCCGGCAGGGTCGAACTGACCAGGGGGTTATTTTCCAGGATAGATTTGTGGCTAAACCCAAAAATATCAGAAAACGGGGAGAAGCTCCGCCGTTCTATTGGCCGTTGTTTAACCACCGTGCTGGTCGTTGAAACGGGTTGGGCCGTGGCGGCCGTAGCCGTTGCACTACTTCCCAGGGCTACCGTCAGGGTAACCGCTCCAACGAGGGCACAGTGCCAAAGTTGCGTTTTCATATCAGTTCTCCTTTACCATAACCAGTTTTTTTCTATTGTTGAGAATTGTCAATTCAAGCGCAACACTTTTCTGTTTTATAGATTACTATTTTGACAACAAATCTTTCCGGTTCGTTGTTTTTAATTTATTAATTGTTGGGGTTGATCCCAAAATAGTTCCGCAGGGGTTTGATAATTTAATTCCTTTCGCGGACGGTGATTCAGTTGTTCCTCGCAGTGTCGGACATCAGTGTTAGTAACATCTTTTAATGATTGCCGTTTAGGGAAGTACTCACGAATTAATCCATTGGTGTTTTCATTGGTTCCCCGTTCCTGTGGCGCATACGGGTCAGGCCAATAGATTTGGACACCTAAGGCGGCTTTAATTTGATCCAATTGAAGAAATTCACGGCCGTGATCGGGAGTAATTGATAAAAGATATTCCTTCGGAATTTCTGGAACTAATCCAAGCAGCGCAGAATTAACACTTGCACAATCCTTATGGTTGATTTTACGGATAATCGTATATCTTGTTTGACGTTCAACTAACGTCATTAAACATGCCTCGCCGGTCTTTCCAATGACAGTATCCAACTCCCAATCACCAATTCGTTTCCGCTCGTTGATAAAGTGTGGCCGTTGAGAAATTGGAAGATAATCAACCAGTGCTTCCCGATGCTTGCGGACATTTTTAGGACGTCGTAAATGATGTTTATGCCTTAGCTTACGGCGAATACCAGTGTCTCCTTTCGAAGTGAAGGGCTGGTTTAAGTTATGTTGATAAATGTGTCGGTAAATTGTATTAGGGCTTAGCTTGAAATGAAATTCGCGCCAAAGGCGCCCGCAAATTTGTTCTGGCGACCAATGGGCTTGAACAATCTTAGCGGCAATAAAAGTACATAACTGAGGATGCGTATCTAAGATACGCGGTTTATGACAAGCCCGTCGTTTATTTTCATAATCTTTCTGGGCTTTATGCGGCATATACTCATCTTTAATCCGGCGAAGTTCGCGGGAAACCGAGCTAGGATTACGTCCAAGTTTCTGGGCAATGTTTCTGATGGACAATCCTTTATTGTACAGTAAATATGTCTTTTCGCGTTCGTCTATAGTAAAATGACAGTAGCTCATAATAGGTACCTCGATGTTTCTTTTATTTTTCTTCTATAAAACATTGTACCCGTTATGGGTCTTTTTTTTACAAAGCGTTGCACTTGGATTGTAAATTCGCCCAGGATAAAAAAGGACACTGGTACTATCAGGTTTTCGTACAACGTGATGACGATGGTAAGCAGCATTATAAGAAAGGCCGCAAAGATGAGTTAGGTAAGCCGTTTTCGGGGCCGCGGGCTGCGTATCGGGCTGCATTAAAGGCGAAAGCTGTTGCTGATGAAGAAGCGGGGAAAGCTAATTATCGGATTACACTCGGACGGTATATTGATAATGTCTATATGCCTAATTATCGTGGTAAGGTCGAGAAGAGCACGTTTGCCACACGCATACGTGTGATGGAGATTATCAAAGCACATTTGGGAAACCGTTTAATGTCGGAGCTAACTGCGCGAGATTGCGAAAATTTTCGGACATACTTGGTTGTTAAAAGTGGCTATTCCCAGTCGTATGCCAGTTTGGTATATACTACTTTTCGACAGCTGATGAAGTATGCGCAACGAATGGGGGTAATCCGCGATAATGTATCGACACGAACTAAAGCGGTCTCGAAGGGAAAGAGTGTCCAAAAATATTGGACAAGCTGTGAGTTCGAGAAAGTAATTCAGCAGGTAGGACGAGATACTTTTTATGAACGAATGGTGTACGTATGCCTGTTGTTGTATTACCGTACCGGTATTCGAGTATCAGAAGGCTTGGCGTTGACATGGGATGATGTTGATTGGGAGCAATCTCGATTACGGGTATTCCATACGCTTAACTACACAAACAAGCGAAATTATACGATTAAACCGTATACAAAGACAGAAAGCGGAATGCGAATTATTTCGTTAGATAGCGAATTGATGGAATGCCTCAAAAGGTGGCGTGCCGATCAGCAAAGGCACGGTAATATTAGATTTATTATTTCCTATGATGGAGCACCTTTACTTCGATCAACGTTATCAAGGATACTAAAACGCTATGCGCGATTAGCTGGTGTAAAGGAAATCGATGCGAAGGGGTTACGCCATTCACATGCCTCGTATCTAATTGCGGAGATGAATTGTGATGTTTTAACCGTATCGCAACGTTTGGGGCATAGTTCGCCAGATATTACGTTAAGGTATTATGCGCATATGTTTCCGCGGAATGATCGTATTGTTGCTGATAAATTGGCTCATAGTATGAATATTACGCCAGCAAAGTCGTCCAGAATATCGTTTAATGGTAATCAAAACGTTAAAATGAGTGATTAGCTTTCCAAATGCTTTCCAAACTTTAGTGATAGGCTATAAACGCTGATATAACAAGTGTTTTAAGAACCTGTATCATATTGAGTATGAATAGTAGTTTAGTGTAAAACACCTCCGAAGCAATGTTTCGGAGGTGTTTTTGTTTTGATTACATGTAATTAATAATTAAAATGCGCCACCTCCACTGAGAGTTGACGACTTCCCTACATAGGCGAGGCAGCTAGGCAACCTAGTGCTTGTTTAGCCACCAAGTAAATAGAGCTGTGCAGAACGCAACAAGCAACGGTTCTGCAACGTCATGAAACAAAGTATGGAGCATAACAACCACCTCCTCCCGAGGCTGGTTGCCGTTGACTATTATAGCAAACAATGGTATCCTATGGTTGAAACAAAGTATGTGCAATAGCATAACAACTATGACCTAACTGGCGCCGATCGGTTAGGTTTTTTCTTTGCCTCGAATAATTGCATAATTAACCAGCCTAACATTAGTGCAGTTCCGCCCGGTTAGTAATAAAATAGGGGAAGTTGAAAAGGAATGGGAGGATGAATTATGAAAAAACGCGCAGTCGTTCTTGGCCTCGGCCTTGGGGTTAGTTTGCTTTTAGCGGGGTGTGGGCAACAGCAGGTAAGTCACCATAACACCCAGCATCATGACGCCCCGACCCACCAGCAGGCCCAGGCAGGACAACACACTCAAAGCAAGCAGGTTGCTTTGAGTACCGGTCAAAAATACCAGAGAAGTCAAAGTGCACAGGTTGTTGATCCACATAACGTGCACCTTACTAACCAGCAACTTGGAACCATGGTTGCCCTTCGAACGAACCCCAACTGGTTTAAACAGGGGGTTGTCGGTGGCGGAATGTACTACAGTGACCAACCTTATTCTAATCCAGGTGATGAGCTGAACGGGTTTAGTTACGTCACCACCAATGGGGACGGGACGAGTTCAATTTATTATCAACTTCAGGGCGAAAACGTGGTGATTAAGTACCTTGATACCACGACGAATGCTGACTGTCTCGCCGATGCACCGATGAAGACGATCAGCGTCCGGCTATCAACGCTAATCAACGATTACTACAACACCAAGAAGGAGCAGGATGAAGTCAACGGCTACGCCGACCGGCTGCTGCCGGAATCGCAGTACGGTAAAAACGTTGACAACCAGAGCCAGAGTACGGGAGACTAACCATGACAGCACACGTTTACCTTGTCCGGCACGGCCAGACACTTTATAACTTAATGAATAAGATGCAGGGGTGGTCAGACACCCCGCTAACGGATGCGGGGATTGCCGGCGCCCGGCAAACGGGGCAGTGGCTCCGCACTGTTCACTTTGACGGGGTGTACAGCTCAGATCTCGGGCGGGCGGCCAAGACCTGCCAGTTAATCCTTGAAGAAAACCTGACGACGGACCCGGCCGCACAGGTGCAACTGCCAGCGTTTCGGGAGCAGAATTACGGTTACTTTGAGGGAATGGATAAGCAGTTGGCTTGGCGGCTAACCGGTGCTCAACTTGGGATGACGACCCTCAAGGAGATCGTGACAGTTAAGTCATTTGATGCGGCGAAGGACCTGATGAAGGCCGCGGACCCGTACCACTTAGCAGAGGACCATACGGAGTACTGGCAGCGGGTGGATGCCGGGTTTGACCGGTTACGGGTCGATTATCACCGGGGAAATATTTTGGTGGTAACGCACAGTAACACGATTGCCAGCCTAGTGGACCGGTTTAGCTCCATTAACGTGCTGGCGGACTATCCGAAGAACGGCAGCGTTACCCGCTTGTCCCTGACGGACGACGGTCTGACGGTGGACTACTACAACCGGACGGGGGCGGATCAGGAGTATTAACAGGCACAAGAAAAATGGGGCGGTGACTTTCATCACTGCCCCGTTTGCTGTCTCGTTAGTACGGGTTATTCCTGATTTGCCTTGTCGATTGCGGCCAGGGCCACGTTATTTAACCAGTTAAGCGGCTGGTCGAAGTTCGGCTGGAAGAACATGTCAACCATAGCCAGCTGTTCAATGGTCATCTTGTTTTGGATGGCCAGTGAAAGGACGTTGGCCGACTGGGAGACGTCGTGCTTGCTGAAGACCGCCCCTCCGAGGATCCGATGGGTTGCTGGATCCCACACGAGGCGACAGGTGACGTTGGTCGTGGACGTCATGAACTCCGGCCGGTATGGTTCTTCGATCGTGACGGCATCCGCCTTAAGCCCGCGCATTTTGGCGCCCTCAACGGTTAGGCCGGAAGCGGCCATGCAGCACCCGTACAGTTCGACCGCTGAAGTGGCCTGTGTTCCCATGTACTTCACGGTTGGCTGGTCAATGTTTTGTCCAATTAGCATTCCCTGACGCACGGCGTTGGTCGCCAGCGGAATGTAATCGTCCTGACCGGTCGGGTTGTAGTGGACGTTGGTGGCATCACCGGCCGCGAAGACGTTCGGATTGCTGGTTTGCATGTATTCGTTTGTCCGGATGGCGTGGTTCGGGAGCATGTCAAGCTGACCGTCAAACAGTGCGGTGTTCGGCTTAAAACCAGCACACCATATGGCCACGTCCGCGGCGTAGTCGCCCTTGTCGGTGTGGACGGTAATCTGGTCGCCCTGTTGCTCAAAACTGGTAACCTTTTCCCCGAGCGCAAGCTGAACGCCGTGGTCACGGTACTCCGCCTCAATCTTGTCGCTGAGGTCCTTGTCAAAGTTTTTGTATAGCACCCGCGGGAAGGCGTCCACTAAGGTGACGTCTTTGCCGGCCAAGGACAACTGTTCGGAGAGTTCTGCCCCGATGTAGCCGGCCCCGATAATCACGGCCCGCTTAATTGACGGCGCCAGGTTCTTCAGCGTTTCGGCGTCGTGCCAGTCCTTGCACAGGTAAACGCCCTTGCTGTCGATGCCGTCAATTGGGGGGATGACCGGGAGGGAACCAGTTGTTACGACAAGTTTATCGTACGTGGCCGTGGTTTCTTCGCCGCTGATGCAATTCTTGACGCGCAGGGTCTGGGCGGTTACGTCCACGCTGAGGACTTCGTGCTGCATCTGCATGTGGGCTCCTAAAGCCGCCAGCTTCTCCGGGCTGGAATAGAACATCTTCCTGGGGTTTGAAACGTGGTTCCCTACCCACAAGGCAATCCCGCACGAAAGGAACGAGAGGTTGTCGTTCTTTTCGTAGACCGTGACGTCGTAGTCCGGATGGTTCGTCAAAATTTGTTGAGCGGCAAACGTCCCGGCGTGGGTTGCGCCAATGATTGCAATTTTCATGGTTAAGCACTCCTTTTTTAAAAATTACAACGTCATAATAATTCCTGATTGTGAAAAAGTCAACTAAAAGCGTGAAACCCCTTTCTTTACATAAATTTAAGGTTATAAGGGGTTAATGCTGGACTGATAATAGGAGTAATAGTAGTTATGTTCACATTCATCTTTAAGGCATAATAAAAAGGCCGTGATTCTCATCACAGCCTGAATCCTCATCATTATAAGGCTTAGTTTTTCTTCGCCGCCTCGTACCGTTCGTGGTAGTTTGCCAGCAGTTGAAGAACCTGTTCTCCGATTACCGTGTAGGCGTGGGTCGGCAGGTTAGCCTCGGACACCCGCAGCTTCCCCGGCGTTGTCCCAAATCCCGGGCCGTCCATCAACGTAATCCCGTTCTTCTTTGCCAGGTTAACCAGGAAGTCAATCTGTTCAAAGTTTTCTTCGAGGTACTTCCGGAAGTCCTTGCCGTACTTGTGCTCGGCAATCTGGTAAATGTCGAGCAGGGAGTAGTATTTGGTGTTTTCCTTGCTTTCGTCCGGGTTAATGCCGAGGGCGGCACACAGCCGGTTGTATCGCTCACTCACAATCCGCCGCGACTCGTTGATGTACTGGTCGTCCTTGCCGGCAACCAAGTGCGTCAGGGCAAACAGGTCTTCCATCACCTGCTGGGGCGTGGAGAGCCCGGCAGTGTGGTACAGCCCGATGGAGCGGCTGTCCGCTACCATCCGTTCAATGAACGACATCTTGTCGGGGTGGAGAACCACGTTACCGTACCGTTCGTTTACTTCAGCCCGCTGGGCGGACGGCAGCTCACTGACGAGCTTGTCGAAGACGTTGTCGTCGTGCATGGCAATGAGCCCGAGCCGCCAGCCGGTTGCCCCGAAGAGCTTAGAAAACGAGTAAACCAGCATCGTGTTGTACGGTACAACGCTGTAAATCGTCTGGAAATTTTCGGCAAACGTTCCGTAGACGTCGTCCGTGACAATCATCAGATCCGGGTTCTTGGCTACGGCATGCTTAATAGCTGCCAGGGCCTGCTTGTCAAACGCCATGGCGCCCGGATTACTTGGATTAATGGCACAAACCAGCTTGATGCTTGGGTCCGCCAGTTTTTCCAGTTCTTCCGGTCGGATTTGCCAGTTGGTCGTTTCGTCCGCCACTAGGTTAACCTTGACGAGCTGGTAGTCGTTGAGCACCGGAATCTCCAGGTACGGCGTGAAGATCGGCGTCGTCAGCGCGATCTTGTCGCCGGGGTGGATTAGGTGGTTTTCCTTCAGGGAATTAAACAGGTAGACGATTGCTGCCGTGCCCCCCTCAGTCGGGAAGATCTGCGTGTGCTCTTCCAGGTCAACGCCGTCGTACAGTACGTCCTGGATGTAGCGGTTTAAAATCCGTTCGGTGTAGTGCAGCACCCGGTCTGGGGACGGGTAGTTGTTTCCGAGCGCCCCGTCGGTGAGTTCCTTCACCAGCCGGTCAGGATTAGCCGCCAGTTCGTTCACGCAGTAGTCCACGGCCGCCTGCAAAAACTTGTCCGCCGGGTGTTCTGCGGGTTTCAAAAACTGCTTAAAGCGGGCGGCAATCCCCGCCGTTTCGGTGTACCCGGCCAGGTCGTGTTCATCGATCGTTCGCCGGGTTTCGGTAATGCCAAATTCAACCAGCCGGTTAAATGCCAGCCGGGCCTTCGTGTTCAGCCAGTTCGGGTCGCCCCGTCCGGCGTTCAGGAAGGCGTTGTGGTGGTCGTTATTTTGTGCGAGCTTGTTAATCTTCTTGCTAATTTCAAACGCGTTTAGCTTAGCAAGCTGTTGCTCGTCTTCTCTGTCCACGAATATTCACTCCTTCAAAATACTTACCCTAGTAGGTTACTATTTTTGGCGGGGAAGTACAATTTCTTTTATGCTTTTTTTGTGGTCTTTTTTACCCCGCGAAAATTGAACCCCACGGAGGGCTCTGCTAGAATAGAGGTAACTTTAAATAGGAAATGAAGGTCATATTAATGGAAATTGAACGCGCTTGCACGTCAATGCTGGTGGGGAAGGATGCCAGCATCGATGGTTCCGTGATGATTGCGCGGAACGATGACACCTTCCTGCCGCTGACCCCCCAGCGGTTTTACATGCACCCGGCATGGCACGGGGAGAAGGGCAAGAAGATCAAGTCGTGGTTAAACGGCTTCGAGATGGAACTGCCGGAAAACGGCTACCGCTACAACGCCGTCCCGAACGTCGACTACAAGAAGAACGGGTACTACGAGGAAAGTGGGATTAACGAAAAGAACGTTGCCATGTCCGCAACGGAGTCAACGTACGGTAACGAACGGACGCTGGCCTTTGACCCGCTGGTAAAGGACGGGTTGGATGAGGACTGCATCGTTAACGTCACGCTGCCTTTCATCGATTCCGCCCGGCAAGCCGTTCAGTTCCTCGGGAAACTGATTTCCAAGTACGGTTCGCCAGCCGGCAACTCCGTGCTGTTCGCTGACAAGAATGAAGCATGGTACATGGAAATCGTAACGGGCCACCTGTGGCTCGCCCAGCGGATTCCGGACGACGCTTACGCCGTGGTCGCCAACGAGGTTGCCATCCAGCAGGTTGACTTTAACGACACGGAAAACTTCCAGTGGGCGGACGGCATCCGGGAATTCGTTGAGGAACACCACCTCAACCCGGATAAGGAAAGGTGGAACTTCCGTCACATCTTCGGGACGTTCAATGAAAAGGACCGCCACTATAACACGCCACGGGTTTGGTACGGTCATCACCTGTTTAACCCGGAACTCGATGAGGATCCGGAATCAGGCGAATTACCGTTTATTATGCGGACGAACCACAAGTTCACGCCGGATGACATTGAGATGTACCTCGGCTCCCACTACAACGAGACGCCGTACGACCCAATGGGCCACGCGGACGACGCCGACAAGTACCGCTACCGGCCAATCGGCTTGAACCGGACGCAAAACTCCCACGTTCTGCAGCTGCGGAATGACGTTCCAGAAGAGCAGCAGGCCATCATGTGGCTGTGCATCGGTTACCCGGAATTCAGCCCGTACATTCCGTTCTACACGAACGCCAACGACACGGACCCGAGTTTTTCGCAAACGCCGCTTGAGATGGACGTTGATGCCGACTCTGCATACTGGCTGTACCGGCACATGTCAATGCTGGTGGAGAGCCACTATAGTAAGTTCGTTCAGGACAACACCGACTACCTGATTGAATGCCGGCGCGTTAACCGCAAGATGATTGCTGAGATTGACAAGGAAGCCGCTAAGCTGCACGGTGCCGAATTGACGGAATTCCTAACGCAGAAGAATTACGAGATTGTGGCCACGATGAAGAAGATGACCAAGGAATTGATGAACAAGCTCATCATGAAGGGTATCGAGTTGTCGAAGTTCACGTTTAATATGGATAAGAACCTGTAAAACTAGGATCTTGTAATGAAAAGGACCTACTACTTTATGTGTAGTGGGTCCTTTCTATTTATGGTCAACTTTCTATTCAGCACTTAAAATAAAGAGTCGTGAGCTAAAGTCGCCCTTAATGTCCTCGGTGGCGACCTGGCCTGCTTGTTCATCGGTAGTAATTAAACCGGCGTTCATGAGTTCATCGCCGCCGTGGCTCCCATAATCCTGACCACCTTCTTCGGTAACGCGATACTGTGCGTTAGAATCGAGCCCCCGAAGGTATGTTAGGCGGAACGGGGCGTTAACATCGTTGAGCATTTTGTAGACCTCAACAAGGGCGTGGCGCTTGTCTGGGCTAACGACCATCCACGCTGCAATGTTGTGTGTAAACGGATCCTGCAGGCGGTAAAAGGTGCCGTGGTTAATAATTTCGCGGGATTGCTTAGCAAACCTAATCTGAGCATTGACTGTCTTTTGTTCGGCGGGGGTTAATTTATTCAGGTCAAGTTCATAGCCAAACCCTCCGCCGAAGAAGGCAATGTCGCCGCGTGTTTTTAATGGGGTACTTCGGTTTAATTGGTGGTTCGGCGTGATGGATACGTGGGCTCCCATGGAGCTGAGGGGGTATCCGTAAGACGTACCGTACTGGATCTTAACCCGTTCTGCGGCATCACTACAGTCGCTTGTCCAGGCCTGGGGGGCATAGTACAGCATTCCGGCGTCAAACCGTCCCCCGCCACTTGCGCAGGATTCGAAAAGAATGTCTGGGAATCGTTTGATCAGCCGCTCGTACAGGGAATATACGCCAAGAATGTAGCGGTGGAAGATTTCGCCCTGTTGGTCGGCAGGGTATGCTGCCGAATAAACTTCAGTGATATTCCTGTTCATATCCCATTTAATATAATCAATATCAGCACCGGCCAAGATTTTTGCCATCATTGTATAAATTGCATCGACAACTTCCGGTCTGCTGAAGTCAAGAACGTACTGTTGCCGTCCGTGGCTAGGGTGCCGGTGAGGGGTTTGAATAATCCAGTCAGGATGGTTTCGGTACAGTTCACTATCCTTATTGACCATTTCTGGCTCAAACCACAGGCCAAACTTCATTCCTAATTTTTTAACCCTGGTGGCGAGTCCCTTTATTCCGTTCGGAAGCCGGTTGCGGTTGGCCCACCAGTCGCCCAGGCCGGAAGTCTCGCCGTTCCGGGTGCTAAACCAGCCGTCGTCAAGTACAAACAGTTCAATTCCACGGTCACGTGCTTTTTTGGCGATTTGAACGAGCTTATCCTCATCAAAGTTAAAGTACGTTGCTTCCCAATTATTAATCAAAACTGGCCGGTTACGGTCACGCCACTTTCCCCGAACAAGCCGCTCACGAAGCAGGGCGTGGTTGGTTTGGCTAAGCCCGTTAAGCCCCGTGTGCGAGAACGTAATAAGGGCTTCTGGCGTTTGGAAAACAGCCCCCGGATTAAGTTTCCAATCAAAGTTTTGGGGGTGGATTCCAACGGTTAGTCGCGTAACGTCGTACGTGTCAACCTCTGCTTGAATGCGAAAATTACCGCTATAAACAAAGGTGAATCCAATAACAGTTCCCAAGTCTTCGGTTGTATTCGGGCGTTTAAGAATAACAAACGGGTTTTGCATATGGCTTGATGCGCCCCGGGTACTTCCAACCGCTTGGATTCCCTGCTGAAGATGGCGTGCTTTCGGTTGCCGTTCACGGGCCCACGCTCCTGAAAATTGAAGCCAGTCATAGTTGGAGTCCGGGAGGTCAAGCGCTAAACTCATTGCTTTCGTGATATGTAAGGGCTGTTCACCATGATTAACAAATCGGACATTGCGCGCGATTACGTTGCGGTCTGCGTAAATTGTGTACGTTAGGACCATGTCAGCGGCAATGACATCATCGTGGAGGGTGATTTCAAGGGTCGTTGCCTCGTCGTTACTTTCAACGTAGGTGGCCGGGAGTCCGTCTAGGCGGGGTTTCCCCGCGAAAATGTGGTGTTTTTGGTAGGTGAAGTTCGTAATCGTACTACCGTTCTCCTGTTTAATTTCAACGGCGGGGTCGCGGAAGTCTCCCGTACCGTATGCCGGATATTCCTGGCGCAAATCGCCAAGCGAGAATGAATACTCGTGGTCATACGTATAAGCTGAAACGGGTCGGTAACTATGCTCCTCCCTGTCCGTGTAGTCGTGGTTAGTGGCGATTCGTTTGCCAAAGTAAAGGTTGCCGAGTTGACCGTTTCGCATGATGTGAAAAACATAGCTTATTTCATCGTTGTACAGGTGAAACTGGTGACTTTTTTCAAGAAATTCAATGCCCATAAGATTACCTCCATTCTGAATCCGCTTACATAATAAAACGAACAGCACGTGATTAAAACAGAACATGATAATCACCTAACAAACGGATAACTTTACGCAACACCTATCCGTTGTATTGAGAAGTGCGGTTGTTAACAATAGGGATGGTTGCGCTTTCCCTGACGATAACTGGCGGGAGTCCCTCCAATGACGCGTTTGAATGCTTTGGTGAGTGCTTCGGTGGTTGAGTAGCCACACTGGTGAGCAATTGTCTTTATGGGGGCGTTTGAGCTTTCTAGAAGGTGTGTGGCGTAAGTGATGCGGACCGTCGTGATGTATGAAGCGGGGGTGGTCCCGGTGGTTTGCTTGAATAGCGTTGTTAAGTAGCTACGGTTTAAACCGATATGGTTGGCGATTGTTGTGACGGTAAGTGGCTCCATGAAGTGTTGTTGGATATAGGTTAATGCTTGGTTAATGTATGGATTATTTTCGCGGAGACGGACGGTGGGAATGCCGGTGTCAATTAAGCTGAGAACGTGAAATAGGTTTCCGAGGAGATGAAACTCATCGCCAACTGTTGCTGGGGTAATTACCGTATTGGCAATTAACGTCATAATTTTTTTGAGACTAACCGGGGTGGTTTTGAAAATGGGGTACTGATCGGTTAAGGCTAACCGCTGGACAATTGTTGGTGCGGCAGAGCCGGTAAACCCGATCCAAAAGTATTGCCATGGATTGACGGAGCTCGCAACGTATTTTGTCTGAACGTGGGGACTGATAAAAAAACCGTCGCCTGCTTTGAGGTGGTATTGGGCGGTTGCTGTAATGAAACTTCCCTCTCCTGCAGTAATAAAGTGGAGCAGGTAGTAGGGACGGATAGCGGGGCCGTATGTATGTGTGGGCGCGGTCACAGAGTCGCCGGCAGTTGTTAGCTGAAGCGCTAAGATAAAACGGTTATCAAAATTAACAACGGTTGCATTTTCCATTTTTAAAATTCCCCCTGAGTATGTTACGGGCATTATACCGCAAAGTGAAAGGAAGTTGAGGAAAACATGGTGACAAGAAAAAGTCGGCGGCGGATTGGGATGGCTTTCTGGGGAGTGATTATCACGGGCTTCTGCGTTGGAGGACTTCAGAAGGCCAACTTTGGAACGGACCCGTTTACGTGTTTTGTAACGGGAATCGCGCGGTTGTTCGGAACAAGTTACAGTGTTTTTTACGTTGTGGTAACTGGTATTTTCCTAGGAGGTGTTTTTGTTACCCAGTGGCACTACATTGGCGGGGCAACGGTTATTAACCTGTTACTTACAGGCCCCGCAGCGGGGGTCGCCCATTCTTTTTTGAATATGCTCATGCCGCATCCGGGAGTATCCGCACGCTTGATGGTCATGGGCGGAGCGTTAGTCGTGATGTGTTTTTCATCCGCATTATACTTTACCGCGGATATTGGGGTGTCTGCCTACGATGCGTGGGCGTTAATGGCAGCGAATGACTACCACCTCACGCCGTTCCGGGTGGCGCGCGTGGTTAGTGATTCAACGTGTGTTCTAATCGGCTTTCTGTGCGGGGTTATGCCGGGAATTGGGACAATTATTACGGCCCTTTGCATGGGTCCGTTAACGTCCTTTTTCCGCTCACGGGTAACAGAACCGTTCCTTGCGGCCGTAGCGGATTAAAGGGCTTAAGTTTGTTCTTCTTTTCATAAAATTCCGGGCATTTCCCCGCAAACGCCCCTCATAATGGTATAATCAAACTAATTTTAATCTAATTTATGGGGGTAAATTCATGGACACACCGAAGGAAAATAAAAAAATTGGGTTGATGACCCTGGTAATGATGATCATTTCCGCCATCTACGGGTTCGCCAACACCCCGAAGGCCTTCATGCAGATGGGGTATGCCAGTATCGTCTGGTACATCCTCGCCGCGCTGGTCTTCTTCCTGCCAGTCAGTCTGATGCTGGCGGAGTATGGTTCATCCTTTAAGGAGGCCAAGGGAGGCATCTACTCGTGGCTGGAAGGCTCAATTGGTGAAAAGTGGGCCTTCATTGGAACGTTTATCTGGCTGGCGGCGTGGATCGTCTGGATGGTCCAGGTCGCTTCCGGTTACTGCATTCCACTGTCCTCGTTCATTTTCGGGAAGGATACGACGGCTTCGTGGCACCTGTTTGGTCTCAGCTCAGTTGAAACGCTCGGGATTGCGGGGATTCTGCTGGTGTTGGTCGTCACGTTCTTCTCGGTGCGTGGCATGAACGCTATTGCCAAGGTTGCTTCCATCGGTGGGGCCTTTAACGTGGCGTTGAACGCCATCTTCCTGGGCGCCAGTGTCATTATCCTGGTGTTAAACCACGGTCACTTGGCTCAGCCAGTTAGTGGGTTAGGCTCCTTCATTCACTCACCGAACGCTCAGTTTGGAACGCCGATTGCGATGATTTCGTTCATTGTTTACGCCATCTTTGCGTACGGCGGAATGGAAACAATGGGCGGGATCATGGACAGCCTTGATAAACCCGAAAAAACCTTCCCGCGCGGCATCCTGCTGGCAACGATCTTCATTGCGGTGGGGTATGCCTTAACCATCTTCATGTGGGGCTTCAGTACCAACTGGCAGCACGCCTTCGGTAGTGGCAAGGTTACGCTGGGGAACGTGACCTACGTGCTGATGGGGAATCTCGGGATTTCCTTCGGGGAAGCCATCGGTGTTTCCCACCACACGGCCTTATTATTCGGCCAGTTAATGATGCGCTTTACGGGCTTTAGTATTTTACTGGCCGTAACGGGAAGCTTCTTCATCATGACGTACTCCCCGATTAAGTCGTTCATCATGGGCTCAGACAGTAAGCTGTGGCCGAAGCGGATTACCAAGCTCAACAAGGCT
Source organism: Candidatus Ligilactobacillus avistercoris (assembly GCA_019119415.1). GTDB lineage: Bacteria > Bacillota > Bacilli > Lactobacillales > Lactobacillaceae > Ligilactobacillus > Ligilactobacillus hohenheimensis. The sequence goes on along the minus strand of DWXB01000007.1, from coordinate 123,130 downwards.
GGGATGCCGGCGTTTGCCATGTGGGTCCAGGCAGCCGTTGTTTGTGTCGCCATCTTCTTCATCTCCTTCGGGGGGTCAACGGCGGCTAAGTTCTTCACGATTCTGATTAACATGGGGAATGTGTCAACGACCTTCCCGTACCTCTTCTTGGTCGGGGCGTTCCCGTTCTTCAAGCGGCTGAAGAACATTGACCGCCCGTTTGAGTTCTTCAAGAACCGCTTCTGGACCAACGTCCTGGTAATCTTCTGTCTGGTTGTTTTGGCCGGCGGGATCATCTTCACGATTGTGCAGCCGATCCTGCAGCACGAGTACATGACCGCCTTCTGGACGGCAATCGGGCCGGTCTTCTTCGGAACCGTGGCGTTTATCTTCTACGCCTACTCCAACCGCAAGCGGCAGCGGGAGAGTAATGCAGATTAGCAATAGTAATTAATAATTATCAGGAAGGGTTGTGCTGGTAGGCGCAGCCCTTTTCGTTACTTTTGGGTGGTTGCGTTCTCCCGTGAATGCGAACTGGCGTCGATGAACGAAAGGCGCTATAATCGGGAACAGATTTATTAAGAAAAAATTACGAAAGTGGAGGATGATACGGATGACAACAAACCACCACCGCCTTGCCGTTGGGCTAATCATCGGCGGCTTGCTATTCGGTTGGGGAGCAACCGTCCAGGCTAGTTCTTCCCACAAGGCGTCCTCAAGCTCCCGGGTGACCCCGGCCATGGTCAGCAGTCAGGGCACACCAGCAGGGACCAATTTTCCGCAGGACATGCAGGGGACCTGGTACACGGCGGACGGCGCAACTTTGACCATTCACGGCAACCAGCTTCAGACTGACGACGGCCACGGGCACACCTCAACGTTGGAGGCCCACCCAGCCGAGCAACACACCGATGCGGACACCAACCATCACCCGCAAACGATGCAGGTCGATACGGTTAACTGGTGTTTCCTGACGAACGTGACAATGCACCACCATCGCTGGCTGCGGGAGTACGGCTGGACGCAAAGTAAGGGCGACGGGACCCTCTACCGCGTGACGAAGTGGCACCACCACAAGGAGTTATTGCGGAGCGACGACCTGTCGACAATGCACTACTTCCGGAGTGCGCACGCTGCCCGAGTATGGGAGCATCATCACCATTAAAAAAGATAAATCATTGAGTTGTGATTATCTAAGCGGGAGCGGCGTGATAGAATGAAACCGAAGAGTGCGGTCTGGCAGTGCGCCGTGGCCAGAAAAGGAGCCGATGATAATGAGTAGTGATATTAAAATTCGCCTGATTAAGCGGATGGAAAACTTCGCAACGTCGGAAGCAGCTGAGCAGTTCCGCAAGCAGGTTTCGGAGGCAGCAAGTAAGGTATTGCTCCGGGACGATGCGATTGGGCTGGTCTTTTTGGGCGGCGAGTACCGTCACGCCGACCATGCCATGACGATGGACTGTGCCATCGTTAACAAGTATGATTTCCAGATCAACGGGGTAATGATGAACCTGAATGCTCAGCTGAAGGGCAGTGAGAAGACCAACATCCACCTGGAAGTAATGCCCAATGATATGGGCGTCTTAAACAAGGATGAAGGGGTTGTACTTCGGTTAAACGTGAAGTTTGCAGGCTTCGAGAGCGATGAGGATTTTCAGGTTAAGCCGAAGGACATTACGTTAACAATTAATGCAGTGCAATACTCCCGGGTAGACGGTAAGTAAACAATCAGCCTTTAACTAGTTAAGGCCACCAGCAGGATTGCTAGTGGCCTTTTTCACTTATTTTCATTTTTTAATGGTGAGCAGAATGCTTGCAAACGGGGAAGGTGTCGTTCTAACCCCCGAAAGAATACTAAAACTAGCACGAATCCTGAAAATAGTAGCAAATTATTTTCATCTTAACCATTTCTTAAATATGCTATCAATTTTTCAACAAATTTAATGAGTACACTAAGAGTGCAGTCGATGCAGAAGGATGCACTGAAACAAAATATTTTGTTTATACAAGGAGGATATCTTCTAATGAGGAAGTCAATGCGTAAGAGTATGCATACTTTAGGGGCAGCTTTCCTGATTAGTGGCGCCATTATCGGCCCAGTCTCAGCAGTAGCTAAGGCTGAAACAGTCAGTTCCGTACGTTCATCGGTAGAAAGCTCTTCATCAGCTGCAGCACGTTCATCGAAGAGTACTGTTGTGCTTAGCAAGATGAGCAGCAAAAAAAAGGTAACAATTTTGCTGCCAGCTCATCAAGTACGACGGGTGCTAGTTCAGCTGCAACGCCTATAGGACAAACGATCATTACGTCAACGCCACGTGGTGCAAGCGTTGATAGTAACAATCAGCCTACAGGTAGCCAGGGAATTGAACCACATTTCCATACGGCTAATGGCGATGTCGTTTACTGTTACAACTGGCAATCATTAGCCCCGGATGTCACAAATGGGGTAGACTACAACCAGTACAACTTCTACGACGGTATGGGTCAGGTTACGGGCGCAAAGAAGGCGGATGAAGTTGCCGCTGCCCTCGAAGCTGGTTACCACAAGGATGCAACGACGGGGCAGTATGAGATTGCTCCACAGTTCCAGCAAGATGCACAGGATGATTTCAATAACTTGTCAAACATGGAAGGTTCAACCCTCAAGCCAGGTCCGTTGTTTGGTGCTGTTCCGAATAATGAAACATTAGCTGAGTTCGAAGAGGACGTTACCCAGTCAGTTATCTGGTACCTGGATGGTGCGCCAGACACGAACGACATGACGACATTATCAGATGGGAAAATCCACGGTACGTTACAACCAGGTTACCTTGCAACCCACACAGCTCTGGGACAGGCAATCTTAAATTACGCTCAGACTCACCCGCTGGACAACCAGACGGCTTACCCGAAGAACGTTTCCGTTACGGCGGCTAACGGTAAGACGGTTGACAACAGCAATCCGCTGGTCATGAATCCGTCAACGAAGGAAAGTAACACGTTCACGCTGTCTAACTACAACGGTGGGGTTGACGTTACGGGTCTACCAGTGGGTTACGAAATTATTGACGCCTCAACTGGTCAAGAAGTTAACCAGGTACAGTCTGGTAAGACATACCGGGTTAAGTACGTTGGTAGTGGTGATCCGTCAAGCAACAAGGCTAACCAGGTAGTTGGAAACATTCAGGCTAAAGCTAGTTATGAAAAGTTAGCAGGTTCTAACTACTTCTCAGCCGTGATGCAGAACGCACCAGCTGGCATGAACAACAAGTGGCAGAACTTGGTTAACCTGGAAACAGGGACGAACAACTTCCAGTTTCCAATCATCTGGACGAGTTCAAGCAGTCAGGCTTCATCAAGCTCAGCTGCTTCCGAAAGTTCAGCTGCTTCATCAAAGGAAAGCTCAATTTCAAGCACAAAGGTAGCTTCAAGCTCAAGCAAGAAGTCATCAAGCAGCTCAGTAAAGAGCTTAAGCAGCTCAACGGCTTCATCAAGCTCAGTAGCTTCAAGCTCATCATCAGCTAAGGCAGTTTCAAGCAGCAAGACGGTTGCTTCAAGCTCTAAGAAGGCTACGGTTTCAAGCAAGAAGGCCGTTGCTTCAAGTTCATCAGCTAAGAAGGGCCACGGTCATGGCTTGCCAGATACTGGTAACGCCATCGAGGCAGGCTTAGCAATCATCGGTGCCATGATGGCAGCCGCTGGTGCATTCATCGCCGGCTTCAAGCGGAACAAGAAGCAGGACTAATCCAGCGCGATTAAACTAAAACGAAAAGGGATCGGGTAACCGACCCCTTTTTTGTGTGTTTAAGTGGGTTTACAAGAAGGCAAGTATAAAGGAGTTAATGGTTAAGAAAGTAAGCGGCCGTCATCCGAAATGGGATGGCGGTCGTTGTTTTACCAGTTAAAAGCTATAGTTTTCGATGGGCGTATCGAACCAGTCGTACCGCAGAATGTGCCGGTTCTTCCGGTCGACGGGGATCCACAGCCCCGTGTGCATAATGTCGCGCATCACCTTCAGGAAGACGCTGTCGTGAGCGGTGCTTCGCGGCCGGGTGACGGTAATGAGCTCATTTGTTTCGGTCTTGAGGACAAGGGCGTGCTTGCCGAGCTTGACCACCTGGGCGGGCACGATGTCCGCCGTTGCTTGTTTGCCTGATGTTGTCATGAAATCACTCTCTTTCTATCAGGACCCGGGGATTGATTTCCCCGTACCATCATTGTACGTGGTTTGGTTAAGAACACCACGGATAACCCCGGGCTTTTATGAATCCTTACGTTCGTTTGGACTTTCGTAAGAAGTGTGAAAGAAAGTGTTTCAAGACAAAGACGGTCGTAAAAAGGCTAGGACTTTGCCGTCCTAGCCTTTGATAGTCTTATTCTGTTTGTTTGTTTTGCTGCCGGGCTTCCCGTCCACTGCGGGCCTCCTTTGGCAGGATTAGGTTGAGGATAATCCCCAGCACGGCTGCAACTGCTAAGCCGGAGAACTGGTACTGACCTAACTGCAGGTAGGCGTTCCCAATCCCGATTACCAGGATGACCGAGGCAATCATCAGGTTCCGTTTTTTATCGAAGTCAACGCGGTTGTCGATCAGCACGCGCAGCCCACTTGAAGCAATTACCCCGAACAGCAGGAACGAGATGCCCCCGATGACCGGCTTGGGGATGGTTTCAATCAGCGCACTCAGCTTGCCGATGAAGCCAAAGATGATGGCAAATAGGGCGGCCCCAGCCAACACGTAGACACTGTGCACCTTGGTGATGGCCAGTACGCCGATGTTTTCCCCGTAACTCGTTACCGGCGGGCCTCCGACGAACCCGGCGATGATGGAGGCTGTCCCGTCTCCCGCCAGTGTGTGGTTGAGCCCCGGATCCTTGAAGAAGTTCCGCTCCGTCAGTTGGTTAAGCACCATGATGTGGCCCATGTGCTCCGTCATCGTCACGAAGGCGATCGGCGCCATGCTGAGGATGGCGCCCCAGTACAGCTTAGGTTTGTAGTTAACAAACGGAATCTGGAAGGCCGGCAGGCTCAGCCAGTGGGCGTGGAGCACCGGTGTGAAGTCGACGATGCCAAAGAGGACGGCAATCACGTAGCCGACCACAATACCCAGGAGAATCGGAATCAGCCCGAGGAAGCCCTTCATGAACATGTTGAAGGCGATGGTCACCAGCAGGGTCAGCAGCGCTACCACAAAGAACTTGAGGTCGTAGTGGCCCGCCGCATTAATCGTGGCGTCCTTGGCAGCCGTTCCGGCAAGCGAAAGCCCGATCACCATGATAATCGGGCCGACGATGACCGGCGGCAAGAGGCGGTCAATCCAGTCCGACCCGATCATGCTGACAACCAGTGACACGACCAGGTAAACGCACCCGACGGCAATGGTCCCCTGGGCAATTCCCGGGTAGCCGACCGTCTTCATCAGGGCAATCATTGGGACGATGAACGAGAAACTTGACCCCATGTATGCCGGAATCTTCCCCTTGGTAATTAGGATGTACATCAGGGTGCCCACCCCGGAACTAAATAGGGCAATTCCCGGGTTTAATCCTACCAGGATCGGCACCAGCACGGTTGACCCGAACATCGAGAACATGTGCTGAATGGAGAGCCCCACCCATTGCCCGAACCCCGGGCGCTCGTTAACGTCGAGCACAACGTCCCGCCGTTTATCACTCATAAAAAACACTCCTTCAAAAAACGCTCCTGGTCGCGTGAAACCAGGAGCGGTGTGCACAGGGAAACCCTGTTAAAATGTACCGGTCTTTTGGGCCTCACGGGACCACATTAAAAGCGTTTGTTAAACTGTCATTCATTGTATGGCCTTTCTGGAAAGGCGTCAAGCAAAACGGGGGATCAGCGAAAAGATTGCCACCCGTTTTTGTTGTGTAGGCAATTAATTACCAGATGTTGACCCGGTCTTCCGGTTTCATGTACATGCCGTCACCAGGCTGCACATTAAAGGTAGTGTAGAAGTCCGCCAGGTTTCGCGGCTGGATGTTAGCCCGGAGTTCTTGCGGAGCGTGCACGTCAATTGCCAGGAGCAGCTTTTCCCGCTCCAGGGAGGACTTGACGCACCAGATCCGCGCCCAGTTAATGAAGAAGTCCCGCAGGTTGGCGTCCGGCGTTTCCTTGGCGGCCTCCAGGGCACAGCTCAGCCCGCCGGCGTCGGCGATGTTTTCGGAAACAACCAGCTTACCGTTGACCTTCCCGGCCCGGGTGGTTAACCCGTCAAACTCGCGGACCATGTCCTGGGCCAGGGTATCAAAGTGCTTCTTATCGGCGTCCGTCCACCAGTTCTTCATGTTGCCCCACTCGTCAAACTTAGCGCCGTTGTTGTCAAAGGCGTGGGAGATTTCGTGGGCGATGACTGCGCCAATGCCCCCGTAGTTAGCGCTGGCAGACTGGTCGAGGCTGTAGAACGGTGCCTGCAGGATGGCTGCCGGGAAGACAATGATGTTAAATGACGGGTTGTAGTAGGCGTTGACCGTGCTGGCCGCCATTTCCCATTCCGTCCGGTCGACCTCTTTGCCCCAGCGGCTGAAGTTGTCCTCAATGGCAATCCGGATAAAGCGGGCGTCGTTGGTAAGAAGGGATTCCTTTTCGTCCACGACAAACCGCTTGTAGAGTGGCGCTAACTTGTCGGGGTAGCCGACCTGGACGCCAAGGTTGTTTAGCTTGACGATGGCCTGCTCGCGCGTAGCGGCGCTTAGCCAGTCGTTGTTTTCCAGCCGGTGCTTGTAAACGGCGACCATCTTGGCAACCATCTGTTCAACGTCGGCCTTGGCCTGTTCACCGAAGTATTTGTGACCGTAGTACAGCCCAACAACCTGGGAGAACTGGCCGCTTGCGAGGCGGTAGGCACTCTTTTGCTGGTTGGCCGCTTGCTTACTACCGGAAAGGGCCCGGTTGTAGATGGTAGCGGTGGTCCGCGCTTCGTCGGTCAGGTACGGGCTGACCCGGAGGAGGGTCTTAACGAACAGCCAACTCTTGAGGTTCGTAAACGTCTGCGGGTTGACAATCTTGTCGAGGTGCTCAAAGTAGCGTGGCTCGCTGACGATGATCTTGTCCGGGGTCTTGCCAATGAGGGCAGCAGCGTCTGCCACCAGGTCGACCTGGTCACTAAAGGCGGACAACTCCGCCGCACTAACCGGGTTGTATAGGCTAGCATAGTCGGCCCGGGCCGTACTGTCCTTTTCGTACGGGGCCATGGAGCGGTCAAAGGCGAGGGCTTGTTCGAGGGTTTCCCGGGCGAAGTCATCGTCGTAGCCCGCCAGCTTGAAGAGTTTGAGCATCATTGCCCGGTAGGTTTCAAGGAGGGCCGGGGTCTGCGGGCTGTTTTCCTGGTAGTACGTTGTGTCTGGCAGGATGAGGGAACCGACGTCAACGCTTAATACGTAGTGCTGGGTATCCTTCATGTTGGGTTCCACAAAGAACTGGAACGGTGCCGGGAACCCGTCCTTGGTAAGGTCAGGCAGTTGGTGCTGCCAGTCGGCCAGGTCGTGCAGGTGGCTAACCCGTTCAAGAAGTTCAAGGGCCGGGCCGAAGCCTTCCTTGTTCCGGCGGTCAAAGTCGGCAGCCAGCCGGTAGTACTTGATAAACTCACCGAGGTACTTGTCGGTTGGTTGGGTGGTTCCGTCCAGCATGGCGTTAAAGTCATCCATTAACTGGTGCTCGATGTTATCAGCCAGGGTGGCAAAGCCCCCGGTGGTTGGCCGGTCGGCAGGGATCTTGGCCGTCTTGAGCCACTCGCCGTTAACGGCCATGTATAAGTCGTCTTTAATTAATTGTTCGTTTACTGTCATGGATCATGCCTCCAATATAAAAGCGCTTCAGTTACCCATAGTTTAGCGCACCTGCCGGGAAAAAGCGATTTTTATAGGAAAACGGGATGTGCGGGGAGGCCAAAACAACCGGGTCGCGAAGCCTTATTCTACCCGTTTTCTTCGGGTTGTTACCCCCGCATTATGTTACAATGGTGGTGATTGGATACAAGGGACGGAGGAGAAAAGGAAATGGAGTTTACAGGGAAGACGGTTGATGAGGCGGTTGCGACGGGCTTGGCCCAGCTGAAGTGTACGCGCGATGAGGTCACGGTCACGGTCGTTCACCCCGGTAAACGCGGTTTTCTGGGAATTGGCCGTCAGGATGCGGTTGTTGCTATCGAGGTGCGTACACCGGAAGGGGCGCCAGCACAGGAAAACCAGTCGCAGGAACCGGTAACTAAGGAGCAGACCGGCAAAGAAGCACGGCCGCAGGAGGCAGTGACTGAGAAACAGGTCGCTGAGGAAGCGCAGCTGCAAGAGACGGTGGCTGGGGAACAGGCCGACGGGGATGCACCGGTAGCTTCCGCCCGCTCCCAGCAGGGTTCCCGGGAAGTGGACCGGGATGCGGTGATTACTGACCTGGGGAACTACCTCGCAGACGTGACCGCGCAGATGGGCGTGCCCGCCACGGTGGATGTTACCGTGGGTCACCGGCAGGTTACATACCGGTTTGTTGCTGAAGAGGATGATGAGGGGAAGCTGATCGGTAAGCACGGTAAGATCCTCAATGCTCTCCAGCTACTGGCACAAAACTACGTGGATGCTCGTTACCGGCACCACCTGCAGGTTATCCTTGACGTTGCTGATTACCGGGAACGGCGGCGGGCAACGCTGGAACACCTAGCTGAGCGGACTGCGGAGGACGTCATTGCCAGTGGGCGGCCGGTTTACCTGAACCCCATGCCAGCAAGCGAACGGAAGGTTATTCATCAGGCACTAGCCGAAAATGACTACGTCACAACGGCTTCCCGGGGACGGGACCCGCGGCGGGGCGTGGTTGTCCGCCCGGCCCACCATGATGATGCAGATTTAATGTAGGAGGCGTTTGTATAATGGAAACGGTCATTGTTAACCGGAAATTTGACGAGGTATACGCGGGAATTTTAGCGAAGATTAAGGAACACGGGTTTAAGGTGTTTGATGACATTGACCAGCAGGCGGAGGCGACAGCCGTTGACCTGCAGATTAACCCTACCCGGTTGATTATCTTTGGTAACCCTAAGGTCGGGACGCTTTTAATGCAGGAGGACGACGAGATTACGTTTGAACTGCCCATCAAGATTCTGTTAATCGGGATGGGGGACCAGACCAAGCTGGTATACCGGGCACCGCGGGATTTCGCTGGGGTTGACCGGCTTCAGGAACGCGGGCAGCAGATTATCGCGAAGATGACAGCGATGTACGCGGACATGGTAGAAAGCGTGAAGTAGCATGAATGATGAGTTAAATGCCATTTTTGAAGCGATTAAGGCGGACCCGCAGAATGCGGAGTACACCAAGCAGGGAATTGATCCGCTATACTACGTGGACGCGAACGCTACCATTCTAGTGATTGGCCAGGCGCCGGGGAAGAAGGCCCAGGACACCCACATCATCTGGAACGATGCGTCCGGAAAACGGCTGCGGGAGTGGATGGGAGTGTCGGATGACACGTTCTACCACTCCGGAAAGATTGCGGTGCTGCCGTGTGATTTTTATTTCCCGGGAAAGGGGAAGAGCGGCGACCTGCCCCCGCGGAAGGGCTTTGCGGATAAGTGGCATCCCCGCTTGTTAAAGGCGATGCCGAACCTGCAGCTGACGATGCTGGTGGGAAACTACGCTTTGCGGAAGTACCTGGACTTGAAGAGTAAGGACACACTGACGAACACGGTCAAGCACTTCCGGGACTACCTGCCGGAGTACTTCCCGCTGGTTCACCCGTCCCCGCGCAACCAGATGTGGATGAAAAAGAACCCGTGGTTTGAAGCGGAGGTTTTGCCGGAACTGAAGCGGCGGGTGCAGGATGCATTGAAATAAGAAAAAATTCCTGTGGCTGAGGAGGTTGCGGGAATTTTTTAGTAGGTAATGCATGTTAAGCATGGTAATATCGGTTTAAAGAAAAGGAGGGGGTAGGGTGGATAATAGTTATGTGTTCATGAATCCGGTGGATCTAAAAACAACTCAAGCGGCGATGATTAGTCAGACGAGTGAAGCGTTAGGACTTTTGCAAAAAACCATTAAGTTGAAGTTCAATATGGATAAAGCCGTTACATGGGATTCAGGAAACTCCCAGTTATTGGTACGAAATAAAAGTTCAGAATTATCTATTCAAATTGAGAATTGTAAAATGAATTATTTGACGGTAAATGATATTATTCACCTGAATGAAGATGCGCAATCCCTTTTTGAAGAAGAAGGAATATATGGCGTTGCTGGTCTGAAAGATCGTGGAATCGTGGAAACAGCTGTGAATAACATTGGAAAGAATTCAGTTATTTTTGGGGAAGATCAGTTTCCGACCATATCGCAAAAGGCCGCCCACCTTTGGTTTAAGCTAGCACGTTATCAGGCTTTTAATAATGGCAATAAGCGAACAGGATTATTAGCGGCGTTGAATTTTTTGGAAAATAACAATTACCATGTTCAGTACGAGGAACTTAAACTCGATAAGAATTATTTCTACGTGGTTTCAAAAAAGATCGCTACTGGCGAATGGGATGAGCAAAAAATTCGGGAGTTTATTTTAAGAGTGTGTATTTTAAAATTAAGGGGGTGATTAAATGACGGACAATCAGCGGATGAAGGTGCTTGAGCTACTCCAGAATAGTGAGTTTAGGCGAATGAGTGTGAAAGAACAAGAAAGCATTAAAGAAAGAAACAGAAAGAAAATCATGAATGAGCCGGTCATTAGGGATGCTCTTAAAAAGCTGGCAAGTGAATAATGCGTGGTGTGCTAAAGACGAAATAAGGTTGGGACTAACATCTCAACCTTATTTCGTCTTTATTTGAAAGGGATTGTTACTGATTTAGGCTTCCCGCCGCTGCTGGTCATGCTTACGGTTCACAATCATGAGGATGAAGGCGGCAATAACACCGGCGCCGGCCACCAGCACACTGATGAAGAAAATAATCTTGTAGGCCGTAACCGGGTTGTGCTGGTCGATGATCATTCCGTTTAACCCGTATGCCCAGAAGACCGGGGCGTACGAGGCAAACGAGCCCACACTCATTGCGGAGCCGGAGTATTTTTCGGGCACTTCAATTTCACTGACTGGTGCCAGGATAATACTCTTTGCCAGGAAGATGGCAAACGAGAAGACCATCAACAGGATGATACTCGGCCACATGAACTCGTGACTCTTCGGCACAACCAGGACGGCAATCAGCGCCAGGAAGGTCAGCCCGAGGGAAACAAACATCATCCGTGACGTTGACTTAAAGACGTAGTCGGAGATGACCCCGGAAATGGCGCCGGCCACCACGCCCATGGCCCCGGTGTTGATAATCCCGAAGATGGACGCTTCCGTCTGGCTAATGTGGAAGACCGCCTGCAGGTACGGGACCGTGTAAATCAGGTTGATGTATGACCAGTAGATCGTCAGGGCGGTGATTCCGGCTAACCATACCCGTGGCATGGTGAGCACCTTAATGAGCCCCTTCAACGCATCACCGGACTTCTTTCCTTCACCGGAGTTGTTCTCCGTAGCGGCGATCCCGTTCTTCGGCACGAACTTCAGGATGAAGAGCACCAGCGGGATAATCAGCAGGTTGTAAATCAGCATTCCGGTCTTAAAAATGGAAATTCCGCCAAAGAGGGCCATCGCCCCGACAATCAGCAGGTTCATTCCCATTTCCAGCGCCCGCCGGAGGGATTCCAGCAGCCCGTATGCCAATCCCTTATGGCCCTTGTCCGACATCAGGTCGACCCCGTTAAGAACCGCCGGCCAGAAGAAGGCGTCCGTCAAGCCCCAGATAATTGCAATGATTCGCAGAACGTTAAACGTGGGGTGGAAGAAAATAATGATAAAGACGGTCGTCATTCGGATAAGGAGTCCTGAGATTAACAGCGACCGGATGGAGAACCGGTTGTTTAACCAGCCACCCGGAATATAGAAGAAGACCGAAATTCCAATCAAACTAAAGATGATGCCCAGCTGGGCGTTGTTTAATCCGAGCACCTTTAACAGGAGGTCGTAGAACGTTCCCTTAAAGGCTTCAAAGCAGGAGTACACTAGCTGGCCGGCAACAACGACCGTCAAGAACCCGGTCAACTGGTTGCCGGACTTAAAGCCCATCTTGTTTAGTAAAGCATTAGAACCACGTGGTGAGGAATTTTCCATAGCGCGGCGCTCCTTTCTGGTGATGTGGTGGGAATGACTGGGCAATGTCGGTGAAGATGCCGTCAACGCCCCAGTTAAACAGCTCGTTGGCCCGGTCGATGGTGTCCACCGTCCAGACGTTGACCTCGTAGCCGTAGTCCTTCATCTGCTGAACGGTCCCCCGCGTTAGGTGTTCGCTTTGCGGGTGGATAATCTTGGCGCTAGTGGCCTGCATGATTAACGTCCAGTCGTCGTAGAACGTGTGGTCCTCAAAGAGAACGGCGTATTCCAGGTCAGGTTTTAGCTGTTTCATCTTTAATAACATAATCGGGTTAAACGATGAAATGATTACCCGTGAGTCTGGGTTTAACCGGTCTAAGGCTGCCGCAAACTGCTTGACCAGGGAATCCGCCAGCCGGTTGGCATCCGGTCCAATAACCGCCTTAAGTTCGATGTTAATGTTGATCTTGCTGCGGTTTACGAAATCGATCAGTTCGTCCATTGTCGGTACCTTCACCCCCGTAAACTCGGGGCTAAACCAGCTCCCCGCGTCCAGTTGCCGGAGATCGTCAAACATGATGTCCGTGAGGGGGCCGCTCCCCGAAGTTGTCCGGTCAAGGTAATCGTCGTGCAGCACCACGACGTGTTCATCCTTGGTAATGCCAAGGTCGGTTTCAAGCCACTTTACCCCGTATTTCGTCAGCAGCTCAAAGGCTGGCATGGTGTTTTCGGGGGCCAGGGTTGACATTCCCCGGTGGGCCAAAATGTTACGTGGACTAGTCATCAATCCTGCATTCCGGGTAGCAGAAGCCGGAATGCGCACCTTCTTTCGTGTGAAATTACTCCCCGCTGCCCCGGGGAGTGAACGGATTTCACGAAGTTTCCCTTCATGGAAACGGCCGTTGCTTTTAGCGAAATCGCTTACAGGTATAGAATATCATAAATATAGTAAATGTCACCCGGAAGTTTTCCGGGAAAGTTCCCGGTTAACCAAAAACTCAACCGGGCGAAGGGAGCATTCCAGTGAAAACAACACGATTTGTGAATTTGGGGATTTGCAAACTAAAAAACCGATGTTACAATAATTTATGTAAGCGTTACCACAAAGCAACCATGAGGAGGCGAGGTTAATGGATCAACAGCAAAAGTACATTTTGGCGATTGACGAAGGAACCACGAGTACCCGGGCAATTTTGTTTGACCATGACGGCAAGAAGGTCGCAGATAGTCAACGGGAATTTAAGCAGTATTTCCCGCAGCCAGGATGGGTGGAGCACGATGCCAACGAGATTTGGAATGCAGTGCAGTCTACCATTGCCAACGCCCTGATTAAGTCGGGCATCCGGCCGGATCAGGTCGCTGGGATTGGGGTGACCAACCAGCGGGAAACGACCGTTATCTGGGACAAGAAGACGGGGCTGCCGATCTACCATGCGATTGTTTGGCAGTCGCGGCAAACCGAAGAGATTGCTAACCAGCTGATTGCGGACGGGCATAGCGATGAGATTTACGAAAAAACGGGGCTGCGGATTGACCCGTATTTCTCCGCTACTAAGATCCGGTGGATTTTGGACCACGTTCCGGGCGCCCAGGAGCGGGCCGAGAAGGGGGAGCTCCTTTTCGGGACGATTGAAACCTGGATTGTGTGGAAACTGACCGGCGGCGATGCCCACGTCACGGACTACACGAACGCTGGGCGGACGATGCTGTTTAACATCCACACCCTGGAATGGGAGAAGAGCATTCTTAAGATGTTAAACATTCCGGAACAGATGTTGCCGGAAGTCCGGAGTAACTCTGAGGTGTACGGCTACACCAAGGACTACCACTTCTACGGCTACAACGCCCCAATTTGTGGGTTGGCCGGAGACCAGCAGGCCGCCTTGTTTGGCCAGTTGGCCTTTGATAAGGGCATGGTGAAGAACACCTACGGCACCGGGGCCTTCACCCTGATGAACATCGGGGAAAAGCCGCAGCTCTCCAAGAACAACCTGGTGACGGACATTGCCTACGGGATTAACGGCAAGGTCAACTACGCACTGGAAGGGTCGGTCTTCGTGGCGGGTTCTGCCATCCAGTGGCTCCGTGACGGGCTGGAAATGATTAGCAACGCCGCGGAATCAGAGGATCTGGCCAACGAGTCCCATAATGACAACGAGGTGTACGTTGTGCCGGCCTTTACCGGACTGGGAGCGCCGTACTGGAACTCCGATGCGCGGGGCGCCATTTTCGGGTTAACCCGGGGAACGACGCGGGCCGACTTCGTGAAGGCTACGCTCCAGTCGCTGGCATACCAGACCCGGGACCTAGTTGACACCATGGTGAAGGATTCTGGGATTGCCATTCCAGCACTGCGGGTTGACGGGGGTGCTGCCCGGAACAACGCTCTAATGCAGTTCCAGGCGGACATCTTAAACGTCCCGATTGTCCGCGCTGCCGACCTTGAAACCACGGCCCTTGGGGTGGCCTTCTTAGCCGGGTTGGAAGTTGGTTTCTGGAAGGACATGGACGAACTCAAGACGTTAAACGCTGCGGGGACCCGGTTTGAACCGCAGATGAACGACGCTGAGCGGGACCGCCTGTACGCCGGCTGGAAGAACGCCGTGCAGGCCACGCTGGCATTTATGCCCCAAAAAGACGGTAAAGGAGAATAGCCATGAGTGGATTTATCGGTGAATTTTTTGGAACGTTAGTCCTTATTGTTCTGGGAGTAGGGTGCTGTGCGGCCACCAACCTAAAACAGACCTACGCCACCAAGCAGAACTGGACGTTTATCTGCTTGTCCTGGGGAATGGCCGTGACCTTCGGGGTGTACGTGGCTGGAATGCTCGGCTCGCAGGGACACCTGAACCCGGCGGTGACGATTGGGTTTGCCCTATTCGGCTACTTCCCGTGGAGCCAGGTATTACCGTACCTGGCGGGGCAGTTTCTCGGCGCTTTCGTGGGCGCAGTACTAGTCATTATTCAGTACTACCCGCATTTTAAGGCCTCCCACGGGGCGGAAGAGGGCAATGTCGTGAACATTTTCGCGACGATGCCGGCAATTAAGAATCCGGTGTTTAACTTCCTGAGTGAAGTGATTGCCACGGGCGTGTTCATCTTTGCACTGTTAAACCTGGGGACGTTTACGACCGGGTTAAAACCGGTGATTGTCGGGCTCCTGATTATGGTAATCGGGTTGAGCCTGGGGTCAACGACCGGATTCGCGTTAAACCCGGCGCGTGACTGGGCGCCACGGCTGGCATACACCATTTTGCCAATTCCGGGGAAGTCGAGTGCCCACTGGGAATACGCGTGGGTGCCGATGCTTGGCCCGTTAGCCGGCGGGATCATTGCTGCGGGGTTGCAGTTTATCCTGCAGGCGATGAATTTTGTGAAGTAGCGTTGTTTGAGGAAAAGTGGAGTTAATTCAAAAGGAATAGAAGAGGGGTTTTTTCAATGGCATTTTCAAGTAAGACACGGAAAAAGGACATTCAGCGGTTAGCAAACGGCGAGGAGTTGGACCTGTTAATCATCGGTGGGGGGATTACCGGTGCCGGGGTTGCGCTTCAGGCTGCTGCAGCCGGCATGAAGGTTGGTCTGGTTGAAATGCAGGACTTTGGTGGTGGAACGTCGTCGCGGTCAACGCGGCTGGTTCACGGGGGAATCCGGTACCTGAAGACGTTTGACGTCCAGGTGGTTTCCGACACCGTGAAGGAACGGGCGGTCGTCCAGCACATTGCGCCGCACTGCACGTACCCGGACCCGATGATTTTACCGATTTACGACGAACCAGGGACGACGTTCACCATGTTTGAATGCAAGGTTGCCATGGACCTGTACGACCACCTTGCCGGGATTAATGAAAACGAGCACTTAAAGCAGTTTGCCAACTACACGTTGACTAAGGATGAGGTGCTCAAGCGGGAACCGCAGCTGAACGCTGATAAGCTGGTTGGGGCTGGGGTTTACCTGGACTACCAGAACAATGATTCGCGGCTGGTAGTGGAAAACATCAAGGCGGCCGCTGACAAGGGGGGCATCATGTTATCCCGGGTGAAGGCCAACGAAATCCTGCATGACGAGGACGGCGCCGTCAACGGTGTTTCCGCCCAGGACATGATTGACGGCTTCCGCTTTGAAATCAAGGCGAAGGTCATTCTGAATGCGGCCGGTCCGTGGTCTGACAAGGTGAAGGGCATCGACCACGATCTTCACGATGCCCCGCAGATGCGGCCGACAAAGGGAGTGCACTTCGTGGTTGACCAGTCCCGGCTGCAGGTTCCCCAGCCGACGTACTTCGGATCCGGGACGGATGATGGTCGGATGATCTTCACCATCCCGCGGGAAGGGAAGACCTATTTCGGGACGACGGACACCGACTACAAGGGCGACTACGAAGAACCACACGTAGAAATGAGCGACGTGGAATACCTGCTGGGAATTATCAATAAGAAGTACCCGACAGCCCACCTGACAATCGACGACATCGAATCTAGCTGGGCTGGATTACGACCACTGCTAGGGGCACCAGCAAGTGAAGGGGATGAGGACGAACCGGACGCCGTTTCGGGTGCAAGTAAGGCGCCGGACGCCTCCGCCCCGTCAGCGGTTTCCCGGGGAAGTTCCCTGACGATGGCGGATGATGGGCTCATCACCCTGGCCGGTGGGAAACTAACCGACTACCGCTTGATGGCTGAGGGTGCCATGGACATGATTCAGGACGTGCTTGACAAGCGGTTTGGCGAACAGTTCACGCTCGCTGACTCCACGGAACTTCGGGTTTCCGGCGGGGACTTCGATTCCAACCACGTGGATGAAGCCCTTGAGGCGTTTGCTAAGGAGGGTGAACAGCACGGGTTAAGCCACGACGATGCCCTTCGAATTGCCCGTGAATTTGGATCCAACGCTCCGCAAGTTTACGCCTTAGCGGACGAGCTGGAGGCCGCTCCGGGCTTAAGCCTGGCAGAAACGATTACGTTGCGGTACGCCTTAGACAACGAAATGGTCTTAACACCGGTTGACTACCTGCTGCGGCGGACGTACCACGTTCTGTTTATGCGGGACAGCCTTGACGGGTTAATTGATCCGGTGATTGCCTACATGAAGGATTACCTGGGCTGGAGTGATGCCGATGAGGCGGACTACCGGGAAGAACTTCAGGAAATCCTGGATGAATCAGACTTGAAGCACTTAAAGGCTGAAGCACATGCGGGCCAGGAAACAAGCGAACCAGCGGATGCGGTCAGTGGCGTTAGCAAGCACGAATAAGCGATAATACAAGACAGTAAAAGGAAGCGTGACTACGTGGCGCGCTTCCTTTTTGTGTTCTATTCGGTTAGAGATTAGTTTCGTTTCCAGAACGCCTTTATCCCCAGAACACTGCCGCCAAGCAGGGCAAGCACACCGAGGAGGGTGAGGTCACCTTCCCGGACGTTGCCGGTTGCCGGAAGCCGGTTAGCGGAAGTCGTGGGGGTTTCCGTGGAAGTTGCCGGAACCTGCGCACCTTGCTGGGATGAAACGCCAAGGGGTTTAAGGCAAATGCTATATTCTTTTATCATTCTCTTAAAAACTGTTTTTCGGGGAAACGATTAATGTAAAAGAAAAATTCCCGGGAACTCCCGGGAATTTCAATGTTTGGTTAGTAGGTTTATGACTGCCGCTTACTCTGGTGCGAGTACAGGAGCCATGCCAGTATTCCGAAGGCCAACGGTCCAATAATCGTTGCGATTCCGGAAACCAGATCCTTTTGTAAGAACGGGTTGATAATCGTGAAGCCGTTTGCGATTGCCAACACAATTAACGTCACGATTACGACGGCCCACATAACGTGCTTGTTTTTGTAAGCGACAAATGGCCGTTCCAGGTCGTTCCGCTTCTTGAAGAACGGAAAGGCTCCCACTAAGAACAGGTACGGGAGGGTTGTGGCCACGTTACTCATTGATGTCAGAACCGAGTACAGGAACTTGGCGTCCTGGTGAATGAGAACGGCCGTAACGGCAATCCCGAGGATTAACACGCACACGATGGTCGTTTGGATCCACAGAGCGGTTGCCGGCATTCCCTTCTTGTTTAGCCGCGTCACCTTTTCTGGCCATAATCTCTTCGGCGAACCAAGGATAAAGGACTTCAGCGGTGAGTAGATCAGCACGAAGAAGGCTCCCAGGTAAGCAAAGAGCATTCCCAGGGCGGATAGCCGGGAGAAGAGCGTTCCAAGAATAACGGCCGCGTGGGTTGACATTCCCAGTGACTGCCCCAGAACAACCCCGAGGTTTTCCATCAGAACGTACACAATGTTCCCCAGGTTAACGTTACCGTGGTTGATAACGTGGTTCCAGTTGGTTGAAACTCCCCAGAAGAAGATGTTTAACGCGTACCCGACGCCGATAATGATCGTACTGATGACGATTCCTTTCGGGAAGGTCTTTTCTGGTTTTTCAAGGGAGTCCGTTACCCCGCCGATTGATTCTAGTCCGCCGTACGCAAAGATGGCGTAAATCATGAAGCTAACCATGCCGATTGGGGATTCAAAGGCCGGGTTACACGACTTGGCGAAGTCGGTAATGCTGTGAACCGGCTGGGCGAGGTGGAAGTGGTGGGCAAACAGGATGATAACGCTGGCAATAATCAGCACGGCGTTAAGGACCATCACCGCGTACCCCCCGATGGTTGAAATCTTGGCGATGGAATCCATCCCGTGCGAAACAAACCACGTGATGGCCACCACCATCAGGACGGAAATCAGGGCAACGGTTAGGGTTGACCCTAATCCGAGAAGGTTCCATGAGCCCGTCGTGTCATGGCCAAACAGCACGGTTGAAACCGTAATGCAAATCTTTTGGGAAATCATTACCTGCCAGATCACCCATGATGAAAGCCAAACAAACGTGGCGATGAATGACCACCGTTCGCTGATGGACGCATCCAGCCACGAGTACAGCCCCCCCTTACTTTCCTTGAGGGCGGAACCATACTCGGCGTACATCATACTACTTGGAAGGAAGTAGAGGATGGCACCCAGTAGGTACCACAGGATTGCTCCGTACCCCATCTGTTGGAAGGCAACGGGCGTGTTGGCGAAACCGAAAATGGTGGTGAAAATCATTAACACCAGTGGTCCCGTCGTTAATTTTTTCTGTGTATCACTCATATAGTCACTTACTCCTAGATTAAAATTTACGGAACGGGTCTCATTCCACATATGTTCAATTATACACGATTGCGGTAGGTAAGCTAACATTAAATTAATGGGGGAATTACTGATTGCTAAGACGCCGTCGTTTTGCACGGGATATTATATGAGAAAAAGCAAATAAAAAATGCCCCCAATTGTGGCTTCGATTTCGCATAAAAAGAGACCGTGACGTCCATCACAGCCCCCTACTTGATAAAAGAAATGATCCGGTTGTCCTTAAAAGAAGAACACGGATTGAAAACGATATACATGTAATCTAACAGGTTACAGTGTAAGTGTATATAATTAAACAATTACCGTCAATCGTAAAAACCGCATTCTGTGCAAATTGTAATCGTTTACTAATGGTAAAGAAATAAGAATAAGGTGTTTAATGCGTTGATAAGTGAATGTAATTGTTTATTGGCGGTGATTACGGGCTTTTGCGGAGTTACCCGGAAGAAACCGTGGTATGATTATTGACGGACTGAGCAAACGGGAGGTGAAGAGCATGCCGGAAACCGACGAGTTAAGAATTAGCATCCTTGCAAGCGGGAGTGCGGGAAACGTGACTTACGTTGAAACCCCGCATAAACGGGTGTTAATTGACGCGGGATTATCGGGGAAGAAGATCGAGGGACTCCTCGCGTCAATTAACCGCGATCCGCACGACCTCGACGGAATTTTTGTGACCCACGAGCACACGGATCACTGCCGGGGGGTCGGGGTTCTTGCCCGCCGCTACGGGTTGGATGTGTACGCAAACGATGCGACGTGGCAGGCGATGGCCACTAAAATCGGGGATGTTCCGGAAGACCAGCACCACTCCTTTGAAATGGGGACGACGCTTAGTTTAGGGGACCTCGATGTCGAAAGTTTTGGGGTTTCGCATGATGCGGCGGCCCCGCAGTTTTACGAGGTGCATCACCGCGACCACGGTTTTGCGATTGTGACGGATACGGGGTACGTTTCCGAACGAGTGGCCGGGGTAATTCGGGATGCGGATGGTTACTTGATTGAGTGTAATCACGATCCGGAAATGCTTCGGATGGGGGCCTACCCGTGGGCGTTAAAGCAGCGGATTTTAAGTGATACCGGCCACCTGTCAAATGCGGACGGAGCGATGGCCCTGATGAGCGTGGTGGGGAATCGAACCAAGCATGTTTATTTAGGCCACCGGAGTAAGGAAAATAACGTTAAGGAGCTCGCCCACCTAACCGTGGCAACGATGATGAAGCAGCATGATTTTGGCGTGGATCACGACTTTGCGCTGCTGGACACGGATCCGGATCAGGCGACCCCGTTAACGGTAATTTAATGGTGCGATGAAAGGGGAGCTGGGACGTTGGTTCCGGCTTTTTTGTTCTTATTAGGAAAGTCCCTATAAATATTCTTAAGCTCAAATGAAATGAATGCGGCGGATGAAAAATCCATTTATAATGGTAAAAACTACTAACGGGAGGATCAGGATGAATACGGATAAAAAACACGAGCAGCCAATCAAACTAACGGTGCGGCAGATTTTTGTAACGGGCTTAGTTGGTGGCATTTTGGGAAGTGGCCTGGTCGTTGGGGGCGTTGCGACCTACCAGCATTTTAGTAATTCGGCCGTAACGCCGGATAATGCGGTGGGAACAACGCACACGGCTCGGATGAAGGTCAACATTTCAACGCAGGCCACCCGCGCCTTTGATAAGGTGAAGGGCGCTGTTGTCTCGGTGACGGCATATTCCCCGGGAAATAATGACACCCTGCAGGCGCTTTTGGGCGGTGCCCAGGAAGCAACGGAA
Source organism: Candidatus Ligilactobacillus avistercoris (assembly GCA_019119415.1). Classification (GTDB taxonomy): domain Bacteria; phylum Bacillota; class Bacilli; order Lactobacillales; family Lactobacillaceae; genus Ligilactobacillus; species Ligilactobacillus hohenheimensis. Next base: position 102,110 of record DWXB01000007.1, on the reverse strand, counting down.
AGTGAGGGCTCCGGGGTAATCTACAAGAAGGCCAACGGAACTGCGTTTATTGTTACCAATAACCACGTGATTCACGGGGCCAAGCAGGTGAACGTAATCCTGAGCAGCGGCAAGAAACTTCCGGCCAAGGTGGTCGGAACTGATGGGGTGACGGACCTCGCCGTTTTGAAGATTAACGGGCAGGACGTTCACCAGGTCGCGACGTTTGCGGATTCAAACGCGATTAAGGTTGGTCAACCAGCGCTAGCAATCGGTTCACCGCTTGGATCGAAGTACGCTACCTCACTGACAGAGGGGATTATTTCGGCAAAGAAGCGGACGATGACCGTTAAGAATGAGGATAACGGCCAGCCCGCCCAGGCAACCGTTATCCAAACCGATGCGGCGATCAACCCCGGCAATTCCGGTGGCCCATTAATTAACGTTGCCGGTCAGGTTGTGGGGATTAACTCCATGAAACTGGCTAGCACGGGGAACGGAAGCGATACACCGGTGGAAGGAATGGGCTTTGCGATCCCAAGTAACGAAGTGGTGACGATTATTAACCAGCTCACCACGCACGGTAAGGTCATCCGGCCGGCCTTAGGAATTGAGGCCGCCAACTTGAGTAGCGTTCCGGTGAGTCAGCAACAGGACACCCTTAAGCTTCCTGATAACGTCACGAAGGGCGTTGTGGTGATGAAAATCAAGGACAATTCGCCGCTAAAGGATGCGGGGATTAAGTCCGGTGACGTGATTACGAAAATCGGGGACGCTAAAACCAGTGACATTGCGACCCTGCAGGAAGTACTGGATCAGCATAAATTAGGATCGCGGGTTTCAGTGACGTACTACCACCACGGGCAGCGGCAGACGGCAACGGTGAAGTTAACGCTTGAAAGTGATGGGCAGAACTAGAGTTATCCTCAATGTGGGGATAAAAAAGCAGGCAGAATCGTCCCAGAAGGGGGTTATAATCTCCGAAAAATCACAGTTTTAACCACTTATCCCCAGAATTTTGTGGATAAATTGGGGATTACGGGAAAATCACAGTAGTTTATCCCCAGAGGTTGTGGATAATGTGGACAAATAGTGTCAAGGAATCCCCCTTGAAATCGCAAAACGGCAAAAACTGGGGATTTAGTGGATAATTCTGTGTAAAACATGCGTTCGTATGGGGTGCATAACTTGAAAAAACGGGGGATAACTTGTGGAAGGGGAGAATAACCGTGAATATTAAATTTGTTGTTGTGGGGAAGTTAAAGGAAAAGTATCTGAAACAGGGAATTGCGGAGTACGCTAAACGCCTTTCGCGGTTCTGCAAGTTTCAGGTGGTGGCGGTAGCTGATGAGCAAGCCCCGGAAAGCCTCAGCGCGGCGGGAATGGAACACGTTAAGGAGGTTGAGGGGGAACGAATCCTTGCGAAGATTAAACCGCGGGAGTACGTTTACGCGCTGGCAATCGAGGGGAAGGAGCGGACTTCGCCCGAATTTGCCCGTGAGCTAGCTGACCTGACAACGTACGGCCACAGCGATATTACCTTTGTGATTGGGGGATCGCTGGGGTTAAGCCCCGCAGTGATGAAACGGGCGGACACGGTCATTTCGTTTGGTCGGTTTACCCTCCCGCACCAGCTGATGCGGCTGGTCTTAGCGGAGCAGGTCTACCGTGCCTTTATGATTAATGCGGGAGCCCCCTACCATAAGTAGCCGTCTTTCCGAATAGTGGAAACGTTTTTTTGAATTAATGTTATAATGAGGACGAATAAAGCAAAGGGAGCGGTTAGAATGACACTACGGAAGCTTAATATTGCGCTGGGACCGAAACAAACTTTAGCGGACATTCGGGCGGCGCACCCGGACCGGAACCTGGTCATGTTGCGGGAGGCGGACGACCACGCTAAGTACGCGCTGGTTGATCAGTCCGGGAAGGAAAGTGTCTTTGCGACGGACCTTCATTTTCAGGTTTTACGCACCCTCAATTTTAAGGATTGGCAGGGGTACATCGAATTCCGGTACCTGACGTTGGATAACGATGAGCGGAAGGTGTTCGATTCGTTGGTAACAACGTGGGATGATCCGGATAAGCGGCCGGTTGGGTTACAAGCAACCGCAGTGCTTGAACAGGACGACCATAACTACCAGTACCTGATGATTAACGAATGGGAAAACGAGGAGGCCTACGTCACGTGGGCGAACGCCAGTGACAATCCCCTTGCCCGGTTCGGGTACTCGGGGAATAAGCAGGCGGTGGTTAACCGGTACGAGCGGGTAAAGTAGTAATAACGGCGGAGCACTCCCGGTAAGCGGGGGTGTTTTTTGGTGGTTAAAATCATAATTTCGTCACATTTTGGGGCGAAAAATGCACTATACTTAATTGTGACTGTGATTTTTCGCACTTAAAAATATGAAATTGACGGTGAGGAAACTATGAAGGAGAAGATGACGCAGTACGTAAAACGGCACCGGTCACGGATTGCCGATTTTATTCTGCCGGTAGTTGTAATGTTGGTGTGCATGGTTGCGCTACGGATGACGCCGTTTGGCCCGAATACGTTGTTAACGTACGACATGCAGGAGCAGTACGTTAAGTTTTACGCGTTTTTCCGGACAACGTTTTTGCACCCGACCCAGTTACTCTACTTTTTCGGAAAGGGACTGGGCGGAGAAACAGTGGGAATGTGGGCGTACTACCTTTTAAGCCCGTTTAACCTGGTTCTTCTGCTCTTTAGTAACCGCCTTTTACCGCTTGGGATTATGGTTGTTACCCTGTTGAAGCAGGGGTGTGCGGCCATGGCGTTAGGGGCGTGGCTTGACCGGCAGCACCCGGTTGCTGCGCCGTGGCGGTTATTAGTGGTGCTCGGTTATGCACTGATGGGGTGGACACTCGCCAACGAGTTAAACCTGATGTGGATTGACGTGTTAATTGTCTTGCCGTTCGTTATGTGGGGCTTGGAACGAATCTTCGATGACCAGAAGGTGCTTCCGTTTTCCCTGGCATTGGCGGCGCTGTTCTTCGTGAACTTTTATATGGGATACATGGTTGTCCTGTTTTCCGCCCTATATTTCTGCTGGTTAGCAATCCAACGGCGGGTTAACTGGAGGGAATTAGGGCAGGCAGTGCTCCGGTATATCGGCGGTGGCCTGCTGGGCGGAGCGTTAACGGCTTTCCTGCTACTGCCGGCTCAGGCGGATATTGCCCAGAGTAAGGGGCAGTTTATGGCCACCCAGTTACCGTTTAACTTTGACTACCATCCGTGGCACATGATGGGGAAGTTCATGATGGGGGCGTTAAATGACCAGCAGGTGCAAATGGGGCTCCCGAACGTCTTTATCCCCACCCTGCTGCTGGTTTTTGTAGTGGTGTATTTCCTAATGAAGCAGGTTTCTCTTCGGGAGCGGATTACTTCCGGGGTAATTCTGGGATTCATGCTTCTTTCGGCGTGCTACGCCCCGTTAAACCTAATGTGGCACATGTTTCAGTCGCCGGTCTTTTATCCGTACCGGTTCAGTTACCTAATCAGCTTTTGGATGCTCTTTTTGGCGGTGCGGGCGCTGATGTTTGCCCGCGATATTCGGTGGTGGCAAGTTGGCGCCGGGTTCGGGGTCGTCATTGTCATGATCGGAATAGTGTGGTCAAACCTGCGGTACTTTGACTTCCTGAGTAAACCAAAGATGATGACGACGGCATTCTTTGTTGCGGGAACGTTGCTGGTAATTCTGTTAACGCAGGTCGTTATCCCGGACCAGCGAAAATACCTGCTGGGGGTTTTGCTCCTCGTGACCATTGCCCAGGTGGGGACAAATGCTTATATGACCCTCAACTTTTTTGGGTGGGAGCCAGTAAAAACGTACCAGCGGTTTGTGCGCTTGATGGGGAAGAATAGCGCGTTTTACGCCAATAGTTCCCAGCCATACCGGATGGAGAGCACCTTTGATGATAATTCGGAAAATAACAGCTTCCAGTTCGGATACAAAACGGTCTCAGATTTTAGCTCGACACAGCGGGCGGCCGTTACCAGTTTTATGAATGACCTGGGACAACCGACCTACACTGGGAAGGTGGTGTACCAGGAGGGGAACGTTTTGACGGATTCTTTCTTGGGCGTTAAGTACTACCTGGCACCGGCGCACCAGTTCCATAACCTGACAACCCAGAAGATTCCGGCGGTTAGTTACCGCCCTGATTTTGCTGAGTACCACCGGGTTAAGAAGATGGGGGACGTTGGGCGGTTTGAGAACCCGTACGTGCTTCCGCTGGCCTTTGCCGCCAACCAGCAAATCATGCAGCCGTTTAACCCGAACCAGGCGACGGCAACAACGAACACCGAAGCGGTGATGCAACGGTTAGATAGCAAGCCGGCTGATGGGTTATTCACCCCCGTTCATTACACCGGTGTTCCCCAGCAGAGTTTGTTGGAGGGCGGTAAAAACGGGCTCCTTACACCTGACGGGGATAACAGCAATGGCGGGGCAGCGTACAACATTACGCTCCACTTGAAGACGAATGATCCGTACTACGTCCAGCTGGGAAGTAACCTGTTAGGAACAGCGACCGTTTTTATTAATGGCGTTCAAATCCCGACGGTGGGGAACTTAACGGAACCACTCCTACAATGCGTGGGGGCCAACCAGAAAGGCCACAAGGTGGTTGTTTCGATTCAACCGCAGGGGAATCAAAACGTTCCGCTAGACTCCGTGCAGGTTTACCGACTTAACGTGAAAAGGGCGGAACGGCGGCTTCAGGGACTTCAGCAAAACGGTCTTCAGGATGCGACGGTGAAGGGGCTCCACCTGCGGGGGACAATCACGACGACTGCCCGTAAATCAGTCATCATGACCACAATTCCGTATAACAAGGGCTGGCGGGCCTATGTCGATGGAAAACGGGTCCCGGTTCACGAGGCACTCGGTACGTTTATCGCCTTAAGGGTTGCGCCGGGGAAACACCACCTCGTACTATCGTTCTGGCCGCCATTGCTTAACGTGGGATTACTGATTTCACTTCTGGCATGGAGTTATCTTGCGGGATGGGCCTACCGCCGGCACCGCCGTTTTTCAGGGAAGCGGAAGTAACCTGCTAGTATGCTAGAATAGGACAAAACGTTTAGTTGAGGGGACAGCAAATGGCAACCATTAAGGATGTTGCGCGGTTAGCGGGAGTGTCGCCATCGACTGCCTCCCGGGCCTTGCATAACAGTAGTTTAATCAGTGCGGCAACGAAGGAGAAAATTTGGGCGGCGATGAAGGAACTGGACTACTCGCCCAACTTTGCGGCTCAGAACCTGGCAAACCGTGAGGCAAATATTGTCGGGGTGATTTTCCCGCCCCGTGAAATCTCGGTTGGGAACGACCCGTTCTTCGTGCAGGTGATTCAGGGGATCGAGGCGTTTTGCAGCGCCCGGTCGTACTTAGTGTCCGTGGCGACAGCGCCAACCGTCGATGAACTGATTCATAACATTGAAATCATGATTAAGCAGGGGAGCATCACAAAGTTTATCTTTGCGTACTCCAAGGCGGATGACCCGGTGCGGGACTACGTGAGTGCGCAACCGGGCGTGCGGTACGTCGTGATTGGAACGCCGCCACAGGGTCACGACCACGTGATGTACGTCAATAACGACAACATTACGGCCGGAAGTGATGCAACGGCGTTTCTAATGCGGAAGGGGTACCGGCACCTCGCCTACGTTTCGACGAACCTCCAGGAGTTTGTGCAAAACGACCGCTATCTTGGTTACCAGCGGGCAATGCGGGCAGCGGGGTGCGAGCCGGTTGCGGTTCAACTCTCAAACGGAGCGGACCGGTCGTACGACCAGACGACGTTTGCGCATTTCCTCAACCGGAACCCGCAGGTCGACGCGTTTGTGGTGTGTGATGACATCACCGGGATACACGTTCAAAACATGCTGAAGTCGCTACGGCGGGACACCCGGGAATACGGGATGATTGGGTTTAACAACTCCGTCTTTGCGGAAACGGCCAACCCGACGATGACCTCGGTTGAGATTTTCCCGCGGTTCCTCGGCAACGAAGCGGCCGTTCTGGTTATGGACAGTCCGGAAAAGGAAAAGCAGAAGTTAGGTTTAAACAGCTCGATGGTGGTGGTTCCACATAAGATCGTGGAACGGAATTCATCGCGCGGATAGGTTAATTCAAAGAAGAACGGGCCATTTGGCGGAATGCTGAGTGGCCCGTTTTTTATGTGGTTTGCGCAACCGGTTGTAATTTATATAAGCAGGGTTTGTTAGAAAAAGGGAGAATAATGCGTAAAAAGTGTGTGCAACCGGTTGCAAAAAGTGAAAACGCATTATATAATGTTAGCGTTATCAAGAATTACTTTTTTATGGAGGAGCGTTTGTTATGGATGATTTAACGAAAAAGAAACGCAAACCAATGCCAAACTTGGCGATGAGCGTTTTGATGTTAATGACGTTTGGTAACTTAGGGACGTCAATGGCGTTTTCGTTACAGAGTTCGCAGATGAGTCGAATTTTCCAGACGATTGGGGCCGACCCGACTAAGTTAGGGTTCTTCTTTATTCTGCCACCGTTGGCTGGGATGGTTGTTCAGCCGTTGGTTGGATGGTTCTCTGACCACACGTGGATTCCGAAGCTTGGCCGGCGGATGCCATACCTGATTGTTGGTTCAATAGTTGCTATTATTGTTATGTTCTTATTACCAAATTCAGGTTCATTTGGTTTCGGTTATGGCTCAATGCTAGCACTGTGGTTCGGTGCAATCTCAATTCTTTTCATGGACTTAATGTCTAACATGTCAATGCAGCCGTTCAAGATGATTATCGGTGACATGGTGAACGAAAAGCAAAAGGATAAGGCATGGGCATGGCAGACAATCTGGTCAAACATCGGAAGTTTTGCTGCTTACCTTTTCCCGTTCGGATTATCAGCCTTAGGGGTCGCAAACGTTGCCGCAAAGGGTGTCGTTCCTGACTCTGTTCGGTTCTCATTCTACCTGGGAGCTATTATTCTTGGGATTTCAAGCTTATTTACTGTCTTTAAGGTTAAGGAATACGACCCGAAGATGTACAACGAATACCATGGAATTGATGCTGAAGCTCAGAAAAAGCAGAAAACTTCACTGGTTTCAATTCTTTCAAACGCACCGAAAGTATTCTGGACGTTAGGATTAGTTGAATTCTTCAGTTGGGCAAGTTTCCAGTACCTGTGGACATACGCTCCGGGTGCATTATCAGCCAACATTTGGCACACGATTAACCCAACATCTGCTGGTTTCCAGGCTGCTGGTAACTGGTACGGGGTATTATCTGCCGTTCAGACGGTTGCTGCTATTTTATACGGATACGTACTGTCACACCTGAACGATAAGACGCGGAAGCCGTTCTACTCACTTGGCTTAGTTGGTGCGGCTGCTGGGTTCTTAATGTTGGCCTTCTGCCACACGAAGTTGCTTTCAATTATTGCATTTATCTTCATCGGAATTGGTTGGGTAACGATTAACTCAATTCCATTCACAATTCTGACGAACGCCCTGGACGGACAGCATGATGGGACGTACATCGGAATGTTTAACTGTTGGATTTGCTTGCCGCAGATTTGTGCTTCCGTTGCAAGTTTTGCCCTTTACCCGATGTTCAGCAAGATGAGCCACGGTGACGGTGCCTCAATGATGATTCTGTTTGGTGCGGTACTGTTCATCATTGGTGCATTCTCTGTTTGGGTAGTTAAGGAAACAAAGGGGCTTTCTGCAAAGAAGACAGACGAAGAAGCTGAAGAAATTATTCAGTAAGGATTAACGGAGGGTTCTGGATATGAATTATGCCGGAATTGGCCATCGCCCGGAGAGCGAAGATATTAGTCTCGTAGGAACTGATAAGGTTCAACTTCGTTTGCGGACGGCCCGGGATGATGTTGCACAGGTCGCAGTTGTGTACGGCGATCCGTACGCTATTCCTAATAAACACGCCCGGTGGTTTGAACACCGGGTACCAATGGAACGGCGTCTTCAAACGGATGTGTATGACTACTGGATGGTGACGATTACCGAACCGAAGCACCGGTTAGCATACGGTTTTTATGTAACCGGGTTCGATGGTGACGAAGTATTATACGTTGACCAAGGAATCAAAAAGAAACCGACGGAAGCGGAATTAACTAATGAAAATATGTATTTCCGGCTACCGTACTTTCATCAGATTGATGCGTTTCATGCCCCTCAGTGGGTTAATGAAACTGTTTGGTACCAGATTTTTCCGGAGCGGTTTGCTAACGGTAACCCAGAACTAAACCCGGCCGGAACGAAGGAATGGGACTCAACGGTTCATCCTGGAAGACAGGACTTTTACGGTGGTGACCTTCAGGGAGTGTTAGATCACCTTGACCACTTAGTTGATTTGGGGGTTAACGGGATCTACTTTAACCCGATTTTTAAGGCGCCATCGAATCATAAGTATGATACCGAGGATTACTTTGAAATTGACCCTCATTTTGGGGACAAAAAGCTGTTTAAGCGCTTGGTTCAGGAAGCGCATAAACGGGGAATTCGCGTGATGCTTGATGCGGTGTTTAATCATATTGGTGATCAATCGCCGCAGTGGCAGGATGTTATCAAAAACGGGGCCGGCTCAAAGTATGCTGATTGGTTCCATATCCATGAGTTCCCGGTGCATTATACGCCAACTGATAACTTCGAGTTTACGGATGATGCAAACTATGAGACGTTCAGCTACACCCCGCACATGCCAAAGTTAAATACGGCTAATCCGGAAGTTCAGGATTACCTTCTGTCAATCGCAACGTACTGGATTAAGGAATTTGATATTGATGCATGGCGGTTAGACGTTGCTAATGAAATTGATCACCATTTCTGGCGGCGATTCCACGATGCAACAACGGCCCTTAAGCCGGATTTCTACATTCTCGGTGAGATTTGGCATACGGCGGAACCGTGGTTACAGGGTGATCAGTTTACCGGCGTGATGAACTACGCTTATACTGATGATATTAAACGGCACTTCTTAACGCACGAAATTGATGCCCCGCAGATGATTGCGGAACTGAATGCGATATTGATGCATTACTCTGATCAGGCTAATTCGATGATGTTTAACGTGTTGGATTCGCACGATACTGCGCGGATTAAGACGTTAGCCCACGATAATATGGACCTGACGCGGCAAATCCTCGCATTTACGTTCATGCAGCCGGGGACGCCAAGCATTTACTACGGAACGGAGTACGGGATGACGGGTGAGAACGACCCGGATGACCGGAAACCGATGGTCTGGGATCCAGAATTACAGGACCAGACGATGTACGGATTTATGCAACGACTTGTCCGGGTGCGGCAACAGGTAGCTAATAAGCTAACGGTTGGTCGGATGAAGTGGGCGGTTGATGCTGACAACGTCATTACGCTTGATTATGGGGCGGTTCGGATTACGGTTAACACCGGTGATCAGGCGGCTACCATTAACTCACAGGGTGACGTGTTGTTAGCACAGAATTATGAGAACGGGCAATTAACCCGCGACGGCTTCGTAATCGCAACGAATTAATTACTTGTAAACGGAGGGACGAATCACATGAAACGAATTTTTGAAATTGATCCGTGGAAGGTTGTTACCCACGAATTTAATCCAGAAGACAAGCGGCTCCAGGAAAGCATGACCAGTATCGGGAACGAGTACATGGGAATGCGGGGCATGTTTGAAGAACAGTACTCCGGCGATACTCACCAGGGGATCTACCTCGGTGGGGTATGGTACCCGGACAAGACGCGGGTTGGTTGGTGGAAAAACGGTTACCCGAAGTACTTCGGGAAGGTGCCGAACGCCATCGACTTTGTCAGTGTTGACATCAAGATTGACGGCGAGTCCATTGACCTTGCCAAGGATAAGTTTAGTGATTTTGAACTGTGCCTTGACATGAAGCGTGGGGTGCTTGACCGGTCATTTGTCGTTGAAAAGAACGGTCACCGGATCAAGGTTGAGTCCGAACGGTTTGTCAGTGTCGCCTTCAAGGAACTGTACGCTAACAAGCTGACGTTCACCAACCTCAGTGATGACGACGTTCAGGTTGAGGTAACGTCCTTTATCAACGCCGACGTTTACAACGAAGATTCCAACTACGGTGAGCAGTTCTGGACGGTATTGGACAAGCAGGCTGCTTCTGATCACGGCAAACTGGTTGGGGAAACGGCGCCAAATAACTTCGGTACACCGCAGTTCACCACTGAAATGGCAATGGCGCACGTAACGGACCTTCAGCCTGCCCAGGCCGAAGAAACGGACAAGCACGTGGCCAACCGCTTTAGCGGCACGTTAACGCCGAACAGTCCGGCAACGTTTGAAAAGCGGGTTGTTGTGGTAACGTCCCGGGACTACGACACGCGCGAAGCCCTCGATGCTGCCGCTGACAAACTGTTAAGTAAGGCACAGGAAAGCTCATACGCTGACCTGGTAAAGGCCCAGGAGGACGAGTGGGCTGCTCGGTGGGAGAAGTCCGATATTACGATTGACGGCGACGATGCGGCCCAGCAGGGGATTCGGTTTAACCTCTTCCAGCTGTTCTCAACCTACTACGGGAACGATGCGCGGTTAAACATCGGACCAAAGGGCTTCACCGGCGAGAAATACGGTGGCGCTACCTACTGGGACACCGAAGCCTTCTGTCTCCCAGTTTACCTGGGAACATCCAAGAAGGAAGTACCGCGGAACCTGTTAATGTACCGGTACAACCAGCTTGACGGGGCATACCACAACGCCCAGGAACAGGGCTTAAAGGGTGCGCTTTACCCGATGGTGACGTTTAACGGGATCGAGTGCCACAACGAGTGGGAAATCACGTTTGAAGAAATCCACCGGAACAGCGACATTGCCTACGCTATCTACAACTACACGAAGATGACCGGTGACGAGAGCTACGTCCTGAACGAAGGAAGCAAGGTTCTTGTTGAAATTGCCCGTTTCTGGGCTGACCGGGTCCACTTCTCCAAGCGGAATGGCCAGTACATGATTCACGGGGTTACCGGGGCCGACGAATACGAAAACAACGTCGACAACAACTGGTACACCAACTTCATGGCCCAGTGGGAATTAAAGTACACGCTGGAAATCCTTGACAAGGTTTCTGCCGACCAGGCCGCTAAGCTGAACGTTTCAGCGGACGAAAAGGCTAAGTGGCAGGATATCGTCGACAAGATGTACCTGCCAGAAGACAAGGAACTCGGCATCTTTGTTCAGCACGATGGCTTCCTTGACAAGGAAATTACGCTGGACGACCACAACAACCCAATTAACGAGATTCCGGCTGATGAATTACCAATCAACCAGCACTGGTCATGGGACCACATCTTACGGTCACCGTACATCAAGCAGGCTGATGTTCTTCAGGCAATGTGGTACTTCATGGACGAGTTTACTGAAGAACAAAAGAAGCGGAACTTTGACTTCTACGAACCGCTGACGGTCCACGAATCCAGCCTGTCCGCATCAATCTACGCAATCATGGCGGCTGATCTGCGGTACCAGGAGAAGTCCGTTGAGTTGTACGAACGGACGGCCCGGCTGGACCTGGACAACTACAACAACGATACGGTTGACGGGTTGCACATCACGGCTATGTCTGGTGGTTGGCTGGCCATCGTACAAGGATTCGCTGGCATGCGGGTTGTTGACGGTCAGCTGCAGTTCAAGCCGTTTGTTCCGGAAGCATGGAACGGCTACCACTTCCGGCTGAACTTCCGGGGGCGGCTGTTAAACGTTGCCGTTGATAAGACGGGAACGAAGATTGAGCTACTGTCCGGTGACGACCTGACAATTAAGGTTGACGGTAAGGACGTTAAGTTAAGCAAGTAGGTAGAAACGAAGGGAATGACAGCAATGATGAAGGGATGCGTGTTTGACCTGGACGGGGTCATTACGGATACAGCAAAGTTCCACTTTGCAGCGTGGAGCCAGCTGGCAAAGGAAAAGTTGAACCTGGAGCTTCCGGCTTCATTTGAAACGGAACTGAAGGGGGTTAGTCGGATTGATTCCCTGAACCGGATTCTGGAATTCGGTGGGGTGAAGGACGACTACACGGACGAACAGGTGCAGGCGATGGCCGCTGAGAAGAACGGCTACTACCTGAAAGCGATTGAGAAGCTGACGCGGGATGACATCCTTCCGGGAATCAACGACTTAATCGCTCAGCTGAAGGAGCACCACGTGCTGATGGCCCTCGCGTCAGCTTCTAAAAACGCCCCGGCAATTCTGGAGAAACTGGGGTTGATGGACGCGTTTGACGCGATTGCTGACCCGGCTAAGGTTGCGCACGGCAAACCAGCCCCGGACATTTTCTTGGCGGGGGCAGCTGCCATTAACCTTGACCCGAGCGAATGTGTCGGGGTCGAGGACGCCGTTGCTGGGGTACAGTCCATTAAGGACGCCGGCATGGTGGCCGTGGCCGTTGGCGATGCTCACGAGCTTGCTAAGGCGGACAAGGTTGTCCCAACGACGGCCGACTTCAGCTACGACCTATTTGAGGAGACTTACGAACAGGCCCACAAGTAAAAGGTTCCATAACTAATAATCATTTCGACGAAACCGCTGGCAGGGATGCCAGCGGTTTTTTGTGGTGTATTCTTCAATTACTGAAAGATTGCTTGGAGATTGAGTTGTTTCTTTCCTTGCCGTGAGAGGCACCGCTTTTTGGGCCGTTTTTTAATCACGGTTGTCCACCCGTTCTGCGTGAGTTCTCTAATCACTCGTTTGCGGTCTTCCCTAGACTTTCCGAATTCCTTTGCAGCAATGATTTCACGGTCATCAATCCCCCAATCAGTGAGGTTGGTAAAGAAGTAGACCTGGACGTACGCAAACAGTAATTCCTGGGCTAACGGCGATAGTTGCTGGTGGTGGATTACCTGCTTAGCGTGGGCGAGTTGCTCCTGGACTGCCATTAACTTCGCGACCGTTCGCTGTTGGCCGTGAGCCAAATAACGAAGGGTAGTTTGAATGAAGAAGGTCAGCTCACCGTAATTCCGGCGGTGTTCCACCTTATCAAAGGCACGGTAGTACTGCCGATCGTCAAGGCTAATTTCGTGTGAAAAACTAATCGCCGTAAACGGATCGTACTCACGAGCGATTTGACGGCAAAAGAGGTGACGCCCCAAACGCCCGTTTCCGTCCGCAAACGGATGGACGTATTCAAAATAGAAGTGGGCTGCCGCCGCCTGAAAAAGTGCGGGAACGTTCTCTTGTTGTTCGAACTGGAGCCAGTTTTCCAAACAGTTAATAATCCGTTTTTCACTTGTAGGTGGAATGTGCTTAGTTGTCTGGGCGTTTCCAATGCGGACGGCCTGCGACCGGAATAGTTGTCCCTGAGGTAGGCTATCCGGAGCGATTTCACCCTGGAGCAGTCGGTCATAGGCAGTGCGAATGTCCGCTAGTTTGGTAATCATGGGAATTCTGGTTTGAAGTAGTTCGTTGTACATCTTAACGAACCCGACTAGCCGGACTGGATTTGGCTGGTCGGAATCGTTGCGGTGGTTCCATGCGTTTTGGATTTCAGCGCGGGTAGAGTGAACCCCTTCGATGGCGTTGGTCGCCTTAATTTCATCCATTAACATTGCCAGGACAAACGTCCGTGCCGCTATCTTGGGCAACCGCCGAACAAGGGCGGTGATTTGGCTGCTTAAGTGGCGTACCTGTTCCATTAATTGAAGTAAATAATGCTCTGGAACAAAAAATAATTCGTATTCATCAGTCGTCGGGAGGCCGTCCTTGTTAGTGGGGTGAATCATCATTCCTGTTCGGTATGCCCCGGGACTTGTAAAGCGCCGGTGATACTCGTCTTGGGGATTTTTTCCGGGATTCATCCGGCTGTAAGTTAGTAAATCGTGATATTCGTGCATTATTAACCCTCCCTTTGGCTGTTTTTGTGTTAATTATGCTGATTTTGGCTATTTTTGTCAAAAACAAAGAAGAAAATGGTCGAATTGGCGATAAAAAAACGATTTTCGCCTAAATTGGCATAATTAATTATGACCTTACGAAGGGGACGACGACGTTTTTACCAGTTGAGTTTATTTCCCGGGGAATTGCTACGGTTAACCAGCAGATTACCGCAATTAATCAGGCACCAGTACCGCCGATTGAGCAATACGCTCAGCTACTGGATAGTGCAAACTTTCTGCACCCGTTTCGTGAAGGGGCCGGCCGGGCCACTAAAATATTAATTCAAAAGCTTGCCAAGAATAAGCGGCAAATTATCGACTATGACCCTAACGACGATGCGCTCGTTGATGCGTTGGTTTCTTCGGATATTCCGCGGATTAGCGCATTAATGTGGTTCGAGTAAATTAAGGGGTTCTTTGGCGGGGAGCATTGCCTTTTAATGAGAAAAGAATTAAAATACACTTAATCAAACAAAGGAAGAGGCGGATCAGATGACAAAGGATATTACACTAGAGGACCTTCACCGGTTCCAACAGGATTTTGACCAGCGACCGGATGCGGCTGTTGTCGCGCGCGCGGTTCAAAAGAACGGCGTGATTAGCACAAGTGAAAACTACGCGGCCAAGCGGCACCTGGACCCCACGTTTTCCGTTGAAGTAGAAACGGGGAAGGTTGCCAACCAGAAGAAGAGCGGGCGTTGTTGGTTATTCGCAACGTTAAACACACTTCGGCACAAGTTTGCTGAGAAGTACAAGATGAAGGACTTCCAGTTTTCACAGAACTACCTGTCGTTCTATGACCGGCTGGAAAAAAGTAACAAGTTTTACGAGGACGTTCTCGCAACTGCTGACTTGCCGCTTGACAGCCGGGAAGTGCAGTTCCTGTTAAAGTGGGGCAACGGTGATGGCGGCCAGTGGGCAAACGGACCGGCATTAATTGAAAAGTACGGTTTAGTACCACAGTACGTGATGCCAGAAACCCTGACGAGTGATAAGACGGCTGAGCTTAACCCGACGTTGAACCTAAAACTCCGGAAGGATGCCATGACGCTGCGGAACCTTGCAGCTGACGGGGCTGACGCAGCAAAGTTACGTGAAACGAAGATGCACTTCCTGAACGAGATCTACCGGATTCTCGTTGACGTCTTCGGTCAGCCGCCGGTAAAGTTTGGCTTTGAATACCGGGACGATGAGCACAACTACCACATCGACCGCAACTTAACGCCGCAGTCGTTCTACCAGAAGTACGTGGACTGGAACTTTGATGACTACGTATGCCTGACGGATGCCCCGGACCACGAGCAGGGGAAACTGTTTGGTTTGCCGAGTCAGGACTACATCTTTAACGGCAAGAAAATTGAGTTCCTAACGGTTGATACGCAGGCGTTAAAGGACGCCACGATTAAGCAGCTGCAAGCGGGCGAGACGGCCTGGTTGGGGTGCGACGTGCTCAACAAGATTGACCGGCAAAAGGGAATCCTGGATCCGGACTACTTCAAGGAAGACGAGTTATTTGGGGTTGATCTGGAAATGAGTAAGGCGGACCGGCTCGCTTCCGGTGAAGGAACGTGTTCCCACGCTATGACGTTCACTGGGGTTGACCTGGTGGACGGTCAGCCAACAAAGTGGAAGGTTGAAAACAGTTGGGGTGAAAAGGTCGGCAAGGACGGCTACTTCATTATGACCGATGAGTGGTTTGACAAGTACATGTACGAGGTCATTATTAACAAGAAGTACCTGACGGAAGAACAACGCAAGCTGCTTGACCAGCAGCGGGTTGACCTTAAACCGTGGGATTCATTGGCATAGTTTTATCCGTTAACTTGAGGGTGGGGCGTTCGTCTCATCCTTTTTGTTATTTCCCGGGAAATTTGCCGTTTTGTAATACGAAATTAATGGTCGTGCGGGAGAATAAAGTGTATGATGAACCGTATTAGGTAGAAAAATCAATGAGGTGGCAAAAATGACGAAACACCGCAAGGGAATCCTGGTGGGGGCGCTAATCACCATCGGGGTTGTATACGGCGATATCGGAACATCTCCGCTGTACGTAATGAATGCGTTAATCGGAAACGCAGGGGGCATGAAGTACCTGACCCCTGATTACGTAATCGGATGCTTATCACTAATTTTCTGGACGTTAATGCTGATTACGACAATCAAGTACGTGCTGGTTGCTCTCCGGGCTGATAACAACGGTGAAGGGGGGATCTTTGCCCTGTACGCCCTTGTCAAAAATAAGGCGAAATGGTTGATTCTCCCGGCGTTGATTGGGGGAGCGGCCCTCCTAGCTGACGGGACGCTGACTCCAGCCGTGACGGTTACCAGTGCGATTGAGGGGTTAAAGGGCGTGGCGTTTCACCACACGGTTCCTGTGCACGACCAGAACGACGTGGTAATCATCACACTCACAATTCTGTTGGTCCTGTTTTTGATCCAGCGCTTTGGAACGAGCTTCATTGGCCGGGCGTTCGGCCCAATTATGCTGGTCTGGTTCGGCTTCTTGGCAGTCTTTGGCATCTACAACATGCACGGTAACCTGGGAATCCTCAAGGCACTTTCACCAGTCTATGGACTGCGGGTGCTGTTTTCGCCGGTGAATAAGGACGGGCTCTTCATTCTGGGGAGTATCTTCCTGGCAACGACCGGGGCGGAGGCCCTGTACTCTGACATGGGTCACGTTGGTCGGCGGAACATCTACATCACCTGGCCGTTTGTTTTCCTGGCGTTAATCCTAAACTACTTTGGCCAGGGAGCTTACCTGATCGGGCACATGAGTGAATTCCACAACATGTCCGGGGCAATCAATCCGTTCTACACGATGCTTCCGGGGAAGTTTTACATGTTTGGGGTCATCATTGCGACGCTGGCCGCCATCATTGCTTCCCAGGCATTAATCACCGGGTCGTTCACCCTCGTAGAAGAGGCGGAAGGGCTCAAGCTGCTGCCACGGATGTTTGTTGAACACCCAAGCATGTCCCGGGGGCAAATCTACATTAAGGACATCAACTGGCTGCTGTGT
This sequence comes from Candidatus Ligilactobacillus avistercoris, assembly GCA_019119415.1. Taxonomy (GTDB): domain Bacteria; phylum Bacillota; class Bacilli; order Lactobacillales; family Lactobacillaceae; genus Ligilactobacillus; species Ligilactobacillus hohenheimensis. Next base: position 85,193 of record DWXB01000007.1, on the reverse strand, counting down.
ATCATCACCTGCTCGGTTCTTCTGTTCTTCCGGACGTCGGAGCACATGGAGGCGGCATACGGATTGGCCATTACGGTCACGATGCTGATGACGACCGTGTTGCTGTTTAACTACCTCGAAGGTACGATTAAAAAGGGCGGGGCGGTTCTCTTTTGTGGCCTCTACGTTGTGATTGAAACGATGTTCTTCATTGCAAGTATGAGTAAGTTCATTTATGGTGGGTATGTCACCCTGTTCATCATGGGGATGATTATCTTCGTCATGGTCATCTGGTACTATGGCAGCCAGGTCCGCAAACCGATCCGGAACGTGTCGCAGAAGGTTTCACTCAAGGATTACCTTGGTCAGCTGGTTAAGCTGGCAAACGACAATTCGGTTCAGCGGTACACGGATAATCTCGTGATGATTTCGCGGGTGAAGGACGACTATTCGATTGACCGGGAGACGCTTTATTCGATTCTGGATAAGCACCCGAAGCGGGCCCGGGTGTACTGGTTTGTGACGGTTAATCAAACGGATAAGCCGTTTACTAACTACTACACCGTCGACATGATGGGGACGCGGAATGTGGTTAATCTCCAGCTGTACGTTGGGTTTAAGATGCGACCGCGGGTGAACCTCTACATCCGGAAGGTTATTCATGATCTGATGGATAAGGGCATGATTGACGAACAGCCGCAGACGTACACGACCACGCCAGGCCGGCGGGTCGGGGACTTCTGCTTTATCCTGATTCGGGAGCTGTTACCGGCAAATGTTATGATTCCAAACTGGAAACGGTTCTTGATTTCGGCGCGGATTTTCCTGCAAAACCACCTCACCAACCCGGTGCAGTGGTTTGGCCTGGAGTTTAGTGATGTCCGGGTCGAAAAGGTACCGCTCTTCTTGAAGCAGCGGCGGGATACCACCATCCACCTGCGCGAAGTTAAGAACACGGCTGAAAAGTAAATAAGTGGTTATTTGTTCCACCGGTAGTAATTTGTGGTATACTATCGGTGGAATATTTAGTTAACGTTTACCTGACGTTTACTTAATAAAGGAGGAGTCGTCATGGCGATTATGGTATTAGGGGGAGCCGGCTACATCGGTTCTCACATGGTTGATTGGTTACTGGATTACGGCGAGGAGCCGGTAGTGGTTGATAACCTGGTAACGGGTCACCGGGCTGCCGTTAACCCGAAGGCAAAGTTTTACGAAGGCGACGTGGCCGATAAGGACTTTATGCGGCGCGTCTTCAAGGAAAACCCGGACGTGGATGCTGTTATCCACTTTGCCGCTTATTCACTGGTTGGTGAATCAATGGGCAAGCCGTTAAAGTACTTCGACAACAACGTTACTGGCTTGATTAAGTTGCTCGAAGTGATGAAGGAAGTCGGCGTTAAGCGGCTCGTCTTCTCATCATCCGCCGCAACCTACGGAATTCCGGATCACATGCCAATCAAGGAAACGGATCCGCAAAATCCGATTAACCCGTACGGTGAAAGTAAGCTGATCATGGAAAAGATCATGAAGTGGGCCGACGAAGCGTACGGCATTAAGTACGTTGCTTTGCGGTACTTCAACGTGGCCGGGGCTAAGCCGGATGGGTCAATCGGGGAAGACCACAACCCTGAGACCCACCTGATGCCAATCATTCTGCAGGTGGCTGAAGGAAAGCGCGACAAGCTGCAGGTTTACGGGGACGATTACGACACGCCGGATGGCACGAACATCCGGGACTACGTTCACCCGTTTGACTTGGCCGCAGCGCACATGCTGGCTGTTAAGTACCTGCGGGAAGGCCACGACTCCGACGCCTTTAACCTGGGCTCAGCTACCGGTTTCTCAAACTTAGAGATGCTGAAGGCGGCCCGTGAGGTAACGGGGAAGGAAATCCCGGCTGAAATTGCCGGTCGGCGGGGCGGTGACCCAGATTCACTGGTTGCTGCTTCGGACAAGGCCCGTAAGATTCTTGGTTGGAAACCAGAATATGACGATGTCCACAAGATCATTGAAACGGCATGGGCATGGCACTCAACGCATCCGAATGGCTACGATGACCAGAAGTAGGATTGCGTGATAAGAAAGTAATAGAAACGGTCGCTAGGGGGTTAGCGGCCGTTTTTGTGTTACAACTCAAATGCGATTCAAATTATGCAAAAAATGCAAAAATAAAATGAAATGCAAAAAATGCAAAATGGCAAAAAATGCAAAAACAAATTATAATAGGTGATAAACGGAGGTGAGCGAGATGAAAGAGCGGTCGCCATTTAACCCTAATTTTGGGAAGGTTCCGCAGTTGTTTTTGGACCGGGAACGCATAATTGCGGATTACGTCGATGAACTAACCAATGCTGGTACTGAAATCGACACCCCATACCAAACAACGATGATTTGTGGTGTCCGGGGATCGGGCAAGACGTCCGTTTTAACCGGGATTATTGATCAGATTGAGCAGCACGATGATTGGGTTGTCGTGGACCTGTTAAACAATCAGTTGATTATTGATAACCTAATCGAAAACTTGCAGATGCAGCCGGAGTTAAAATTAAAGAGCTTTTTCAGCAAGGTTGACAAGATTAAGACAAGGCATTTTGATTTTAAACTAGTCGCCGGAAATGCCACGCAAATTGGGCTATTGATGGAAATATTTAAGCAGCTGAAGGCGCACCATAAAAAGGTGTTGATTGCGATTGATGAAGTCTCGTCAACCCCACAAATTCGGGACTTAGCAATGATCTACCAGCAGCTTATTCGACAACGCTTTGGGGTTGCGCTGGTGATGACTGGTCTACCAGAAAATATTTCCGAGTTGCAACATAACAAAGTGCTGACGTTTTTGCTCCGGAGTAATCAGTTGGAACTGCCGTTTTTACACGGGAAATCAATTGAGCAGGCATTTCGGACAAATTTCGCGCAGGGTGGACGGCGCATTTCTGATGAAATAGCTACCCGGTTAACACTGATGACGCGCGGATATGCCTATGCTTTTCAATTATTAGGATACCTAGTTTGGAAAAGTACGGCACCAGGGGATGAGATTAGTGCTGATGTAGTCAACCAGGTGGTTAATGAATATCAGGATACGTTGGCAAGAAAAGCATACGCGCTGGTTTATCAGCAACTAACTGCGGGTGACAAAGAATTTTTGCGCGCAATGGCTATGAGTGAAAGTAAAGACGGACAGGTTAAAATGGCGGCGATTGCACGGCAAACTGGGAAGCCGTCTAATTACTGGTCAACGTACCGGAAACGGCTGATAAAGCAACAGATTATTAAGGATGAGGCATACGCCTACGTAGCGTTTAAGCTACCTTACTTTAAGGACTTTGTTTTGGAAGAACAGAGGATTGCGAAATACGATTTCTAAAGGCATATATTAAAAGAACCCGACCGCATACAAAGCGATCGGGTTCTTTTTGAATATTCGCGTTATTAGTTACTTATGAGCCCAGCGTTCCCGAAGAAGCGGTACAATCTGCTTTGGCTGCCGGTCACGCGTGAAGACACCCTTCTTGTTGCCATCAACCCGAATAAGTGTTGGTGCGGTAGCAAAATCAGCGATGTTCCATAGATGCTCGCCAATGAAGTAAGGACACTCGTCGAAGACTTCAAAGTTAGCCTTGTAGTAATCAACCTGGTATTCCTCAGAGTACGGGTCATGGTAACGGGAGTGCAACCCAGGTTGGGTATCCGCGCCAAACTCGGTAAACATGATGGGCTTGTCAGGGAAGCGTTTGTGCCAAGTGGCTAAGTCGGCCCGTAACGCTTTCTTTGCCGCTTCCAGGTCGTTGTATTGGAGGTACCAACCGTAGTACCTGTTAAGGCATAGCAGGTCAACGAGCGGCGCAACCTCGTCCTTTTCTGGGGTGGAGGAGAGGATGTTGGCCGAGACCCGTGGGCGGTGTTCCCAATCAAGTTTGTGGGCAAGTTCAAACAGTGGCTTAAAGTACTTACCTGCGCCCGGTTCACTTGAAGCGGGTTCGTTAGCAATCGACCACATGATAACGGACGGGTGGTTCTGATCGCGCGCGATAGTCTCCCGGAGGACCTGTTCGTGGGCCTGGCTCGTCTTCATTACTTCCCATGTGTCTGTCTGGGAAGTTGTGGCGTCATTGGTGAAATTGCTGCTGACATCAACGTTCATGTTGGCGTATAACCCCACTGCGGGAACTTCATCAATGACGATGAATCCGTCCCGGTCAGCAAGCCGCATTTCCTCCTCAGAATACGGGTAATGGGATGTCCGGAAGGAGTTGGCGTTTAGGTCCTTCATCAGGTTGTGGTCCAGGTTGGAGACGGCCATGTTTTGTCCCTTTCCGAGAACCGGGAAATCTTCGTGACGGCCAAAGCCCTTCAGGTAAATGGGTTTGTCGTTAATAAGAAGCTGGCAATCCTTAACCTTAATGGTCCGAATGCCGAACGGCTCAGTATAGTCATCGAGAAGCTGACCGTCGTTATCGAATAACTCTACGGTGAGGTTGTACAGGTAAGCGTCGCGGACGTTCCAGCGATGGGTTTTACTAATTATCAGAGATTCCCCGAGTTGATCTGCCGTGGCGACAACCTGGTTGTCTTCATCGGTGATGGTAACCTTTGCGCTGGCATAGTCCCCTTTGACCGTAATGTCAGGGTTGACGGTCGTTGTTTCACCATCAACGGTGTACTTAACGGTGATTTTTTCAGTGTACGTCGTTGCGGTGGAATACAGCTTAACTGGCCGGTGGATTCCTGCATAGTTGTAAAAATCGAAGTTTGGTTCGACAACGTCCCGCCCGTTTACCTGCGAGTGATTCCCAACAGGAAGGGTGGTGTAATCGAGAATGTTGCTTAACCGCACCTTGAGGTCGTTTTTTCCGGCATGGACATAGTCGTTGATGACAAACTCAAAGGGCGTGAAACCACCCGTATGCCATCCCACTTCTTGACCGTTGATGTAAATCGTTGCGCTATGGGTAGCCGAGCCAAACCGTAAAACAAGGCGCCGTTCCAATAGGACTGCGGGAACGGAAAGGGTTGTTTCATACCAAAAGTAGCCGGCATGATCGCGGATCGCAGCATCGACGACCTGATCGTTGAATGACCCGGGAACAGCCATCGGAATAGGGGCGGGAAGTGGTTCCGTTGCCGTTAACGGGTGGCCTGTTTTTTCAATCTGAAAATCCCAAATGCCGCTAAGGTCACTCAGCGTTCGGGTTGCCGTTTGTTCTGGAAAAAGCATAGAATCAACTCCTTAAAAAGCATGGCAATCCAAGTACATCTTAATTATACATATTTTCACAATCATTATAGCAAAATGCTTACTTATACTTAAATAATAAGAAGTTATGATAGGTGCTCGGCGGCGTCTTGAAGAGCATTAATTACGGGCTTTAGTTGTTTTGTGTCGTTCTTTTTCCAACAAAGGAAGATTCTGACGCATGATTCGAGGTCGTTAACATGCTTGAAGACTAGCTTATTGGCATATTTTTGCGTGTTCATGTATTCGGGGATCAGGGTAACGCCTGAATTGGTTAAAACGGCAAAGAGGACGGAAGTGTAGTCGCTCCCTGTGTGAATGATGTTTTGCGAACCGATTGACATTGCGATTTCGTGTTGCTGTTTTCCAAATTCATTTGCGATCGTCAGGATGTACTGGTGGTGGAGATCGGTCTTCTTAATTACCTTTTGGCGGGAGAGCGGATTGTGTTTGTTGATGGCTAGGACAAGGTCACCCTGGTAAAGTTCCTGCTTGCAAACGGATGGCGGGAAAACACTTGCTTCTTCTTCGGTGGTAGTGATCAGATCAACCTTATTGTTGAACAGCAAATCAACCGCTGTAAGTGATGCGGCGGATACAAAGTTAACGGGGACGTCAATCATATCAAGCTCGCTGTGAAGCAGGAGCTGGGAAAGTAAGTCCCCCTTTGCGCGCTGGGAATACCCCAATTTAATCGCATTGGTATTAACGTCGCGAACATTACTTAACGCTTCGTGATACGAATTGAGGATTTGGGTGGCATCGTGGTAGAAAACGGTAGCTGCGTGGGTGGGAGCAATGGGCTTTTTGGAGCGATCAAATAACTTAACGTCAAGCTCATCTTCAAGTTTGAGGATTTGCTGACTAATTGCCGTTTGGGAAACAAAGTTGATTTTAGCGGCCCGTGAAAAACTCTTGTTCTCATAGGTGTCGATGAAATATTTGAGTGTATTGAAATCCATAATGGCCTCCTGTAAATATAAGGATTACTTATGACTATACCATAAATCCTTGTTTTATTTTTCACAAGTAATTAACTACAATAAAAGTGGAATCGATTTCATTAAGTATAAGGTCTCTCAAGCAGAAATAGGAAAGTAGATGATTGCTGTGAGTAATGAAAATACAACAGCTCCAGTTACCCTCCGGGAAAAGATTTTTTACGGATTTGGTGATTTTGGGAACGGAATGACCTTTCAGTTTGCGCAACTGTACTTACTGAAATATTACACCGATGTGGTTGGGATCCCAGGATACTGGGCAGGACTGATTTTCTTAATTATGAAGTTTGCGGATGCATTCATCGATGTTTCGGTTGGGACGTGGGTCGATAGCCGGAAGAAAATTGGTAAGCGCGGTAAGTTTCGGCCGTTCATTTTATACGGTGCCTTTTTCTTAGCAGTTGCAGCGTCGTTTTGTTTTGCAGTTCCGCATTTTAACCTAGCCGGGAAAGTTGTTTATGCATTTGTAACGTATGCGGTAATGAACGTTTTGTACTCAATCGTTAATATCCCGTATGGTTCGCTGGCAACGGCGATGACACATGATAGTAAGATTCGGGCCAACTTATCAGTTTCACGGAGCATTGGTGCCCAGTTAGCCGGAATCGTTACGGGATTCGCTGTTCCTGTAATCAGCTTTACCGGAAACGGGGTTCCGGCACGGGGCTACTTGTTTGCTGCGGTTATTTTTGCCGCAATTGGCTGCATTTCACAGTGGCTATGCTACCGGTTCACAAAGGAAAACTGTGAAGTTAAGGTTCAAAAGAATAGTACTAAGGCAATCTTAACAACCGTAAAGAGTTTATGTACTTCTAAGCCATTCATTGCAATTGTTCTGTTTACGCTCTTTGCGATTGGTGCCATGTTCCTGCAAATGGGAATGCAACTGTACTTCTACCAGTACGTCATGGGTAACGAAGGAATGATGAGTAACGTCACAATCCTAAATGCCTGCGTAATGTTCCCGACGATGTTTGCATGCGGGGCACTGGTTAAGAAAGTTGATAAGAAAAAAATTGCGGTTGTTGGTGCGCTGGTTGCTGGATTAATGAACGTAGTAGGTTTCTTTGTAATGACCCATACGCACAGCCACGTTCTTTTCTATGTCATCTTCGGTTTAGCGCAGATGGGCTTAACTGCGGTTAACTCAGTGGCTTTTGCGTTTGAGGCGGACGTCGTTGAGTACGAAGAGTTGCGGACGGGGGTTCGTTCAGAGGGAATCATCTATTCGGCATACAGCTTTGTACGGAAGGTAGTTCAGGCGATTGGTGGATTTGTTCCAGGTTTTGCGCTTTCACTAATGGGATACGTTGCAAACCAGGTACAGACAATTCACGTACAGCACTCGATTGTTCTTGTTTTCATGTTAATTCCGGGGATTGCCGAGATTTTAGCAGGAATTATTTTCCATCTCTTCTATGGATTAACAGATAAGAAGCACGATGAAATCGTTGAACAGTTAAAGAAAAACGATAACTAGGAGGTAGTGTTATGAGCGTTGATTTAACAGCAAAACCGTATTACCTGAATGAAGAACAAATTAAGTGGGTTAAAGATACAATTGCCGGCATGTCACTTGAAGAAAAAATCGGGCAGTTGTTCATCAATATGGGATCTTCACGGGAAGAAGGATACCTCAAGGGAGTATTAGACAACTACCATATTGGTGGCGTGCGGTACAACCCTGGAACGGCTGAAGAAGTGTATGACCAGAACAAGATTTTACAAGAAAACAGCAAGATTCCACTGTTGATTGCTGCCAACACGGAAGCCGGTGGTGACGGAGCATGCACTGACGGGACGTACGTGGGTCATGAAATTAAGGTGGCAGCAACCCGTGATGAGCACCTCGCATACCGGATGGGGCAAATTGCCGGTGAAGAAGCAGCAGCAATCGGGTGTAACTGGAGTTTTGCACCGATTGTTGGATTGTTAAAGAACTGGCGCAACCCGATTTTATCAGTTCGGACTTGGTCGGATGATCCAGACCTAAACATTAAGCTGTCGTTAGCATACATGAAGGGGATTCAGGAGTTTGGCATCGCTCCGGCGGCCAAGCACTTCCCGGGTGATGGTTCTGACGAACGGGACCAGCACCTGTCATTTGCCCCTAACCACAGCACGGTTGAGGAATGGGACAACAGCTTTGGGAAGGTCTTTCAGGCACTGATTGATGCGGGCGTACCGTCAATTATGGCGGGGCATATCGGCCTTCCGAGTTACGTGCGGTACTTTAAGCCGGACGCAACGCTACAGGAAGCCAACCTGCCAGCAACGTTAAACAAGTACCTGATTACGGACCTTCTCCGGAAGAAGATGGGCTTCAACGGAGTGATCGTTACCGATGCAAGTCACATGGTCGGGATGACCGGAACGATGAAGCGGCGTGATCTGTTACCAACAGCGATTGCTGCTGGTGTCGACCTCTTCCTCTTCTTTAACGATCCGGATGAAGACTTCCAGTGGATGATGGACGGATACAAGAACGGGGTTATTACGGACGAACGGCTGAACGATGCGCTTATGCATATTCTGGGATTAAAGGCTCATATTGGGTTAAATAAGGGCTTTAAGTTCCTGGAACACTCCAAGGAAGAACAGCTTGCTCATATTGGCAAACCAGAAAACAAGAAGGTTGCCCATGAAGTAACTGACAAGGCAATTACGCTAGTTAAAAACAAAGAGCATATTTTCCCGATTAGTCCAGCCAAGCAGAAACGGGTACTGCTAGTGGACGTTAAGGGTCACGAAGGTGGCTTCGGCATGATCATGGGCGGTTCAAGCAAACGGCCGGTCGATGTTATGAAGGAGCTCCTCGAAAAGGAAGGCTTTACGGTCACAATCTGGCAGTCACTTGAGGATCAGGTTAAGGACCTTCCACCGGAGAAACGGCGTGCTGCGGTGGCAAACGTCTACGCCCAGAAGCGGCCGATCTCGGAGTTAACGGATAACTATGACTTAATCATCAACATGGCGAAGGTAGTTCCGAACACGGACCAACGAATTCAGTGGCCTGCTTCCAAGGGGACGCCGGATATTCCGTTTTACATTCACGAAGTGCCAACCATCTTTGTTTCTGTTAATAGTCCGTTCCACCTGGCAGATGTGCCGCAGGTTCAAACGTACATTAACTGTTACGACGACCAGCAGGACACCCTAGAAGCGCTGGTTGATAAGATGCTTGGCCGGTCTGAATTTAAGGGTCAGAGTCCGGTCGATGCATTCTGTGGCTTTGAAGACACCCGGTATTAATGGGGTGAGCAAAATGGCAGAAAACATCGTATGTATTGATTCGGACGGCTGTGCAATGGACACCATGACCCCGAAGCACCAGCAGTGTTTCGGTCCGGACCTGGTGGACGTATTTGCGATTAAGGACCGGGCGGAATTCCTGAAGTATTGGGATCAACTTAACCTGTATTCCCGTACCCGGGGGATTAACCGGTTTAAGGGATTAGTAACGGCACTTGAACACATTAACTACCCGCATTTAACGGCGTTGAAAGAGTGGGTTGAAACGACCCCGGAGTTTTCAGAACAGGCGTTGGAAGCAGCGATTGCCAAGACGCCAGATGATCAAAACCTCAAGCGGGCATTAACGTGGTCCAGAAAAGTAAATAGTGATATTGCGGCTAAGAGCTCAACTTTTAAGGCGTTTTCTGCGACTAAGGAAAGCCTCGCTGCGATTAGTAAGGTTGCCCGGGTAGTGATTGTTAGTTCAGCAAACAAGGCTGCGGTACTTGCGGAATGGAAGCGGAACGGCTTACTTGAGTTTGTTGATACCGTTTTCGGGCAAGAAGACGGGAAGAAGGCGGCTTGCTTGGCACGCTTGTCCCGTGAAGAACCCGCTCACCGAATAATGATGGTGGGCGATGCGGTGGGTGATTACCAGGCAAGCCAAAAGGCCGGTACCCTGTTTTTCCCCATTCTTGTTACTAAGGAAAACGAGTCATGGCGGGCATTAAAAGAAACCGCGCTTCTAGCATTTGTCGCTGGGAAATACCAACCGATGCAGGCTGATTACGTAGCACAATTTAATGCTAATTTTGACGAACTGGCGGCGCGCTAGTGAAAAGGAGGATTACAATGGTTAGCTTAAACGACGATTATTTAACGGCGGCACAAGCCTTTAATGAAGCAGGGATTCAGGTTCCAACCTATGATCAACGGCAAACGACGATTGAAGGAACCAAGCATCCCCGGTGGGTCCACTTTGGTGGGGGGAACCTTTTTCGGTGCTTCCACGCACTGGTTGCGCAGGATCTCATCGAACAGGGCGAAATGACCGGCGGCGTGATTGTTGCTGAAACCTACGATGATGAAGTTATCAGTGACATGTACCACAAGTACGGGAACCGGTTTGTGGACGTCATTATGAATAACGACGGGACGTTTGATAAGCAGTTAGTGGCAAGTGTTGCGGAAAGTATCTATTACAACGCTGCTAACAAGGATGGCTGGCAACGGATGACCGCAATTTTTGAAAATCCGGAATTGCAGCTGGCAACGATGTCAATTACCGAGAAGGGGTACGCCCTCCACAACATTGATGGTTCGTTAACTGATATGGCGGCAGCTGACATCGCAAACGGGCCGGAAGCGCCGAAGACAAATATGGGGGCAATTGCTCATCTGCTGTATGCCCGTTACCAAGCAGGGGCGTACCCGATTGCGATGGTTAGTACGGATAACTTTTCGCAAAACGGGAGGACGTTCCAGAACGGCGTGATGACCATTGCGAACGGGTGGCACGAGCAGGGCTTAGTTGACGACGGCTTCATTGCCTACCTGAATGACCCGCAAAAGGTTTCCTTCCCGTGGACGATGATTGACCGGATTACGCCTAACCCTGCGGAAAACGTTGGGGCTGACCTGAAGGAAAACGGGTTTGCTGATACGACGATTTTACACACGACTAAGCACACCAACATTGCTCCGTTTGCTAACACCGAGGAGGTTAAGTACCTCGTGATGGAGGACAACTTCCCGAACGGGCGGCCGGCCTTTGAGAAGGCGGGCGTCATGATGGTTGACCGGGAAACGGTAAATGATGCCGACCAGATGAAGGTGACGGCGTGCCTGAACCCGTTGCATACTGCGCTGGCTATTTATGGATGCCTGCTGGGGTACACCTCAATCTACGACGAAGTGCAGGACGATGATGTGGTTGCGTTGATTAAGAACCTGGGATACGGCGAAGACTTGCCGGTTGTGAAGGATCCGAAGGTAATTAATCCGCGGAAGTTCTTGGCCGAGTTCATTGATGAACGGCTTCAAAACAAGAACGTACCGGACATGCCGCAACGGATTGCGACGGATACGTCCCAGAAGATGAGCGTGCGTTACGGGGTCACCCTCAGCCACTACATTGATGATCCGCAGCGGGACCCGCAAACACTTGAGTTCATTCCGTTGGTAATTGCCGGATGGTGCCGGTACCTGACAGGAATTGGTGATGACGGTAAGCCGTTTACCCTTAGCCGTGACCCGTTAATGGATCAGCTTCAGGCTTCCTTAAAGGGAATTGAGCTGGGAGCAACGCAGCCAGCAATTCACCAGGCTTTGCAACCAATCATTTCTAATAAAGAAATCTTCACGTACGACCTGTACGCAATTGGCTTGGGTGACAAGATTGAGCGCGATTTTGAGCAATTAATTGCTGCTCCAGGAGCGGTCCGGAAGACGCTTCATGAAATGGTAACAACGAAGAACTACTCATTTTAGGGGGATATGACGATGAAGAACATGGGATTTCGGTGGTATGGCTCTAAGTCGGACGCCATTAAGTTGAAGGATATCCGGCAGATTCCGGGAACCACGCAGGTTGTTGGAGCGCTGTTTGACATTCCAGTGGGGGATGTTTGGCCGGAAAGTGAAATTAAGGCGCTAAAAGACGAAGTAGAAGCAGCCGGGTTGAAGCTTGAGGTAATCGAATCAGTCAACATCCATGATGACATCAAGATTGGGCTTCCAACCCGCGATAAGTACATTGAAAATTACAAGCAGACCATTCGCAACCTCGCAAAGTACGGGATTAAGGTTATCTGCTACAACTTCATGCCAATCTTTGACTGGGTACGGACGAACCTGCACTACCCGCTTGCTGACGGCTCAACGGACCTGGCATTTGAGCACAAGATGGTTGAAGGTTCTCCGGAGGACATTATTAAGTCCGTTGAGGATAACTCCAACGGGTACGTTCTCCCGGGATGGGAACCTGAACGGTTAGCGGAAGTTAAGCGGCTGTTCAAACTATACAAGGACGTTGATGCTGAAAAGCTGACGGCCAACTTGAAGTACTTCCTGGATGAAATTATTCCGGTCTGTGAAGAATGCGACGTCCGGATGGCGATGCACCCGGACGACCCGCCGCGTCCGCTGTTCGGCCTTCCGCGGATTTACAAGAACCGGGAAGACATGCTGAAGATTGAGCAACTTCATGAGTCCAAGTACAACGGATTTACGATTTGCACCGGAAGTTTAGCGGAAAATCCTGAAAACGATGTTCCTGCATTGATTCGGGAATTTGTTGGTAAGGACCGCGCGCCGTTTATTCACGCCCGCAACATTAAGTTCTTTGGTAATGAAGGTGACTTCCACGAGGCAGCGCACCTTTCAAGTGAAGGTGACCTTGACATGTACGAAGTCATGAAGGCCCTGCATGACGTTCACTTTGATGGTTACATTCGGCCGGATCATGGCCGGGACATCTGGGGGGAACAGGGCCGGCCGGGATACGGACTGTACGACCGGGCTCTGGGCATTACCTACTTGAACGGTTTGTGGGAAGCAATCGATAAGGAAGAACGGGAATAATCCGTTCAGCTACTAGGGGGGAGACAAATGGTTCTACTAAATGACGATTTCTTATTAACAAGTGAGCCAGCAAAGCGGTTATTCCATGACTACGCGGAAGGGATGCCGATTATTGATTATCACTGTCATCTGGTTCCCAAGGATATTTATGAAAACAAAAACTACCCGAACATTACCCGGATTTGGTTAAACGACGGGTTATACGGTGACCACTATAAGTGGCGGCTTGAACGGGCAAATGGCGTTCCCGAAGATCTGATTACCGGTGATGGGGATGAATACGAAAAGTTTCTTGCGTGGGTTAAGACGATTGAAAAGGCCATCGGTAGCCCGCTGTATGAGTGGACGCATCTTGAATTGCGGCGGTTCTTCCACTATGACAAACCGTTGACGGAAAAGAACGCTAAGGAAGTCTGGGACAAGGCCAACGCCCTTTTGCAGACGGATGATTTTAAGCCCCGGGCGCTGATTAAGCGGATGAACGTTAAGGTTGTTGTTACTACGGATGATCCTGCTGACGATTTGCACTACCACCAGTTACTCCGGCAGGAAGAGGCAACGAACGGGTTTAAGGTACTTCCCGGATTACGGCCGGATAACCTTGTACGGATAAACCAGGGTGACTTTGGGGCGTACATTAAACGGTTGAGTACGGCAGCGGATATTCAGATTACCGATTACGAGTCACTCGAAGAGGCCCTCGATAAGCGGTTTGCCTACTTCGCTCAGCTCGGCGGGAAACTGTCTGATCACGGGTTAAACAGTTACACGTACGAGCAAATTACCGAAGAAGAGTTTAACGCAATTGTGCAGAAGGCTATTCGGGGTGGCGAACTGAGCGCCCATGAGGTGAACGGTTATCAGACGTTACTGATGGAAATGCTGATGAAGCTTAACAAAAAGTATGGCTGGACGATGCAGTATCACATGAACGTTCTGCGGAACGCTAACGGACCACAGTTCCGGAAGTTAGGCCCGGATACGGGGTTTGACTCAATGGGATCTGAGCCGGGGATTGCTGGCGAGATTATGAAATTATTCGCCGACGCCGTTGAGGAGGATCTGATTCCTAAGACAATCCTGTACTCGACTAACCCGAACGACTGGATGGAACTTGCTACTGGAATGCAGAGTTTCCAGGAAGCTGGGGTTAAGCAAAAGATGCAGCTGGGGTGCGCTTGGTGGTTTAACGACACGCGCGAAGGGATGCACGAACAGCTGCGGATTATGGCCCAGCAGAGTCTTCTGGGGAACTTTGTCGGGATGCTGACCGATTCACGGAGTTTTCTGTCATACCCGCGGCACGAGTACTTCCGGCGGGTACTGTGTGACCTGATTGGTGAGTGGGTCGTCCGGGGACAGGTTCCGGAGGACTATGACTACCTTGGGCAGATGGTACAGGACATTTGTTACAACAACGCCCGGGAGTATTTCCAGTTTGATAGCCAGGAATAGGTAGGAGAGGGGGACTTAATGATGGGTGATGAGAAAGTTCATGCGAACCATTACTTAATATGGATTATCTTTGCGGCGGCCTTTGGTGGTTTGCTGTTTGGTTACGACCAGGGGGTGATGTCCGGGGCAATTAACTTTATCGGACACACCTTCAAGATGACGAGCGGATTGGAAGGATTTATTTCGGGGTGTATTCCCCTGGGAGCAGTCGTTGGTTGCCTGATTGCCGGGTGGTGCGCTGATAAGTTGGGGCGGAAAATCGTGCTCTTTATCTCAGCGCTCCTCTTTACGATTTCGACACTGGGTTGTGGGTTTGCCCCGTCAATCGGAATTCTAGTGGCATCCCGGTTAATCGGGGGATTAGGTGTTGGAATGTGTTCCACCTTGGTTCCGTTGTACATTGCCGAAATCTCGCCGAAGGAAATTCGGGGGCGGTTCGTTGGGAGTTACCAGTTAGCCATCGCTACCGGGATCTTCATCGTTTACCTGGTAAACGCCTTGATTACCAACACGCATTCGACGGCGTGGAACAACGATGTCGGCTGGCGAATGATGTTCTTTGCCGGTGCCATCCCAGGAATTCTGTTCTTCATTATGATGTTCTTTATCCCGGAAAGCCCGCGGTTCTTAGTTAGCCAGGGGAAGGTTGATGCAGCCAAGCAAATCCTTTTAAAGGTAACTGGTAATCAGGAGCAGCGGGTTCAGGAAACACTCGGTGGGATTCAACAGACCGTAAGTGAAGAACGGGATAACAACGCCGGCTGGGGCGAGCTCTTTAAGAAGGGGGTTCGCTGGGCCCTGTTCGTTGCCATCATGTGTTCGGTCTTCCAGCAGTTGACCGGAATTAACGCCGTTGGATACTACGCTCCGATTATTTTCCGGAATGCGGGGGCCGGAATCCATGCGGCGATGATTGAAACAATTGGTATTGGGCTAGTTAAGGTGCTCTTTGTGGCCTTCTTCATGGGCTTGATTGATAAGCTCGGCCGGAAGCGGCTTTTAGTTTGGGGTGGATACGCCATGGCGGCATGTATGTTCCTTCTGGCGTTTGCTTTTGACCAGACAAGTATTAGTCGGCTGTTTGATATTTTTATTTTTGCCCTAATTATCATTCACACGAGTGCCTTTGAAATGTCCTGGGGCGGCGGTACCTGGGTGTTGATTTCCGAAATGTTCCCGAACCGGATTCGGGGGCGGGCCTCATCGATTGCTTCAGCAGCCTTATGGGCCGCAACGTACGCCGTGACCCAGTTATTCCCAATGATGTTAGCGCACCTCGGGGATGTGTGGACGTTCATTATCTTCGGCATTTGCTGTGTTGCCATGGGACTGTTCGTCAAGTGCTGTTTCCGCGAAACGGCCGGCAAGTCGCTTGAGCAAATTGAGGCTGATACCGTTCAGGATGAATAACGAGTAGGTGAAGAAAATGAGTGAAATCTTAACGATGGGCGAACCGCTTGCTGTCCTGGCATCAACGGAAAGTGATGTCCGGCTGGAGAACGTCACCCACTTTGACCGCTATCTTGGTGGAGCGGAATTAAACGTGGCGGTTGGTGCCCGGCGGTTGGGCCACAGTGTCTCGTACGTTTCGCAGGTGGGAAATGATCCGTTTGGTAACTTTGTCCGCAACCAAATTCAGGCGCAGGGCATTGATGATCAGTACCTGTTTGTCGACCCGGACCACTGGACGGGTCATCAGATTAAGGATCACGTGACCCATGGTGATCCGGCGGTCTATAACTACCGGTCTGACTCGGCGGCATCGCATTTTAAGTTGCAAAATGTCGACCGGGTAAGTCTCAGAAACGTAACGGTGGGACACCTGACGGGGATTTTCCCGGCAATCTCGATGGCTGCAAACTGTGCGTTTACGGCTTTATTAGACCGAATGCAGCGTGAGGGTGTCTTTATCACGTTTGATACTAACCTCCGTCCCGCGTTGTGGGCGACCCGAGAAGTAATGCGGCTACAGGTAAATGCGTTTGCCCGCCAGGCGGATATGGTTCTGCCGGGGATTACGGAGGGTCGGTTGCTAGTCGGGACCGATGACCCGGAAAAGATTGCTGACTTTTACCTTGAAGGGCGGCCGCGGGTTGTCATCGTTAAGGTTGGTGCTCGAGGAGCGTTTGTAAAAACGAAATCCGGGGAAAAGATGATGGTACCGGGCTTTACCGTCAAGCATGTTGTTGACACCGTTGGTGCGGGCGACGGTTTTGCGCTGGGAGTGATTACGGCGTTGCTTGAAGGAAAGACATTGCGGAGCGCCGTGATGCGTGGAAATGCAATTGGTGCAATGCAGGTTCAGGTTGCTGGTGATGAAGGAGGCTACCCGTCCCCGGCAGAATTAGCGGCCTTTTATCAGGCAGAAGGTGTGCAAGAAGAGGATTTTAAAGGAGGAGAAAACGATGAAACGTGTTGATGTGTTAAACCAGGTTGTTGGATCAGGAGTTGTGGCGGTTGTTCGCGGAACCCGGGAACAGGCCTACAAGACGGCGAAGGCATGTATCGCTGGGGACGTTAAGGCGATTGAACTTACCTTTACGGTGCCGGAAGCTGATAAGGTGATTGCACAATTGAATGAAGAATACGGTAACGATGATGAGGTTATCATTGGTGCCGGAACCGTTATGGATGCGATCACTGCGCGGATTGCGATGATTGCGGGCGCGAAATTCATTGTTAGCCCGACCTTTGACAAGGAAACTGCGTTGCTGTGTAACAAGTACCAGGTCCCGTACATGCCAGGATGCATGTCCGTTACTGAGATTCAAACGGCGATGGAATATGGCTCTGACATTGTGAAGGTCTTCCCTGGAAGCGTTGTTGGGAACGGATTTGTTAGTGCTGTGAAGGCGCCAATCCCGTACGCCAACATCATGCCAACCGGGGGAGTTAACCTGGAAAACATGAAAGATTGGTACGCTAAGGGCGTTGTTGTCGTTGGGGCTGGAAGCAACTTAGTCGGACCTGCTGATCAGAGTGATTATGCTGCAGTCACCGCGAATGCTAAGAAGTACCGGGCTGAAATTCAGCGAATTAAGGGAACAAAATAACTCTCATTAATAGTAGGATAAGATATTAATGTAGTAACCGTTTTATTAAAAGTCGGAGCAATGTCTCCGGCTTTTTTGTGGTGATTAACGGGATGCGTTTCTTAAATTGGGGTGGTAGAATAGGCGACCGTAAGAGAGAGTCTAATTTTAAAGGAGGAAAGAGAATTGTTACACCGGTTATTTGCAATGATTGCAGTTTCAATGACACTGCAGGTGGCACCTGTCGGGGTGGTGCTTACAAATCACGGGCACACGCACTGGTCACCAGTTAACCAGGCGCAGTTGCAGGGAACCAAAAACCATCACCATCACCGGGGATAAATTAATTGATTTAATTGGCGTTCAACAGGAATGCCAATTTTTTGTTAGTCGGGATAAGAAAATAGCCTTCCTCATACCCCAACATGTGGTAGAATAGGGGAGCACAAACCACAACAGAAAGGATGCTTCAGTCATTTTGATTACGTTATCAGGGATTATTGGTTCGGGGAAGACAAGCCTAACCAAGTTATTATCCGCGGAGTTGGGATCAACGGCCTTCTACGAGCCGGTCGATGATAACCCGGTGCTCCCACTGTTTTATAAGGGAAATGAAATTGCAGCGAAGAAACGGGCGGCAGGCGACAAGGAAGCAACTAATCCATATGCCTACCTGCTTCAGACGTTTTTCCTCAACCGGCGCTTTAAGATGATTAAGCAGGCGATGCGGGAGGATAATAACATCCTCGACCGGTCGATTTATGAAGATGAAATCTTCATGAAAATGAACACTGAGATGGGGAACGCCACGGAAGTTGAATACGATATTTACAAGAGCCTTCTCAACAACATGATGGAAGAACTCCCGATGGCAGCCCACAAGAAATCCCCGGATTTGATGGTTAACATCAAGGTTTCATACGAAACGATGATGACGCGGATTCGGAAGCGGGGGCGGGATTATGAACAGGTTGAACAGGACCCGTCATTGGTTGACTACTACCACCGCCTTCTCCGCCAGTATGATGAGTGGCGGCAAACGTACGATGCCTCTCCGCTATTAATTATTGATGGTGACCGGTACGACTTTATGGCTAACCCGCAGGATCGGGTAACCGTTTTGGAAACCATCGAACAGAAGCTGGTTGACCTTGGGAACCTCGATGAGGCAACGATGGCTAAGCTCAAGGAGAAGCACCAACAGTCCTTACAGTAATATTTATTGCTCGTCCTCAGCACTATTTTAAGAAGGTGCTGGGGACGCTTTTTTATGAGGGAAGCTATTTTTCAGCTATTCAGTGATGTTTTCCTTGCGAAATCGTTGCGGTTCAGTATAATGAACTTACCATAACTAGGAGGAAAGTCATGATGGGAGAAAGAGAACGGCAAATGCGCCGAACTATGAGTAAGGCAGGCTGGGGCGCAATTGTTTATATTATTACACTCAATGTTGGGGTGTTCTTTGCGGCTTTGCTGCTACTGTTTCTCCGCGGACAAGCCTTTTCAATGCAGGCAATATCGTCCTTAGCCCTTAGTGACGGGTGGGCGTACATGCTTGCCGTGGTAGTAGGGGTCGGAATTCTGATTGGGTTTTCTAACCGCCGATTGCGGCACCAGTACCTCCATGCGCATGAAGCGCGAATGACGCTTCGGGCGGGACTGGTAGTGATTGCGGCGCTCCTTGCGGTTCAGGTTATTACTGAGATTTGTGGGGTCGGGATTGAAACCGTCTTGAACCATTTTGGGCTGTCCGCACTGGATCAGATGCGCGAGGCTAGTAAACTGGGAGTGCGTTCAGGAAGTATGATGCTGTACGCGGGATTATGCGGCCCAATTTGCGAGGAATTGGTCTTCCGCGGATTTATCCTGCGTCGCTTGCAACCGCTGGGGACAAAGCTAGCGATTGTGGTGTCAGCCGTGTTATTCGCCTGTGCCCACGGAAACGTTATTCAAACCCCGTTTGCGTTTATTACGGGGCTGTTGCTTGGGTACATCGCTGTTCATTACGGGATTAAGTGGTCGATTGCAGCTCACATCTTTAATAACTTAGGACTAAGCATTGGATTACAATTGTTAATGAAGGACCTTCATTTACCGTTTTTAACGGTTGCACTTACCCTATTAAGCATTGCGGCCTTGATTTGGCTGGTTGTTCGGTATGGGCGAAAGGCGTTGGCATGGTGGCAAGCAGAACGAATTCATCGGGGTAACTTAATGCTTGCATTGAGTCGACTGCCCGTGATTATCATGTATGCTTACGCCCTGGCGATGATTGTCGGGGGAATCCAGGCGAAATAATCGATTTTTTTGAATTTATTGGGGGAAATCCCCGTTCATCCCTTGAAGTACCATTATGAAAACGTTATCCTAAAGGCAGGTAAAAGAAAGATGGTGAGTCATGATGGAAGAACAAACGTATGACCGGATTTTGGTTTGTATTGATGGTTCGGACAACTCCTTTGTTGCCCTCAACACGGCGATTGAAACGGTGAAGCGGACGGGTGCCACCTTGGACGTTTTACGGGTGTTAGACCTAAACGCCCTGGAGTATGGCGGGGCCGGGATTGCCCTTGACGGGGAAAAGGTGTACGAGATTGAACACCGCAACGAGGACTTCATGACAAAACTTAAACGGATTATTGTGGAGAAGCGGGGGCTTAACGCTGATAAGGTGCACGTCCACTTGCGGTTTGGAAACCCGAAGAACGTTATTGTGAAGGATTTCCAACCAGAGTACCAAAACGACCTGGTTATTGTCGGAACGAGTGGGAAGACGTTAATTCAGCGGATTGTTGTTGGATCGGTCGCTTCGTATGTTGTCCGGGCAGCACGGTGTGACGTGTTAATGGCGCGGACGACTAACGCTGATTACCAGCAGGTTCGGCAGCAGGTTGATGAATTAGAGGCCGACTTGGATATTGAGCATAAGCGGCAGTAGGCGGGAAAGTTGAATATTAATGTGGGAGCTACAACGTGGTTGTGGCTCTTTTTGTGTTATTGCATTTCAAAAGTCGTAATAAAACGATGTGCTAATCATCACAAAATAAGATGATTTCATCTTTTTTTGCCGTGGAAAACCCGTCAATCATGACTTTTTATTCAAAATGAAAATGAAGAAAATTCACAAAATTTACGAACACGCTAAAGCACGCTATAATCAATATGTAAACGGTTACTCAATAAAAGGAGTTTCACATAGACGAGGAGGCAGTCAGATGGCAAAACTTGATTTTGATAAACTCAACGTTTCCCCGGAGATTAAGACCTACCAGGTGTTAGACGAAGAGGGAAAAGTAGTTAATCCAGATTTAATGCCCGACTTAACTGACGAGCAGTTAGTTGAATTATATAAACAAATGCTGTGGTCCCGGATTTTAAACGACCGTTCCACCAAGCTTAACCGGCAGGGACGGTTGGGCTTCTTTGCCCCAACTTCAGGGGAAGAGGCAAGCCAGATGGGGTCAAACTTTGCGATGGAAAAGGAGGACTTCTTGCTTCCGGCATACCGGGATGTTCCGCAATTAATCCAGCACGGCCTGCCGCTTGAGAAGGCCTTTCTGTGGTCCCGGGGACACGTTGTTGGGAACGAGTACCCGGAAGACCTCAACGCAATGCCACCACAAATCATTATTGGGGCTCAGTACGTTCAGACGGCCGGGGTTGCCCTGGGAATCAAGAAGAACGGGAAGGCTAACGTTGCCTACACCTACACTGGTGATGGTGGAACTTCACAGGGGGACTACTACGAAGGAATGAACTTTGCGGGTGCGTTCAAGGCGCCGGCAGTCTTCATTGTTCAAAACAACGGGTATGCAATTTCCGTTCCGCGGAAGAAGCAAACGGCTGCGAAGACGTTAGCCCAGAAGGCCGTTGCTGTTGGGATTCCTGGCGTTCAGGTTGACGGAATGGACGCCCTGGCAGTTTACGCCGTAACAAAGGCTGCTCGTGATTGGTCAGCTGCTGGGAACGGCCCGGTATTAATTGAAACGTTAACGTACCGGTACGGACCGCATACACTATCAGGGGACGACCCAAAACGGTACCGTTCAAAGTCCGAAGAAGACGAGTGGCACAAGAAGGATCCGGTTGTCCGGATGCGGAAGTTCCTTGAAAGCAAGAAGCTGTGGGACGGCAAGCAGGAAGCTGCCTGGAGCGACGAGGTTAACAAGCAGATTGATGCTGCGATGGAAAAGGTTGAAGCAACGCCAGCCCAGAAGATTAGTGAGTTCTTTGAGAACGAGTACAACGATGTTCCTGCTAGCGTTCAGGCAGAAGCGGACAAATTCAAAGCAAAGGAGGCCAAGTAACATGACGAAGACGACGATGATTAAGGCCATCACCCAGGCGCTTGACCAGGAAATGGCGCGGGATGATAAGATTTTAGTTTTCGGTGAAGACGTTGGGAAAAACGGCGGTGTGTTCCGGGCCACTGAAGGGTTGCAGGCAACGCACGGCGAAGACCGCGTTTTCGATACCCCACTAGCTGAATCAGGAATTGGTGGGTTGGCTTGTGGCTTGGCTCTTCAAGGGTTCCGGCCAGTTCCGGAAATCCAGTTCTTTGGGTTTGTGTACGAAACAATGGACGAAATTGCGGGGCAAATTTCCCGTGAACAGTTCCGGATGGGTGGAACGCGGAAGATGCCGATTACCATTCGTTCACCGTTTGGTGGGGGAGTTCACACGCCAGAACTGCACTCTGACAGCTTAGAAGGATTAGTTGCACAGTGCCCAGGATTACGGGTAGTTATTCCAAGTGACCCATACGATGCTAAGGGATTATTGATTTCTTCCGTGCGGTCAGATGACCCGGTTGTGTTCCTGGAACACATGAAGCTGTACCGGTCATTTAAGCAGGATGTTCCGGACGAAGAGTACACGGTTCCGCTGGACAAGGCGGCCGTTAAGCGCGAAGGAACGGATGTTTCCATCATTGCATATGGTGCGATGGTGCGGGAGGCCCTAAAGGCGGCTGACCAGCTTGCTAAGGATGGGATTAACGCCGAAGTTGTCGACCTGCGGACGGTTGCTCCGCTGGACGAAGAGACAATCCTTGCATCGGCTAAGAAGACTGGTCGGGTTGTTCTGGTTCAAGAAGCCCAGCGGCGGGCAGGAATTAACAACCAGGTTGCCGGCTTAATTGCCGAGAAGGGAATTCTGTCATTATCAGCCCCAATTGCCCAGGTTGCAGGACCGGACACCCCGTACCCGTTTGGTGAAGCGGAGGGCGCATGGATTCCGAATGCCCGGGATATTGTTGCCCAGGTTAAGGAAACGGTGAACTTCTAGAACTGAGGAGGAACGAAATGAGCAAGTATGAATTTAAACTCCCTGATATTGGGGAAGGAATCGCCGAAGGAACAATCGGCGAGTGGCACGTTCAGCCAGGTGACAAGGTCGAAGAAGACGGCGATCTGGTTCAAATTGAAAACGACAAGTCCGTCGAAGAAATCCCGTCACCGGTAAGTGGGACCATTAGTAAGATTTTGGTTCCGGAAGGGGACACGGCCAGTGTTGGTGACCCGTTAGTTGAAATCGAAGTTGCCGGGGATGTTCCGGAGGATGCTGCTCCGGCAGAAGATGCCGCTTCATCAACGCCAGAAGAGTCAGCTGCTCCGGCTGAAACGCCGGCACCAGCTGCTGAACAACCGGCCGCAAAACCGGCGGCATTTGTACCGCAAGATCACAGTTTACCGGTTCTGGCAATGCCTGCTGTGCGGGCCTTTGCCCGGGAACACGACGTTGACATCGCCCAGATTAAGGGAACTGGGAACCACGGTCAGGTCCTGAAGAGTGACGTGGAAAACTTCCTGCAAAATGGTGGGGTTCCTCAGCCGGCAGCTGCTGAAAGTGCACCGGCAGCCGCAGCTCCGGCAACACCAGCACCGCAGCCAATCGCAACTGACGCTGACTGGCCGGATCACCGGGAGAAGATGTCTGGTGTTCGGAAAGCAACTGCTAAGACGATGGCGGCCAGTTGGTCCCAGATTCCACACTTCCACCTGTATGATGATGTGGTGGTTGACAAGCTGTGGGATCACCGGAAGAAGTACAAGGAAATGGCTGCAGAACGGGGAATTCACCTGACGTTTATGGCCTACATTACGAAGGCACTGGCAATCGTTATGAAGGAATTCCCGGTATTAAATGCGTCCCTTGACCTGACAACGAACGAAATTGTCTACCACGACTACGTTAACGTTGGGATTGCAACGGATACCGACAAAGGGTTATTCGTGCCGAACGTTAAGGATGCCGATAAGAAGAGCCTGTTTGCCCTTGCGCGGGACATTGCGGATAACGCCACGAAGGCACGGGATGGTAAGCTGACCTCAGGTGACATGGCCCACACAGGAATGTCAATTACAAACATTGGCTCCCTTGGTGGCGGTTTCTTCTCACCGCTGATTGCACCGCCGAACGTTGCAATCCTTGGAATGGGAAAGATCGTTAAGGAACCGGTTGTCGTAGATGACCAGATCCAAATTGCCCGGGTACTGAAACTTTCAATGGCCTTTGACCACCGGATTATCGACGGCGGAACGGGTCAGCGGGCAATGAACCGGTTAAAGGAATTACTGAGCGACCCAGCACTACTGCTGATGGAGGGATAGACAATGGTTGTTGGCGATTTTGCGATTGATTTAGATACAGTTGTTATTGGCGCGGGCCCTGGCGGTTACGTCGCCGCTATTCGGGCGGCCGAAATGGGCCAGAAGGTCACGGTGATTGAACGTGAATTCCTTGGTGGAGTTTGCCTAAATGTCGGGTGTATTCCGTCTAAGGCACTCATTGAAGCGGCCCACCGGTACCAGAACGCTATGCACTCACAGGACATGGGACTGCGGGTGACGGCCGCTGAACTGGACTTTTCAAAGACCCAGGAATGGAAACAGTCCGTGGTTGATAAGATGACTGGCGGTGTTGGGATGCTTTTCAAGAAGCACAACATTGACGTAATCTGGGGGAATGCTTACCTGAAGGACAACCACAGCCTCCGGGTAATTACGGATGACAAGGCGCAAACGTACACGTTTAATAACCTGATCATCGCAACCGGGAGTCACCCGATCGAAATCCCGCACTTTAAGTTTGAGGGCCGGGTGATTGATTCAACCGGTGCCTTAAACCTACCAGAAGTGCCGAAAGAATTGGTCGTTGTTGGTGGAGGCTACATTGGAAGCGAACTAGCTTCAGCCTACGCTAACCTCGGCGCCCACGTTACGATTCTTGAAGGTTCAGACAGTATTCTTGCAAACTACGAAAAGGACCTTGTTAAGGTGGTTGAACACCACTTCAGCAAGCAAGGCGTTGATATTTACACGAATGCCCTGGCAAAGGATACTGAGCAGGATGATGCCAGCGTAACCGTAACGGCCGAAATCGATGGCGAGGAACGGGAATTAAAGGCGGACTACTGCATCGTGTGCGTTGGGCGGAAGCCAAATACAGCTAATATGGGACTCGAACAGGTTGGCATTCAGCTGGACGACCGGGGCTTAATTCCGGTTGATAACCAGGGCCGGACAACGATTCCAAACATTTACGCGATTGGGGACGTTGTGAAGGGCTTTGCGCTTGCCCACAAGGCGAGCTACGAAGGTAAGGTTGCGGCTGAAGCAATCGCCGGAAAGAAGACAACGGTTGATTACCACGCAATGCCGGCAGTGTGCTACACGGACACGTCGATTGCAACGACAGGGTTAACGGCAGATCAGGCCCGTGAGCAGGGCTTAGACGTTAAGCAAGCGAAGTTCCCGTTGGCTGCTAACGGCCGGGCAGTTGCAATGGGCGCCCAGAACGGGTTCATGCGGATCGTTTACATTAAGGAGAGCGGCGTAATTGTCGGTGCTCAAATGGTTGGGGTGCACGTCAGTGAGATCATTAGTGAAATGACGCTGGCGATTGAATCTGGGGCAACGGTGGATGACATCGCCCTGACGATTCACCCGCACCCAAGTGTCAGCGAATCCGTGCAGGATGCGGCGGATGTCGCAACGGGTTACCCAACGAATATTTAACAAGGCGCGGAGCCACACCCAAACATTAAAACAGCAACCGGGGAGCTCGGGGTAACCTCGAGCTCCCCTTTAGGAATGGAGGAACTAATAATGCAATACTTAGCAATGGATACCAATGATATTCGAACCAACCTCGCAACTGAACAGTACCTAATGAACAGCGACAAGATGACGCCTCCGTTCATGCTGTTTTATATCGAAGATCCGTGTATCATTGTGGGACGGAATCAAAACACCCTTGAAGAGATTAATAAACAGTACTGCGAGGAACACAATATTACCGTAACCCGGCGGTTATCTGGTGGCGGAGCTATGTACCAGGATCGCGGGAACATGTGCTTCAGTTTCATTGTTCCTGCCAATGACTCGCAGTTTGGTGATTTTAAGAAACTGGTTCAGCCGGTTGTCGACGCCCTGCACCGGATGGGGGTAACTGGAGCAACCGTTACGGGCCGAAACGACATTGTGGTTGACGGCAAGAAGTTTTCCGGGAATGCGATGTACACGCGGGACGGCCGGACGTTCTGCCACGGAACGTTGATGTACGACGTTGATACGTCTGCGGTGGCAGACGCCCTCCACGTCCCGGAGGATAAAATTAAGTCCAAGGGAATCAAGTCGGTGCGGAGTCGGGTGACAAACATCAAACCGTACCTGAAGCCGGAATACCAGAGCCTCACAATGGAGCAGTTCCGGGATGAGCTGATTAAGCAGATTTGGAACGTGGATACGTTAGCGGAAGCCCAGAAAAACGAGTATCACCTTACAGATGAGGACCGCCGGGAAATCCAGAAGATTGGCGATGAGTTGTACTACAACTGGGACTGGGTTTACGGCAAATCACCGGAGTTTACGGATAAGAAGCGGCGGCACTTTACTGGCGGAACGATTGATGCCCGGTTCTTTGTAAAGGCGGGGCAGATTAAGGACGTCAAGATTTACGGGGACTTCTTTGGAACGGCGGAAGTAACTGACCTTGAAGATGCGCTGCGCAATCAGCCGTACACAATGGAAGCAATGCGGACCGTCCTTAGTAAGTTTGACCTGACCAAGTACTTCGTGGGGATTGACCCGCAGGAAGTTGTCCAGTTGTTGGTTGGCTAATGGGAGTGAAACAAACGAATGATTGGCAGGTTGCCTGGCAGAAAGCAAGTAGCGATTTTACTGCATTGCCGTTTCAAAGCGACCAGCTCGTTCAGGTAATTAAGGTGACCCCGCAGTTGGCGGGGACGGCACTTAGCTTAGAACTAAGTAACCGGTTCGGCGCACACCCGGTCGTCTTTGATCACGTGTGGGTTGCGCGGGATGCGCAGTTTCAGCGGGAAAGGGTTGCTGTTACCCAGCGGGGAAAGCAGCAAGTTGTTCTTCCGCCCCACACGGTTAGTTGGCTGGACGAAGTCACGTATCCGGTCACTTCTGGGGAGCCGGTGTATGTTCAGTTGGTTGCAACGCGGGCGCAAACGTACGTTGATTACAACTTTACGATTTTGACTGATCTGACCAACGCAGCGCTTGCCCGAAAAGTGGTGGTCCCGCCCCTTTCGCCCCGCACCGGAAGAAAAAACTGGTACTGTCTAACCGGGCTGGCAGTGAAGGGGGCTCCCCAAGCAACAACCATAATGGGCGTTGGTGATTCGGTAATCGAAGTGGGGACAATTACGGATGCGTTAACCGCCCGTTACATGCACCGGCCGGTCGTGGTAACGAATGTGGCAACGGCGGGGCGGCAGCTCCTTGCCGACGCACTTACGATTGGAAAAGTGCCCCAAACATTCGGGGAGAGTCTCTTACATCAGCTCGCCCGCTTTTCCGCTTGGCCTCCAGTAATGTGGTGTTCAATCGGGGCAAACGATCTCATGCTCCAGGCGATTGCAGGAAATCCGGTCCCAACCAGCCAAGCGCTGATTACGGGGTTAAAACGGGTGCAAGTCCTTGCCCACCAGCACGCCACTCACCTGGTAATGAGCACACTTCCGCCATTTATTATCGACCGGCGCCGGGTCTCTTTGCCTGCGCAAAGGCAGCTATGGCGAATTCAGTCCCGGGTGAACGAATGGGTTCGGAGCCAGCCGGACACCGTGGATGTTTTTGCGCTGCTTGCTGATCCACAAACGGGGCGGTTGCGCCGGGAGTACGATTTAGGCGACCGGTTGCACCCGAATAAACTGGCGGGTAAACGGGTGGCGCGTGCAATGCTTCCCGTTCTTGACCAGTTCCTTTCGCCGCGAAGAAATTAGTTGTTTCCCGGCAAATAAAGGGGTACGCTATGGAAAAGGACTAATAAACGGAGAGAAAGAATGCCAGAAAATAAACATGACATGCAGCAATCAATTGGCGGAATGGCCGCCCTCGCAACCGTTGCGGGGACGGTCATTGGCGCTGGGGTCTTTTTTAAAGCCGGAGCCGTTACGGCTGCCACGCACTCGCCGCTTTTAGCTCTGATTGTTTGGCTGCTAGCGGGGATTATTACCGTTTGTGCGGGATTAACCTGTGCTGAACTAGCCGCTGCCTTTCCGGAAACGGGTGGCCTGATGAAGTACATTGAACATGCGTACGGCCGTTTTTGGGGCTTCTTAGCGGGCTGGGCCCAGTCATTCATCTATTTCCCGGCAAACATTGCAGCCATCGCCATTGTTTTTAGTACCCAACTCATTAATTTAATGGGTTGGTCTTCGCGGTGGATCATTCCCGGTGCCATCGTCACTGCGGTGGTTGTTCTGGCGGTCAACCTGATTAGTGTGCGGGCCGGTGGGATTGTTCAGACGGTAACGCTGATTGTTAAGTTGATTCCCCTAGCGCTGATTGTGGCGGTAGGATTGATGCACGGGCAGAGCTTATCCCTTGCACGGCTAGGGGCGCCGGCTTATTCTGGCCATTATTCACTAGCGGCCGCGTTGGCTAATGGCTTACTGGCAACGATGTTTGCTTACGACGGGTGGATTAACGTCGGCAACATTGCTGGTGAAATGAAGCGACCGGGACGAGACTTGCCCCGGGCGATTGGTTGGGGGTTAACCCTTGTTACGGGCGTGTACGTTGTGGTTAACCTGGTTTTTCTGCTGGTCCTTCCGTTTAGTCTGGTCACGGGGAACCTGAACGTTGCTGCTTTAGCGGCGGAACGGTTGTTTGGCCCTTTGGGTGGCCGAATCGTGACGGTGGGGATTTTGATTTCGGTGTACGGCGCACTTAACGGGTACGTGATGACCGGAATGCGGGTCCCTTACGTCTTAGGCCAGGAACGGCGGCTGCCGGGAAGCAACTGGTTTGCCCGGCTAAACCGTGGAGGAGTGCCATGGTTTGCCGGTGTGGTTCAGCTGGCGATTGCCGCTTTGCTTGCCTTATCGGGATCATTCAATGCGGTAACCAACATGTTGGTGTTTGTTATTTGGATCTTTTATCTGTTAGCATTTTGCGGGGTAATTAAGCTCCGTCGCACCCAACCGACGTTGGCCCGGCCGTACCGCGTTCCGGGCTACCCGGTAATTCCACTGTTTGCCATTGCCGGCGGGTGTTTCATCCTTGGGATGACGCTCTTTACTCAGGCGCAGATAACGGTCCTGGGAATTTTAGCGACGCTTATTGGAGTTCCGGTTTACTGGTGGTCCCAGTGGTTGGAACAGTAATAGTTAAAGGGGGAGAACATGATGGATGTTCAGACTGATTTGCAGCAGGTGTTGGATGATTATTTTAATAATGAGAAGTTTACCCTTCCGGCAGGCTCCCTGTTTGTCGTGGGGTGCAGCACAAGCATGATTCGGGGCGAATGGATGGGGACCGATTCAGCGCTAGCGGTGGGTGCAACCGTCTATGAAACGTTGATGTCCTACCTGTGTCCCCGCCACATTGACCTGGCCGTTCAGGGGTGCGAGCACATTAACCGGGCGCTATTAATGGAGCGGGACGTAGCGGTCCGCCACGGGTTTGAAATTGTGTCGGTGTGCCCAACGATGCATGCTGGTGGAGGCACCCAGGTTGCTGCCTACGAGCGGATGAACGATCCGGTTGAGGTGGAACACATTGTTGCGGACGGCGGAATTGATATTGGTGGAACGGCGATTGGAATGCACGTCCGGTTTGTCCAGGTGCCGGTTCGCTTGGCGCACCACGTGGTTGGGGCAGCCCCAGTCACCGGTCTGTATTCCCGGCCAAAGTTGATCGGCGGTCAACGGGCACGGTACACCTTTACTGATCAAAACAAAGTCGATACTTGGGAATAAAAGTTAATTATTAAGACGATTATGTTGTTATTGTTCATGCACTCATGTACAATAACAACATAATTTAGCTGGAGGATAAATCATTGGCAAATGAATTACCGGGTGCACCCGTCCGGGCATACATCGGGTGCTGTTGGTTTAATGAACAGCAGCAGGCACACATGAAGGCAGGCCTCGCTGCGATTGAGGAAAATCCGACCGTTTCGCGGGAGTTGTCACATTATCCGCTTGATTTTGCGTATAACGGGATTGACGTTACCCAGCATCCTGAAGTGATGAAGGAAGTTGAGTGGCAGGCGCGGACCTACACCGCCGACATTGAGGGGATTATGGGCGCCGATTTGGGCATTATGCTGTTTACCCCGCAGTGTCCGGACGACGGGATGGCGTTTGAGATGGGATACCTGCGGGCGTGCCACAAGCAGACCGTGCTGGTAATTCCGGATGAGGATCAGAAAACGACGTTAAACCTCATGATTGCTTACGGGGTGAGCCGGATTATTCCGCTGTCGGAGTTGGCAACGTTTGATTTTCGGCACGTGGTAAGTGGAACGTATCACGGAACGGTAATTTAACACTAGAAGAAGGGCGGGTCCGATAGACCTGCCTTCTCTGTATCCAAAATAAACGGGCGTACTGGATGACTGAAAGCTGCATTGGGGAGCTTCCTGCATCCGGTACATCCGTTTTGATTAACCCCGTCTTATTATTTCACAAGGAGTAATTAGGATGACTTATTCAGCTGGGGTCATTACCTGCTTGGCCTGCGTGCTTGAAAGCGGCATGAATGCTACCCCGACCGTTTCACAGTCTAGGTTAAGGTTGTAATTGGCATCAAGCTCGGAAACAAGCGGGCAAAGGCGGTTAAGCTGTTCTGATTCAAACCGATTAAACGAGAACGTCCGGTGAACCTTCATCGTTGTTTCGAGGTCACGGTCAAAGGTCACGGTAATTGAGCGGCTGGTCGTTCGGTCGGTCAGGCGCCACTGCTTACTGTGATCCACGCGTGCTTCGGTCTGTTCAATAAGAATGTCGTTCATTTAAAAAATCCCCCTATTAAGTAGTGAACGCTTATACCATAAAACGGTTTCATGTTGTCGTCAAGTGTTTTACCAGAAATAATAATGAAATCAGAATAAATCATTATTTAAAACGCATTTATCATGCGGGTGTGATGATATTTACAACAAACAGCCCAAATTGTCCTTATTAATCCTTATTCGCAACAATATTAATTTTATTGATTACAGTCTTTATTTCACCGCGCAGCCGCTGTAAAATAAATATGAGAGCGATTACATTAATTGGAGGGTTTCCGCATGAAAATTAGTACGTGCAAGTTTGACACCTACAACGGCGAGGATGTTATGAAGATTACGGCTGTCAACGATAACGGGGTGGGAATTTCGTGCCTCACGTTGGGAGCAACGTGGCACAGCTTTACCGTTCCAACGGTTGGTGGGGACACTCAGAATCTGCTGCTGAGTTACGACAATGTTGCTGACTATCTCAATGGATTGTGCACTTGTCAGTCGATTGGGCGGGTTGCTGGCCGGATTGCCCATGCCCGGTGCACGATTAACGGGAAAGAGGTTACCCTCCCAGCTAACGAAAACGGGAATACGCTTCATGGTGGGGGCCACGGCTTCAACACCCTTAACTGGAACTACACGACGACTACCCGAAAGAACGAGGCTAGTATCATTTTTCAGCGGACAATCAGTAGTGAAACGGACGGTTTTCCGGGAAACATGCTCGCAACGATTATCTTTACGCTGAACAATAATAACCAGGTTACGATTGCATACAGTGCGCTGAACGGCAAGGTTGATACCCTCTTTAACCCGACGTGCCACGTATACTTTAACCTGAGTAACCATCAGGATCTTGAAACGCATGAGCTGCAGATTAATAGTTCGAGCTACCTTGACTTGGACGAACACAATCTGCCGACCGGGCGGGTGCGCGAGGTGGCCGGAACCCCGCGTGATTTCCGGACGCCGACCAACATTAAGGAGGCAATCGCGAAGACGCCCAACCAGGAAGGCTTCGACGATGCGTTTGTTGTGAATGAACCAGGAAGGGGGAACCAACCTGTTGCTGTTTTACGGGATACGGAAAGTGGTCGGCAAATCACGATTGACTCTGGGCGTAACGCCCTAATTATGTACACGATGGGGGGTTCCCAGGAAGGAAACCGGTATCCGCGGGACAACGGAAAGCCAGCAGTGCCGGGTGAAGGGGTTGCCCTGGAAGCGCAGACGTTGCCGGATGCCATTAACCAGGAAAACTTTGGTGACATTGTGCTTCCGCGGGGCGCTAAAAAGACGTATCGGATTAAGTTTAGTTATAAGGAAGGTGCGTAGCCGAACCACCGGGCAAATAGTTAAGGCGCGACGCTGAGCGGCGTAGCCGGTCAAGGAGGGGCTTATTATTTGCGCGTAGGTGGTTCGAGCGGAGCCCGATTAAGGGGACGCGCACAGTTGGTTCGAGCGAAGCCTAATTAGAAAGGTGCATAGCCGCCACGTCAGGTAAATAAGGTGCCGCCAGACGAAGAACGCAGAACTAAAACAACGAAGAGGTTGGGTTCATATCACGAACCACAGCCTCTTCGTTTTAGCTTTCCGCTCAATATTTAGCGGAATCGCGGCAGACATTTAGCCTAATAAATTGTAGAATAGGAATAAAACGATGATGAAAGGAAACGGCTATGTGGGAAAAGTTTGTCCGGAACGTCCGGTTGCGGCGGTTTGTTGTCCTAATGGCGCTTGTCGCCGGGTTATTTATGGCGCATAAGTTAATTAACGTTATTTTGTTAACGTTCATTTTCACGTACATGATTTCACGGTTAATTAATTTTGTTCAGCGGTACGCTCGGATTTCAGATAAAATCATTGTGGTGGCCCTGTATGGGGGAATTATCGCGGGACTATACTTTGCCGTTACGATCTATCTGCCCAAGGTTATCCGGCAGGTTGAACACCTTGTCCGGCATCTAATTCACTTTTACAAAAATCCCCCAACGGACGAAGCGGTGCAGCTGGTTCATATGATTAACCATTACTTGGGAAATGCCAGCATTCTCCATCAAATTCAGGGAAGCTTCGGGGTGATCATGAAGTACCTTGAAGGCGTTGGGACGTTTGGCTTCATGTTCGTGATGGCACTTCTGCTGAGCTTCTTCTTTTCAATTGAGCGGGACGAACTGGCGGTGTTTGCTAAGAGTTTCCTTCATGGCGGGTACTACTCCTGGATTTTCCGGGATATTTACTATTTCGGGGCAAAGTTTGTTAACACGTTTGGGGTCGTCTTAGAGGCCCAGCTGATGATTGCGGTCTGCAATACGGTAATCACGACGATTTGTCTGGGAATCATGCGGATGCCGCAGTTGCTAAGTTTGTCCCTGATGATTTTCATCTTAAGTATGATTCCGGTTGCGGGGGTTATTATTTCCGCCATTCCGCTATGTTTGATCGGTTTTTCAGTTGGTGGAATTAACTACGTCTTCTACATCATCATCATGCTGATCTGTGTGCACGCTCTGGAGTCGTACGTGCTGAACCCACACCTGATGGCCAGCAAGACTGAATTACCAATTTTCTTTACGTTTATGGTATTGTTTGTTGCGGAACACCTCTTTGGTATTTGGGGGTTAATTGTTGGGATTCCCGTCTTTACGTTTATTCTCGACATTCTTGAAGTTAAACCGATTAGTAAAAAGCACGAGGCGTACAAACAGCGGCGCGCCCGGCGGCAGAATAGTCACGAAGGTTAGGTGAAT
Source organism: Candidatus Ligilactobacillus avistercoris (assembly GCA_019119415.1). Classification (GTDB taxonomy): domain Bacteria; phylum Bacillota; class Bacilli; order Lactobacillales; family Lactobacillaceae; genus Ligilactobacillus; species Ligilactobacillus hohenheimensis. The sequence continues at coordinate 51,655 of DWXB01000007.1, read as the reverse complement.
AAAATGAAAGCAAAGGATTTTGTTGAACAGTTTGCGGTTGACCGTAAAAATACGCATGCCGTTAAGTGGGATGGAATGACAGAAAAGTTCGGGAACAATGATCTCCTGCCGATGTGGGTTGCTGATACCGAATTTAAGGTGCCAACCGCGGCCACATCCGCGCTTGAACAGCGGATTCAGCACGGGGCGTACGGCTATTCCATTCCAGACGACGGTTACTTTAAGGCGTACGCCAACTGGCAACGGGAGCGGTACGGAACGGAGCTGCACCAAGAATGGTTCCGCTTTGGGGGAAGTGTGGTCGAGTCCATCAGTACCCTCGTCCAAACGCTTACGATGCCGGGTGACGCCGTAATGGTGATGGAGCCGGTATATTACCCGTTCATGGACGTGGTTGAAAAGAATAACCGGCAACTGGTAGTGAGTGAACTCCAGCGGAACGGGATGCACTACACGATGGACCCGATTGCGATGCAGCACGAAATGAATATTCGCAACGTTAAGGTCCTCCTACTGTGCAGCCCGCACAACCCCGTTGGCCGGGTGTGGAGTGAAGAAGAGCTCGCCCAGCTCCTTGATATTTGCCGGATGCAAAACGTCATTGTGATTGCTGATGAAATCCACCATGATTTACTGGTCGAAGCGGACAAGTTTACGTCCGTTTTGAGTGTTCAGGACGGGTTTTACCGGGACAACGTCATCATGCTGGACTCGCCATCGAAAACGTTTAACATGGCGGCACTGCAGAACAGCCACGTGATTATTCCAAACCCGCAGCTCCGCGAACGGTATGATGCATACGTTGCCCAGCTTCATGCAAGTAAGGGAAGCCTTCTTGGCCAGGTTGCTGCCCAGGCAGCGTATGAGGACGGCGCTGATTGGCTTGACGGCTTGTTAAACACAATCCGGGAAAACTATGCAACCGTGAAGGATGAGCTTGCGGATTATCGGGTCAAAGTTGGTGAACTTGAGGGAACATACCTTCTATGGATTGATATGCGGCCGACCGTGGATCCCGCAAACCTTGAACGCTTCATGATTCGGCAGGCACAAATTGCCGTTGATTTTGGCAAATGGTTTGGCGCAAGTGGTGACGGTTTTATTCGGATGAACCTGGCAACCACGCCGGCAAACGTTAAGCAGGCCATGAAGCAGTTGACGGCGGCATTGGATACTTACGAAGAATAATTGAATGATTGACTTGCAAGAACGTTTTTTTTCAGTGTAAAATGAAACCGTAATTTCATTAAGAAAGAGGTCATTATTAATGGCAAAGTTAGTCTTTATCCGTCACGGACAGAGTGAATGGAACTTAAAGAACCTGTTCACCGGCTGGACGGACGTTCAGTTAAGTGACAAGGGTGTTGAAGAGGCCAAGGAAGCCGGCCGGAAGATCAAGAAGGCGGGCATCGAATTTGACCAGGCCTACACGTCAGTTCTGACGCGGGCCATCAAGACGTTGCACTACGCCCTGGAAGAATCAGACCAGCTCTGGGTTCCAGAAATGAAGTCATGGCGCTTAAACGAACGTCATTACGGCGACCTGCAGGGCCAGAATAAGGCGGAAGCTGCTGAAAAGTTTGGTGCTGATCAGGTCCACATTTGGCGGCGGTCATACGATGTTCTGCCACCGCTTTTGGACGAAAACGACGAGCGGTCAGCAGCACAGGATCGGCGGTACGCTAACCTTGATCCGCACATTATTCCTGGTGGAGAAAACTTAAAGGTTACCCTCGAACGTGTTATGCCATTCTGGGAAGACCACATTGCTCCGGACCTGATTGCCGGCAAGAACGTTATCGTTGCCGCACACGGGAACTCACTCCGGGCTTTAACAAAGTACATCGAAGGAATTTCTGACGAAGACATCATTAACCTGGAAATTGCTACGGGTCAGCCGATTGTTTACGAAATGGACAAGAAGCTGAACATCGTTTCCAAGGAAAAGCTTTAATTCATAGATTAAGGAACGGGAAGCCGGCTTGTAAGCCGGCTTCTTTTTTATGGTACGATATGAATGATTAATTGCGATGGGAGGGGACGACAGTGCGGTTTCTGCATACAGCCGATTGGCATCTTGGGAAGCAACTTCATGGGTACTCGCTTGTTGAGGAGCAGGAAGATGCGTTTAACCAAATTGAACAGCTTGCCCTACAGCACCACGTCGACGCGGTGGTCGTCGCGGGTGATATTTATGACCGCGGCATTGCAAGTGAAAAGAGCGTGCAGCTTGGTAATCAGATGTTTGCCCGGTTAAACCGGGATGACCACCTGCCGTTGTTGGTGGTCAGTGGAAACCATGATTCGGCTCCCCGGCTTGCGACGGGAGCACCGTGGTATGCCGATCAGGGCTTTGTCTTACGCACGACGCTTGATGACTGTCTGACTCCCGTGACTCTGGGGGATACGCAGTTTTTTCTGCTCCCGTTCTTTGGCCTGCAGGCGGCCCGCAACTTTTTAGGGCAACCGGTCAAAACAATGGATGAAGCGGTTGGTCAGTTAATCGCGCGGATGCGGGGTAACTTTGATTCAACCAAGCACCACGTGTTAGTGGCCCACTTTTTTGCAAGTGGAAGTCTGCGGACCGAATCAGAAACACCCTTGGAAGTGGGTGGTCTGGGACCGGTTAGCTTGCCACAGTTGGAATGCTTTGACTACGTAGCGCTGGGGCACCTGCACACGCACACCGCCCTGCGGCATCCCAAGATCAAGTATAGCGGAACGCCGGTTAAGTTTTCGGTGGGTGAAGCCCGCGACCAGAAGGGGTGTTGGCTGGTGGATACCACCGCAGGAACGCGGGAATTTCTTCCGCTGACTCCCCTCCATGACGTGGTGGTGTTGCGGGATAAGTTTGCGGCGCTGGTTGGCCCCGACCACCCGCACCTTGATCCGGAAACGTTTGTGGCGGTCCAGCTGACGGATAAGGGAATTATTCCGGATGCAATGAACCAGTTGCGGCAGTTTTACCCCCGGGTTATCGAAATGACCAGGGTAAACGGGGTAACGCCCGCTCCCCGAAAGATAAAGGAAGTTCAGCGGACAGCACCACTGGATGTTTTGACTGCCTATTATGAAGATGTTGCTGGTGAGCCGTTAAGTTCCGTTCAGCAGGAAATTGCGGCAGCGGTTCTTGGTAAAGTGGAGGCGATGCACGATGCGCCCTGAGCGATTGGTTCTTGATAACTTTGGCCCGTATTCCCACGAAGAGATCGACTTTACGGCGTTTAGCGGGCAGGACCTCTTTTTGATTACCGGAAAGACGGGCAGTGGGAAAACGACCCTCTTCGATGCGCTTGTGTACGCATTATACGGGGAAGTGCCAGGAGAGCGGAAGCCCAAACAAATGATGGCGGCGTTCGCGCCGGATGGCCCGATGAAGGTGCATCTCACCTTTAGTGAGAAGGGGACGCAGTACAATATTTCCCGGGAAATTCACCGCACAAAATCGGGAAACTGGCGTGTCAAACAGTCACTTTGTTACCACGATCAAAACGGGGTCAAGCAAACTCTAGAAAAAATTACCCCGATTAAACAGTTTATTCAGGAGTTACTGCACCTCACTGCGGTCCAGTTTACCCAGATTGTATTGCTTCCACAGGGGGAGTTTCGGCGTTTTTTACTTGCTTCAAGCGATGAAAAGGGCCAGATCCTGCAGTCGTTGTTTCAAACGGAGATGTACGCCCAGTGGAGTACGGCAATCAACGACCAGTACCGGCAGGAGCGGCTTGCTAACCAGCAGCTGCAAGAAGAACGGGAACGGTTATTTGCGGGTGTTCCGTGGCCAAAAGAAGCCCCCGTTACTGGTGAAGCGGAGGCACACCTGGAAGCCCTCGTTGCTGCGGGTGACAGAGAGGTTGCGACTCTTCAGCAGCAGTATAAGCAGGCTAATGCTCAGGCGACAAAACTGGCGGAACAGCTCGGGCAGGAACAGGAATTGACTCGCCGGTTTGACCGGTTGGCGAAACTGCAGCAGCAGGTTGTTGCGGATGAAGCCGTTCAACCGGTAATTCAGCGGTGGCAGAAACAGCTTCAAGTGTGGGAATGGTTGCTTAGTAAACAGCCGGCGGTCACCCAGTTGAATACCCTTATTACGCAAGAAATCGATACTGGCGAACGGGTTCAGCGTTTAACGACGGAGCAAGCAGCCATTAAGCGCCAGATGGAAGAGGCGATTGCTCAGGCGAAAAAACTAACCGCCCGGCAGGATGAAATGACTGACCGGGCGACCCGGCTTGCCCAGCTAACGCCCCAGCTCGCTTTATACGACCAGGCTGCCCAAGCTGACCGGGAATGGCAAGCGGCTAAGCGGGTGCAGGTCCAGGCTGAAGGGCAATTGGCTGAGCAGGAGGCGCACCTGAAACAGTTGACGGTAACCCAGCAGGAAATTGATAACCAACTTCAATCCCTGGGGAACCCCGCAGCCCGGCTGGCAACGGCCGAACGGGATTATGCGGAAGCCCAGTATTTGAGCAATCAGGTTGCGGATGCGCGCCAACAGGAAAATGACATCGCAGCAATGCAGCGTCAAATTGAGCAGTTAACGGCGCAGGTTAGCGCCCAGCAGGAGGTTGCCCAGGCTGACCAGCAAGCTGCTAAGCAAGCCCATGACCAGTTTATTAGCAATCAAATCGCGGCACTTGCCCAGCAACTTAGCCCAGGAGCGCCATGTCCGGTGTGCGGGGGAACAACGCACCCACACCCGGCAACGAATGCGGCCCCAGTGGTTACGCAGGATGAAGCTGATCAGCTGCAAGAGCAGGCCCAGCAGGCTGCTCAACAGCTCCGGGGGCTTCAAGAGCAACTGGCTGCCCAACAACAGCAGGTGAATGAAGCCCGGGCAAAGGTTGCTTCCCGGTGGACGGCACTCCAACAAACGGTTGGTCAGCAGACACCGGCAGCGGTTGTTGAGAAGGTTAAGGCTAAGATAACTGCGACCCAAGCCGCAAAGGAGCAAGCCCGCCGTGATCAGGAGAAGAGCCAGCAGCTCGAACAACGCCAGACTGCTCTTGCTGAGCAGGTTGGAATGGCCCAACGCGCCGTTGATAACCAGCGCCAGGCGGTTACGGACGCACACCAGCGGGTTAGTGCGGCTGAGGTGAAGGCGACAACGACCCGGCAGGCTCTTCCCCAACAATACCCGACGAAGCAGGACTTACAGCAGTTCCTAGCGGAAGAAGAGCGGGCGGTGCAAGGGTACCACCAGGCCGTTTCGGATAACCAGGAGTGCCAAAAGACGCTTGCCCAGCACCAGGCCCAGGTTGTGGCGGACTTTCAGGCGGCGGTGCGGGAACAACACCGGTTAGAGCAGCGGCGGCGGGAGCAAATGGAACAGCTTCAGCGGGAAGCATCTCAGGTTGTGCCGGCGCTTAGCATGGCGGAGGTGTTAGCGCTGCGCGTCAATGCTTCCCGGGTAGCTCAGGTTAAACAGCGGCTCGTAGCGGCGCTTGAAACACACCGGGCCACCCGCGCAAAGCTGCAAGAATTACAGGAGCAGTTAGCTAACCAGAAACAGCCAGATCTCGCAACAACCCAGCGCCGGTTTGAGGACGAACAGGCCCGGGCAGGACAAATTAATCACGCCCTAAACGATGCGGGTTTCCAGGTAAAGCGGTTGAAGGAGACCTTGCACCAGGTGAAGACCATTGATAAGAAAATGACTGCTGGGGCGGCCCACCTGGGTGAACTGGAAAAACTAGCCCAGGTCATGGCGGGGACGTCTGATAATTCCCGGGTTAGCCTGGAAAAGTACGTGCAACGCCACCTGTTCCAAACCGTGCTCACGAATGCTAATCAGCGGTTGGAAGTTCTTTCACGGGGACGGTATCAGCTAACGCTTGCTGATGCGGAAGGTTCGTACCGGAAGGATAGCGGGCTGGAACTAAACGTCTACGATGATCACCTGGGGCGGGAGCGTAGTGTGCGGACCCTTTCTGGCGGGGAAAGCTTCATCACCGCGTTAGCCCTTGCCCTTGGGCTAGGAGAAACCGTTCAGGAACAGAGCGGTGGGGTGACGATGGAAACCCTGTTCATTGATGAAGGCTTTGGCTCGCTCGACCAGGATGCCCTCGCAACCGCAATTGCGACCCTCCGGCAGGTCGAGGGGCAGCACCGGATGATTGGGATTATTAGTCACGTAACCGAATTACGGGCGACAATTCCAGCCCAGCTCCGGGTGGTAAGCCAGGCCGGCAGGAGTCACGTTGAAGTCCGCCAAGTTCTTTAGGAGGTGAACCACATGCAGTACCGGACGCACCTTATAACAACTGCGGCGCTTGGGGTGCCGTTAATGGCAGTTGATCACCAATTGACCCTCATTAATCTGGGGGCCTTAGCGGTGGGGGCATTACTTCCCGATATTGACCAGCCCACTTCACACCTTGGTCGCCGGCACCGGGTGGTGAGTAAGGTGACGCACGGTGCGTTTGGTCACCGGGGGATGACCCATTCGCTGGTTGCACTGATTGGGGTTTACCTGATTGCTGTTCTGTTGCAGCGCCACTACCTAACGGCTGCCGCCGGGGTGTTGCCGTTTTGGTTGGCGTTTGGCTACCTGGCGCACCTGGTTGAGGACGCCGGTTCAAAGGACGGGGTGCCGTGGTTATGGCCGCTTGGTCACCGGGGAATGCGTCTTTTTGGCGGGTTAGTCTATTATTCAACCGGGAAGATTAGCGAGTACCTGATTTTAGGCTTTATGGGGTGCTTGCTCCTAATTGAACTGCGATTGATATGGCTGGGGACCCTGACACACTTGATTCCTGGAGGGTGGTTAGTAACGGTTGGTCACTGGATTCGGGAATGTCAGAGTTTTTTGCCCCGATAAAGGTGGTTTTCAGTATAATGAAAGTAGAAAAAAGGAAGCGGGGAGTGAATGAAAATGATGCATGATCAGGAAGTGATGGTGCGCGCCGCTCACATTCTTAAGGAGCATGGGATTAAGAGTACGCCTCAGCGGCAGGCGATTTTAAGCTGTTTGCTCACGTCCACGGCGCACCCCACGATCGATATGATTTACGATTACGTGAAGAAAAACGGGCTCGGAGTGAGTTTAGCAACGGTCTATAACACCTTGGAGTTGCTGTTAAAGACGGGCATCGTAATTGAAGTTGAAAATGATAATAACGGCCACGTACGGTATGACTACTACGGTAAACCGCACTACCACGTTATTTGTACGCGGTGTAACCGCATTGTCGATGTTTTTGATGATTCGTTCCGGCAGTTTGAGAGTGCGGCCAAGCAGGCGACGGGCTTTAAGGTTGAGAGTAGTCAGTATGAGGTGTACGGCCTGTGTCCGGACTGTCAACGCGCATTAGGGGCGGATAATTAGTGGCGTCGCAAGCACAGGTTCCATTGTCAGCGTACACCGCGGCATTGGCGCGAGCACGCGTGACTGCGCGGATGGTTCCGGCGGCGTGTCAGCAAATTGACCAGGTGCAAGCGGCCATTCAGGCAGTGGCCCAAAAGCAATTACCGCACCGCCTTCCGCGGGTGGGGTTCAGTGATGAATTAATCTGGCAACACCTTGACGATTGCCCCCAATTGAGTGAGGTGGGGGATTTATTAGCCGATTTTCGGCAGGTAATGGTCACCTCTTTCGGGTTGTGGCACCTTTTTACGATGCAGTGGGTTTGCGACTTGGATAAATATCTTGGACCGGGGAACCGGTTGGAATTAATGGCCGGAAATGCTGCGCTTGCCCGGTATTTACCCCGGACGATTGCAACCGATAACCTTGACTGGCACGGGCAGGATAATGAACACCCCACACCGTGGACGCCGGTTGAACCCCTGGATGCGGTGGCTGCCGTGGAGCGGTACGCGCCGGAGGTGAACGCAATTATTATGGCATGGGCGCCGGACCAAGCCGCCCGTGATGTTGCGGTGGTTCAGCGCCTAGCGACCCTTGGGTGGCGTGGACGGTTGATTGTGGTTGGCGAAAAGAACGGCGCAACCAATAGTGCCCAGTTCTGGCACCGGGTTCCCGTGCGGTTGGTTTACGCGCTTAACCGCCACCATCAGCCCGTTGATTTTATCCGTGATCGTGTTTATCAGGTTGGTTATTTTAGCAATCGTTAATCGTTGGGAGAACAGGTTGGTATGTTATAATCACCCTGTGAGGGCAAAAAAGCATTACTTGGAGGTTTTTTTGTGGAAAAAAGGGAACCACGGTGGCTTGAGGTCCTGAAGGTCTCACTGCCACTCTGCTTGAGCTACATTGCGATTGGGTTGGCGTGCGGAATCCTGCTGAATAAGGCGGGGTTTGTGCCACTCCTAGCTTTGTTAGTGTCGTTGACGGTTTTTTCAGGCGGGGCGCAGTTTTTGATTGCCTCAATGGTGTTGGCGCACTCGCCGCTACACACGATTTTAATCATGCTGTTTTTCCTTGAATTACGGTATGCCCTGCTCGGTTCGAGTTTGTCACAGTATGTTCGCGGTAAGAGTAAACGTTTCGTATGGGCCTTTGCGATTTCCATGAACGATGAAAACTACGCGGTTAATTACCTGAAGTTCATGACCGATAAGAAGTGGACCCCAAGTGATGCGCTGATGGTTGAGCATTATTCGCTTCTGTTTTGGTCGGTTTCTAACCTCGTTGGGTGTATCATCGGTGGGGTAATCCACATTAACCTGGCAATCGTTGATTTTGCGTTGACGTCGCTATTTATCTACATGATTGTGATGCAGATGCGGAGTCGGCTAACCATTGTGATTAGTGTGTTATCAGGAGTGATTGCGGCCATTGCGATGGTTGCCCTTAAGAGTACGATGGGGTTAGTCGTTGCGACGATTATCGCTTCACTGACAGGCTTCTTTATTGAGGACCGGCTCCGGAAGGCCGGCAAGGCGAAGGGCTTCTGGTTGAAGCATATTATTAGCCCTGGAAGTGATCAGGAAGAGATTGCGAAGGAAGAGTAAGTGAGAGGAGCGCGTGATGACATCAACGGATCACCTGATTTTAATTTTGTTGGCGGCGGTCGTGACGTTTTGTCCCCGCTTTTTCCCGCTTCGGATTTTTACCCAGCACCACATCCCGCAGTGGTTTAATGAGTGGATGAAGTACGTACCAGTGTCGTTGTTTACGGCACTTGTGGTAAAGGATCTATTTTTAAATTCAAGCTACGCCTTTATCGGGCTTCACAGCGGTGCGAAGTTGATTGCAGCACTGTTGGTTGTTCTTGTAGCGTACCGAAGCCGGTCCATGGGGTTATCAGTTGTTTGTGGACTGGTAGCGGTGGCGCTATTAACTTGGGCGTTTGGAATGGCGTAGGTTATATTCAAAAGAATTCTAATACTTTGAGATCCACGGTAATAAGGCACCGTGGATTTTGTTTGGTTTAAGAAGGGTAAATGTACCAGTATAATTTTGAGAAGCGGTATAATAAACGGGAACGTTAAGTAAAGGGGAGATAATGATGCAAATTATTACACAGACACTAACAACGCCGCTCACCAAAACGGCGAAGTTGACGGGTTACGTTTTGGATAACACTGCAGAAATTGATGAAAACCGGGTCCGGCCGGCCGTTGTAATTTGTCCGGGGGGCGGGTACGCCTTTGTTTCTCAACGGGAAGGACAGGCGATTGCTAACCAGATGAACGCGATTGGGTTACAGGCATTTGTCCTTGATTACAGCTGCACTCCAACCCATTTTCCGGCACAGTTGGCTGAATTAGCAACGGCCGTTAAGGTCATTCGGGAGCACGCTAACGAATGGCACGTTGACCCTAACAAGATTATTGCAATGGGCTTCTCCGCTGGTGGTCACCTGGCAGGATCATTGGCGACGATGTGGAACCAGCCGGTGCTTAAGGATCTTGGCTTTGATCCGGAGGAGATTCGGCCAAACGCTTTGGCAATCGGGTATCCGGTAATTACGAGTGGTGAAAAGGCCCACCGGGGGTCATTCGACCACTTGCTCGGTGAGAACCCATCCGCTGAGTTATTGGAACAGGTTTCACTTGAAAAACAGGTTTCAGCGGACACCCCGCAAACATTTATGTGGCAGACATACGAGGATCAGGCGGTTCCAGTTGATAACACCATTATGTTTGCCCAAGCACTGCGGGACCACGGGGTTAACTGTGAGTACCACATGTTCCCGCATGGTCCCCATGGGTTAGCCTTAGCCAGTGCAGAAACGGCGGCCAATGAAGACCAGATCGTTCCGGCCGTTCAGCAGTGGGTTGGCCTGTTTAAGACGTGGGTAACAACTAACGTGATGGATTAGCTTATCCGGTTAGTTCATAATGAGAATGAAGGTTGGGACATATAGGAGCCCAACTTTTTTGTAAACTAATTTTATCCAAACGAGTTCTACGGAAGTTTAGGGCCGCTAAACCTATGCAGTTTAAGGTGGCGGTTTTTAACGACCGGCGAACTCGTTTTTTTTTGCTGGTGAATTTTCCAAGTGGACGGGCCAGAAAGATGCTTAATTTAAATGAATGTATGTTAATTCATATATTTACTTTCTGCTGAAGAGGAAGATAATCGAAAATATTTAATGGCGTAAACGCCGGCCGGGGTGGTTTTGTGAAAGCGAATTATTTTAAGTTGAGTAAAACGCTTGCATCCGTATATATATATATATATATATACTTGGAACTGTAGGTACGTAAATACTTTTGGATCCAATTATGTTTGCGGCCGGGAAATAACTATAGGAAGTGTTATTATGGCTAGCAAGTTAAAAATTGCTGTCACGGAAAAATCAGCCAGTTTGTTTAATACTGAGCGTGAAACGGTTTTAGCAGACCACACTGATTTTGTTGATGTTGCCGCGGTAGTAATTACCGATGACGACATGGCAGTTGCTGAAAAGGTAAGCGCAACGGAGTTCGACATTCCTGTCTTTGTTTTTACGACGGATGCTGACAAGGTGATTGATGATGCCAAGGATGTTTACCACATCTTAAACATCAACACACAGTATGACAACGTTCTTTACGACCGGGAAATCGAAACCGCCGCTGCTAAGTACGAAAAGAACGTGTTGCCACCGTTCTTTGGGGAATTGAAGTCGTACGTTGAGCGGGGGAACCTGCAGTTTGACTGCCCAGGACACCAGGGTGGTGGCTACTACCGGAAGCACCCGGCAGGAAACCAGTTCTACAAGTTCTTCGGGGAAAACCTGTTCCGGTCAGACATCTGTAACGCCGATGTTGACTTAGGGGACTTATTGATTCACGAAGGACCAGCGATGGAAGCGGAAAAACACGCCGCTCAGGTCTTTAACGCTGATAAGACGTACTTCGTGATGAACGGATCAACGACCTCCAATAACATTGCGATTACCGCTGCCGTTGCCCCGGACGACCTGGTCTTATTTGACCGGAACAACCATAAGTCCGCCTACAACTCAGCACTGGTAATGAATGGCGGCCGGCCGGTTTACATGCAGACATCCCGGGATCCGTACGGCTTTATCGGGGGCATCTACAACGATGACTTTGATGAAGAATTCCTGCGGGCTCAGGCAGCTAAGGTTGACCCGGAAAAGGCTAAGCAGGAGCGGCCGTTCCGGTTAGCCGTTATTCAGCTGGGAACTTACGACGGGACGATTGCCAATGCCAAGAAGATCATTGAAAAGATCGGGCACCTGTGTGATTACATTCTCTTTGACTCTGCGTGGGTTGGATACGAGCAATTTATTCCGATGATGAAGAACTCATCACCATTAATTCCTGAATTGGGACCGGATGACCCAGGGATTCTGGTTGTTCAGTCAGTGCACAAGCAGCAGGCTGGCTTCTCACAGGCATCATACATTCATAAGAAGGACTCCCACATTAAGGGGCAGAAGCGTTACATTAACCACAAGCGGTTCAACAATGCTTACATGAAGTACGCATCAACGTCACCGTTCTACCCGCTGTTTGCATCACTTGACGTAAACGCCAAGATGCAGGAAGGGGAAGCTGGGAAGCGGTTATGGCATGACTGCTTAGTAACGTCAATCAACGCCCGGAAGGAACTCCTGAAGCACAATTCCAAGATTCGGCCGTTTGTCCCACCAGTGGTTCACGGTAAGAAGTGGGAAGATGCTGATACGGAAGAAATTGCCAATAACATTGATTACTGGCGGTTTGAACCGAGTGACAAGTGGCACGGCTTTGACGGCTACGGCAAGGACCAGTACTACGTTGATCCAAACAAGTTCATGCTAACGACGCCGGGGATTAACGCGGAAACCGGGGAATACGAAGACTTCGGGATTCCGGCCGTTATTTTAGCCAACTACCTACGGGAGCACGGAATTATCCCAGAAAAGAACGACTTAAACTCCATTCTCTTCTTGATGACGCCGGCTGAAACAAAGACGAAGATGGACAACCTGGTAACGCACATCCTCAAGTTCCAGCAGTACGTTGAGGAAGACGCCCCGTTGAAGGACGTTCTGCCACGGCTGTACGCTGAAAACAAGGGACGGTATGCAGGTTACAGTATCCGGCAGCTATGTCAGGAACTGCACAACTTCTACAAGGAAAACAACGCCAAGTTATACCAGAAGCGGATGTTCTTACGGGACTACTTCCCAGAACAGGCCATGACGGCATACGATGCCAACGTTGAGCTGCTGCACAACAATGCTAAGTTAGTTAAGTTATCAGACATCGTTGGTAAAGTTGCCCTTGAAGGGGCGCTGCCATATCCTCCGGGAGTCTTCTGTGTTGTGCCGGGTGAAAAGTGGTCCGAAACGGCACAAAAGTACTTCACAATCCTTGAAGAAGGAATCAACAAGTTCCCAGGATTCTCACCAGAAATTCAGGGGGTTTACTTCAAGGAAGAAGACGGGCGGATTAACGCCTACGGTTACGTATGGAATAAATCAGATAAATAATATTGGAGTGATTTGTTGTGGCTCAGAAAAAGAAAATGAACGTGGTTCAGCTGACGGTGATTACCGCCATCAACATGATGGGTTCTGGGATTATCATGCTGCCAACCAACCTGGCGCAGGTTGGGACCATGTCCATTCTGTCATGGTTAGTAACGGCCGTTGGGGCGATGCTGTTAGCGTACGCCTTTGCTCAGGCCGGAATGTACACCAAGCACGAAGGTGGAATGGGGGGCTATGCCGAGTATTCGTACGGTAAGGCGGGGTCGTTCATGGCCAACTACACGTACGGGGTGTCACTGTTAATTGCGAACGTGGCGATTGCCATTTCAGCGGTTGGGTATGCTGCTGACCTGTTTGGCATTCACCAGTCACCGTTACAGGTGGCAATCTGGACGGCCATTACGATTTGGCTGGCAACCGTCTTGAACTTTGGTGGCCCGGAAAAGACCGGGAAGCTCGGGACGATTACCGTATGGGGGGTTATCATCCCCGTCGTTGCGGTTTGTCTGCTAGGGTGGTTCTTCTTTAGTGGTCACCGGTACGTCACGTCCTGGAACCCGCACCACTACACCTTCTTCAACGGATTGAGTAAGTCAATTTCAATCACGTTGTGGTCGTTCCTGGGATTGGAATCAGCGTCAGCTAACATGGACGCTGTCGAAAACCCGAAGAAGAACGTGCCGATTGCCGTTCTTGGGGGAACGATTGGGGCCGGTGTAATGTACATCGTTTCCACCAACGTTATCCAGGGAATTGTGCCAAACGCTAAGTTAGCAGCATCTAACGCACCGTTTGGGTTAGCATTTGCACACATGTTTAACCCGATGGTCGGCAAGATTGTCATCGCCCTGATGATTATTTCCTGCTTCGGTTCGCTGTTAGCATGGCAGTTCACGATTTCAGAAGTGTTCCGTTCTTCAGCGGTTGAAGGGTACTTCCCGAAGGTCTTTAAGAAGACGATTAGCAACGGGACCCCGCTTGCAGGAATGATTATCATCACCGTTATCCAGACGCTCTTAACGATGATGACGATTAGCCCAACGCTGTCGAAGCAGTTCACCATCCTGGTTAACCTCGCCGTGGTAACGAACGCCATCCCGTACTTGTTATCAATGGGTTCATTGATGACCCTGCAGCGGGCAAACGGGACGATTGCCAAACGGAAGCGGCTGCTGACAAACATTATTGCGGTACTTGCTGGGTTGTACACGTTATACGCAATCTATGCATGCGGCGCAACCTCCGTATTATACGGAAGTATCGTAACGTTTGCCGGATGGACGATTTACGGGCTGTTATCCCCGAAATTTGACCTGCAGCAGAATAAGTTAGGCTAAACCAAAGAAGTAATAATACTATGTTGCTACCAAGCCGTGGATTGTTTTGGGTTGTCCAGAATGATTCACGGTTTTGTGTTAAGGAGGGTAAAAAATAACGGAGGTAAATCGCAGCCTCCGTTATTGATTGTTATGACTTAAAGTACTTCGATGTTCCGACAAACTTGGTGTAGCATAGCAGCGACACTTCCCATAAGCCGCCAGCAAGGAGCGCACTCCCGATTGTGTCGGTGGCGAAGTGGTCCCGCAGGTAAATCCGCGTGAAGGCGATGAAAATCACCCAGCAGATTAGCGCAATCCGCAGCATTTGCCGCCGGTCCTGGTTTTCCATGCGGGGCAAAATAAACGTGAGTACAACCAGCACAAGTAGCATGGTAGTAAAGACGTGTCCGCTTGGGAAGCTGAATCCGTCTGCCGGTGCCAGCTTGTTGAGCGGCCGCGGCCGGGCAACAACGTGTTTCATGATGAAGGCAACGCCCATGCATACAATGGTCGTCCCAAAGGCCCATATTCCATCAATGTGATCGTACTTGAAGAAGATCCATGCGCTTGCCCCGATGGTAAGCAGAAGGGCAAATGGGGGACATCCCAAGTACGTGACAAGGTGGATGAGGCCGATTAAAGCGGGGAAGGTAATGGGTTGCAGGATTCGCTGGATAGCGAAATCAAACCCGTAAACCAGGCCGTTTCCGGTCTTAACCAAAAATGCTAGAATTAAAAACAAAATGATGAATACCAACGCGCGTGCTGAGCGACGAGAATCATCTTGAATATCAATCATGAGAATCCTCCTATGTCGGATAGTAATTCACCGCTAATTCTATCAAGCTTCTATGGAGGGTGCAAACAACCACTAGTTGGTAGGGAGGAATGACCGTGAAGTTTTCGTGGCAAAAAGGAACAACCCAGGGGATTACAATCCGCCGGTTTTTGAGCGACCGGGGATTAAGCCACCGGGTGCTAAGCAGGATTAACCACCACGAGGGCCAGGTGCGGGTTGATGGCCGGAAAGTACGGCTGCAGGCGGTGGTTGACGAACCGGCGACGGTAACGGTGATGCTTCCGCCTGAACATCCCGATGAGAACGTGCCTCCAAGTACGGGTCCATTGGCCATTCTTGCCGCCGATGAAAATTGGCTGGTGATTGATAAACCCGCGGGGATGACAAGTGTGCCCGGACCGCATGACCGGGAGGATACGCTGGTAAACCGGGTGAAGGGATACCTGATGCAGCAGGGCGCGCGCGATCTTGTCCCCCACGTGATTACCCGCCTTGACCGGTTTACGAGTGGCGTAACGCTGGTTGCCCGTCACCGAGTCGCGCAGGGATTGATTAATCCGCAGGTTGAACAGCACACGCTACGGAAGGAATACTTAGCGGTGGTTCAGGGCGCTTTGGCGGAGGACCATGGTTTTTTCACTGGCCCGCTTGAACGGCAGCCGGGGACAAACCGGCAGTGGGTGAGTGCCACCGGGAAACCGGCCCGGACGGAGTACTGGGTAACGGCCCGGTATGCGGCGGCAACGCAGGTGCGTGTGCGGTTGCATACCGGCCGCACCCACCAGATTCGGGCCCACTTTGCGGCAGCGGGCCACCCGCTCTTAGGCGATGAGTTATATGGCGGCCCAACCGTCTTAATTGAACGGCAGGCCCTCCACGCCCGCGCCTTAGGCTTTACTGACCCGTTTACCGATCGGGCGGTGACTTATTGTGCGCCTATTCCGCCGGATCTCCAGCAACTACTTGCTACTTTGCAATAAAAATTATTTTTGGGATGCCCAAAAAAGCGTTTCCCTGAAATGGTAAAGATTGCTATAATGAAGGCGACAGTTAAAGCGGAATACTGGGGGATCGAGCATGACGCCGAAGAAACAGGACTATTTAAAAATTATTTTTGAGCTGGGCGGAACCAAAAAGGAAATCACGAATAAACAAATTGCAATGGGCTTAAACGTTGTTGCGGGTTCCGTGACCGAGATGGTGAATAAACTTGCTGCAGAAGGGCTGGTGCACCACATTCCGTATGCGGGGGTGCGCCTGACGGAAACGGGGGAACGACTTGCGGCGGCGTTAATTCGGCGCCACCGGTTATGGGAGACGTTTTTAGTCGACAAGCTGCATTACAAGCTAGAGGATATTCACGCTGATGCGGAGGTCCTCGAGCATGATATGAGTGAAAACCTGATGAACCACCTTGATGAGTACCTTGGCCACCCCACGCATTGTCCGCACGGCGGCGTAATTCCTGATAAGGATGGCCATTATGCCGAGGAGAGTCACCGGACGCTGGCAAGTGTCGCGGACGGGGTAAGCGTAACGGTGGAACGGTTTACGGACAATCACGAACTCCTAACATACCTGGACGGGAGTGGGCTTGATATTGGTGATCAGCTGACAGTTGAGCAGCATACGCCGTTTGAAGGCCCCATTGTGGTCCGTCTGGATAACGGGAAGCAGTTTGATGTTGGTTATAAGGCAGCAAACTACATCTTCGTGCGGGAATGATGCGTGAATACTAAATAAAAAACGGGCTGAATGGAAGCAGTAGGCCGCCAAAACGTAAGTGCGGCGGGGCTTCCGTTCAGCCCGTTTTAAATTAGTGTGAGGGAAGTAAAGAGGGGTGGTCTTATGCCACGCCCTCTTTACCTCGTTAATTATTATTTAATTCTTCCGTGACGGGGACGCCCGCGTTAACGCGGTGCCGTTGCCGGTAACCAGCCAGTGAGTAGAAGCACCAGCCCGTAATCCCAAAGAAGACTGGCCCAAAGACCGTCCAGAAGGCGGTGTAGAAATCGTGCTGGAGGAGGGGTTGAACAACCGTGAAGACAATCCCCATGAAAATGGTAATCCAGCTAATGAACGAAACCGCTACGGTGAGTGACCGGTTGGTGTAAATTTCAAACGGCCGCTCTAAATCCTGCCGCTTCTTGAAGAACGGGAAGGCCGCAATTAAGAAGAGGTACGGTACGGAAGTTGTAACGTTGTTCATGTCCTGCAGGACCGTGTAGAACGCCTGGGCGGATTTACCCCCAAAGGAAACCCCGAGGATAATTAGCACAACCATGACGGTTTGACACCACATAGCGGTGGCCGGCATCCCGTGCTCATTCAGCTTGGTTAACTTGCTTGGCCATAACCGCTGAGGAGTCCCGATAATCATTGTTTTTAACGGTGAGTAAATGAGGATGAAGATGGCCCCGAAAATTGAGAGGATTTCTTCAATCCCGATAATCCGGTCAGCCCAGAGTCCCCAGATCTTGGCAGTGGCAACGGACGTGTGGAACAGGGTGTGGGCGATTGAATACCCGAGGTTACTCATTAATACCAGGGTGATGTTTCCGAGGTCAACGTTGCTTCCGCTTAAAACCCGGTGCCAGTTGGCGGTTACCCCCCAAGCAAGCACCCCAACACAGTAGATTACGATCATACCGATGGCAGCAATAACAATCCCCCGCGGGAAGTTTTTATCCGGATCCTTGACCTTATCGATGGTGCTTCCCATCGTTTCCATGCCCCCGTACGCAAAAACCGCGTAAACGAAGAACGACATCAAGGCAATGGGGGAACCGAATGCAGGATTCGGGGACTTTACCATGCTTTGGGTGGTCAGGGACTGAGCGAGGTGGCCGTGGACAACCATCAGGTAGATGGCACTAACAATAAGAAAGAAGATGGCTACCCCGATAATAAACGTCCCACAGAAACTGGCGATTTTTTCAATCTTATCAAACCCGCGGGTTGATACGAACGTTGCAAAGACCAGCAGGGCAATTCCAATTAACCCAAGGGTTTGGTTGGAGGTTAGCCCGAAGAGGTGCCATGCCTGGGTGGTGTCCTTTCCGAAAATGGCTCCGGAAATTGAAACTGAAATGGTTGAGAAGTTTGTTACCAGCCAAATGACCCACGCTGCATACCAGATAAAGGTACCGATAAACGCGGGCTTTTCGCCGATACTAGCTTGAAGCCAGGAGTAAATCCCTCCCTGGCTGTCCTTGAGGGCGGAACCGTATTCCGCGAACATAAATGAACTAGGGATGAAGAAGAGTAAAGCCCCTAAAACATACCAGAGCATTGCTCCGTATCCCATTTGGTAGAAGCCGACGGTCGTATTACCAAGCCCATAAATGGCGGCAAAAATCATTAAGACCAGGCCCCACATTGACATTTTGCGTTGACTGTTTTCCATCAGTAACCGCTCCTTAATTAATTGGATTAAATAATTAATAAAGGTTGGCTAACACTACTGGTGAAGAAAAACCCCTTCCGGGCACCACATGCACCGGGAGGGGTTTATCCGTTCCGTGTGAATAGCGCTCCGCATTGCTGCGACAGTCCGTAGTTTGTTCAACTACGTCCCAGCACCAGCCCGTCCCGGGGACTGACACTTCGGCAACCGCTCCTTTTGCTTTTCATCATCGACTTGGGAAGTCTCCGAAAAGGTACTCTTATTGGTTGCGACCTCTATTACTTTATTTACTAACCTTATACTACGCTTGTGCGGGAGCGTCAAGGAAAATACGAACACTTTTTGCGATTACTTTGATAATTATTAGAATTGTCCCCGGCAACCGGGGGAGCTAAAATTGCGTCTCCCCGGGACATGGGGTAAGATTAAGAGGATTGAAATTAGCTAGTTTTAATAAAGGATTTGAAAAAGAATGACAGAAAAATATGCGGTAATTTTAGCGGCGGGTCAGGGGACCCGGATGAAGTCGAAGTTATATAAGGTTCTCCACCCGGTTTGCGGGAAGGCAATGGTTGATCATGTCTTGACCCAGCTGGAACGGGTCGGGATTGACCAAATTGTGACGGTTGTCGGCCACGGCGCGGACCAGGTTAAGCAGCTTCTTGGTGACCGGACAACCTATGCTTTGCAGGCGGAGCAGCTCGGAACGGGGCATGCCGTGATGCAAGCGGAGGACGTGTTGGGTCAAAAAGACGGGATTACCCTCGTAACGTGCGGTGACACCCCGCTCTTTACTGCAGAAACGTTTAAACAACTGTTCGCCTGCCACGAACAACAGGGTGCAGCCGCAACGGTGCTGACGGCCCATACGGACCAGCCGTTTGGCTACGGCCGGATTATTCGGGATGCCGCCGGAACGGTTGCGAAGATTGTTGAACAAAAGGATGCAACGCCAGAAGAAGCAGCTGTCCAGGAAATTAACACGGGCGTGTACTGCTTTAACAATCAGGAACTATTTGCTGCCCTTCACCAGCTGTCGAACGACAATGCGCAAGGGGAGTACTACCTGACAGATGTTGTCGGGATCCTCAAGCAGGCCGGTAAGCAGGTTGGCGCCTTTCAGATGGATGATTTCACGGAATCAATGGGGGTGAACGACCGGGTTGCCCTGGCAAACGCAACGCGGGTTATGCAGCAGCGGATTAATACCCGGCACATGCAAAACGGGGTTACCATGATTGATCCGGCTACCACGTACATTGATGCGAATGTTCAGATTGGTAACGACACCGTAATTGAACCGGGAGTTGTGCTTAAGGGCAAGACGTCAATTGGGAGTGACTGTGTGATTGGGGCCCACTCCGAGATTCGGGATAGTGTCATTGAGGACGGTGTCACGGTCACGGCTTCGTTCCTTGAAAATGCGGTAATGCACAAGGACAGTAACATTGGACCGTACAGTCACCTGCGGCCAAAGGCAGAGATTGGTGTGGGTGTCCACATCGGGAACTTCTGTGAGGTTAAGAACGCCCAGATTGGGCAAAACACCAAGGTCGGGCACCTGACCTACGTTGGGGATGCAACCCTGGGAAAGGAAATCAACATTGGCTGCGGGACCGTCTTCGTTAACTACGATGGAATGAATAAACACCACACAAATGTTGGGGATTACTCGTTCATCGGCAGCGGCTCAAACATCATTGCCCCGGTTGAAATTGGGGACCATGCATACGTTGCGGCGGGCTCAACGATCACGGATGACGTTGCCCCGCACGACATGGGGATTGCCCGCGGTCGGCAGGTTAACAAAAAAGGTTATTACGACCGCTACCCGGTTGCGGAGGCTGCAAAGAAAAATGCCGAAAAGTACGGCGAAAAGTAGGAATCTGCTTGCCTGAATGGCGGTGCATGAATTAGAATTAACCGTAGAATTAAACATATGGAGGCTACCATGTCGGGACATAATTCAGACTCAAAGATTAAGTTGTTTGCATTGAATTCCAACAAACCGTTAGCACAGAAGATTGCCGACGCGATGGGAATTCCGCTGGGCAAGACGTCGGTTGACCGGTTTAGCGACGGCGAAATTCGGATTAACATTGAGGAAAGTGTTCGGGGGGACGAGATTTTCATCGTCCAGTCAACGTCGGCCCCGGTGAACGATAACCTGATGGAACTGTTGATTATGATTGACGCTTTGAGGCGGGCCAGTGCGGCAACGATTAACGTTGTGATCCCGTACTACGGCTACGCCCGGCAGGACCGGAAAGTGCGCTCCCGGGAACCAATTACCGCCAAGCTGGTAGCCGATATGATTGAAAAGGCGGGAGCCAACCGGGTAATCGCCCTTGACCTCCACGCTGCCCAGATTCAAGGGTTCTTTGATATTCCGGTTGACCACCTGATGGGGGCACCGCTATTAGCCGATTACTTCCTGACGAATAAGCTGGATAAGGATGCGGTGGTTGTTTCCCCTGATCATGGTGGGGTTTCCCGGGCGCGGAAGCTTGCCGAGTTCCTCAAGGCACCGATTGCAATTATTGACAAGCGGCGGCCGCGGGCAAACGTGGCGGAAGTGATGAACATCATTGGTTCCGTTAAGGGCAAGCGGTGCATCCTAATCGATGACATGATCGATACGGCAGGGACCATCACGCTTGCATCGCAGGCACTGATGGATGCGGGGGCAACTGACGTATACGCTTGCGCTACGCATCCGGTCTTATCCGGTCCGGCAATTGAGCGAATTGAAAACTCGCCGATTAAGCAGCTGGTTGTGACGGATTCCATTCAGTTGCCAGAAGAAAAGCAGATTGATAAGCTAATTCAGGTTTCGGTTGGCCCGCTCATTGGGGATGCCATTAACCGAATCCACGAAAACGAATCAGTTAGCCCACTGTTTAACACCCGGTTTGAGAGTGCTAAGCACTAAGAAAGGGCTAACCACAGGAGTAAAGAGGTTGAGACAGCAGGGTCCCAACCTCTTTTTTGGAGGGATGAAGTGAAAACACCGGTCACAATTAGGTTAGTTCACCCCTGCGATGCGGGAAGCTTGTACCGGTTAATTGAACAAAGCCGGGGGCAACTGGAACGGTGGCTTCCTTCGTTGCGAGCAATCACAACGCTTAATTCGACCCGGCAGTTTATTAACCGGTATGTTACCGCACGGCGGCGCGGAAAGGGTGCGGGGTATGTCATTCAGGTTAACGGGCAAGTTGTGGGGATGCTCACCCTGGAAAATATGACCGCAACGACGGCGGACGTGGGGTACTGGTTAGAGAATACAGCGTGGGGGAACGGTTACGTTATTGCGGCTCTCCAGCAACTCTTTCCCCGGGTCCGGCAAGCAGGCTTAACCCGGTTACAGTTAATCACAGCGGCCGATAACCTGCGGAGCCAACGCGTTGCCCAGCATACGGGCTTTACCCTGCGTCAGCAATTGGTTGGTGGTGTTCGCGGAAAAACGAAAATGCTGCTTTATGAGCGCCGGTTAAGGTAAAGAAGGAGGTTGGGATTGATGGCCCAACCTCCTTCTATTAGTAATCCGTAATTATTCGCCGTGGTAGGATGCGCTTGAAACCCCATCAACGTCCCCGACAACCGTATCGGTAATTCCGTCGGTATGGCTGAACGTGAACTTGGGGCCGTCGTACTCCGCATCAAGGTCGATGCTGAGGTCAAGCCCGTCGAAGAACCATGCGTCAAAGGCCTCAACGTAGTAGTGAATGCCATCAATGACCTGGTCAAACACCGGATCAACGGGCTCATCGCAGCGTTGGAAGGCCTGTGAGAAGCCCTGATGAACGTTGGTGTTGCCGTAAACCTTACCGAACAGTTTAACGCCACCGCCAGCGGGAACGTGGAGTTCGGTGCGGAACCATTCGCTGGCTGCAGGAGTAATTGTAAGTTTCATCCGTCTTTCCTCCGTGTAGTTAATCATCTAGTCCTACTATATTACGTTTTAGCGCGAACTGCCAAGCGAAAGATGAAACCGGTTTAATTTCGGCGATAAAGTGGTTGCATTTCACCGGACGGCTGGTTATAATTGGACTATACCAAAAAGGACTATACCAATTTGAAAGGAGCGGAACCATGAAGGTTATTCGGGTTGCAAATGAAAACGACGGGGGCAAGGAAGCCCTGAAGGTCTTTGAAGCGGCACTGGCAAACGGTGCGCGGACGTTCGGGTTAGCGACGGGTGGCACCCCTGAGACAACGTACAAGGAACTGGTTGCCAGTGACTTGGACTTTAGCCGGTGCACATCAGTTAACCTGGACGAATACGTGGGGTTGGGACCAGACGACCCGCAAAGCTACAACTACTACATGCGGACGCGCTTGTTTGATGCTAAGCCGTTTAAGGCCAACTACCTTCCTGATGGGTTGGCGGCAGATCCAGACGCTGAGGTTGCGCGGTATAACGAAGTGATTGCTGCTCATCCGGTTGATTTACAGTTGTTAGGAATCGGGCGAAACGGCCATATCGGTTTCAACGAACCAGGATCCCCAGTTGACGGGAAGGTCCGGAAGATTAAGTTGACGGAATCAACGATCGAGGCGAACGCCCGTTACTTTGATAACGAGGCGGACGTGCCGCAGTACGCTTACTCAATGGGAATCGGACAGATCATGGCAGCAAAGCAGATTCTGCTGGAGGCATTTGGTGATAAGAAGGCAGATGCCATCGCAGCGATGGTTGACGGCCCGGTAACGCCGGAGGTTCCGGCAAGTATTTTGCAGCGGCACCCAAACGTCACGGTAATTGTGGATGAAGCAGCTGCAGCTAAGTTAAAGTAAGTTATTTACAGGAAACGGGGCATTCTCCAAATCCATAACTAACAAAGTTTTCCGTTGACTGTTTAACTAAAAGCAATAGCGGGTAGTTTCCAGGAGGAATTACCCGCTATTAATTATGCTTATTTTTTGGTTATTGTGCCCGCACCTTGGTGACTTCACCCGCGCTAAACGTTTGACCGGTTGTTAGCACTAATTGCCCGGTATCGTTGATGGTTTGGACGGTTCCGACAACCTTTTCCGTTCCCTGCTGGATGGTGACGGCTTTCCCGATTAAATCGCACCGCTTGCGGTATTCGTCCATGTACTGGCCGGTGGTGTAACTTTTTAGCATTTCTAACAAGCCGTCAAGGTAGGCGCCGATAAAACCGTTCCGGGAAATACCCGCCTTTTTCGCGGCGGGTTCCAGGGTGCCAACACCCCGAGCAGCTACTTCCGGGGGAAAGGCGGCCGCGGGGGTGAGGTAGTTAATTCCCGTTCCGATAATCACCGCCCCCAGACCGTGGGTTTCAAGGTCAGCGATCCCCTCCGTTAAGATTCCGGCAATTTTTTGCCCGTTAACGTTGACGTCGTTGACCCACTTGATTGTCGGTTCCACGTGAAGAAGCCGACTAATTGTTTGGCTTAGGACGACGGCCGTACTGGTCGTGAGGAGTCCCGGATTAAGGGAACCAGTTAGGTGCGGGAGAAGAAGCGTAACGTAGATTCCCGTTCCTGCGGGGGAAAAGAATGTGCGTCCCTGCCGGCCGTACCCCGCTGTTTGGGTGTCCGCGATAATGGCAATGGGAGTCGTGGGGTGTTGGGTGCTAAGCTCCTTGGCCTTCGCGTTCGTTGACGGGAGGGTGGCGGTAACCTTAATTTCTAAGGGAGTGGTGGAACGCATTGCCCGCTGGATTAGGGGCACGGCGAGCTTGCCGTTGTCAGCTAGGTGGTACCCGCGTTTGCCGCCACTTTCAATGGTGTACCCCTCATCGCGCAGGGCGTTAATTCCCTTCCATACGGCGGTGCGTGAGCACCCTAACTGGTCAGCGATGGCTTGTCCCGAAATAAACCCGGCCGTGGTTGCTAGCAATTCAAGAATTTGACGATTACTTTTCATCCGAAACCCCTCCCTGTTACGAACATTATAAGAAAGGTAAGAATTAAGTTCAATCCGGTACTAAACCTTTCCAAGTTAACCGGATAATGTTATTTTGTGGGGGTAACGGTGTCGTCGGCAAATGACCGGATGGGCCCGAAAATCTAAGGGAAACCTTCTCAGAGTGTTCGGTGCCCCAGCAAACGCCCGGGAATGACGAACCGGAACACTTTATGAAAGCTGGGATTTGATGAAGTTAAAACGACGGACATTGATTGAAATTGCGGTGATTCTCCTGAGCGGGGTAGCCCTATTTCTTTTTAGTACACACGATGATTTCATGTATCACCAAGCAATTGGGGAAGTCGTTGCGGTAAAGGACGGGAAGGCAGTCCGGCAGACCGATCAGTACAAGAATGTCGATTACCAAACCCGGCAACGGCTCACGGTGGTGCAAACAAACGGCCGTCACCGGGGCCGACGGATTATCATTCATAACACGTTCTCGCGGTCAGGTGCACTCGACCAGGATTTCCACCGCGGGCAACATATTTTTCTGACAAATATTCGGCGGGTTCACGGAACGGATTACGCGACTGCTTCGCGGTTTAAACGGGATACGACGCTGTTAATGCTAGCGTGGTTGGTCGTCGTTCTTTTGTACCTGGTGATGCACGCGCACGGGTTGCGGACGTTATTGAGTGTGGCAATTAACTTTATTTTGTTCTTGTTCTTTGTTCAGTTGGACGTCACCCTAAACCTCACCCACTTCTTCTGGTTGTTTGCGTTGAGCGCGGTGCTTTTTACGGGCTTAACGTTGTGCCTGGTCATTGGGGTGAACCGCCAGTGTCTGGTGACGTTTTTGGCGATTGTGACCGGGACCACGTTGGCGTTTGTAATTGGGATTGGAACACTTCAACTTACGCATAATGCGGGGGTGCATTACGAAGCGTTAGGGTATGCTACCCAGGCGCCACAGGAGCTATTTTTATCGGCGACCGTAATTGGCCTTTTAGGAGCGGTTATGGATGCCGCGACCGACATTGTTTCGACCCTGTTTGAAATGCACCGGGCGGACCCGGATGTTTCCCGGCTGCAGCTGTTTAAGTCGGGCCAGGAAGTCGGCCGGTCAATTTTAGGACCGCTGATTAACGTCTTACTCCTGATCTTTTTTGCGGAAACGATTGCGATAGCCGTTCTTTACTTCAGAACGGGAAACCCAATTGGATACACGTTCCAGTGGACGATGGAACTGGGAATTATCCAGGCCCTCATCAGTGGCATTGGAATTGCGCTGGTGATTCCGTCGGCAAGTTGCCTGGCAGCGGTCGTATTAGGAAAGAAGGAACGGTCAAATGGCTTCAATTAGTGCGTTAACGATTGTGATGGCGGTACTGATGTGCCTTGCCGGTGGCAAACGGGGGATTGCTGCCTTTGGAAGTGTCGCCCTCAACTTTATTTTGATGTTTATTGCGATTATTTTAATCTCCGCGGGTTTTGCCCCAATCTGGGTGGCTCTGTTTGTTGGAATTGCAATCCTTGCGATTACGATTTATTTGGGAAACGACGACGAGCAAACGGCACGGATTGCCTTTATTGCAACCCTCATTGTGCTGTGCGTGATGATTGTCCTCATTGTTCCGCTGGACCACTTTGCCCAGATTAAGGGCTTCAGTAACGAACAAACGGATGAAATTGAGCAGTTTACTCTCCTTGTGGGAGTCAACTTCGAATCAATCACGATTGCCACGACGCTGCTGAGCACCCTTGGAGCGATTTCGGAGGCCGCAATTGCCATTGCGAGTGGGTTGCGGGAAGTGATTGAGCAGAATCCGGGAATTAGCGTGGCGGCCGTCCGCCGGAGTGGGCGCAACATTGGTTTTCAAATTATGGGAATGACGTTTAACACGCTGTTCTTTGGAATGTTTGGGGGCGACCTGGCCCTATTTGTCCTGTTGTATAAACTAAAGGCGACGTTTGGTTACTACCTGAATTCGAAGATTTTTGTTTCGGAATGTATGATGGTGCTGTATTCGGCCATTGCGGTTATCCTGGTAATCTGGATTACGACGCAGATGATGGCCAGGAAGGTGAAATGGGCGGCCCATCAGGAAAAACCGGGCGAACAACAGGGGTCAAATGTTCACCCGGACTAGGGCAAAATGTACGGGTTTACCCTGAGTCTGGATGGCAGCAAGGTCGCTGCTGAACTGCAGATGATCGCCAAGTTAAATAACCAGGATGGTTCCTTAACCAACGGGAACTTCGAAACGATTGCGTACACGATTACGTACCAGACGAAGTTACCAACGGATAATTCAAAGGTTAATAATTGGACCAACACTGCTAACCAGAAAAACCCGAACGGAACTCAGACTGGCCAGGTTGAAGGAATTGTTGCCAACTCGTGGCACAACGATATCTGGGGGACCCAGCCAAAGGACGGGGTTATATTTGATAAGCAGGATAACGACGGGAACGCCCTTCCTGGAGCAATCTTCGAGTTAACCGGAAACGGTCAGGACCAGAAGGTAACGTCAAACGCTGCCGGAGAAGTTGAGTTTACCGGGTTAACTAACAACGACACGTACACCGTTAAGGAAATCAAGGCGCCAAACGGCTACAAGATTAACAACGAGTCGATCCAGGTTAAGATCGTCGATGATGAACCGGTTGTTCTCATTAACGGGAACCAAACGGCCGACAACGTCATTGTTGATCAGGGAACTGGAACGTCAAGCTCGAGCTCATCGAGTCCCAGCTCATCAAGCAGCCACTCATCGAGCTCTAGTTCAAGCTCCAGCAGCTCATCAAAGAGTTTGCCAAGCAGCAGTAGTTCGATGATTACGCCGTCATCATCAAGCAGTGTGCCAGCACTTGTCCCGAGTTCAAGCTCGAGTTCATCAAGCAGCAGCGCATCACAGTCTAGCCACCGGCAGGTTGTTCCGGTAACGAGTTCAACCTCAAGCACGCCGGTTGCACCGATAACGACGACGTCAACCAGCACGCCGGCACCGGCAGCGACAACAACGCAGCCGCGCCCGACAACGCCGGTTTCAAGTGTTGTTAACACGCCGGTTACACCATCAACGGTTAACACGACACCGTCAGTGGTAAGCTCATCGAGTAGCGCAAGTTCTCAGAGTAAGGTTGCCGCTCCTCGCGTTCAAAACGGCGGCGGGAAGCAGCAGTTAAACAAGCGGAGCGGAAACAACGGATTACCAGACACGGGTGATATGATCGCCGGTGGACTGGTAGTTGTTGGGGTCGTTGTGCTTGCAGTTGCCGGGGTAATTGCGTTCCGGAAACGGCACGAATAATAGAATAAGCAAGTGGTGGGAAACTACCATTTACTAAGCCCTAAGGAGGGGACTGTGACGGAGGTCGCAGCCTCCTTTTTTTAGTAGCTAGTTGCTTCTTTTCAACCGCCTGAAAATCATCTATAATTTAGTCAAAGATAGTCAGACAAGGAGGTGGCTTCGGTGCAGAGTAGAAACGTTTCTGACATTATCGAGCGGTACCTAAAGGAAATTTTGGCAGAAAGCCGGCAGGTTGAAATTAAACGTTCGGAAGTCGCTGAACGCTTTGATGTCGTCCCGTCGCAGATTAACTACGTAATTAAAACCCGGTTTACCGTGCAGGACGGTTACCTGGTTGAGAGTAAACGGGGTGGGGGCGGCTACATTCGGATTGAAAAGGTCGACCTGGTAAGCGATGCCCGGATCCTTGACCAACTAATTGATATGGTGGGCGATCAGCTGAGTGCAGCGGACGCCCTCCATATCGTTCAGACGTTGTACGAAAACAAATTGCTGTCCCGGAAGGAAGGAAGCCTTCTGTTAACGGTGATGGGACACGATGCGTTAAATGTCGGTGACCGGATGGTTGAAGCCACGATGCGAGCGCGAATGATGGTGGCCCTGCTTAACCGGTTACGGTGTGCGGACTAACGGTGAGGTGGTAATTGAATGGCAGTTAAGTATACAGAGAGTGCCCGGCACGTCCTGAAAATGGCGGCGGATCAAACCCGGCGGTGTCACCACGATACCGTATCAACGCCCCACCTGTTATTGGGGTTATTAACCGAAGAAGACGGGGTCGCCGGGCTTGTTTTACGCCAGGAGATCATCACCCCCGCTGACGTGATTGATCAGCTTGGCGGAATGATTCGCCCCGGAAAGCACTGGCGGCGCACCCAGCACGCAGAATCGCCCCGGGTCCAGGCGATTAGGGACCGGGCGCAAACAATGGCGCGGTTATTGGACCGGGAAGAGGTTGATACTGGCCTGCTCTTGTTAGCATTATTGCAAAACGAACAGACGCTCGGCGTTCAGGTTCTGGTGAACCTGGGAGTTAATGTGCGGCAGTTACGGCAGCGGGTTCTCAAACAGCTCGGAATGACGGGCGCGGATTACCGTAAACTGCAAAAAGAACTTCGGCGGGAGGATAAGGCGACGCAGCAATCCGCCACCCCAACACTGGACAAGCTTGCCACCGACATGACGGCTCAGGCCCGGGCGGGGAAGCTAGACCCCGTTTTGGGCCGGGAGACGGAAATTGACCGGTTGATTCAGGTCTTGAGCCGGCGGACAAAGAATAACCCGGTTCTTCTGGGAAATGCCGGCGTTGGAAAGACCGCAGTTGTTGAGGGCCTTGCCCAGCAGATCGTTGCCGGGAAGGTTCCGGCATCCTTACGCTCAGTCCGGTTAATGGTCCTTGAGATGGGCGCGCTTGTTGCGGGAACAAAGTACCGCGGTGAATTTGAGGACCGGTTAAAAGCGGTGTTAGCCGAAGTTAACCGGGATGGGCACGTTATTCTCTTCGTTGACGAGCTCCACACCCTCGTTGGTGCCGGGGGCGCAGAGGGAGCCATTGATGCGGCAAACATCATGAAGCCTGCGCTGGCCCGGGGAACGGTTCAGGTAATTGGGGCAACCACCCAGACTGAATTTCAAAAGTACGTGGCGGCGGACCCAGCGCTTGAACGCCGGTTTGCCCGGGTGCCAGTAGTAGCACCGACCGCCCAGCAAACCGGGATGATTTTACGGGGATTGCGTTCCCGGTACGAACAGCACCACGGGGTAAGGATTAGCGATGATGCCCTGGATGCGGCGGTGCGCCTTAGCGTGCGCTACCTTCCCGCGCGGCAATTACCGGACAAGGCGATTGATTTGATGGACGAGGCGGCCGCTCACGTTCAGCTGCGGGTTGCCCAGCGAAAGAACCGGGACGCCGTTCGGGATGACACCACCCAGCAGTTCCAGAAAGCCCTTGAACAGGGGGACTTCTCCCGGGCGGTTAAATTAAGAAACACCACTCCCCGGAAGGAACAGCGCCGGGCGCAGGGGACCGTCACGGCAGAGGATGTTGCGGCGGTGGTCGCCGCGTGGACGGGAGTTCCGGTTACGCAGATTACCCGGAGTGAACAGCAACGCCTCGTACACCTTGAACGTGAGCTTCACCGGCAGGTAATTGGTCAGGACGAAGCGGTTAGTGCGGTTGCCCGGGCAATTCGCCGGGCCCGGAGCGGGGTTAGTTCCTCCAAGCGGCCCCTTGGCTCGTTTATGTTCCTGGGACCAACCGGCGTGGGGAAAACGGAACTGGCGAAGGCGTTGGCAGCCAGCGTTTTCGGTGATGCAGACAACCTGATTCGGATCGATATGAGTGAATACATGGAACGCTTTAATGCCAGTCGGTTGGTCGGATCTCCGCCCGGATATGTGGGGTTTGACGAGGGCGGTCAGCTGACCGAGCAAGTGCGGCAACACCCGTACTCGGTGGTGCTGTTTGATGAGGTGGAAAAGGCCCACCCGGACGTGTTCAACCTCCTGTTGCAGGTGTTGGATGACGGCTTTTTGACCGATTCGAAGGGCCGGAAGGTTGATTTTCGGAATACGATCATTATCATGACGTCCAACCTCGGGGCAACCACGCTGCGGGACGAGAAGAGTGTTGGGTTTGGCGCGGTGAACGTCGCCGACGATTACGATGCAATGGCGGCAGCAGTCCATGCGGCGGTGAAACGGCATTTTCGGCCCGAATTCATTAACCGGATTGACGACGTGCTCGTCTTCCGTGCGTTGACCAAACCACAACTACGGCAGATTGTCCGGCTGATGGTGCAACCGTTGGCAGCGCGCCTTGAGCACCAGGGAATCCAGTTGCGGGTTACTCCGGCAGCCGTTGATGCGGTTGTGGCTGCGGGCTACAAGCCGGAGTATGGTGCCCGGCCGCTGCGGCGGGCCTTGCAGCGGCTAGTTGGGGACCGGTTAAGTACCGCAATTTTAGCGGGAACGGTGACTGCGGGAATGACGGTGACCGTTGGTGCCCGGCAGGGACAGATTACGGTGACGCCTAAGTGAGAAGACTGTTGACTTATTAGTAGATTCAAGGTAGAATACGTGATTGAAAAAACTGTGAATTTAGCAATCTAGTGTGATCTATTGTCCATACTAGGTTATGAAGAAGCAAAAATAGTGATGGCGGGACAGCCCGTTTGAAACTGTTTTTGGTTTTTTTTTGCTAAAAAAGCCGCGCGAAGGGTGATTTTAGTCATTTGTAACAAAAATGTAACATTGCTGAATTCACAGAATCTTAATGAGGGGTGAACAGCTTGGCAGGACACTTGGTAAAATACGGCAAGCACCGTGTACGGAGAAGTTACTCCCGGATCAAGGAGGTTTTGGATCTCCCAAATCTGATTGAAATTCAGACGAATTCGTACAACTGGTTCCTTGATGAAGGGTTACGCGAAATGTTCGAAGACATTATGCCAATTGAAGATTTCGCTGGCAACCTGTCGCTTGAATTTGTTGATTACCAGTTATTAGAACCAAAGTATACGGTGGAGGAAGCACGGCAGCACGATGCCAACTACTCAGCACCGTTACACGTGACCTTACGTTTAATTAATAAGGAAACCGGTGAAATCAAGTCCCAGGACGTTTTCTTCGGGGACTTCCCGCTGATGACCAAGCAGGGAACGTTTATTATCAACGGGGCTGAACGGGTGATTGTTTCCCAGCTGGTCCGTTCTCCGGGGGTGTACTACAACTCTGAAGTTGATAAGAATGGCCGGACGAGTTACGGAACAACCGTAATCCCGAACCGGGGTGCTTGGCTCGAATATGAAACGGACACCAAGGACATCGGGTACGTGAGGATTGACCGGACGCGGAAACTCCCGATTACCGAGCTGATTCGGGCCCTGGGATACGGTTCTGACAGTGAAATCATTGAGATGCTCGGGGAAACTGACAGCTTGATGCTGACACTGGAAAAGGATATCCACAAGAATACGGAAGATTCCCGGGTAGAGGAATCACTGAAAGACATTTACGAACGGCTGCGGCCAGGTGAACCAAAGACGGCTGATTCAGCCCGGAGCTTACTGACAGCCCGGTTCTTTGACCCGAAGCGGTACGACCTGGCAGCTGTTGGCCGCTACAAGATGAACATGAAGCTTGACCTCAAGCGGCGGCTGTTAAACAAGCGGATTGCTGAAACTCTGGCAGACCCGGATACGGGAGAAATCCTTGTTAAGAAGGGTGACCTGCTGGACAAGCGGGTAATGGACAAGTTGGCACCATATCTGAAGCGGGATGACTTTAAGATGGTGACCTTCCATCCGGCCGAAGATGGTGTTGTTCAGGAGCCAATGAAGCTGCAGATCATCAAGGTTTACTCCGAACAGAACCCGGAGCAGGAACTCAACATGATCGGGAACGGCAACGTTGACTTGAACTACAAGCACATTACGCCGGCCGACATCGTGGCTTCCATTAACTACTTCTTCAACTTACAGGAAGGCATTGGAACAACGGATGACATCGACCACTTAGGGAACCGGCGGATTCGTTCCGTGGGTGAACTGCTGCAAAACCAGTTCCGGATTGGGCTTTCCCGGATGGAGCGGGTTGTGCGTGAGCGGATGTCCATCCAGGATACTGCAACGGTCACTCCGCAACAGTTAATTAACATTCGGCCGGTCGTTGCCTCAATCAAGGAATTCTTCGGTAGTTCCCAGTTATCCCAGTTCATGGACCAGACGAACCCGCTGGGCGAATTAACGCATAAGCGGCGGTTATCAGCCCTTGGACCGGGTGGATTGACGCGTGACCGGGCCGGCTACGAAGTCCGGGACGTGCACTACACGCACTACGGCCGGATGTGCCCGATTGAAACGCCTGAAGGACCGAACATCGGGTTGATTAACAGTCTGTCAACCTACGCCCGGGTTAACAAGTACGGGTTCATCGAAACGCCGTACCGCCGGGTTTCATGGGATACCCACAAGGTAACGGACAAGATTGATTACCTGACGGCTGACGAGGAAGATAACTACGTTGTTGCGCAGGCTAACTCACCGTTAAACGATGACGGATCCTTCAAGGATAAGGTGGTTATGGCCCGGCACAAGGATGACAACATCGAAATCTCCGTGGACAAGGTCGACTACATGGACGTGTCCCCGAAGCAGGTTGTTGCCGTCGCTACGGCATGTATCCCGTTCCTTGAAAACGATGACTCCAACCGGGCCCTGATGGGGGCTAACATGCAGCGGCAGGCTGTGCCGTTGATTGATCCGCACGCTCCGCTTGTCGGAACGGGGATTGAATACAAGGCGGCCCACGACTCAGGGGTTGCTCTGCTATGCAAGAATGCCGGGACGGTTGAGTACGTTGATGCGAAGGAAATCCGCGTTCGGCGGGAGGACGGTTCCCTTGACACGTACAAGTTGATGAAGTTCCGCCGGTCAAACGGGGGAAAGAACTACAACCAGACCCCAATTGTTCGCGTGGGTGACAAGGTTGAGGCTGATGAAGTACTGGCAGACGGGCCGGCAATGGACCAGGGTGAATTAGCGCTGGGACAAAACCCACTGATTGCGTTCATGACCTGGGACGGGTACAACTTCGAAGATGCCATCGCCATCAACGAGCGGTTGGTTAAGGAAGACGTCTACACGTCAATCCACATCGAAGAACACGAAAGCGAAGCCCGGGACACTAAGCTTGGGCCGGAAGAAATCACGCGTGAAATTCCAAACGTTGGGGAAGACGCCTTAAAAGACCTTGACGAATTCGGAATTGTCCGGATTGGGGCCGAAGTCCACGACGGTGATATTCTGGTCGGAAAGGTTACGCCAAAGGGAATGACGGAATTATCCGCGGAAGAGCGGTTGCTGCACGCCATCTTTGGTGAAAAGGTTCGTGAAGTCCGGGATACCTCCCTGCGGGTTCCACACGGTGGTGGCGGAATCGTCCAGGACGTTAAGATCTTCACCCGTGAAAACGGGGATGAACTTTCACCAGGGGTCAACATGATGGTGCGGGTTTACATCGCCCAGAAGCGGAAGCTCCAGGTTGGTGATAAGATGGCCGGCCGGCACGGAAACAAGGGGACGGTTTCAATCGTGATCCCTGAAGAAGACATGCCGTTTATGCCGGACGGAACCCCAATCGACATTATGCTGTCACCAATGGGGGTTCCATCCCGGATGAACATCGGGCAGGTATTGGACCTGCACCTTGGGATGGCCGCAAAGGAACTTGGCGTGCACGTCGCATCACCGGTCTTTGACGGGGCGACCGACGAAGACATGTGGGATGCACTGCGGGAAGCCGGGTTACCGGATGACGGAAAGTCTGTCCTGTACGATGGCCGGACCGGAGAAGCGTTTGATAACCGGATTGCCGTTGGGGTCATGTACTACATGAAACTCGCCCACATGGTTGAAGATAAGATTCACTCCCGGTCAATCGGACCATACTCACTGGTTACCCAGCAGCCACTTGGTGGGAAAGCCCAGTTTGGTGGTCAGCGGTTTGGTGAAATGGAAGTGTGGGCCCTGGAAGCTTACGGGGCTGCATACACTCTGCAAGAAATCCTGACGTACAAGTCAGATGATGTTGTGGGCCGGGTTAAGGCTTACGAAGCAATCGTTAAGGGCGAACCAATTCCGCAGCCAGGAGTCCCAGAATCATTCCGTGTGCTTGTTAAGGAACTGCAAGCATTAGGGTTAGACATGCAGGTTCTGGACGCCGACAAGAAGGAAATCGAACTGCGTGATATGGACGAAGAGGACGATAACATCGTTAACGTCGATGCACTGAGCCGGGTAGCCCGGGAGCAGGCTGCCAAGAAGGCAAAGGAAGAAGCTGCAAAGAAGCGGGAGGCTGAGGAAAACGACGTTTCCAAGGACGACGATGCGGCAACGGATAACGATGCAGAATAATGAATAACACAACGAAAGGGAGGTTGGTTCAGTGATCGATGTTAATAAATTCGATAGCATGCAGATTGGCTTAGCTTCCTCCGATAAGATTCGGAGTTGGTCTTACGGGGAAGTCAAGAAGCCTGAAACAATTAACTACCGGACGTTGAAGCCCGAAAAGGACGGGCTGTTTGACGAGCGGATTTTCGGCCCAACTAAGGACTGGGAATGTGCCTGTGGAAAGTACAAGGGCATCCGGTACAAAGGCGACGTCTGCAACCGGTGTGGGGTTGAAATCACGAACGCCAAGGTGCGGCGTGAGCGGATGGGCCACATTGAGTTGGCCGCACCTGTAACCCACATCTGGTACTTTAAGGGGATTCCAAGCCGGATGGGGCTCGTCTTAGACATGAGCCCGCGGGCATTGGAAGAAATCATCTACTTCGCATCATACGTGGTTACGGACCCGGGGGAAACGCCGCTTGAAAAGAAGCAGCTGTTAACCGAGCAGGAATACCGCGAAAAGCGCGAAGAGTTCGGAAGCGAATTCCAGGCTAGCATGGGGGCCGAAGCAGTTCGGGCACTGTTGGCCGACGTTGACCTGGAAAAGGAATGCGCGGAATTAAAGGACGAACTGCGGGAAGCAACGGGGCAGAAACGGACCCGGGCAGTCCGCCGGTTAGACATCCTTGAAGCCTTCCTGAAGTCGGGGAACCGGCCGGAGTGGATGGTAATGGATGCCATCCCGGTCATTCCGCCTGACTTACGGCCAATGGTTCAGCTCGAAGGGGGTCGGTTTGCAACGTCCGACCTTAACGACCTGTACCGGCGGGTAATTAACCGGAATAACCGGTTAAAGAAGTTGCTGGACTTAAATGCGCCGGGAATCATCGTGCAAAACGAAAAGCGGATGCTCCAGGAAGCCGTTGACGCCCTGATTGATAACGGACGGCGTGGCCGGCCGGTTACCGGCCCAGGAAACCGGCCACTGAAGTCCCTTTCCCACATGCTGAAAGGGAAGCAGGGACGGTTCCGGCAGAACCTGCTGGGGAAGCGGGTTGACTACTCTGGTCGTTCCGTTATTGACGTTGGCCCAAGCCTGCGGTTAAACCAGATGGGAATTCCGCACGAAATGGCGCTTGAATTATTCAAGCCGTTCTTGATGCACGAATTAGAGAAGCGTGACATGGCTTCCAACATTAAGAACGCTAAGCGGAAGATTGAACGGCAGGATGATGACATTTGGGATGTTCTCGAAGACGTTATCAAGGAACACCCTGTTCTGTTGAACCGGGCACCTACGCTGCACCGGTTAGGGATTCAGGCCTTCGAACCAAAGCTGGTTGACGGAAAGGCTATGCGGCTCCACCCGTTAGTATGTGAAGCCTACAACGCCGACTTTGACGGGGACCAAATGGCGATCCACGTACCGTTGTCAGCGGAAGCTCAAGCGGAAGCCCGGCTGTTAATGCTGGCTGCCCATCATATTCTGGCACCTAAGGATGGGAAACCAATCATTTCACCATCCCAGGATATGACGATCGGGAACTACTACATCACGACCGAAGAAAAGGGCCGTGAAGGCGAAGGCATGATCTTTAAGGACGTTAACGAAGTCCGGTTAGCCTACCAGAACAACTATGTCCACCTGCACACGCGGATTGGGCTGGAAACCGCCTCACTCGCAAAGCAGGGGAAGCCGTTTACCGACTGGCAGAAGGACCGAATTATGGTGACGACGG
The DNA here is from genome assembly GCA_019119415.1 of Candidatus Ligilactobacillus avistercoris. Lineage (GTDB taxonomy): Bacteria > Bacillota > Bacilli > Lactobacillales > Lactobacillaceae > Ligilactobacillus > Ligilactobacillus hohenheimensis. The sequence goes on along the minus strand of DWXB01000007.1, from coordinate 15,462 downwards.
CCGGAAAGGCAATCTTTAACGAGATTCTGCCAACCGACTTCCCGTACCTGAACGAGCCAACGGATGACAACCTGTACGGGCAAGTTCCGGACAAGTACTTCCTTGAACCAGGCCAGGACATCATGGACTACATGAACAAGACGGACATTGTTCCGCCGTTCAAGTCTGGCTTCTTGTCAGACATCATTGCTGCTGTCTACAAGAAGTTCAAGGTGACGGAAACGTCCGAGTTACTGGACCGGATGAAGGATCTCGGGTACTTCGAATCAACGAAGTCCGGGTTAACCGTTGGGTTTATCGACGTAACGGAAGTCCCTGAAAAGCCAGAAATTGTGGCGGAAGCCCGGAAGAAGGTCGCAATGGTGGCCAAGCAGTTCCGGCGCGGACTTATCACGGATGACGAACGGTACAACCAGGTAATTTCAATCTGGAACGACGCGAAGGACCAGATCCAGCAGCGGCTGGTTGAAGACATTGACCCGTCCAACCCAATCCAGATGATGTCGGATTCCGGGGCGCGGGGGAACATCTCCAACTTTACTCAGCTATCTGGGATGCGTGGTTTGATGGCTGCCCCGAACGGTAAGACCATGGAACTGCCAGTTATCTCAAACTTCCGGGAAGGGTTATCCGTGATGGAAATGTTCATTTCCTCCCACGGGGCCCGGAAAGGGATGACGGATACCGCCCTGAAGACGGCCAACTCTGGGTACCTGACCCGGCGGCTGGTTGACGTCGCCCAGGACGTGATTGTCCGGGAAGAAGACTGTGGCACTGACCGCGGATTGATTGTCACGGACATCCGGGACGATAACGACGAAATCGTTGAACCACTGTACGACCGGATTCTTGGCCGGTACACGATGAAGTCCATCCACGACCCAGAATCTGGCGAAGTGCTTGTTCCAGCCGACCACTTAATGGACGAGGATGACGCCCAGCGGGTTGTTGATGCTGGAGTCAAGCGGGTTACGATCCGGTCAGCATTTACCTGCAATACCCGGCACGGGGTATGCAAGAAGTGCTACGGCCGGAACATGGCTACTGGTGATGCCGTTGAAGTTGGTGAAGCCGTCGGAACAGTGGCTGCCCAGTCAATTGGTGAACCAGGGACGCAGCTGACAATGCGGAACTTCCACCAAGGTGGGGTTGCCGGTGACGATATTACCCAAGGGTTACCGCGTGTCGAAGAAATCTTTGAAGCCCGGAACCCGAAAGGACGCGCAATCATTACTGAGGTTACGGGGGTTATCGATGCAATCGAGGAGAACCCGGCCGAACGGACGAAGACGATCACCGTTAAGGGTGAGACGGATACGCGGACGTACGATCTGCCATTTACTTCCGTTCTAAAGGTTGCTGAAGGTGATGAGGTTCACCGGGGTGACCCGTTGACGGTTGGTTCAATCGACCCGAAGGAACTGATTCAGGTGCGCGACACCCTTTCAACCGAAAAGTACATTCTGGCTGAAATCCAGAAGGTTTACCGGATGCAAGGGGTGGACATTGCCGACAAGCACGTTGAGGTAATGGCCCGGAAGATGCTCCGCAAGGTCCGTGTCATGGATCCAGGTGAGACCGACATGCTCCCAGGGACGCTGCTTGATATCGGCGACTTCACCGATAATAACGAGCAGGCCCTTTACGCCGGCAAGACGCCAGCAACGGCCCGGCCAGTGCTTCTTGGAATTACGAAGGCATCACTGGAAACCAACAGTTTCCTGTCAGCCGCATCATTCCAGGAAACAACCCGGGTTCTGACGGATGCCGCTATTCGGGGCAAGAACGATCCATTAGTTGGACTGAAGGAAAACGTCATTATCGGGAAGCTGATTCCAGCCGGAACAGGAATGCCGAAGTACCGCAACATCGAGCCGGAAACGCCCGATGCCATTGCGACGGACAGCGTATACTCGATTTCCGACGTCGAAAAGCAGCTTAAGATGAATGAGGATAATCACCCTGACGCCGTTGAATAAGACGGAATAAGGGGATAAGAAAAAGGAACCAGGATTCCAAAATGGAGTCCTGGTTCCTTTTTGCTTACGCTGAGGGGCGTCTTACTTAGTAACGTAGACGTACAACCCGTTCGGCGAGAAGGCGACCTGGTAGTGGACGCCGTGGTTGGTAATCGTTTTGAGGGTTGTTTGTTGTGTTTTTTGGTGGTTAGTGGCCCGCTTAAACGCCCGCAAAACCTGTTTCCCGTTTGCCCCACATGCTTGACTCAGGGCCATAAAGGCGGTCCCAAACTGCCGGGCAGCCTGCTTATTCTTGAGGCTGTGAAGCGGAATAATCATGGTAACCCCCATTAGCTGATTATCCTGCATGTTTCCCCGCAGGGTGTAAGCATTCGTCCTAACCAGGGGATGGACGCCCTGACGGTAAGCAGGAAGCTGGCAAGCACGCGTTTTTTGGCGGGCCTGGGCGAGGATATCCTGGGCCTGCTGGGTTTGTTGCAAAAGTTGCGGGTTACTTTGTGCCGCCTGGGGGTTTTTCTTTATCGCAGTTGCTGCTTGCAGTTGCCGTTGCTGCTTGGGAGACAGGTGTGCCATGGTAATGATTTGGTTATACCGCTGGGCAAACTGGGGGTAACTTCCTAGGGGTGTGGCCGCCTTAACCGTAACCTGGTGGCGCGGTGCGTGGGAAGAAAGGAGGGTCACGGTTTGTTCGTGCGGGGTTGGCGCGACCGTAACCACAAACGAATGGTTGTGGACGGAAGCCGTGTGCGGTTTGCCGTTCCCAATCCGGTACCTGATAGTCTTGCCAGCAGCGTGGCCCTTAATGGTGGCGACAATGCCCGTTTGCTGGTACGTTTTGGCTGTGGTTGTAATCTGGGATTGGCAGCCGGCAAGCAGGCCACCAAAGCCTAGAACCGTTGCGATGGTGATTAGGTGTTTCTTCATGCTAACCCTCCTTCATCCATTGTGACGTTGCCTTCAAACTGGGAATTGTACAGATCGGCGTAGAACCCGTTCTGTGCTAAGAGTGTGTTATGCGTTCCGGTTTCCACGATCTGTCCGTGGTTCATTACGATAATCTGGTCCGCACTTTGAATTGTTGATAGCCGGTGCGCAACCACAAAACTAGTCCGGTTCTTCAGGAGCCGGTTCATGGCGTGCTGAATCTGCAGTTCGGTCCGGGTATCGACACTGGAGGTGGCCTCGTCCAGAATCAGGATTTCCGGATCGGCCACAAAGGCGCGGGTAATCGTCAGTAGTTGGCGCTGCCCCTGGGAGATGTTGGTTGACCCCTCCGTCAGGACCGTTTGGTAGCCATCAGGGAGCTGGCGGATAAATTCATCAGCATGGGCGGCCTTCGCAGCAGCGTAAATTTCTTCATCGCTGGCATCTTCCCGGCCGTATTTGAGGTTCTCCCAGATCGTTCCGGTGAAGAGCCACGTATCCTGAAGCACCATTGCGAAGTGGGAGCGCACCTCTTCCCGACTGAGCGTCCGGGTGTCGCGGCCGTTTAACCGGATAACCCCGCCGGTAACGTCGTAGAACCGTTCAAGAAGGTTAATAATGGTGGTTTTCCCGGCACCAGTTGGCCCTACAATGGCCGTCATTTCTCCCGGCTTAACTGTCAGGTTGTAATCGGTCATCAGGTCCGCAGCGTGCGGGTAGTGGAAGCGCACGTGCTGAAATTCAATAATCCCAGCAGGGTCCTTTTCTGTGGGAAGGGTGGTCGGTGGTTCCTGCATGTCTGGTTCGTCGAGGACACCAAAGACCCGCTCGGCTGACGCGATTGTCAGCTGGATGGTGTTGGCTAAGTTCGCCAGCTGCATAATCGGTTGCGAGAAGTTGGTCGAGTACTGCAGCATTGCCTGAACGTTCCCCAGTGAAATCTGGCCGTGGGTGACCTCGATGCCCCCAACAATCGCGACGACCACGTAACTCAGGTTGCTGACAAACCGCATTAGCGGCCGCATGATGCCTGAGAAAAGCTGGGCCTTCCATGATGCCTGGTAAACCTGCTCATTTTCCTGTTCAAAGCGGGCAATCACGTCCTCTTCGCGGGCGAACGCCTTGACAACTTCCTGGGCAGCGTAGTTTTCCTCAACCTGGTTGTTTAGTAATCCCAGGTGATTTTGTTGGGCGGTGAAGTTCTTTTGCGACTGCGGGGCAATGACCCCTACCAAAACGGCACTTACCGGAATGGCCAGGACAATCAGGAGGGTCAGTTTCCAACTGATGGTCAGCATTAACCAGAACGTCCCCACCAGCTGAACAATGGCCGTTACCAGCTGGGTAAGGGTTTGTTGGAGGGTCGACGAAATGTTGTCCAGGTCGTTAATGGCGGTACTAATGATGTCCCCGTTGTTGTGGTCATCGTAGTAGTGGACCGGGACTGTCATCATCTTATGCTTCATTTGTTTGCGCATCTGGTAAACAGAGCGCTGGGCAAGTACGTTCATAATTAGGCGTTGGCCGAACGACAGCACCGCTGAGATTACGTATAGCCCAAGGACAATCAGCAGGATATGACCAACCCGGGCAAAGTCAATTGGCCAGTGTTTCATGGGAATGCCCGCCTTTTGCATGGCCGTTCCCTGCATCACGCCCTTAAAGATGGTGGTGGTAGCTTTTCCAAGAATCTTCGGTGTTTGAATCTGACAAACCTGGCCAACCACCGCCAGGATGAGGACGACGGCGATGGCAAACAACCGGTTTTTCATGTAAACCAGGAGCCGCCCCGTTGTTTTCCAGAAGTTTTTGGGCTTTTGAACCTTACCGCGAACTCTTTTCGGCACGGTGATCCTCCTCCTTTCTTAACTGCGAGTGAACAATGTCCTGGTAAACGGCATTGGTTGCCAGGAGTTGTTGGTGGGTCCCCCGGCCGACCATTTTTCCGTGATCCAGTACAATGATCGGGTCGGCATCCGCCACGGTGGCGATTCGTTGCCCAACGATGACGACCACGCGCTCCTTCATGCGCGGATCATTCTTGAGGGCGGTCCGTAAGCGGGCATCGGTCCGAAAGTCGAGGGCAGAAAACGAATCGTCAAAGACATAAATGCTGGCGTCCTTCACCAGGGCGCGGGCAATCGCCAACCGTTGTCGTTGGCCGCCAGAGAAGTTGGCCCCTTCCTGGTCAACGGGTGCATCGAGTTGGTCCGGGAGGGCGCGGACAAAGTCGGCGGCCTGCGCAACGGTGAGGGCGTGCCAGATTTCTTCGTCCGTTGCGTCCTTCTTTCCCCACAGCATGTTACTTCTGATGGTGCCACTAAAAAGAGTTGCTTTTTGGGGGACCAGGGCAACCTGACTGCGGAGCTCGTGGAGACTAATCGCTTGGACAAGAACCCCGTTTACCCGGATCGTCCCGGCAGACGGGTCGTAGAAGCGCGGAATAAGGTTGACCAGGGAGGTTTTCCCTGAACCAGTGCTTCCGATTACGGCCACCGTGTCCCCAGCGTGGGCCGAGAAGGTCACGGCGTCAAGGGCCGGCGCCCCGCCGCCCGGATAGGTGAACTGCACGGCGTCAAATTCCAGGGCAGCTGGTTGGGCGTTAATTGGGGTGGGGTGCTGCGGCTCAGTAATTGCGCTGGTTGTATCTAAAACCGCGTTTAACCGCTTAGCGGAGGCCTGCGCCCGCGGAACGAGCACAAACACCATTGCAAGCCACATGAAACTAATCAAAATCTGGGTAGCGTAGGCGATAAACGCCATCATGTTTCCGACTGCCGTGGCCTGAACCGCAATCAGGTGGCTTCCCCAGTACGTAATGAGCACGTTGGTCGAACTCATGATAAGGGTTGCAATGGGGAGCATTAACGCGGTAATGCTGTATACTTTCACGGCGTTTTGCGTGTAGTCCCGGTTGACACGATCAAACCGGTCCTGTTCAAATTGGTCCTGACGGAATGCCCGGATAACCCGCACCCCCGTCAAACCTTCCCGGAAGACCCGGTTGACGGCATCAAGCTTTTTTTGCATGGCCGCAAAGAGCGGACCGGCAAAGTAGACGATGATGCCGACCAGCAGGGCGAGGGCGGGGAGAACAATGATGAAGACCAGCGTGAGGGTTGGACTCTTGGCGTAGGCTAAGACGCTGGCACAGATTAACATTAACGGTGCCATCATCATTAACCGCAAAAACATTAAGACAACGTTTTGAATCTGCATGATGTCGTTGGTTGTCCGGGTGATGAGGGACGACGTACCAAAGTGTTCCCGTTCAGCGTGGGAGGCGGTGATGACCTTCCGGAAAACGGCGCTCCGTAAGCGCTGCCCGAGCTTTTGGGAACCCTGGGCGGAGAAGAAGGCGTTGGCCGCCGCTGCCCCCATACTGATTAGGGAGAAGAACAGCATGATTATCCCAATGCGGACAATCGCGTGCAGGTTGCCCTTCGCAATTCCGTCGTTAACGATGTTGGCCGTTAACGTTGGCAAATACAATAAGGTAATGACCTGAATCAACATGAAAACAAATGATCCAAGCACGGCCTTTTTAGGAAGACGCTTACGAATGAGTCTAATCATCTGAATCCCCCCGTTTCACAACACCGTTTTCCAGCCAGGAAATTAGCGTATCGAACTGGTCAAGCGCCTGCTGGCGAGGATCCTCTTCCCCGCGGTAACTCGCCATGATATAGAGACGAATCCCGAAGAAAATGGTGGCAAACAACTCCTGTTGCAGTAGGGGAAGTTGGTCAGCGGTAAGCGTCAGGCGGTCAAGGGCCACGTTTTGGGTGGTAAGCACGGGCTTTTTAGCCGGACGCTTCTTTTTCTTCCGCGGTTGCATTTGGTGGTCACGAAAGGCAATAAAGGTGTTTTGCCAGAAGCGGTAGTACTGGGGTGATGTAATATCATCGAGAATAACGGGGAAAAGTTGCCGAATAGCGGCAAACGGGTTTCCCTGACTCTCAGTTTGAAATTTGTGCCACTGGTTAATCCACGATGTCCGAAATTGGTTGATAATGTAGTGGTGAAGATCAAACTTGTCTTCGAAGTACTGGTAAAAACTCCCCCGGGGGATTCCCGCTTGTTTAATAATGTGACTGATGGTTGCATCGCTAACGGGGACACGGGAAAATTCCTGAATGGCCGCGTCAATTAAGCGGCGCCGTTTTTCCTGGGGAAGGTTTAGGAATGTTTGGGTTGGCATGGGCTCCTCCTTTAAAACGTGTAATTTTCCATGACAATTTGTCATGTGACATAATGTCATACTAACGCCTGCTTTAGGAGCATGTCAATTATGATCGTTGCGTTTTTTCTTAAAATGGACTAGGATGAATTTGATGCGATGAGTCGAGGTGGTCAGCGCTGCGGCGCACCGACCACACGCACTTGCAGGCTTCCATACCACCGGATTGTGGGGAAGGGAATGACCGTTGTGGAGCGGGCATTCCGCTATCGTTTGAGATGGTTCTGCACGGGGGAGCTTAATGGCTCCCTTTTTTGTTATTTCTTATTTGGATTTCAGGGCAAATATGCTATGATTGGCCTACATTCGGTTCACAGCTAACTTTAAGGAGGAAACTACAATGAAATGGTTACTCATCATTATTATTGTGTTGGCCGTAATTTTAATCGGCGGCTATATTGTTTTGTATAACGGGCTTCAACGGGCCAAGGTGTACACCGAAGAGGCGTGGAGCCAGATTGACGTACAGCTTCAGCGGCGGAACGACTTGATTCCGAACCTGGTTAACACGGTAAAGGGGTATGCCGAACACGAAAAGAGCACCTTTGAACAGGTCGTGCAGCTGCGGAACCAGTTGGTTAACGTTCCGGCAGATGATCACCAACAAAAGATGGAACTTTCTAATCAGATTACTGATAGCTTAAAGTCGATTTTTGCGTTATCAGAAAATTACCCTGATTTGAAGGCCAGCACAGAGTTTTCTCAGTTACAGGAGGAGCTAAGTAACACCGAAAACAAGATTGCGTACTCGCGGCAGCTTTTTAATAACCAGGCGGCCAACTTTAACCAGAAATTAGTGACGTTCCCGACGAACATCATTGCCCGGTTAAGCGGCTTAACTAAGGTGGATTACCTGCAGGCCCCGGCTGAGGCTCAGCAGGTCCCAGAAGTAAAGTTCTAGGTGGTGATGCGCCGTGTTGTTTCAGCAAATTGCACAGAATAAACGCCGCACGGTTTACGTCCTGACGGCATTTATTTTGTTGGTTGCGGTCGTGGGCGCCGCTGTGGGGGACCTGTTTTTCGGAAGTATCAGTGCGGGACTGGTTGCTGCGGTGGTTTTGGGGATTATTTACTTCATTGTGACTTGGAGTCAGTCGACTGAAATCGTCATGAACATGAACCATGCCCGGGAGATTCACACGGCCGCCGAGTACCCGGAGCTCTGGCACGTGGTGGAGGACATGGCTTTAGCGGCAAATGTTCCCATGCCCCGGGTGTTTATCATTGATGACCCTAGTCCAAACGCATTTGCGACGGGCAACCGGCCAGAGAAAGCGGCGGTTGCGGTCACGCAGGGGTTGTTGGACCGGCTAAACCGGGAGGAACTAGAAGGGGTAATTGCTCACGAGGTTTCCCACATCCGCAATTATGACATTCGGCTCCAGACCATTTCGCTTGCCCTCGTTTCGGTTGTGTCCGTCCTGGTAAGCATGGGGATGCGCTTCTTTTGGTGGGGCGGTGGCCGGGTCGACCGGGATGATGAGGATAACGGAAACGGCGTACTAACAATTGTGTTTGCCGTTGGGTCGGTGTTAGTACTGCTGCTCGGACCGCTGGCGGCCACCCTCGCTCAGATGGCTCTCTCTCGTAACCGGGAATACCTGGCCGATGCTTCGGGGGTGGAGCTTACCCGGAATCCGCATGGTTTAATCAGTGCCTTGCAAAAGATCACTGATAGTGAGCCAATGAAGGCCGCCGATGCTAGTAGCGCCGGGTTATACATTGCTAACCCGTTTAAAAAACGGTCGTGGACCCACCTCTTTGATACTCACCCGCCGGTGGCCGATCGGATTAAGCGGTTGGAAGCGATGTAGTTTGATTGATTAAATGACAGGATAATTATTATTCCAGCAAGGAGGTTGCGTTAAAATGCGTAACCTCCTTGTTGCTACCTTATGCCTGATTTCTGTTGTTAGGCACGACCGTTTTTAATTGACTTTTATTCATGAGGAGGATATAGTTAGGGTTCACTTTACCGGAAGTACAGTATGGTACAATAACGGGGAGAACGGGCGGAAGACCGCCCTTGAGAAACGGAAGGAAAGCATAATATGAACATGCAGTTAAGTGAGGTTGCCCAAGCGCTTGCCGCGCCTGAACCGGTTGACGCTGGTCAGGTGACGGTTACAAGTGTGGGATTTGATAGTCGCCAATTAACCGCAGGAGCACTGTTTATCCCGCTGGTTGGCGAACATGATGGGCACGCGTATGTCGCAGCGGCTAAGCAGGCTGGGGCGGTAGCAACGCTATGGCAGGCTGACCGTGGCTCGGCACCGGTGGACTTGCCCGCAATTGTTGTGCCGGATACCCTAGCGGCACTGCAGCGCCTTGCCCGGTACTACCTTGAACGGGTTAATCCGCGGGTGGTTGCCGTAACGGGAAGTAACGGTAAGACGACCACGAAGGATATGATTGCCGCGGTTCTGGGAACAACCTTTACCGTTCATAAGACGAACGCCAACTTTAATAATGAAATCGGTGTGCCAGTTACCGTGCTGGGAATGGATGAACGGACGGAAGTGTTGGTCGTTGAGATGGGAATGGACCGGAGCGGTCAACTTGATGCACTAAGCAAGCTGGTGTCGCCAGACGTTGCGGTGATTACCATGATTGGGGAAGCCCACATCGAATTCTTTGGAACCCGGGAACGCATTGCGGATGCTAAGATGGAAATTACCCACGGGCTGAAAGCGGACGGTACCCTGGTTTACAACGGTGACGAGCCGCTGTTACGGGCGCGGACCGTTGATTTAGCGCAGGATGTTCGCACGTTTGGAACGCAGAAAAATGATGACCTCATTGCCCGGAAAATTACGGGGGATGCGACGACCACGACGTTTACGGCTAGTGCGTGGCCGGATGAGCCGATGACCGTCAATATGATTGGGACGTATAACGTGATGAACGCTTTGGCAGCGTTAAGTGTAGGGCAGCTATTTAAGGTGCCCGCCGCTGATATGCGGGAGGCGCTAGGAACGTTTGCACTCACCGCGAACCGGACGGAATGGCGGGTTGCCCCGAGTGGAATGCGGATTTTGAGCGACGTGTATAACTCTAACCCAACGGCGGCGCGGGAAGTGTTAGCGGCGTTTGCCAAGGCCCCAACAGATGGCCGGCGGATCGTTGTTTTGGGTGATATGTTGGAGCTTGGAGAGCAGGGGGCGGCGATGCACGCAGCGTTAGCAGATACCCTCGATCCCCACAAGATTCAGCAGGTTTACCTGTGTGGTGACCTGATGAAGAACTTAGCGGCTGCATTGACTGACCGCTACGGGGAAGACCAGGTTCACTGGTACCCGTTGGCCCAGCAGCCCGTTTTAATTAGTGATTTATTGTCAACCGTGCAAGCCGATGACATTGTTCTCTTGAAGGGAAGTCACGGCGTGCACCTTGAGAAGGTCTTGGCGGCGCTGACAACACCGTCAGTTGGTTAGGAGAAAAACGTGGAACAATTTGCAGATTTAGGTTTAGATCAGGAACTACTTGCTGCGGTTGCCCGGTGTGGATACACCACGCCCACCCCGATTCAGGCAAAAACCATTCCGCTAGAATTAGCCGGGACAGACGTTGTGGGGCAGGCTCAAACGGGAACCGGGAAAACGGCCGCTTTTGGACTGGGGCTTCTTCAGCGGATTAACCCGGGAAGGAACGTTATCCAAGCATTGGTCATTGCCCCAACGCGGGAGTTGGCCGGGCAGACCCAGGAAGAGTTGTTTAAGCTGGGAAAGGAAAAACGCGCTCACGTGCAGGTTGTTTACGGGGGGGCGGATATCCGCCGCCAGATCCGGAGTTTACGGCGTCCCCCGCAGATTTTAGTGGGAACCCCGGGACGACTCCTTGACCACCTTAACCGCCACACCATTGATTTAAGTAACGTGCAGACGGTGGTGCTGGACGAAGCCGATGAAATGCTTGATATGGGCTTTTTGGATGATATCCGGCATATTCTTAAACGGACTCCTGCGAAGCGGCAGACGTTACTGTTTTCCGCAACGATGCCCCCAGCAATTATGCAGGTCAGCCAGCAGTTCATGACGCACCCGGCAATCGTAAAGGTGCAGGCCCAGGAGCTGACCACCGACCTTGTTGACCAGTACTTTGTGCGGGTTCAGGAGCGGGAAAAGTTTGATACCCTTACCCGCCTCTTAGACGTCCAACACCCGCAGTATGCGATTATTTTTGGCCGCACTAAGCGCCGGGTGGATGAGTTGACCCGGGGATTGCAAACCAGAGGCTTTAACGCCGGCGGAATCCACGGTGATTTGACCCAGCAGCAACGCACACTTGTCATGCGCCAGTTCCGTGCGGGGCGGTTGGCCGTCCTGGTCGCAACGGATGTCGCGGCGCGGGGACTGGATATTTCTGCGGTGACCCACGTATATAACTACGACATTCCCCAGGACCCAGAGAGCTACGTTCACCGGATTGGGCGGACTGGCCGGGCCGGGAAACACGGGGTGGCGGTTACCTTTGTTACCGGAAACGAACGCCCGTACCTTCGGGCGATTGAGCAGCTGACTAATAAACGAATGATGCCGCTCAAGCCCCCAACCCAGGATGAGGCGTTTGCGGGCCAGCTTGCCCAGGCGCAACGGCGAATTCAAGAGTTAGTGGCACAAACCGACCATACGAAGTACGAGGATGTTGCCCGGCAATTGTTAGCACATAATGATGCGGTTGATTTGGTCACGGCGTTTGTCGATGAACTAACCAAGGACCAGCAGCGAACGCTTCCCGTGCGCATTACGGCGGAACGCCCGCTTCCCCGGCGGCACCACGAGAATAACCGGGGGCACCGGCCGAATGGTAAACAGCGGGGGAAAATGCAGCAAGGTTCTTCCCGCAAAACCACTAAGTGCCGGACAAGAACGCGGCAGGATGGCCGCAAGCGGGCAGGCGGATACACGATTCGCAAGAAGAAGTAGTTTAGTTAAGGAGGGAACCGGATGATTTACGGGATTGGGATTGACGTTGCCCCGCTAGCCCGAATAAAACGGGCGGCAGCCAAGCAGCACTTTATTGACTACGTCCTAACTCCCCGCGAGCGGGAACAGTACGATGCGTTGCCATCGCCAAAACGCCAGGTTGAATACTTAGCGGGCCGGTTCTCGGCAAAGGAATCGTACAGTAAGGCACTGGGAATGGGAATTGGTAAAAGCGTGGGGTTCCACGATCTCACGGTTTTAAATGACAAGGCGGGGAAACCATACTTTGCCGCCCATCCCCGGAAAGGAGTGTTAACCGCCCATGTTAGTATCACCCATACGGATGAGTTGGCGGGGACGGAAGTGATTCTGGAACAGAACGGAGGGGAAGACGAGTGATTATTGGAAAGCACCGGAACTCCAAGGCAATCATTGATTTAGGAGCAATTAAGGAAAACATTCGGCGGGAACGGGCCCGGATGGCCGCCGATCAGTCATTGTTTGCGGTCGTTAAGGCCAACGCCTACGGTTATGGGTTATTGCCAGTGGCTCAGGCGGCCGTGGAAGCGGGCGTCGACGGTTTTTGTGTTGCGGTCATTGACGAAGGGGTTGCTCTCCGGAACGCGGGAATCACGAAAACGATTCTGGTTCTGGGCGTAACGTCGGCCAATACGGCGGTATACAGTGCAATGCACGACCTCTCCGTGACGGTGGCTGATACCGCCTTTTTAACCGCCGCCCAGCCGCTTTTAGCGCAGGAACACCGGCGGTTAAAGGTTCACCTGGCACTTGATTCAGGAATGGGCCGGATTGGCTTTACCAGTTCAGATGAACTTCAAAGTGCTCTGCAGTTTATTACGGCTCATCCCCAGGAGTTTGATCTGGAGGGGATCTTTACCCACTTTGCGACGGCCGATGATCCGGATCCAGCCTACTACGAGCAGCAAATGGCCCGGTTTAAGGAACTAATGGCACCTGTGACTGCCAAACCGCGGTTTGTACACGTTGCTAACTCTGCCGCTGCGTTGTGGCACAAGGAGTGTGGCGGAAACGCCATCCGGTTAGGAGTAGCAATGTACGGGATGAATCCGGCGGGAACGGCCCAGGCGATGCCGGCGGAGTTCCATTCAGCTTTGACCCTTGAAAGTGAGCTCGTGTTTGTTAAGCAGATTAACCCGGGTGACTCGGTGGGATACGGCAAGACCTACACGGCGCAAAAGCTCGAATGGATTGGGACGGTGCCGATGGGCTATGCCGACGGGTGGCTCCGGCGAATGCAGGGTTCCCAGGTTCTGGTTGATGGTCATTTTTGTGAGATTGTTGGGCGTGTATGCATGGACCAGTTCATGATTCGGCTCCCGCACGCCTATCCTCAAGGGACGCGGGTCACGTTAATTGGCGAAAATAACGGTAGTGTGATTACCCCGCAGGATGTTGCTGATTATGCGCATACAATTAACTACGAAATTACGTGTTGCTTGTCAGACCGAATTAAACGCGAATACCGTAAATAAAAGAACCTTGACTGGCGTGGCATTCCGTGGTTTATTATGGAACTGGAGAACTTAATGAGGGATAGAGGCGCCATGACTAAATACGGAAATAACGAGCAAGCAGATATTACAGGTTACAAGCACCTAGCAGAGTATTGTGCTTTTTACGAGGTTACACGGGAAGATTTAGTGACGCATCCGGAGTATGCGGCGCACATTTTAAAGTACCAGCCGTACCTGGAACAGTTAATCACGGGATACGGTGTAATGGGAACAATTAACCGGCCAATTGCGGAGGGTGTTCAGCAGGAGGAGACTGCGGATTCCCGCCGTAATTAAGGCGACAGTAATGGGGGATTTTAATTGACAGAGAATAGCGTGGTGAAGCGGGGCGATGTCTTCTTCGCAAACCTTTCACCGGTTGTTGGCTCAGAGCAGGGAGGAAGCCGGCCAGTACTGGTGATCCAGAATAATATTGGTAATAAGTACAGTCCAACGGTGATTGTGGCGGCAATTACTTCCCGGATTACGAAGCCGCGGATGGTGACGCACGTTGCCCTGGAAGCTAAGAAAACGGGGCTTGAGCGGGATTCCGTTGTGTTGCTTGAGCAAATTCGGACGATTGATAAGCAGCGGTTGGAGGACCGGGTAACCCACCTTGACTCACAAGTGATGCACGACGTTGATGGGGCGTTAAAGGTGAGCGTGGGGTTAGTGCGGTTACATACCGGAAAATCGCGGGAACACTAGGTGGTTGGCCGCGCTTTTTTACCAGCGAAATAAAGTTGAGTTTAATAATAGTAAGGATGATGGAAGATGTGGCGAGTACAAATCAATGCGGATCAACCGCTCCAGGGGAACTCAGGAACGGTAACGGTTGAATTAGGAATTCTTCCGCTTCCCGGAGACACGTTAATGGTGGGCGATAACAATGCCCAGTGGCGCGTGGTGGGGCGGACAATTATCGTTCACGATGCAACCCACCCGAAAAAGGAGTACGTGGATGCGGTTCTTCAGGTCACGCGGATTTAGAAAAACTATTCCCGGAGGTTTTCAATTTCAGGAACGTCAAAGTGTTTGCGCTTAAGGTTAGCCACAATCTTGTTAAGCTTTGTGGGGGTCACGTCAGCTGGCAGGGTGAACATTGTCCGCCGGGGTTCCCCATCCGTCCGGATATCAAGCGTCATGCAGCTGGCAATGGCGGTGTACTTCGTGATAATTTTGGCGATGCTAACGAGATCCCCCCGTTCGTCTGGTGAGGTGACCGTTAGGACATAGCTCCCAATATCGACGTTCCACGACTGGGAGAGCATTTTAAGGAGCCGGTTATGGGTCAAAATCCCATAAAACCGGTTGTTTTCGTCTAAAACGGTAATGTACGGCAGGTCCCGGATGGCGAAGAAGACCGTGAAGAACTGGGAGTTTAGCGTGACAAACTTGGTTGCGTTTTTCAGCAGGTGGGTCACGGGCAGCTGCATGTCACCACCACGGGATTTATGCCGGTAGATGTGCATCTTATAGATGTTTCCGCGGTAGATGTTACCCGTCGCGTCAAGGATTGGGACGCACCGGAACCCGGATGTTTCTAAAACGGTGAGTGCTTCTTCTAGGGTAGCGTCCTCACGTACAGTTGTAAGTTCAGCTTTGGGCTTAATGAGGTCCTTCATTAGCATGATTTATCCCTCCCGGTACCTTAACTCCCGTCTACCATACCATAAAATCTTCCCCATGAAACGGGGAATTTAAAAAGCGCCCCGCAAGTCCGGTAATTGAAGTGAACCCCAAAAATTGGACACTTTATTAACTAGGCAACCTGGGACTGAATTCTGTATTGAACAGGACTCAGTCCTTTTAGTTTTACTTTAATTCTGTCGTTATTATAATACTGGATATACTGATGA
>DWXB01000006.1 GCA_019119415.1 Candidatus Ligilactobacillus avistercoris | reverse complement strand
CATAATAGACTTTCACTCGTCGGCTATGTCGTAGTTCTGTTTTATAACCAGTAAAAACAATATTATTGTCTTCAATATCGAGCGCAAAGTGGATATAATCGTTAATGGAGTTCATAGTATCAAGTCCTTTGCTTGGGTATTGGTGGATTTTGGGTACTATGGCTCTTTTTTATTGGTCATAGTACTCAAAAATCCTGTTGATATAGTTTAACATTTAACCATATCAACAGGATTTAGTGTAGAGCCATTGATTTTCCGTCGCTTTTGCGGCGGTTTTTTGCTATCTCCAGATTGTCCGCACTAACATCAACTAAGTGATGCGTAATACTCTGCGCTTCACCCAATGTTTGTGTTAGACTAGAACCGTTATAAGTCCATTTCCCGATAGGATTCACAAATCGTGAAGATGCCTTGTAACCAAATTATCTTTGGGGGAATTATTAATGACCGAGAAACATTTATTTACATCAGAATCGGTGTCAGAAGGACATCCAGATAAGGTTGCCGACCAAATTAGTGATGCGATTCTTGATGCGCTTTTAACTCAGGATCCGAATGCCCGGGTTGCCTGCGAAACGACCGTAACAACGGGGTTAGTTGTTGTCGTGGGGGAGATCTCAACGACGGCATACGTCGATATCCAACAGGTTGTCCGGAACACCATTAAGGAGATTGGGTATAAAGATAACCGGTTTGGGTTCGATGGTGACTCCTGTGCGGTAATGACGGCGATTGACGAACAGTCGCCGGACATTGCGCAGGGGGTTGATGAATCACTGGAACAGCGGGGCGGCAATACGGATCCGCTTGATCAAATTGGCGCTGGGGATCAAGGGTTGATGTTTGGGTACGCAACCGACGAAACACCCGAATTAATGCCGTTAGCGCTTGAGTTGAGTCATAAGTTAATGATTAAGCTTGCTCAGGTACGGAAATCAGGGGAGTTAACGTACCTTGGACCGGATGCGAAGGCCCAGGTAACGGTTGAATACGGGGACGATGGCCGCCCATTCCGGGTAGACACGGTTGTCCTTTCAACCCAACACCTTGAATCGGCTTCCCTTGACCAGATTCGCCAGGATATGGTTGAACACGTTATTAAACGGGTAATCCCCGCCGACTTACTTGATGAACAAACACGGTTCCTGGTTAACCCCACGGGACGCTTTGTGATTGGCGGCCCTCACGGGGATGCCGGCTTAACCGGACGGAAAGTAATTGTCGACACGTATGGTGGGGCTGCTCACCACGGTGGTGGGGCCTTCTCCGGTAAGGACGCTACCAAGGTGGATCGTTCAGCAAGTTATGCTGCGCGCTACATTGCGAAAAACATCGTTGCAGCTGGGCTGGCCCGGGAAGTTGAGGTCCAGCTGGCGTACGCGATTGGGGTTGCTCAGCCTGTTTCCGTAAACGTGAACACGTTTGGAACGGGAAAAGTTAAGGAAACACTCCTTGCGCAGGCAGTGCGGCAGGTCTTTGATTTACGACCAGCCGGGATTATTCAGATGCTTGATTTGCGGCGGCCGATCTATAAGCCCACTGCTGCATACGGTGCGTTTGGCCGGACGGACATCGATCTTCCGTGGGAGCATACCGACCGGATTAATCAGTTAAAGCAAGCGGTAAAGGCGCTTGAATCCAAGTAGGGGCTTTGCTATGATTGGATAGGACGGAGTAGTAGGATGTGAGTTCTTTACAGAGAGTGATCGAGGCTGTGAGGTCATAGGAATGACTCCGAACTTGCCGTGCATGGGTTAATTAAGTGAATTAAAAAAGAAAAAGTGCTAGTACCGCCCTGCGGACTAGAAGATGGGTGGTACCGCGCGCAAGCGTCCTGTCGGGATTTTCCCGGCAGGGCGTTTTTAATTAATAAAACAGAGTAAGGGGCGAACAAATCGTGGCGTACGATCACAAACGAATTGAACAAAAGTGGCAGCGTTACTGGGATGAGCATAAGACGTTTAAAACAACGGAAGATCCGGATAAGAAAAATTATTACGCCTTAGACATGTTCCCGTATCCGTCTGGTCAGGGACTCCATGTTGGCCATCCTGAAGGGTACACGGCAACGGATATTTTAGCCCGAATGAAGCGGATGCAGGGCTACAACGTTCTTCATCCAATGGGATTTGACGCGTTTGGGTTACCAGCCGAACAGTACGCCTTAAAGACGGGGCATTCACCACGGCAGTTTACCAAGAAGAACATTAATAACTTCAGGCGGCAGATTAAGTCGCTGGGATTGTCATACGATTGGGACCGGGAAGTCAATACGACGGATCCGGACTACTACAAGTGGACCCAGTGGATCTTTGAGAAGCTGTACGAAAAGGGGCTCGCATACGAAGCAGAGGTTCCGGTAAACTGGAGTCCTGACTTAGGAACCGTGGTGGCCAACGAAGAGGTCATCGACGGAAAAACGGAACGGGGTGGTTTCCCGGTTATTCGGAAGCCGATGCGGCAGTGGATGCTGCGGATAACTGCTTATGCGGACCGGTTGATTGATGATCTGGATGACCTTGACTGGCCGGAAGCAATTAAGGAACAGCAGCGGAACTGGATTGGCCGTTCCGTGGGGGCGCAGGTCAACTTCCCGGTTGCGGGTGATGAAGACACCAAGATTGAAGTCTTTACGACGCGCCCGGATACCATCTACGGCGTATCTTATATTGTAATGGCGCCGGAACACGCATTAACGAAGCAATTGACCACGCCAGAAAATCGGGCTGCCGTGGAGAAGTACCTGGAAGAAGTCGCTCACAAGTCTGACCTGGAACGGACCGACCTTGCCAAGGAGAAAACGGGGGTCTTTACTGGAAGTTATGCGGTTAACCCTGTTAGTGGGGAGAAACTGCCGATTTGGATTGCAGACTACGTTCTTTC
The DNA here is from genome assembly GCA_019119415.1 of Candidatus Ligilactobacillus avistercoris. Classification (GTDB taxonomy): domain Bacteria; phylum Bacillota; class Bacilli; order Lactobacillales; family Lactobacillaceae; genus Ligilactobacillus; species Ligilactobacillus hohenheimensis. Next base: position 44,188 of record DWXB01000006.1, on the reverse strand, counting down.
GTCATACGGGACGGGGGCTGTAATGGCTGTTCCGGCACACGATGACCGGGATTACGAGTTTGCCCGGCAGTTTGACTTACCGGTTAAACCCGTAATTGAAGGGGGTAACCTGGAAAAGGAAGCATACACGGGTGACGGCAAGCACATTAATTCCGGGTTCCTCGACGGTTTAGGAAAACAGGAAGCCATTGACCGGATGATTGACTGGTTGAAGGAGCACGGGGTTGGTGACAAGAAGGTCAACTACCGGCTTCGTGATTGGCTGTTCTCCCGGCAGCGGTACTGGGGTGAACCGATTCCGGTAATCCACTGGGATGACGGGGAGACGACCCTTGTGCCGGAAGATGAGCTTCCGTTGCGGTTACCTAAGACGGATGATATCAAGCCTTCCGGAACGGGAGAAAGCCCGCTTGCCAACCTGGATGATTGGGTTAATGTTGTTGATAAAAACGGCCGGCACGGGAAACGGGAAACAAACACCATGCCGCAGTGGGCCGGAAGTTCGTGGTACTTCTTACGCTACGTTGACCCGCATAACCAGGCGGCCCTTGCGGATTACAACAAGTTAAAGCAGTGGTTGCCGGTAGACCTGTACGTCGGGGGCGCCGAGCACGCCGTTCTCCATCTTTTGTATGCTCGTTTCTGGCACAAGTTCCTGTACGACCTGGGAGTCGTACCGACAAAGGAACCGTTCCAGCGGCTGGTTAACCAGGGGATGATTCTTGGAGATAACCACGAAAAGATGTCGAAGTCGAAGGGGAACGTGGTTAATCCGGATGACATCGTTGAGCAGTACGGGGCGGACACCCTGCGGCTGTACGAAATGTTTATGGGACCACTGGATGCTTCAATTGCGTGGAGCGAAGACGGTTTGAGTGGGGCGCATAAGTTTATTAAGCGGATTTGGAACCTGTTAATTGACGACCAGGACCGGTTACGTGACCGGGTTACGACCGAAAACGACGGCGCGCTTGACCGGATTTATAATCAGACCGTTAAGAAGGTAACGGATGACTTTGAGCAACTCCACTTTAATACGGCAATTTCACAGATGATGGTCTTCGTCAACCAGTGCTACAAGGCTGACGCGCTCCCACTTGAATACGTTGAAGGGTTTGTGAAGCTGATTGCACCGCTAACCCCGCACATTGCGGAGGAGCTGTGGACAAAGCTGGGACATGTTGGAAGCATTGCGTACGCTCAGTGGCCGACCTACGATGAAAGTAAACTGGAGGAGGATACCGTCGAAATTATCGTTCAGGTCAACGGAAAGTTGCGGGCAAAGTTGACGGTCTCCAAGAACATCACAAAGGATGAACTTGAGAAACAGGCGTTGGCGGATGAAAAGGTGCAACATCACCTCGAAGGAAAGACGATTCGGAAAGTAATCGTTATTCCAGGCAAGCTGGTGAACGTCGTGGCTAACTAGGATACAGTAATCAAACGTTCGGTTAATGGTGAGCAATTCACTTACAACCGAACGTTTTTGTGACTATTTGCCCAACCCAGTTCGCTTTAACGGGAGGTTGCGGTATAATTAAAACCACAATTTTCTTGATAGGAAAGAATTAGTGAACAACAACGAAGCGGAGCGAAGGAGAATGAGTGAAAATAAGTTAGCCCGTCAACTGTCTTCCCGGCACGTTCAGATGATTGCGATTGGCGGGGCGATTGGGACCGGGTTGTTTCTGGGCTCTGGAACAGCAATTCATGCTGCCGGGCCCGCCTTATTGGGATTATATGCGCTTGCTGGGTTAATCTGTTTTTTTATGATGCGGGCAGTTGGTGAGTTGGTATTGTCTGATACCGGAAAATCATCGTTTATCGAGTTTATTCGTGAGTACTTAGGCGAACGGTGGGAATTTGTCATCGGGTGGACCTATTGGTTATGCTGGGAAAGTCTGGCGATGGCTGATTTGACGGCGAGTGGAATCTACATTAAATATTGGTTCCCGTGGATTCCACAGTGGGTCACGGCGTTGGTAATCGTTGCGGTTTTATTGGCGTTTAACCTTTTAAGCGTTGGGTTGTTTGGAGAGCTCGAGTCGTGGTTTTCCAGTATTAAGGTTTTTGCCATCCTTGCCCTGATTGTGACTGGGGTGGTGCTCCTTGTTTTGCATGCCCATGTAGGGGGGCAGGTAGTAACGATGCGGAATCTAGTGAACTACGGTGGCTTTGCTCCGCGGGGGATTCGGGGGATTCTTGTTGCGTTACCGATGGTGATCTTCGCCTTTACCGGAATTGAAATGGTGGGGCTAACTTCGGGGGAAACGGCCCATCCCCAGCATGATATCCCTAAGGCAATCAATACGCTTCTGTTGCGGATTGCGCTCTTCTACGTGGGTTCAATGTTTGTGCTGATGTGTATTTACCCGTGGGACAGGGTTACCACCACTGCCAGCCCGTTTGTGCAGGTGTTTAGTGCGTTAGGGGTGAAGGCAGCGGCAGGGATCATTAACTTTGTGGTATTGACCGCAGCGTTATCGGCATGTAATAGTACGCTTTTTAGTACCAGCCGAACCCTGTTTGTGCTTGCCCAGAGTCATTTTGCCCCGCAGCGGATGCACCGAACAAATAACCGGAGTGTTCCGGTGAGTGCCCTTGTGTTTTCTTCCGCGATTCTACTAATCATCGTTTTCTTGAACTACGTTCTTCCAGCAAAGATTTTTACTATTATTTCGAGTGTTGCGACCGTCAGCTTTGTTTTTGTGTGGTTGGCGCTTCTGTGGTGCCACGCAAAGTTTAGGCAGCAGCACGCGGCAACAGCGTTTAAGATGCCGGGGTATCCGTGGACGACAATTTTGACAGTAATCTTTTTCGTTGGTGTTTTAGGACTGTTGATAATGCAACCATCGACCCTGTTAGCGTTAGTGTTTGCCATTATTTGGGTAGCTGCCCTTTTAGGGGGGTACAGCTTACTTAAGTGGTCCCGTCACCGTTTATCATAGATTGAAATTTCCTCCCGGTTGTGGTTTGTGGTAAGGTGTTTATGCGGCGCTTTAAGTGCTGAAACATGGATAGGAAAAACTAAACGGAGAGGGACGCACAGCGTGGATAACGAAACACATACACACACAAACGATGAAGCAACGGCCGCGACGATTGCGGCGGCGAAGCAGCAGGATGTTTCTGCGAAGGAGAAAATGCTTCGGGGGTCTTCGTGGCTAACGATTGGGAGTATTTTTTCCCGAATTCTGGGAGCGATTTACGTAATTCCGTGGTACGCATGGTTAGGGCCAAGCCGCCTTCAGGCCAACGCCCTGTACACAAAGGGGTATACGCTGTACAGTACGTTTCTAATGATTTCAACGGCTGGAATACCCGGGGCTGTTTCTAAACAGGTATCTCACTATAATTCACAGAATGAATATGGTGTCGGACGGCGCCTTTTTCGGAAATGTTTAGCACTGCTAACGGGGTTAGGCGTTGTCTGTGCAGCTATTATGTGGTTTGCCGCGCCGTACATTACACAGGGTTCGAAGGCGGTAATTCCGGTTTACAGGTCATTGGCAATTGCGTTAATTGTTATTCCAGCACTAAGCCTTACCCGGGGATATTTCCAGGGATATCAGGACATGGCACCATCCGCAATTTCGCAGTTGGCTGAACAGCTGGTGCGGGTTTTATACATGCTTCTTGCCACCTTCCTCATTATGCGGGTGTGGCAGGGGCACTACCAAACGGCAATCGTGCAGTCCACCTTTGCGGCGTTCATTGGAGCGAGTGCGGGATTACTGGTTCTGGGATGGTTTTTAATGCGTAACCGGCGTCAACACGATCTGTTGGTCGCTCAGAGCAATAATGAGCTAGTTGTTTCGGACCGGCGGATTATTAAGGACGTGTTGATTCAGTCCATTCCGTTCATTATTATTGGCGCAGCGTTTAACGGATACAATTTGTTTGATTTAATCTCTTTTCAGCCGATTATGCGAATGACAACTAACTTATCGGTTCATGCGGTTAACAATTTATATGCGCTCTTTGCGGGAAACGCGAATAAATTGATGATGATCGTGATTTCACTAGCGGTTGCGATGGGTGATACGTCAATTCCGGTTCTTTCGGAAATGTTTACGAAGAAGGATTATGAGGGTGTTCGGCGGCAAATTACCGATGCCATTGAACTGTTCTTGATCGTAATGGTTCCGGCTGCATTGGGAATGGCGGCGGTTAGTCGACCGTTATACACACTTTTTTACGGGTATGACCTTCAGGGATTCTTCGTATTGTGTGTTGCTGCTTATATGGCCGTCTTTATTGGACTATTTTACCTGTTAAGTGCGGTTTTACAGGGGATTTATGAAAATAAACGGGCGATTAAGTACACACTGATGGGATTAGGGACTAAAATTATAATCCAGTTCCCGTTAACGGCCGTGTTACATGCGTACGGCCCGCTTTTGGCAACGGGAATTGGGATGATGGTAACTGATATTCTGATTTTCCGTTACATGTATTACCGGTATAATCTTCAAACGGATCACTTGCAGCAAACGTTTAACCGGCTTGTTAGTTTTGGACTAATCATGTTCGCCGTTGTAACCACCTTTGTATGGTTAAGCGGACATGTTCTCAATATCTTTAGTCGTTTCCAGTCCGTAATTACGATTGTGATTGGCGGAATTATCGGTGCGGCGTTATACGGTTACCTGTGCTTGCGGTCACGCGTTGCGGATGATGTGTTAGGAAGCCGGGTGGCTGGATTACGGCAGGTATTCCATATTCGGTAATCAGCTGGAACAAATTTTGATAGTTAGTTAAAAAGAACGAAACTGTGGTGAAAAGTGCAGCTTCGTTCTTTTTTAGGTGGTTTATCCGAACCGGCGCATGAACGAGCTGAGGTGGGCGCTCAGGAGCGTTGGGGTAACAACGTAGTGGGTTGCGGCCAACTCCGTGGCAAGGGCACTATGAAGGTAAACCGCTGCTTCAACCCGTTCTTTCAGGGGGACATTAAACTGCGCGCAAAACGCTGCGAGAATGCCGGTGAGGGTATCTCCCATTCCCCCGGTTGCCATTGCGGGCGTCCCCGTGGTGAGCTGCCCAATTGTGTTGTCGGCATGGTAAATTACGGTGGGAGCACCTTTAAGGACGAGAGCTCCTCCCAAACGGGAATGCGCCCGCTGGTTTTGCGCCGTAGTCTGGTTACTAATTGGGATTTTACTCAGACGTTGCCACTCCATCTGATGAGGGGTCATAATGACAGGGGCGTTTGTCGTTGTGAGAAGGGCGGGATGTGCCGCCAGCATGGTTAGCGCTCCTGCGTCGATAATAAGTGGAACGGTTACTGCCGGGAGAAGTGTTTTAAGGAGTGCTTGGTTTGCTGGCGTTGGTGCGAGGCCAGGACCGATTGCAACGACGGTCGCCTTTTTAGCCTGCGCAAGGACACTAGTATGATCCGAAAGGGAGGTAAATAGTGCTTCGGGAACGGCAACGTGGAGTGCGGTTTGGTTAGTAGGTGCAGTGGCGCACACAACGAGTCCGGCCCCCGCATTTACTGCGGCCCGGGTTGCCATTAAAACAGCACCACCCATGGTCGGGCTACCACCGATTAAAAGAACCCGGCCAAAGGTGCCCTTGTGACTCTGGCTGGGCCGGGGAATAATTACCCGTGATAAAACGTCTGCTGTAATCTGATGCATTGCAATCCCTCCTTAAAATCAGCATACCACAGGGACGGAGAACATTATGGTAAAATGAAGGCACTATTCACGAAGGGAGTAATCCGCAATGAGTTATGATTGGCAACAGGCGGTTACAGAACACCGCGATGAATTATTAGCAGACCTCAAGACAATGTTACGGATTAAGAGTGTCCGGGACGAAAGTCAGGCGACCCCAGAAGCACCGCTTGGCCCTGGTCCCCAGCAGGCGCTCAATCAGTTCTTGGCGTTTGGTGACCGGGACGGGTTTAAAACGCAAAACGTTGATGGAATGGCCGGACACATTGAATTTGGAACCGGCGACGAAACCCTGGGAATTCTAGGGCACGTCGACGTGATGCCTGCCGGTGAGGGGTGGAGCCACGCCCCGTTTGATCCGGTCATTAAGGACGGAAAGATCTATGCTCGGGGTGCGATGGATGACAAGGGACCGAGTATGGCGGCTTATTACGGACTAAAACTGGTTAAGGAATCAGAATTACCGGTCACGAAACGGGTTCGATTCATTCTCGGCACGGATGAAGAAAGCAGTTGGCGGGGGATGAAGTACTACTTTGCCCATATGCCCGCCCCGGACTTTGGCTTCTCGCCGGACGCAGAGTTTCCGTTGATTAACGGGGAGAAGGGGAATGTTAGTTTAGAACTGAAGTTTGGTGGGACAAATGGTGGCAGTGTAACGCTGCAGCGGTTTACTGCCGGACTACGGGAGAACATGGTCCCTGGTAATGCCGAGGCGACGCTCAGTGGGGCCCACCTGGAAGAGATTGAACAAGCGTTTAACCAGTTTGTTAAAACGGCTCCAGTAAGTGGCGAGGCAACGCGGACGACGGATAGCCTGACGCTGGCGGTAACCGGAAAAGCTGCCCACGGAATGGAGCCCCGGGAAGGAATCAATGCTGGGACATACCTGGCAGCCTTCCTGAAGGATTATGATTTTGGGGGCGATGCCGCCCACTTCATTACGTTTATTGCGGATTACCTGCACGGGGCTTCCCGGCTAGAAAAGTTTGCCGCTGCATATACTGATCCGGTAATGGGCGACCTTACCATGAATGCGGGATTGTTAAACTTTACGGCTGACCAAGCTGGTGCAATTACGCTTAACTTTCGGTATCCGCAGGGAATTGATCCGGCAACTATTCGGGCAGCGATTGACCGCGTAACTTCTCAGTGGAACGTTGCGATTAGTGTTGGCGAAGCAATGGAACCACACTACGTTGCACCGGATGATCCGTTAGTGACAACGCTTCTTGACGTGTACCACCGGCAGACGGGAACAAATGCGCCTGCTGAAGTTGTCGGTGGGGGGACGTATGGCCGGTTGATGAAGCGAGGTGTAGCCTTTGGCGCGCTTTTCCCGGATTGCCCAAACATGATGCATCAGGTGGACGAGTATATGCCGGTTGAGGACATTATGAAGGCAGCGGCCATTTACGCAGAATCAATTTACGAACTAATCAAGTAAAAATTGACGGACAAATGATTATTTGATAACATGTACTCGTTGTATTTGTGCATGTCACAACTGCAACCGCACGTTTTAGGTATTTTAAGTGGCAACTGCCCACCACATTACGGCGAGTCTAAGTCAACTAAGGGAGGTGCACAGAATGTACGCGATTATCAAGACTGGTGGTAAGCAGCTGAAGGTTGAAGAAGGTCAAACGATCTACGTTGAAAAGCTGGACGCTAAGGCCGGCGACAAGGTAACCTTTGACGAAGTAATCTTCGTTGGGGGGGACAAGCCGCAGATTGGTTCACCGCTTGTTGATGGTGCAAGTGTTACGGGAACTGTTGAAAAGCAGGGCCGGGCAAAGAAGGTTGTTACGTTTAAGTACAAGCCAAAGAAGCACCAGCACACCAAGCAGGGTCACCGGCAGCCATACACAAAGGTTGTCATTGACAGCATCAAGGCATAGTAACGTTAACGATGATTGAAGTCAGGTTAACGTATGATGATGATCAGTTAGTGGCATTCCAGATGACCGGCCATGCTGATGCGGGGCCGTACGGACAGGACATTGTCTGTTCTGCGGCGTCGGTGTTAGCAATTAATACGGTTAATTGCCTTGAACGGATTGCGGGGGTTCACCCGCAGGTAACGGCGGATACGGATAATGGTGGACTGATGAAAGTTACCGTTAACGGACCGTTACCGGAAAAAGCGGCGACGATTATGGCTGTTTTTGATCAGGGCATTCGGGATGTTGCGCAGAGTTATCGTAATCATATACAGATAATGCAAAGTTAACGAGGAGGTGCACGCAGATGTTAATGGATTTACAGTTCTTCTCCCACAAAAAGGGGGGCGGTTCATCAGCTAACGGGCGTGATTCAAACGCCAAGCGGCTTGGCGCTAAGCGGGCTGATGGCCAGTTTGTTTCAGGCGGTTCAATCCTGTACCGGCAGCGGGGAACGCACATTTACCCGGGTAAGAACGTCGGCATGGGTGGTGACAACACCCTTTACGCTAAGATTGAAGGGGTTGTTAAGTTCGAACGGAAAGGCCGCGACAAGAAGCAGGTTTCCGTTTGCCCGGTTGCTGAATAATTACGGCTAACCATTTATCGGGGGGTTCATTCGTATGATGAACCTCCCTTTTTATGCTTATAAACCCTTGTGTGGATGGGACACCATTTGCATTTTATGGGGTAGTCCTGCTATGATTAGGTGTGATTAAAATGATGGGGCTGAAGTGGCCCTAAATGGAGTGAATTATTATGATTTCAGTTAACGATTTTAAGACTGGATTAACCATTGAAGTTGACGGTGAACTGTGGCGGGTCATTGAGTTCCTGCACGTTAAGCCGGGAAAGGGATCAGCGTTTGTGCGTTCAAAGCTGAAGAACCTGCGGACCGGTGCCGTTCAGGAAAAGACGTTCCGGGCCGGTGAAAAGGTTGAGCAGGCGCAGATTGATAACAAGCAGATGCAGTACCTGTACGCTGACGGGAACAACTACGTCTTCATGGATACAACAACGTACGAACAGCTCGAGTTGCCTGGTGACAAGATCAAGGATGAGCTGAAGTTCATGAAGGAAAACATGCTGGTGAACATCATGATGTACGGGAGTGAAACGTTGGGGGTTGACCTGCCGAACACGGTTGACCTTGAGGTTAAGGAAACCGAACCGACGATTAAGGGAAACACCGCTTCCGGTGGTTCCAAGCCCGCAACGATGGAGACTGGATTGGTTGTTCAGGTTCCGTTCTTTATTAACGAAGGCGACGTGTTAACAATTAACACGCAGGATGGGACGTACATCTCACGGGCCTAACGATTGGGGGAAACGGTAATGGCTGATGAAAGCAATATTGTTTTAGCTGGTTCGGGTGACGAAACCGGGCAAATCCAGATTGCGCCCGAAGTTGTTGAAATTATGATTGGAATTGCGGCCAGTCAGGTCGATGGTGTTTTTTCAATGAGCGGATCATTGGCCACGAGTTTTTCTGAGTTACTAGGACGGTCGTCACTGGGAAAGGGCGTTAAGTTGAGTCAGGATGATGACGGGCACTTGCAGGTTGCGGTGTACGTCACCCTGGCTTATGGCGTTTCAATTCCTAAGACCGCGCTTGAAATCCAGAAACGGGTAAAGCAACAGCTCCTGTTTATGACTGGATTAGAAATTCAGGAAGTTGATGTCCACGTTGAGGGAATTATGCCCGAAAAGCAGCCGGCAACGGTTGACCCGGATAATTTATTTGCGGACGAAGAGGAAGGTACCGATGGAGTTAAGTAGGCATAAGATGCGTGCGGTGGCGTTTCAAACGTTGTTCGCCCTGACAAGTAATCCGGACGGGAAACCGGTTGATGTGTATGAAGGAATTTTAGGAACCACAACCGTTCCTGAGTTTCTTAGCGGGCTTGTTGCGGGTGTGTTGGCGCACCAAACGGAAATTGACCAGGCGATTATCCCGCACCTTGCGGCGGGATGGTCACTGGAACGGTTAAATAAGGTTGACTTGAATCTTCTTCGGCTGGCGACGTATGAGATTAAGTACTGTCCGGATGTTCCGGATAAGGTAGCCGTAAACGAAGCACTTCAGTTGGCGAAGGAGTTTAGCGACGATCAGTCCCGGCGGTTTATTAACGGGGTGCTCGCTGCAATCTTGAAGGATTAGTTTTGCGAATAACAGAAAGGGCTGGGACGAAGGTCTCAGTCTTTTTGTGTATAATCGGGGACGGCAGGACAAACTGTTTTTCCCGCCGTGGTTCACTTGAATTACCGTTTTTCCATCCGTGATTTTGGTTTAACCCGGCCACTTTTTAACGTGGGAGTATGCTAAAATAACAGGGAAACAGTGGACTAAGGGGCGTGAGAAGATGACAGCAAAGATACTTGATGGTCGCCGGGTGGCCCGGGAAATTCGGGCTGATTTGAAGGAGAAAGTGTTACGCTTACAGCAACGGGGCGTGGTGCCTAAGCTCGTGGTGATTCTGGTAGGAAATGACACCGGAAGTGAAGTTTATATTCGGAATAAGAAACGGGCCGCGGAAGCAATCGGGATCGAAACCCTTGATGTGCGCCTTCCGGCTGAAACGAGCGAGTATGATTTGCTGAAGTTAATCGCGAAGTACAATGCGGACGAGTCCATTGACGGGATTCTTGTCCAGTTACCCCTGCCACCACACATTAATGAAGACACGGTTGAGCGGGAAATTGATCCCCGAAAGGACGTTGACGGGTTTCACCCCATTAACATGGGGCACCTGTTCATGAATGAACCTAATTCTTTGCCATGTACCCCCCGGGGGATTATGGCCCTGCTTGCTGCCGAAAAGATTGAGGTTGCCGGGAAGCACGTGGTGATTGTCGGCCGCAGCAATATTGTTGGGCGGCCCATGGCGGCACTAATGTTAAACCACGACGCAACGGTCACGGTCGCACATAGTCATACAAAGGACTTGGCGGCAATCACCCGGCAGGCGGATATTCTCATTGTTGCGGTGGGGAAGCCTGAAATGATTACTGCGGATTACGTTCGGGATGGCGCAGTGGTGATTGATGTTGGGATGAACCGGAACGCCGCCGGTAAACTTGTGGGGGACGTTGCCCAGGAAGAGGTTGCTCAAAAGGCTGGGTACATCACTCCCGTTCCGGGGGGAGTGGGTCCGATGACCATCGCAATGTTAATGCAACAGGTGGTCGAGTTTGCTGAAAGGAATACCCATAATGACAAATGAGCATGAGTACCTAACGGTGGGGCAGTTAACCCGGTATATTCACCGTAAATTTACTGCAGACCCGTACCTTGAGCGGGTGTACGTCACGGGGGAAATCTCAAATTTCCGTGAGCGGCCGCGGCACCAGTACTTTAGCCTAAAGGATAAGGACGCGGTGCTTGGAGCTGTGATGTATGCGGGGGCGTACCGCAAAATTAAGTTTAAACCCGAAGAGGGAATGAAGGTGCTCGCGACTGGCCGGGTTGATGTGTACGAAAAAAGTGGGCGTTACCAATTAATTATTGACCACATGGAACCTCAGGGGGTGGGGGCGCTCTATCAGGCGTACGAACAGTTAAAGGCGAAGTTAAAGGCGGAAGGACTGTTTGATCGGCCGAAGCGGCCCATTCCTCATTTTCCCCGGCGAATTGCGGTGATTACAAGCCAGTCGGGAGCAGTGATTAAGGATATCATGACCACCGTTAACCGGCGGTATCCGATTGCGCAGCTGGTTCTTTTCCCAGCGGCCGTCCAGGGGGAGCAGGCCGCTGATTCTCTGGTTGGGCGCCTAAAAGAGGTAAATGCCCGGGGGGATTTTGACACGATCATTATCGGTCGGGGCGGTGGTTCAATTGAAGACCTCTGGCCGTTTAATGAAGAGAAGGTTGCCCGGGCAATTGTTGCAAGCAAGATTCCGGTGATTTCATCCGTGGGGCATGAGACGGATACGACCATTGCTGATTTGGTCGCGGATCGGCGGGTAGCCACTCCTACCGCGGCGGCGGAAATTGCAACGCCGGTATTAACCGAAGAGATTGCTAAAATTATTGATGAGCGGGAACGCATGGTCCGGGCGGAAAATAAAATGTTGCGGTTCTACGCTGACAAAGTGCAACGGTTAGTAACTGCGCCTGTTTTACAGCACCCGCACCGGTTCCTCGAACAACGCGGCCAAACGCTTGACCAGTTAATGCTGCGGTTAGAAAACCGGCAAACAACTCTGGTGAAAACGTTGCACGAGCGCGTGACGGCATTAGCAACGCGGCTTCAACGGCAGTCCCCGCAGGCCAAGGTCGCGGCCTGGAAACAGCAGGCCCAGGCGTACGCCCAGCGGCTCCAAACAAGTGAGGTGCGGTTGCTTCAAATCCGCCGGCAACGGATTAGCCAACTGGTCGGTCAGCTCGATGCGTTGAGCCCACTAAAGATTATGACGCGCGGGTACGCTTATGTTACCGGTGCTGACGGTCAGGTTGTGCGGGATGTGACTGCGTTTAAACCGGGCGATCAGGTTCGCTTGCATATGAGTACGGGCCAAGCAACGGCGCGGATTGAACAAATTGAAAGGAACGATAGTGATGACAGCAAAACAACCAACGTTTGAGGAGCAATTGAACCAGCTCGAACAAATCGTTAAGCAGTTGGAGGCGGGCGACCTCACCCTGGACGATTCTCTGGCCAAGTTTAAGCAGGGAGTTACCCTGAGCAAGGAATTGCAGCATAAGTTGGCTGACGCAGAACAAATGATGACGCAGATTATCGGGCCGGACGGAAACGAAACGGATTACCAGCGGGACACGTACCATGATGCAAAGTAGTAGTGTGCTTACAAATTTTGAACAGCGGATGTTACCGCTCATTGACGAGACCCTCACCACGTACTTAGACGGATTGGCAGCGCCTGCCCAGCTCCGGGATGCGATGAAGTACTCCGTGATGGCTGGTGGGAAACGAATCCGGCCCCTTTTAGTGCTTGCGACCGCAGCAAGTTGTGGGCGGCGGGCGGATAAGGCTGCCTTACAGGTTGCGGCGAGTCTTGAATTGCTGCACACCTATTCGCTTATTCACGATGATTTACCAGCAATGGATGATGATGATTTACGGCGGGGAAAACCGACAAACCATAAAAAGTTTGGCGAGGCTGTTGCCATTTTAGCCGGTGATGGGCTACTAACCGCGGCCTTTGACCTGGTAAGTCGGGCAGAATTACCGACCGTTACCACAACCAAGCTTGTTAGTGCTTTGGCACGAGCAGCAGGTCCCGAAGGAATGGTCGCGGGGCAAACCCTTGACGTGACGAATACCGGAAAAAAACTAGCACTTCCACAACTCCAGCAGGTTCACCGGGGCAAAACCGGAGCCTTAATCAAGTATGCGTGCTATGCAGGGGCGGTCTTGAGTGACCAGTCCCGGACGGTAATTGACCTGGTAAGTGAATACGGGGCTCACTTTGGCCTTGCCTTTCAGATTTACGATGATATCCTTGATGTCACTGGGACACAGGAACAGTTGGGGAAGGCGGTTAATAAGGATGCGATCGCCCAGAAAAACGCGTATCCGGGATTACTCGGGATGGCTGGAGCGCAGGAGCAATTAACCGCAGCGGTAACGGCGGCCCGGCGGTGCGTGCGGCAAATCGAGCGGGTTGGTCTGGATGGAACGTTACTTGGCGAAATGTTGCGGTATTTTGAGGATGAGGTGTAATGACGAAGGAACGGGTTGATGTTTTATTAGTTAAGCAGGGGTTGTTTGCAACGCGCGAACAGGCTAAGCGGGCAGTGATGGCCGGTGAAATCCTTGGTGCTAACGAAGAACGGCTGGATAAACCGGGAATGAAGATTGATCCGGAAACGAAGCTGCACTTTAAGGGAACCAAGATGCCGTACGTTAGCCGGGGCGGGCTTAAACTCGCCAAGGCGCTGAAGGTTTTTCATCTGAGTGTGCGGGGACTAACGGTCCTTGACATCGGTTCCTCTACGGGCGGTTTTACGGACGTCATGCTCCAGAAGGGAGCAACGCTTAGCTACGCCCTTGATGTGGGAACCAATCAGTTAGTGTGGCAACTTCGGCAGGATCCGCGGGTTGTGGTCATGGAAAATACCAACTTTCGGTACAGCACGCCCGCTGATTTTACCCACGGGCAGCCGGAATTTGCTTCAATTGATGTTTCGTTTATTTCGTTAGGGTTAATCTTACCGCCGCTCCACGCCATTATTAAGGATGGCGGGCATGTGGTAGCGCTAATCAAACCGCAGTTTGAGGCGGGCCGTGACCGGGTGGGAAAACACGGAATCGTGCGGGATCCAGCCGTTCATTGTGATGTCATCCAACACGTGATGGCATTGGCGACGGCGGCTGGGTTTAACGTGTGCCACCTGGACTTTTCACCGATTACCGGCGGCCACGGGAATATCGAATTCCTGGTTGATTTACAGGCAACGAAAAACGCCGCAACCATTGATCCGGCAATTGACGCGGTAGCCGTTGTGAAACGAGCGCACGCAACGTTAAAGTAGGTGGTTGAATGCAACGACAGGTACGCCAACAGGCCGTCAAGCGGTTGTTACAGGACGGACGATACCGCAACCAGGCGGAAATCGTTGCGGCCCTCGCTCACCGCGGGATTCACGTTACGCAGGCAACGGTTTCCCGGGATCTGGCCGCTTTACGGGTTGAAAAAACGACGAGTGCGGGCGGTGCTGGATACTACCGCCTTCCGACTGCGGGCGATTCGTCCACCCTTGCTCGCCTTGAGCGGACGGTGCGGGGGGCGCTGGTTGGAGTCCGGGTGCACGATGCAATGTGTGCCCTGCAGGTCCTTCCCGGAAACGGTCCGGTGTTGGCCCACTTGATTGAGCAGGTCCAGTTTTCGACGGTTTTTGCGGCATTAGCAAACGATGCCGTGGTGGTTGTTTTTATGAATGATCCGGCAGCGGCTAAGCAGTTTGCTGACCAGGTGATGGCATGGCGTAAGGAGGTGTAGGGTGTGCTTCAGGAACTTGAAATCCATGATTTCGCAATCATTGAGCAGTTAAACGTTACTTTTCATGATCAGATGACCGTTCTTACTGGAGAAACGGGCGCTGGGAAATCCATTATTATTGATGCGCTGGGGCTTCTTGCCGGCGGGCGGGGACGGAGCGAGTTTATCCGTAAGGGAGCGTCCAAGGCAGTACTCCGGGGCCTTTTCGTTGTTCCCACTAATGCAACGGCCGTCCAGGAGCTAACGGATCGGGGAATTCCTGTGAGTGACGGTGAGATTCTCCTTGAACGCGACCTCACCCGGACGGGGCGGAACGTGTGTCGTGTAAACGGCACCCTGGTAAACCTGGCAACGCTTCGAGCAGTGGGCGAACGGTTGATTGATATTCACGGGCAAAATGAACACCAGGAGTTGATGCGTCCCGAAACGCATTTGGGATTGCTTGACGAGTACGCGCGGGAAACACGTCAGCTTCGGGAGCAGTACCAGGCTGCTTATAAGGATTACGAACAGCAGCAGCGCGCCCTTAACCAGCGGAAGAAGGACGAACAGGCCTGGGCGCAGCGGCTTGATATGCTTGATTTTCAGGTAAAGGAAATTGAAGCGGCGCACTTAAAGCCGGGCGAAGAGGAGGAGTTAGCCGCCGAAAAGGAGCGACTCGTTAACTACCAGGCGATTCATGATGCGCTCGAACATAGTTACCAGTTACTGAACGGGCAGGCTGATGTTCTTGGTAATTTAGGAACGGCCATGGACGAGTTGGAGCAGGTTGCCCAGTATAGTGACCGGTTAACGCAGATTAGCGAAACAGTGAATGCGGCGTTTTATAGTCTGCAAGACGTTGAACGGGATATTGCGGACGAGCGGGATGATTCGCCGTGGGACGAAGGCCGGCTGGACGAGATTGAACAGCGCCTAGACGTAATTCACCAGCTGAAGCGAAAGTACGGTGCCTCGGTTTCAGCTGTTCTGGAATATTACGAGAAGATTAAGCGGGAACTTGCGACGATGCAGGAGGGCGATGCTGATCTCCAATCCCTCGAGCAGGGTGTGCAGGCCGCTAAGGAAAAGGCGACAAGTCTTGCTAAGCAGCTCACCGCTGCCCGGAAAAAAGCGGCGCGGCGGCTTGAACAGGCGGTGCACGCTGAATTAGCGGCGTTGTACATGGATAAGGTTGTTTTTGAAGTGCGCTTTAGAAAAGACGGGTTAACCCCAAGCGGACAGGACGGCGTCGAATTTTACGTTCAAACCAACCCGGGTGAAGAGATGGGGCCGTTAGCAAAGATTGCTTCGGGTGGTGAGTTGTCCCGGATAATGTTAGCGTTAAAAACAATTTTTGCACACCGGAAAAACGTCACCAGTATTATCTTTGATGAGGTGGATACTGGGGTAAGCGGCCGGGTGGCTCAGGCAATTGCCGAAAAGATCCACCAGATTGCCACGAATTCCCAGGTACTGTGCATTACCCACCTCCCGCAGGTGGCATCGATTGCACAGTACCACTACTACATTGAAAAAGCGGTTCATGCTGGGCGGACGACCACCCACCTAACGGTCCTAAACGACACCCAGCGGGTTGATGAGATTGCCCGGATGTTAGCCGGAAGTACGGTAACCCCGTTAACCCAGGAACACGCCCGGGAAATGTTGGCGGCAATGCAAAAAGAGAAGTAAGGATTAAAAAATACGGAGACTGTAACATAGGTACAGCCTCCGTGTTTTTTAATCAGCAGCATATGGCAGTATAATTTGCGCCGTATCGAGGACGTGCCCCGTCATGGCATGCAATAGTTCATTCATCCAGTATCCCTGCGGGAGGGAAAGCGCCGTGTCCAGTGCATAGCCAGTCAGAAGGTAGTCGTGCGTCCCGTGTGGCGGGCGGGGCCCCGTATACCCCTGGCAAATTTCAGCCGGTGCATTTACAAACCCGCTGGCATTACTGTTTTTTCCCTGAATAATCGGAGAAGAGAGGTGGCGGCTTGCATCTTCCGGTAATGTGGGACTTGTTGCGGGAAGGTTCGCGAGGGTCCAGTGGATCCATGCAAACCCACACACGGGAATGGAATCGTAGTCCATGAGTGTCAGAGCGAACGTTTGGGTTGCTTCCGGAAACGCAGTGAATGTTACCGGAAATGACCGGACTGGCCGCTCAGCGATTTGATCTTCACGGGGTGCCCGGCTCCCATACTGATCGGCAAGGTGACCATCAACGAGTGGAACCTTAATTTTCATGGAATAACCCCCAATCACTAAATTGTGCTGCGGTAAAGGCCAACAACCTTTCCGAGAACGGTAACGTCAGGAAGAATAATCGGTGCCATGTTGTCGTTTTCGGGTTGGAGACGAATATGGTCTTTTTCCTTAAAGAAGCGTTTGCACGTTGCTTCGTTTTCGGCCGTCATGGCAATGATAATGTCACCGTTATCGGCAAAGCGTTGCTTGCGGACAATTACTTCGTCCCCGTCGAGGATTCCCGCATTCACCATACTTTCACCGCGAATTGTCAGCATAAAAAGATCCTCGGCAGAACTAAATTCTGGCGGAAGCGGGAAG
Organism: Candidatus Ligilactobacillus avistercoris; assembly: GCA_019119415.1. Taxonomy (GTDB): domain Bacteria; phylum Bacillota; class Bacilli; order Lactobacillales; family Lactobacillaceae; genus Ligilactobacillus; species Ligilactobacillus hohenheimensis. Next base: position 27,051 of record DWXB01000006.1, on the reverse strand, counting down.
AAATCGTCCGTATCCTCAACTGCCAGAATCGGTTGTCCCGCAGTAACGGTTCCGATTACCGGAATCTGCTTGGCGTGGGGCCGAATCCCCAGCACTTCCTTGCCGGCGACGGTCACTTCAATGGCCCGGGGCTTAGTGGGGTCGCGCTGCAAGTAGCCCTTTTTTTCGAGACGGGCAAGGTGGCCGTGGACCGTCGAGGTCGATGAGAGGTCTACGGCCTGGCAAATTTCGCGCACTGTCGGCGGGTAACCCTGCTCGTTAACGTGATTATAAATGTAACGTAGAACGGCAATCTGCCGTTTTTCGGTTGGCTGAGACATTTCCTAACTCCTGTAGTAAGTAATTTCTACCGGTAGGATACCATAGAAGGACGTCACGGTGCAAACGGATGTTCGCACTGTGCTTGTACCACCCCGACGTTTTCGGTAAAATGAATAGTGACAAATACGTAGATGAAGGAGGAGTGGCCAGTGGCAGACGAACAACAGGGAAAGATTCCCCAGGATTTAATTGACCGGATTAATGAATTAGCCCGGAAGAAAAAGGCAACGGGCCTTACCGCCGAAGAACAGGCCGAGCAAAAACGGCTCCGGGAGGATTACTTGGCACGGTTCCGGGCAAACTTTCGGAGTCAGGTTGAAATGCTCCAGGTGTACGATAAGAACGGAAAAGAAGTTACGCCGGAAAAGGTTAAGCAGATTCAGCGGGACCGTGGCCTCCGGGATGATTAAGCGAAGCGGGTGTTGCCCCGCTTCTTATTATTATGTAGAATTACTAGGTGAAAGTTAAGAAAGGGGAATTTGAGGATGTCGACAGGGATTTGGATTCTAATCGTAGTAATTGGCGTAATTGGCGGGTTTGTAGGGGGCTTCTTCTTTACCCGGAAATACATGGAAAACTACTTCAAGAACAACCCGCCGTTTAACGAACAGATGCTTCGGACGATGATGGTGCAGATGGGACAACGGCCATCAGAAAAGAAGCTGCACCAGATGATGACGGCAATGAAGGCCAGCTACAAGAAGCAGAATTAATTATTACGAAGAAACAAAGAGGTTGGGACGGTCAGTTCCAACCTCTTCGTGTTATCCATGGAATGTTATTTTTTCGCTTTGGCGGGATCCTGGTAAACGTAGTTCGGATCGATCTGGTCGTCAAGCTGCTGGAAAGCAGTGTTCATCTGTTCAAGAATCCGCGCCTGGTCGTCCTTGCTGAGACGGCCTTGGCCGACGGTAATTGGATCGCCAAACGCAATGGCCGGCTTATGGCGTTTCAAAACGTCCCGGAACGTCAGGGGCCCCTGGTAAACGGCCGGAACAATCGGCACGTTAGCCATCTTGGCGATAAGCAGCACGCCTCCCTTTAGTTTTTGGGAGTGGCGGGTGCCGGACGGAAACATAATAAGGGAAATGTCGCGTTCCCTGAGCCACTTAACGGGCGTTTTGATTGCTTTCATGCCCGGCTTACTCCGGTCAACCGGAAAGGCGTTGAGGTGGGTGATTAACCAGCGGAGAAGCGGATTTTTAAAGAGCTCCTTTTTGGCCATGTAGCAGAACTGTTTCGGGGTTGCTGCCCATGAGAGGTAGACCATGTCAAACCAGGCCCGGTGCGGGGCAACGAGAATGTAGTTTCCCTGAGGAAGGCGTCCCTTATTTAAAACGCGGGGCTTTCCGTTAATAATTCGGAGAAACGTGGTCCCGATAAAACGGATAAACGAGAAAAACACGGTGGTCATTCCTTTCACATGTAATGTTAGAATTAAATCATGACTAGTATGCCGGATTTTTGCAGTGGGTGCAAGAAGAAGCCGGCGAAACGGAGGAAAAGTAGTGCAGGTAGAGTTACGGTCAGACGAACGCATTGATCAGTTATATTCCCATGACATTCAGATAATTCAGAGTCCGCGGGTCTTTTCGTTTTCCCTTGATGCGGTGCTCTTAGCAGACTTTGCCCGCCCCGTCCTAAAAAGGAGCGGCCAGGTGGTGGACCTTTGTGCGGGTAATGGCGCAGTGGGGTTGTTTTTATCAGCAAAAACGCGGGCTGCCATTACGGCCGTTGAGCTCCAGCCACGGTTGGCTGATATGGCCCGGCGGAGTGTTCTCTTGAATGACTTAGAAGACCGGATGAAGGTTTTGACGCTCGACCTAAACGATGCGTTTACGCGGATTCCCAAGGATTCGGTGGATACTGTAACGTGTAATCCCCCGTATTTTCCGGTCACCCCCGCAAGCAAAAAGAATCCTAACAGGTACCTGGCCGTCGCCCGCCACGAATTAACGGTGACCCTTGAACAGGTGGTTCGGATTACCAGTGGCCTCCTCAAAACAACCGGGCACACTTATTTAGTGCACCGTCCGGACCGGTTGGGCGAATTGATTACGTTGATGGGGAAGTACCGCCTTGCGCCGAAGCGGGTGCGGCTGGTATACCCGAAAGCGGGACGGGACGCTAACATCGTGTTGGTTGAAGGAATTAAGGACGGTCGTCCGGGAGGAATGAAGTTTGAATCCCCCGTGATAACCTACGGGGAAGACGGCCAGTATACGTCGGCAGTGAAGGAGATGTTGTATGGTGACGGCCACCAATAAGCAAAAGTACTATTTTTATGTCCTGCTGTGCGCAGACCAGACACTGTACGGTGGGTTTACAACGGACCGAAAACACCGGCTTGCCATGCACAATAGCGGCCGGGGAGCCAGGTATACCCGCACCCGGCGGCCAGTGAAGATGATCTATTCGGAGGAATATCCGACCAAGTCAGCGGCACTAAAGGCGGAGTATGCATTCAAACACCAACCCCGCCGCGCAAAGGTTACTTTTTTACGGCAACACGGCGTAATTGTGCCTGAAAAGCGTTGAATTTTAGTAACAAATCCGGTAAACTAAGGAAGGCGTTGTCCAGCAACGCTAGTCTACACTCCGGTGGATGAAGACGGGGGTGCTCGGATGAGTCCTTGTTTTCGCAGAAACTGGAGGAAGCAAAAACAATATGGAGGGAATTTCAATGGCAGTTATTACCATGAAACAGTTGCTTGAAGCTGGGGTTCACTTTGGTCACCAGACCCGGCGGTGGAACCCGAAGATGAAGGAATACATCTTCACCGAACGGAACGGGATTTACATCATTGACTTACAAAAGACGGTTAAGTTAATTGATGAAGCCTACGATTACATGAAGGATGTTGCCGCAAACGACGGCGTTGTTCTGTTCGTGGGGACCAAGAAGCAGGCCCAGGACTCAATTGAAGAAGAGGCTAAGCGGTGTGGTCAGTTCTACGTTAACCATCGTTGGTTAGGTGGAACGCTGACTAACTGGAATACAATCCAGACCCGGATCAAGCGGTTAAAGCAGATTAAGAAGATGGCTGAGGATGGTACGTTTGATCGGCTTCCAAAGAAGGAAGTTGCTAAGTTAGAGAAGCAGCGTGACCGTCTGCAGAAGTTCCTCGGCGGAATTGAAGATATGCCGCGGATTCCGGACGTTCTGTTCATCGTTGACCCACGGAAGGAACGGATTGCCGTTAAGGAAGCACAGAAGCTGAACATTCCGATCGTTGCTATGGTTGACACGAACGTTGATCCGGACGAAATTGACGTTAAGATTCCGTCAAACGATGACGCTATCCGGGCCGTTCGTCTGATCACTTCAAAGATGGCTGACGCAATCGTTGAAGGCCGTCAGGGTGAAGACGACAACGACGTAACGGAGGAATCATTCGACAACAAGGATGATGCCAAGGCGGACTCAATTGAAGACATCGTTGAAGCCGTTGAAGGTGACAACGACAAGAAAGATGCTGAATAATTAATCAACAATCTTGGGCTGTCTCGGGAGGGCGTTAAGCCCGAACGAGGCGGCTTTTTATTAACAATGAATTAAAAGAAAGGGAGGCCACAAAAATGGCAAGTATTTCTGCAAAGCAGGTTAAGGAACTCCGTGATAAGACCGGGGTCGGAATGATGGACGCCAAGAAGGCGCTGGTTGCATGTGATGGTGACATGGACAAGGCAACGGACTTCTTACGTGAAAAGGGCATGGCCAAGGCTGCTAAGAAGAGTGACCGGGTTGCTGCTGAAGGGTTAGCGGACGTCGTAATCGACGGGAACACTGCTGCAATCCTTGAAGTTAACGCTGAAACGGACTTCGTTGCTGCCAATGACCAGTTTAAGACACTGGTTAAGCACATCGGGGCTGTGATTGCCGCTGAAAAGCCGGCGGACGTTGAGGCTGCCCTTCAGGTTAAGACGGACAAGGGAACAATCAACGACGAAATCGTTGAAGCAACGGCCGTAATCGGGGAAAAGATTTCTCTGCGGCGGTTCACGGTTGTTGAAAAGAATGATGATGAGCACTTTGGCGCATACATTCACATGGGTGGTAAGATTGCTTCTCTCGTTAAGGTTAACGGGGCGGACGATGAAACGGCCAAGGACATTGCAATGCACGTTGCGGCTATCAACCCGAAGTACGTCAACCGGGATGAAGTGCCGGCGGACGTTGTTGCGCACGAAAAAGAAGTGCTGACTGAAGAGGCCAAGAACGAAGGCAAGCCGGAGAAGATCGTTGAAAAGATGGTCATGGGCCGGATGAACAAGTTCTTCGGTGAGATTTGCCTGGACGATCAGGAATTCGTTAAGGATTCTGACCAGAAGGTTGGCAAGTACGTTGCTTCTAAGGGCGGCAAGGTTGAATCCTTTGTTCGCTACGAAGTTGGTGAAGGAATTGAAAAGCAGGCTGATAACTTCGTTGACGAGGTTATGGGGCAGATTAAGTAATAGTTATTACTGATTAGCTTTGAAGGGGCGTGGTGTGAACCACTCCCCTTTTTTGTATGGCAGTAGTGAACACCTATTGGTAAGAATCGATTGGCAGGTATTCTTTAAGAAACTATAAAAAATCAGCAAAATATGATACACTAAATTAAGTTATTATTTTCCATATCGTATGAAAGTGAGGAATTAATTCTAATGAAGAGGATTGATGAGCACGGAAAGGTGACCTTCCGCCAAGCGGGAAGCGATTATTTTCACGGGCTGTTTGACTTTAAGGGGCGGACAACGCGGCGCGGGTTAGCGTGGACGTTAATTGGGGCACTTATCGTAATGGCATTTATGCTACGGGGTTTAGATTTTTTGACAACATACTGGCAGTACGGAAATATTGCTGGTGTCGTTGAGGACGTCCTGACGTGGCTAATTATTTTAGCCGTGGTTCCCGTTATTATTCGGCGGTTTCGTGATGCAGGAGTAAAGGGCTGGGCGGCATTTATTGGTCTGGTCGTTACCCTTGTGTTCATGATGGTTTTGGATATACTCGGGCTCATTATGTTGGGATGCCTGTTAGGAATCATGATTTTTGTACCAACGGACAAGTTGGCGCTTCACAAGGATAACTGGCTACGGTATGTCTTACGATAGGAGGAAAATGAAATTGGATCGTTCTGAGCTAAAGCAACAGGCCAAGAACCTGTTACGGAACAACTGGTGGATGGGAGCATTTTATTCCCTTGCAGGCTTTGTGATAGCCTTTGTTTGTGTTGTTGTTTGTGGATTTTTAGTTGCGTACTGTGCACATTTCATTACCCTCTTCTTTAGTGGTGATTCTACTAATGCGTCGGCGATTGCTTTAGCAGTAGGCGCATTATTGGGGATATTATTAGGAGCTATTATTTCTTTTTACTTTAGCACGGGGCTGTGTTTCTCGATGCTGGAGTGGGCGAAAACTAAGAAGCGCCCGCAGCACTGGTTCCATCTCTTTATTACCCCGTTTACGGCAGGCTATTTTTGGCTAACATTCCGGGTTTCGTTGCTGCTGTTTATTTGGTCGTTCCTCTGGCAGCTTTTCTTTGCTCCTTTAGGATGGGTAAAGAGGTATGCATATTCGCAGACACTGTTAATTATGCGCGAACACGTTGAGGCGGGGGAAAAGGTGACGGCCCGGCAGTGTATTAATGAAAGTCGGCGGTTGGTGAACGGGTGGAAGGAAGACCTGTTTATTCTTGACTTGAGTTTTATGAACTGGGAACTGCCGGCCGTACTGGTTGGATTTATCGTTGCCCTCTTCTTGGAACGGCTTAACCAAATTTTCTTGCTATGGGGATCAGTTACTATTCCTGTAGTGGTTGGGCTTATTGTTACTATTTTGCTAATGATGTTTGTTTCAACGTATCAGTACCTGACGATGATGTGCTTCTACCTACAGTTAAAGCGGGAGTTCCACAGTGCTACGGCATCAATTCCTGTTGTAATATATCCGGATGGGCGGACTGAGACACTTGCAGGAGAAGAAGTCGGTAAGCGGCCGTCAAGTAAACCATTCTGGATTATTGGAATTACGGCTAACGTTGTGACCCTTGCGGGGATATTGGCCAACTTGGGGCTGTGTTCGTTTTCACCAAACTTGCGAGCTATTATTGGCGGTAATGAATATCGCGTAACGATTAAGGGTGAAATTTTGGACTTTGATTACACCCAGCACGCCCGGATAATTTTTCATACTAATAATGCGCTTCATAATAGCGGAAATAAGGGACAGCACTTTACCTTCCTGCCGGTTAACGGGCAAGATGACCGTGCGCGGTGGCATCGGCGGGTTAGTTCATTCCTTGATGACCCGAAAGAATATCCAAAGTACGAGGTCAAGCCATCCCAGAATGAAATTATCCTGAATGATAGGGACAACGATCCAGCAATTGAATTGCAGCACGTAAAGCGTTCGGATCACGGAAAGGTGCTTACTGCACGGTGGCACGTTAAGGAAACTGATATGACGTACCACGTTAAGCTTCAAAAGGTTAACTAGTAAAAAGAAGTTGGGATTCGTTCCCAACTTCTTTTGCTATTTTAATTCGTTATTCATATCAAGGAGTGCGGGGACATTCCTAGTTTTCCGGCAGGTTGAGTTGCTTTGCGAGGGACGTACGTTCGGCCGCCGTTCCCAGGGGGACCGGCGAAGCTTGCAGGACCGTTACAATGTCGTGCAGTTCGGCAACTGTCGGTGCGGTTGCTACCGGACTCGCCGGGACGGTGGTTGCCAGGTGAAGCGTTGGGTGAGCCGCCGTTTGGACCGGGAGTTGGTGGTCTACTTGGCGGAACAGAAACTGGAGCACCCGGCCGTATGCGGGAGAGACGGTTTGGTGGGAGTCCGCCGATAATAGACTAAGAATCCGGTCAGGTTCAAAAATTCCGGGAGCGTCCTGGTGGGCGGTAAGCGTGGCAGCTAGGAAGTAGAACTGCTTGATGCGGGCGTCACGGAAGTGGCGTTTCCACTTCTTTAACCGTTTCTTCTTACTCCCATGGGTTGTGAAGGTTGCGCAGTACCCAATTGCCATGGCAGCATCTTCGATAAGAAGCGCAACGCTGCCCCACACCCCGTCATCGTTGGGCAACGGGGTGATGCGCAGGTCACCGATGATTGTGGGATAGCTGGTTGGCATAATTTGAACCCGTTCAAGGGAGAGCTTTAGTACTCCCGTCACGGTCAGAATTTGCAGGAGTTCGTAGAGATCCTGTGAAATAAAAACGGGCGCGGTACTTGGGCGTTGCAGGAAAGAAATCGCTGCCGGGGTGAGGTGACTAATAACGACGGGGGTTGGTTTATCCGTGAATTCGTCAACGTTTACGTTTATTTGAGGGGTTGTGATGGTTAACCCCGTTGCGTGCTCGATTATTTTCATGATCGTTCCTCCATTTAATCTACCAGTCATTATAGCAGACTGCTTGCCGGGGATTCGCTTCGGGGGTATGCTTGAGCTAACGAAGGAATTAGGAGGGTGATGGCATGAAGTTAACCGTTACTGCTGCAGCTGAAGAGAAGCTGGCTAAGTACAATACGCCGGGAACGCTGTTTGTGCTTGATTTTGAGGATGGCGTGGGGCTTTCCAAGCAGGGTTCCGGGACCTGTTCGTTTGATAAGGAGTTTACGTTAGTCATTGCTGATCACCAGACTGATTTGAGTGACTACCAAAAACAACTCGATGCAACGTACGGCACGTGGTACTACAAGGGGTACAGCGCGGCGTTTATGGATAGTGACATGACGCTGACCGTTAATCCTCGCTACAGCAACTTAGAATTAAAGGGAAATCGCTCTGGATTGCTGTCAGCCGATTTACGAATTAAGGATGTGCGGGGAAAGCAACTTGCCCCAGCTCATATTGAAGAATAGTTAAAAATACCGCTCCGGGAATGTGCCCTGGAGCGGTATCTTTAGTCTCTGATAGGGGATTATAGGCGGTGAAGCATTACCAGTGCCCCTCCTAAAACAAGGACGCATACTACGCAGTTTATAAGGGTGATGGTCTGATTTCCCCAATGGTGCAGAAGGTTACGGCCAAAGAGGAGCAGCATGAGCCCGGCAGTGATTGCCCCGGCGAGGTAGATTACGTGAAGGGTCCCAAAGTATACCAGGAGTGCAAGGGCAATGATTAGAATAATCATCCGCGGGCTCTGGTACCACCGCGCGCTTCCCATAAAAATTTGGGTGTAGGTGAAATGCCCCTGGGAAGCAAGCATGTTAAAGCGCAGGGCCGTTGTAAAGAGCCAGAAAACAAATAAAAGTAGTGCGATGAATTCCATAAGGAGCCTCCGTTAGTTATTTTGAAAAAGGGTTGTAAGACGGGTCATAAGGAGTTGTTCAAACCGGTCCTTGTCAACGTTAACGGCTGCCTGGCTGTGGACGGGTTGATCAAGGAGCTCTTCGTCCCCGATTGTCCGGCCGGCACACGGGCCATCAACTTCAACTTTCATGTTAAGCGGGAGCGTCGTTACCAGGCTAGGATCAACCGCAACCGCAACCGCAAGCGGGTCGTGCAGGGCACACCCGTTCAGGTGCGGGTGAACGTCCGCGTAAATGTCGATGTAGTAATCAACAATGGCGGCGTACTTCTTTCCGGCCGTTGTTTCCAAAGCGCGCCACTGGGCCGTTTTTTTCTTCGTGAGCAGGGTGCGGGTGGTAACATCCAACCCCACCATTGTTAGCGGAAGGGGACTTTGAAAGACCTCGTTAGCGGCCACTGGATCCTGGTTAATGTTGGCCTCCGTGGCAGGTGTTACGTTTCCCGGGATTGTCAATGCTCCGCCCATTAGGGTGACGTTCCCGATGAGGTGGGTAATGGCGGGATCCTTTTTAATTGCAGCGGCAAGCGTTGTGAGGGGATCGGTGGGCACAACAATGAGATCGTCGCCGTACTGGTGCGCAGCTTCGATGATAAAGTCCCGGCCACTCATTTGTTCTGCGGTGCGTGAGGAGTGGGGTAAGGAAACGTCGCCAACCCCGTTCATGCCGTGGATGCGCTGGCTAATTGGCATGACGCTAAACGTTGTGGTGGTCGAAGAATGCGTGGGTCCCGCAAAGACGGGAACTTCGGGATGGCCAAGCATATCGAGTAGATCGAGACAGTTTTGGACTGCCTGGGGGGTTAAGACGTTGCCGTATGAGCCGATTACCCCAATCAAATCCGCCTCGGGAACGGTGAGCGCGTACGCAATTGCGAGGGCGTCGTCGATTCCCGTATCAAGGTCTAAAATCATTTTCTTCTTGGCCATGCTGTTCACTTCCATAGTAATAATTATCTCCAGTGTAGCAGAAAATTCCCTTTGTGTGGGGAAGCCCCGCGATTTTGTGGGGTGGGAAACTAGTCGTTGTTTGTAAAATACGCTATATTGGTAGCAAGACGACCAAATTTTGGTCAAAACTGAATCCCGGAAGGAAGAGGAACGCGATGAAGTGGAATGAAGTTCGCGTGGTGACAACTGCTGAGGCGGCGGATGCGGTTACCAACATTTTAATGACAAACGGCGCTGGGGGTGTCCAGTTCGACGATTCGGGAACGGAATACCAATTAATTACGTATTTCCCAGCGACAACGGCCCTACCTGAAGTGGTGGCTCAAATTGAAACGCAGGTGCAGGGATTAGCACAGTACGGCCTTAATCCTGGGAAGGGCACCGTCCGCGTCCAGGCGCGGGATGATGCCGACTGGGTTGATAAGTGGGAGCAGTACTACCATCCGGTGCGGTTAACGCGGTGGTTAACGATTGTTCCCCGCTGGGAGGATTACCAGCTCCAGCAACCTGGTGAACGGTTGATTTACCTTGATCCGGGTAAGGCGTTTGGAACGGGAACCCACCCGACGACCCGGCTTACATTGCAGGCCCTCGAAGCCGTTGTTCGTGGCGGCGAAGAAATGATTGACGTCGGTACGGGTTCGGGAATTTTAGCAATTTACGCTCGAATGCTGGGGGTATCCCGGGTTACGGCCAACGATATTAGCGAAGACGCCGTGGCATCAGCTAAGCGGAACCTTCAGCTTAATCCCCAAGCAGCACCCATTACGGTGAGCGTGGGTAGCATGCTGGACGGGGTTGCCCGGCAGGTTGACTTAATTACGGCCAATATCTTGCCGGATGTTCTCACCCCGCTCATTCCCCAGGCGTGGAATTGTTTGAAACCAGCGGGCCACTTATTATTGTCGGGAATCATTACCGCAAAGAAGGAGCAACTAGTTGATACGTTGACTGCAGCAGGTTTTGTGCTTGAAGAAACGGTGCAGCGGGGGGACTGGGTTGCCCTCATTGCCCGCCGGCCAGGGGAGGATGAATAATGCAGCATTACTTTAGTTCCGTTCCATTTTCACTAACCGCTTCTTTTGTACTTCCGGAAGAAACCTACCGCCACATTGCAACCGTAATGCGGATGCAGGCGGGGGATCAGGTTGAGCTAGTTCATCCGGATCGCCGGTGTTACGTGGTTGAACTGGAAGAAGTTAGTCCGCACCGGGTCACCGGCCACGTCGTGCGGGAGGTCACCCGCCCCGTTGAACTTCCGGTTGAGGTAACAATTACGTGCGGGGTTCCCAAGAAGAACAAGGTCGAGTGGATTGTGCAAAAGGGGACGGAGCTTGGCGCCACACACTTTGTTTTCTGTGATAGCCAGTACGCGGTGGCTAAGTGGCAGGCAAGTAAACAGGCACGGAAGGTTGAGCGGTTACAGAAAATTGTGCAGGGCGCGGCTGAACAGTCCCACCGGCTAGTCATCCCGACCGTTGAGTATGTTCCAGGAATTGAAGCGGTTGCCACGCAGGAGTACGCGGTAAAACTAGTGGCGTACGAAGAGGAAGCCAAGCAGGGCGAGGTCACCCGCTTAGGACAGCAGGTCCAGGCGCTCATGCCGAAGGATACGGTCAACGTGGTGATTGGGCCGGAAGGGGGGCTTGCCCCCGCGGAGGTCACAGCACTGCAACGGGCGGGCTACACGGCAGTGGGGTTAGGTCCGCGAATTTTACGGGCCGAAACCGCGCCGTTGTATGTCTTAGCGACGTTATCGTATGCAACTGAGCTTACCCCAGGAACCCGGATGGGCGTTTTGGAGGATAAGTAGTAAGATAGGAATAAATACTTCTGGATTTGGAGGAATGGGACCGTGAAGCAGGAAACAGTTTGGGATGCACAGGACGTTGTTGATATGTGCCGGGAGTACATGAATGATGACCACGTTGCGTTCGTTCAGCGGGCATGTGACTTTGCAACGTACGTTCACCGCGAACAGCGGCGGCAGTCCGGCGAACCGTACATTATTCATCCCATTCAGGTGGCTGGTATTTTAGCCAACCTGCACATGGATCCCGAAACGGTGGCGGCCGGTTACCTGCACGACGTGGTGGAGGATACGCCGGTCACCCTTGGCGATGTGGGTGAACTTTTTGGTCACGACGTAGAAGTGATTGTCGACGGGGTAACTAAGCTAAGCAAAATCCAGTACAAGTCCCATGAAGAGCGGTTGGCTGCGAACCACCGGAAGCTATTACTTGCGATGGCCCAGGACCTCCGGGTGATTATTGTGAAGCTTGCGGACCGGCTGCATAACATGCGCACCCTGGTTCACTTGCGGCCGGATAAACAGCGCCGGATTGCCAATGAAACGCTCGAAATATACGCGCCGTTAGCGGACCGTTTGGGAATTAACACCATCAAATGGGAACTGGAGGACCTCTCCCTCCGGTACCTCAATCCCCAGCAGTATTACCGGATTGTGCACCTAATGAACGCCAAGCGGGAAGAACGGGTGCACTACATTAACGCGGCGATTCAGGAAATTCGCCGGGTAATCGTAGGCCTGCACCTTGATTGTGAAATCTACGGGCGGCCCAAGCACATCTATTCTATTTACCGGAAAATGCACGACCAGCACAAGGAGTTTAGTCAGATTTATGACTTACTCGCTGTCCGGGTAGTGGTGGACTCCATTAAGGACTGCTACGCCGTGCTGGGAGCAATCCACTCGGAATGGAAACCGATGCCGGGACGGTTCAAGGACTACATCGCAATGCCTAAAGCCAATATGTACCAGTCACTCCACACGACGGTGATTGGCCCGCAGGGGAAACCGTTAGAGGTCCAGATTCGGACGAAGAAGATGCACCGGGTTGCTGAGTACGGAATTGCGGCTCACTGGGCATACAAGGAAGGCAATACTAGCGGAGTGAAGCAGAGTGCCACGGGCGACCGGCTGAACCTGTTTAAGGAAATCGTTGAATTGCAGCATGAAACGACCGATGCCAGTGACTTCATGGAAAGCGTGAAGGGCGACCTCTTTGGCGACCGGGTTTACATTTTTACCCCTAAGGGTGAGGTGGTCGAACTCCCGCAGGGCGCTGGTCCCCTTGACGTTGCGTACGCCATCCATACGGAAATCGGGAACCGTACAACGGGCGCCAAGGTCAACGGGAAGATCGTCCCGCTTGATTACCACGTTAAGAACGGGGATATTGTGGACATCTTAACTTCCAAGAATTCAGCGGGGCCAAGTAATGACTGGCTGGACATGGTGCGGACGAGTCGGGCCCGGAACAAGATTAAGCGCTTCTTTAAGCGCCGTGACCGGGAACAAAACATTGATAAGGGCCGCGACATCATTGACCACGCCCTATTGGATGCGGGGTATAATCCGCGGCAGGTATTGACCCCCGCAAATATTGACAGGGTGTTAGCTAAACGGCAGTTGACCTCAGCGGATGATATGTATGCGGCGGTTGGGTTTGGTGAGCTTCAACCTGAAGGGGTAGTTAACCGGCTGACAGAAGCGATTCGGAAGGAACAACAGGCGCAGCGGGACGCCGCCAGAGAGCAGGCTGTCCTGCAGCATGAATCCACGGCAGCTGATGATCACCACGAAAAGAAACGGCCAAAGCCAAACGATGCCGTGCTCCTTGAAGGGGCCGATAACATGATGATGCACCTAAGTCGGTGTTGTAATCCAATTCCGGGCGATGAGATTATCGGCTACATTACCAAGGGCCGCGGGGTATCGGTCCACCGCGTTGGGTGTCCGAATATTCCTCAGGGTGAGGATGCCCGGCTGGTGGCGGTTGATTGGAACATGATTCCCGGAACTGACCGGACATACGAGGCTGAACTTGAGGTTCAGGGGTATAATCGGTCGGGCTTGCTGACGGATGTGTTGCAGGCCGTGACCAACACGGTGAAAAACATCACGTCCATCAACGGGCGCGTTAACCACCAGCGGACGGTGATTATTACGGTTGCCATGGCAATTCGGGATCAGGCTCACTTCCAGCGCGTGATTGATAACGTCAAGCGCGTGCCGGACGTGTATGTTGTTAAGCGGCCGATTCACTAGGAGGAGTAAAAATGCGGGTTGTTTTGCAGCGGGTTAAGCGGGCCCAGGTGACGGTTAACAAAACCGTAATTGGTAAAATTGGAACGGGCGTGGTACTATTAGTCGGGTTCACTGATGGGGACGGACCAGCAGAGATTGAGTACTGTACCCGGAAAATTACCCGGGCGCGAATCTTTACTGATGCGGATGGTAAAATGAACCAGAATATTCAGGCGGTTGGCGGGGCGATTTTAGCTGTTTCTCAGTTTACCCTGTACGCCAATACCCGCCGGGGGAACCGGCCGAGTTTTACGGCGGCCGAAGAGGCGGAGAAGGCGCACCGTCACTATGAACAGTTCGTTACCTGCCTGCGGGAAACCGGCATCCCAGTTGCAACGGGGCAGTTTGGCGCTGACATGCAGGTTGACCTGGTCAACGACGGCCCGGTTACCATTATTTATGACACTAACAACAAGTAGAAAGAGGGAGAACCATGAGCGAGACCTACTTCTGGGACTTTGACGGAACGTTGTACAATACATACCCGGTAATGGTGGCTGCGTTTGTTCACGCAATGCAGGAACAACACATTAAGGTGAAAAAGGATGAGGTGTACCACCACATGCGGCAGACGTCACTGGGGCGGACGTTCAAGTGGGCGTTAACGAATCATCCTGAACTGGACGAACCGACTGCCCGGGCAGCATACAAGGAATACGAGGAACAGCGTCACGATGAAATGCACCCGTTTCCGGGGGTTGCCGAGGTGTGCGCGCAGGTTGTCGATCATGGCGGACGGAACTTCCTGTTAACCCACCGCGATGAACAGGCCGTCGCAATTTTGGAACGTGACGGGTTAAAGAAGCTCTTCAGTGGTTTTGTGACCTCGAAGTTATCGTTTCCCCGGAAACCGGACCCGGCTTCCCTCAACTATTTATGTAACGAATACGCCGTTGATAAGGAACACGCAACCATGATTGGTGACCGCGCCTTGGACGTCGAGGCGGGGCATAATGCGGGCATGAAGGGGATTCTCTTTGACCCGGACAACATCATTAACGAGGACGGAAACCCGGATAAACGGATTAAGTCAATGTGGGAGCTTGTTGATAAAAAAGCTTAAATTGGGCTGTATAATTCAGTCTGGTTACTTACAGCAAACGATAAAGGGATGCACCTTTTTAGCGCATCCCTTTTTGGTTAGTGGTTAGTCTCAATGAAATGTTGCACTCCGGTGACCACATCACTTGTCATTACGTTGCGGTACCGGGGCGAGCGAATATACTGGAAGTCGTGGCTCGTGTTAATGTACCCGCCTTCGATTAAAATCGCGGGAACGGTGTTGTTCCGGATTACCAGGAAGTTCCCGAACCGCGAGCCCTTATCCGTGATTGGAAGGTGGCGCATTTGGTGGTTAACGTCCTGGGCAAGTTGGAGGGACGGTCCCCGGTGATAGTAGTAGGTGGTAAACCCAGAGGCTTCGTTTTCGTCCGGTGAAGAATCGAAGTGGAAGCTAATAAAGAGGTTGGCGTGGACCCGTTTCGCCAGGGCAGGGCGGGCCTTCAAGCTGACAAACCGGTCACTATCGCGGGCCAGGTAGACCTTTGCGCCTTTCGCGCGAAGTTTAGCTGCAACCATCTGGGCAAACTTCAGGGTATACGTTTTTTCCATTTGCCCGTGCACGGCTAGGGCGCCTGAATCAGATCCGCCGTGGCCGGGGTCGATAACAATCGTTGCGTTTTTCAGGCTCCGGATTACGGGGCGGTACTTGGCGGGAAGTTTCCAGGCAGGCACCCATCCTTGTTGGTTGGCGCTCGTTGTGACCTTGAGCCATTCATACTTTGAGCGGATAACCGCCACGCGGGTGCCCTTTGGTAATTCCATTGTGCCGCGGTATTCAATTCCTGGTCCGGTCCGCATGGTCGTTGTCTGTTGAATAGTTGTCTGGTTAAGGTATGTTTTTGTTCGGTAGGCGAGGTATCCGCCTAGAACGCAGAACACCGCAATGAGAACGAGCAGGTCGCCCCGTAGTTGACGGTGCTGGTGGTTCGTTTGCATAATTGCGTTCAACTCCCGTGTAATTAGTCGTTCTTTGCCATTATAGTACAAAGAAACGGGCTTTAAAAACGGGGGATGACTTGACTTTTAGGGGCCCGGCCAGTATTCTGAAAATTGAATATGAAAACCAGTGAGAGGGATTAGTACCTGGTGAACGACCAGTAGCGACCGAACGGATGGTGGAAGGTTCGGGGTTAGTGTTGGGGAAGACACCCTTGAGGTACATTGAATCAATGTCGTGTGATACGTTATCTCAGTTAAGTTAAAAATAAGGTGGTACCGCGCCACGTTGCGCCCTTATCTGGCTGTTGCTGGATGGGGCGCTTTTATTTTATTAACTGGAAGGGCCGACATTGTTAGAGGAGGTTATTAAATGAAGTACCAAAAGCCAAAGGGAACCGCGGATATTTTACCGACCCAAAGTGCTGCATGGCAGTACGTTGAAGGGGTTGCCCGGAAATTATTTAACCAGTACCGGTACCACGAAATCCGGACGCCGATGTTTGAAAACTACGAGGTTTTCTCCCGGACATCAGGGGAAACGTCAGACATTGTCACGAAGGAAATGTACGACTTTAACGATAAGGGTGGCCGGCACATCACGTTACGGCCGGAAGGAACGGCCGGTGTTGTCCGGGCGTTCATTGAGAACAAGCTGTACGGGCCGGAAGTACAAAAGCCCCTGAAGGTCTACTACATGGGACCGATGTTCCGGTATGAACGGCCACAGTCTGGTCGGCTCCGGGAATTCCACCAGATTGGCGTGGAAGCGTTCGGGGTGGACAGTCCAGCCTTAGATGTCGAAGTAATGGCTATGGCGGTTGACTTTCTCCACCGCTTGGGGTTAAGCGGATTACGGATTGCCCTGAATACGCTGGGAGACGTTGAATCCCGGAAGGCATACCGGCAGGCTTTGATTGACTTCTTAATCCCGTACGAAGCAGAGCTATCGGATGACTCCAAGGAACGGTTACACAAGAACCCTCTCCGGGTGCTTGATAGTAAGGATGAGCACGACCAGGAGATTGTTAAGGACGCCCCGTCAATTCTTGATTACCTGACACCAGCGGCCCAGGAACACTTTGACCAGGTGAAGCGGCTCCTTGATGAACTAGGAATTGAATACGAAGTTGATCCGAACATGGTTCGGGGGTTGGATTACTACAGCCACACAATCTTTGAAATTATGAGTAACGCCCAGGCCTTTGGTGGCAAGTGGATGACCGTGTGTGCAGGTGGTCGGTATAACGGGTTAGTTGAACAACTCGGCGGTCCGGAAACACCGGGAATCGGTTTTGGGATTGGGGTTGAACGGCTCCTCTTAATCCTGGAAGCAGAACAGGGCAACTTACCGACTGACGATCAGCTGGACGTATACGTAGTTGGAATCGGGGCGGAAACGGATGCGGCAACGTTACGTGTGGTTCAGGCTTTGCGGCAGCAGGGAATTAGCGCTGACCGGGACTACCTGGCAAGAAAACCGAAGGGGCAGTTTAAGACGGCAAGCCGGTTAAACGCCCGTTACACGTTAACTATCGGGCAACAGGAACTTGCGAACCAGACCGCTAACCTGAAAGAAATGGCAACGGGAACGGAACGGCAGGTTTCCCTGGCAGATGTTGAACAGCACTTTAACGAGTTACTGAAGTAGGGAGTAGGAGCATGAGAAGAACAACGTATTGTGGAAATGTAACGGCGGAGTTTGTTGACCAGCAGGTGGTTTTAAAGGGTTGGGTCCAAAAGAAGCGGAACCTCGGGAACCTGGTGTTCATCGATTTACGGGACCGGCATGGTATTGTGCAGCTGGTCGTTAACCCGGAAACGCCGGAAGCCGTGCGGAATACGGCGGAGTCGTTGCACGGTGAGGATGTGATTGAGGTCCACGGAACCGTGGTTAAACGGGGAGACGGTGCAATCAACCCTGACATGAAGACCGGGGAGGTTGAGGTCAACGTTCAGGAAATGATTATTCTGAATAAGGCCAAGACCACGCCGTTTGAAATTAAGGATGATATTAGCGCAGCGGATGACTTACGGTTAAAGTACCGGTACCTGGATCTGCGGCGGCCAGAAATGCAGCGGGCGTTATTGATCCGGAACCGGATTACCCAGGCCGTTCACCGGTACCTCGACGAAAACGACTTTATTAACGTGGAAACGCCGTACTTGACAAAGTCAACGCCGGAAGGGGCGCGGGACTACCTGGTGCCATCACGGGTTTATCCGGGATCGTTTTACGCGCTTCCGCAATCACCGCAGCTGTTTAAGCAGCTGTTGATGGGCGCGGGCTTTGACCGGTACTACCAGATTGCCCGTTGCTTCCGGGATGAAGATCTTCGGGGCGATCGCCAGCCAGAATTTACCCAGATTGACATGGAGATGTCGTTTATGGACGCGGAAGAAATCCAAACCATGACTGAGGGTCTCCTTAAGCGGGTAATGAAGGAGACGCTGGGGGTTGACATTAAGACGCCAATCCAGCGGATTACGTGGAACGAGGCTATGGACCGGTTTGGCTCAGACAAACCAGATATTCGGTTTGGCATGGAGTTAAAGGACGTTGCTGAAGCGGTCCGGCCAGCCGGGTTTAAGGTCTTTGATAGTGCGCTTGAAAACGGTGGGCAGGTCAAGGCCATCGCTGTTCCAAACGGAGCGGAGAAGTACTCCCGGAAACAAATCGAACAAAAGCAGGAGTACATTAAACGCTTCGGGGCCAAGGGATTGGCCTGGATGAAGGTTACGGCGGACGGCTTTAGCGGACCGATCGCAAAGTTCTTTAAGGACGATGCGGTGGTTCAGGCCGTTAAGGACGCAACGGCGGCCAAGGAAGGCGACCTGCTGTTATTTGTAGCGGACAAACGGAAGGTCGTAGCGGATTCCCTCGGGTACCTGCGGTGTGCCATTGCGAAGGAACAGGGCATGATTGATGAGAACGAGTTTGCCTTTATCTGGGTGGTTGATTGGCCACTATTCGAGTACAGTGAGGAATTTGGCCGCTACATTGCCGCCCACCATCCGTTTACGATGCCAAACGAAGAGGACGTTGCTCTGCTTGAAACGGATCCACACAAGGCGCACGCCCAGAGTTATGATATCGTGCTGAACGGTTACGAGCTTGGTGGGGGGTCAATCCGGATTCACCAGCGGGACGTGCAGGAGAAGATGTTTAAGGCGTTAGGGTTCACGCCGGAACGGGCGGAGGCCCAGTTTGGCTGGTTTATGGACGCTTTAGACTACGGCTTCCCACCGCATGGCGGCTTAGCACTGGGATTGGACCGGTTCGCAATGCTTCTTGCTAAGCGGGATAATATCCGGGAAGTAATTGCGTTCCCGAAGAACTCCAAGGCGATTGACCCGTTGACGAACGCGCCGCGGCCGGTGGCCCAGAAGCAGTTGGATGAGTTACACCTCGAGACAGAAGAATAATTACCGGTGATTTAACGGGGGACTGTGACGATGAGTTGCAGTCCTTTCGTTATTTTCGGAAGCTTTAAGGTGAACCGCCTAAACCGCAACCGGAGCGGAATTAATAAATTTTGACCGGGTGGCTTGTCGGGGTGCTGGTTGTGCGTTATCCTAACGACAGCAAAAGATGAAGGAGTCCCCAACGTGAACGAATTACAAAAAATTTGGAAGCGCCATGCTTACATTTCACGGGCATCGACGGCGTTTATCTATGGTATTTTGGTGTCAGTCGCAATGAATTTCTTCTGGACCCCCGGAAAGATTTATTCGTCGGGGGTGACGGGGGCGGCCCAGCTGGTTGCATCCCTCACCGCACACTGGCAGCACCCGTTATCAGCGGCCTTAATGTTGTTTGTCCTCAACGTTCCGTTATTTGGGCTCGCCTGGAAGGAAATTGGGCACCGGTTTACGGTCTTTACGTTCATTGCGGTTGTTTGTTCAAGTGTCATGATTAAGGTAATCAAGCCCGTGACACTGACGACTGACCCGATTATTTGCTCAATTTTTGGGGCGGTCATCAACGGCTTTGGGACCGGGTTAGCACTGAAAAATGGGATTTCAACGGGAGGATTGGACATTTTAGGACTGACCCTTCGGAAACTAACCGGGAAAAACATCGGGACGTTTAACCTGTTATTTAATGCCTTGATTGTGTTTGCGGCCGGGGCGGTTTACGGTTGGCCGTATGCGTTCTATTCAGCGATGGGTTTGTTCGTTAACGCCCGCGTAATGGACATGGTCTACACCCGCCAGCAAAAAATGCAGGTGATGATCGTGACGACCAAGCCGAAGAGCGTAATTGACTGTATTCAAAACCACTTACGGCGGGGAATTACGATTGTCCACGGTGCTGAGGGAGCGTACAAGCACGATGAGAAGACGATTCTCTTTACCGTTATTTCCCGGTATGAACAACCGGAACTTAAAATGGCGATGGAGGAGTCGGACCCGCACGCCTTTGTTAGCATTGCGGATAACGTCCACATTATGGGGCACTTCTACGAACCGGAACCATAGGGGGCTTCCTGATGAAAAAGGTAATTTATTTATGGCTGGTGCGGCTGGTAGCTGGGATGGTTAGAAACCGGACGCCCCGAGAAATCGTGTATGTCATGAGTTTCGGGAATAACCAGGAGTTTATCCGGGCATTGGCACAGCGAGCCCGGCAGTGTGGAACTCTGGTCACCGTGTTATACCGCCCAAATTGTGCGGCAGCGGCGCGGCAGTTAGCCGCTGACGGAATTAGGGCACAGGTCTTTACGGATGGGTTGCGGTTCCTGGGCTGCCCGTTACGGCTAATCATGAACGCGCGGCTACTGTTTTGTGATAATTACTACGCCTTCTTGGCGGGTTGCCCGTTTAACCACCAGAAAACCACGGTCATCCAGGTGTGGCACGCAAACGGGGCGGTTAAATCCTTTGGATGGGAAGAACCACGGACGCAGCACCGTTCCCGGGCGGATAAGCGCCGGTTTCAGCGGGTATACAATCAGTTTGATGAATACGTTGTTGGTTCTACCCAGATGGCCCGGGTGTTTGCGCAAAGTTACCACGTCCCGGAATCACGGATGCGGGTATTAGGGTACCCGCGCAGCGACCGGTTGTTTGACCAAACATGGCGGCAGCAAACCCCTGCCCGGATATATGACCAATATCCCGAACTCCGGGAAAAGGAAGTTATTCTGTATGCGCCAACGTACCGGGAAGATGCGGCGGGGAAGCCAGTCTTTCAGGTCCCTAACGATTTTGAACAGATTGTGGCGGCACTATCACCCAAACAACGGTTGGTCATTAAGTTACACCCCCACGTTCAGGCTATGGAGCAGGCGTTTGTAAAGCGGTTTGGCCAACAAGTAATGCTGATTCCTGACTTTACTACGGAGGACCTCCTGACGGTCACCGATTGTTTGATTACTGATTATTCGTCGGTGATTTTTGATTATGTGGTGCTTCCTAATGCGGGGCGGATGATTTTTTACTGGTATGATGAAGCTGCGTACCAGCAGCAAGTTGGCCTGCAGCCTGATATGAAGACGTGGCTACCAGGCCCCGTCTGTCAGACTGCGCAGGAGGTCAGCGCGGCGCTTCAGTCCCCAAGTAACCAGGCTAATTTAGCCACGTTTAACGCCCAGTGGAATACAATGAATGACGGAGAGGCAACTAGGCGGGTACTTGATACGTATCTCCCGGTCAATAAATGAGGTGAGAAGAATGTTAATTGGATCACACGTTAAGATGCGCGGGAAGGACATGTTTTTAGGATCAGCGAAGGAGGCGGCCGGGTATCGCGCCACCACAATGATGGTATATACGGGTGCTCCGCAAAATACCCGGCGGAAACCGCTCGAAGAGATGAACATCCCAGCTGGGAAACAGTTTATGCAGGAGCACGGCATTCATGATATCGTTGTGCATGCGCCATACATTGTCAACCTGGGAAACGCCGATCCGCATAAGTTTGCGTTTGCCGTTGAGTTTTTACAAAAAGAAGTGACGCGGGCAGATGCACTCGGGGCACCGCAAATGACCCTGCATCCGGGAGCACATGTCGGTGCCGGTGCCGAAGCGGGGATTGCCAGCATTGCCCGGGGACTTAACGAGGTGTTATCCCGGGAGCAGCACGTTCAAATTGCCCTGGAAACAATGGCGGGAAAGGGGACTGAGGTTGGCCGGACCTTTGAGGAACTGGCCGCGATTATTGACAAGGTGACCTTAAACGACCGCCTTTCGGTCACACTGGACACGTGTCACACAAGCGATGCGGGGTACGCCATTAAGGATGACTTTGATGGTGTTCTCAACGAGTTTGACCACATTATTGGGCTTGACCGGTTAAAGGTGATTCACCTGAATGATTCAAAGAACCCGCAGGGAAGCCATAAGGACCGGCACGAGAATATTGGGTGTGGCACGATTGGCTTTGATGCACTGAACTACGTTGCCCATCATCCGCAACTAACGGATGTGCCGAAGATTTTGGAGACGCCGTACGTTGGCCCGGATAAAAACCATAAGTACGCCCCGTACGGGTTTGAAATTCAGATGCTGACAGCGAATAAGTTTGATCCGGATGTGCAGGAGCATATCCTGGCGGCGAAAGGCAAGTTACCAGAAGAGTAGCTGACCGGTTGAAAATTAGGAGAAAAGATTATAAAAGAAGTAACCCTGGTGGAGGTTTACGCCTTTCACCAGGGTTACTTCTTTGAATTATCACGTTTTTAGTATTTATAATCGGTCCGTTTTCCTAGGCCGTGCCGAACAATGTATACGATGATAAGCGCTGCCAGGATGATCGCCCCCACGCTGACTGAAACGCGGGTGTCAGGATTAATAAACATGAAGATGATAATCACGGCCATAAAGGCGAGCGCCAAGTAATTAGACCACGGGTAAAGCGGAAGCTTAAACGGGTGGTCCGCCATGATTTCCGGATTGTTCTTCCGGAACCGGAGTTCGGCCAAAAGAATTACTAACCACGGAATCATCCCCGGTAACACACTCGAACTAAAGACGACCACAAACAGGTTAGCGGTTGACTTACTGAACGCCGACGACACGAGGTCAAGGATAAAGCCAAGGAGAATCCCGCCTGAAATGGCGAGGATGGCGTTATTTGGAACGAGGCGCTTGGAAAGTTTTCCTAGTTTCTTCGGTGCGTCGTTTTCGTGGGCCAGCATGTAGAG
The DNA here is from genome assembly GCA_019119415.1 of Candidatus Ligilactobacillus avistercoris. Lineage (GTDB taxonomy): Bacteria > Bacillota > Bacilli > Lactobacillales > Lactobacillaceae > Ligilactobacillus > Ligilactobacillus hohenheimensis. Next base: position 4,227 of record DWXB01000006.1, on the reverse strand, counting down.
CATCCGGCTGGAACTGTAAATTCCTGAGTTTGCACCGGAAAGGGCGGCTGTGAGGACCACAAAGTTAATAATTCCGGCGGCACTCGTAATCCCAATCTTCGCAAACGTCTGGACAAACGGAGAACCAATCGTTCCAAGCTTGTCCCACGGGTAAATGGTAACAATCACTCCGATTGCGCCCACGTAGAAGATTAAGATCCGCCAAATGACGGACTTAACTGACTTAACAACGGCGTGCTTCGGGTCCTTCGCTTCTCCGGCAGAGATCCCGAGAAGTTCAATTCCCTGATATGACCCAACAATAATGGACATTGAAAAGATGAAGCCTTTGATGCCACCGGTGAAGAAACCACCGTGGGCCCACAGGTTACTGAACCCAACGGGATGCCAGTGATTACCAAAGCCCAGAACGATGATAAGTGCTCCGAGAATAATCATGAGGATGATGGTGACAACCTTAATCATGGAGAAATAGAACTCCAGGGTCCCGTATGATTTCGCCGATAGTAGGTTAGTAAGCGTTAAAAACGCGATGACGACTAGTCCTGACACCCAGGCGGGCAGGTGGGGCCACCAGTAGTTCAGGTATTCTGTAGCCGCGATAACTTCGGACATCCCAACAACAATATACTCACAAACATTGGCCCACTTAGCGAGGTAGCCCGCGAGTGGGTGAATGTATTCGGTCGCAAACTGGGCAAAGGAACCCGTTCCGGGGTTGACGTATAGCATTTCTCCCAGTGCCCGCATAATGATATATAGGATTACCCCTACCAGGGCATATCCGAGGATAACGGACGGCCCCGTCCACTTAATGGTTGATGTCGATCCCATAAACAGGCCGACCCCAATCGCACCACCAAGGGAAATCATTTCCAGCTGACCAGGTGATAGGGACCGCTTTAGTTTACGCTTCTCCGTCGCCATAAATTCTCCTCCTCACGCATTGAAAAAGTTAATTCCATTTTACTACAAGTGAATTGAAAAAGAACAATTAAAATGAGATTTCTTTCATTTTATCATCATTTTATTCTTAGATAAAGGCGGAATATGGCCATTAAAAAACGAGCGTGGTAAAAACGCCAAGCTAGACATGTCATAATCTGTCAGCTTTTAGGGTTTATCACGCTCGTTTGGGCACATATAAGGCCAGCAGCGAGAAGAAACTGGAACGTCCCCCAATTATTCATCCTTCGCCGGAAGACTTTCCATAATAAGGGTGGCCGTTTCTTCGATGGACTTATGGGCAACGTTAATCACGAGACATCCAAGTTCACGGTAGAGGTTGTTGGCGTACTCCAGTTCCTTTGTGATATTGTCCGTGTTGGAGTAGGTCGTTTCAGGATCAAGCCCATACGCAATCATGCGCTCCCGCCGGATGTTATTCAGGACGTCCGGGTCGTTCGTCAACCCGAAGATCTTATCTTTATCTACCCGGTAAATTTCTTCGGGAATCTGTGCTTGGGGGACAAGCGGCAGGTTGGCGACCTTGTAGCCTTGGTTTGCTAGGTAGAGAGATAGTGGTGTTTTGGATGTCCGGGAAATTCCTAATAAGACGATGTCGGCTTTAAGAAAACCGCTCGGATCCTTACCATCATCGTACGTAACCGCAAATTCAATCGCCTTAATCCGGTCGAAGTAGTTTTTATCCGTGGTGTGGTTCATGCTGATTCCGTGGGCGGCGTGCTGGCCCGTTCGGTGTTCGAGCTTTGCCATCAAGGGTGACATGGTATCAAAGTAGTCCAGGTCGTTCTCTTCGCAAAACGTGTTTACGTGGTGGGCGAGTTCGGGATCAACGAGGGTGTGGATGATAAAGGCGTTTGCCCGTTTTGCCCGGTTTAGAATGCCATCGATCATTGATGTTGTCCGGGAAAACGGAAATTTCTCCACCGTAAAGTTGCTGTCAGGGAATTGAACAAGGGCCGAATCAACGACGTGCTTGGCAGTTTCACCGAGTGAGTCCGAGATAACGTATACCGGAATTGAATTGTTAGTTGTCATGAAAATCCTCTCCTAAATAAAGCGCTTTTATCCGTGAATATTATACCAAAAAGAAAGCGGTTAGCGTGGGGTGAAAAGGCGGAAAAGATTGTTGACTGGCGTGCATTAACGGGAGTACAATGTAAAAGAACTGTTTAAGTTGGTCGTATGTACAACAACGGTTACATTTAAGCTCGGAGGGAGGGAAACACCATGTCAAAGACAGTTGTTCGTAAGAACGAATCTATTGATGACGCTCTTCGTCGCTTCAAACGTTCCGTTTCAAAAACAGGTACTCTGCAAGAATACCGTAAGCGTGAATTCTACGAGAAACCTAGTGTTCGGCGGAAGAAGAAGTCTGAAGCTGCACGTAAGCGGAAGAATAAGCGGCGCTTCTAGTCGCTCTGGGAGGTTGGCTTAATGAGTTTACTTGATTCATTAAACAAGGATATGGTTGCTGCCATGAAGAGCCACGACAAGGCAACGTTAGGAACGGTGCGGATGTTGAAGGCGGCGGTAGCAAACGAAAAGATTAACCTTGGTCACGACCTCACGCCGGACGAAGAACTGGCAGTCTTGTCTCGGGAACTGAAGCAGCGGAAGGATTCCATTAAGGAATACGAGGAAGCTGGCCGGGATGATACGGTTGCCCAGTTAAAGCAGGAAATCAAGATTGTTCAGGGTTACATGCCTGAGCAGTTGAGCACGGATGAGGTCCGCGCGCTTGTTAGCCAGACCATTACGGAAGTAGGGGCCACCTCGAAGGCCGACTTCGGGAAGGTAATGAAGGCGGTTATGCCGAAGCTGAAGGGTCAGGCTGACGGAAAGCTGGTCAATCAGTTAGTTAACGAACAGTTAAATAAGTAGATCAGTGTTTGAGGCCACTACCGTAACTGTGAGGGTTGCGGTAGTGGTTTTTTATGGCTCTTTGTCAAATCCTGTTGATGAAGAGATTACGTCGCCTATTTTTAGGCGACGTTTTTTGGTACCTTCGCATTCTCAAGCAACATAATGCGGCGGATAAGCTGATCGTAATTGCGGAAACCGTATGCCACCCGTTGGAGCTGTTTAATTTTCCGAATCGTGCCCTCCAAAGCACCATTTGAGTACGGTGAACATGCGCCATTAATGACATACTGGTAATTATGTTTTAGACTTCGTAAAACACCCTGCATTTGGGGGCCGACGTGGTGCGTTTGGTTTAAGCACGCCGCGAGGCGTTGGTGGTCACGCTGTCGTAAAGCATGGTTAATCTCCTGCATAACATCGTAAGTATTACTTAGCTGTTCATTAAGTTGAAGGCCATTATTAACGTGTTCTACGGGCGACATCCATTGTTGAAGATGGACATCATAGTAATTGTGCGTACTTAACTGATCACTGGCAATCAAATACTGTTTCCAGCCAAACTTGAGGTACTTGTAGGCCTGCGAATGCGGGTCAAAGTCTTTAGTAATCTGCGCACGTAGTTGATTAAAAGCCCGGTTAACCATTTGGCAGAGATGAAAACGATCCAGAACAATCATCGCATGTGGAAAAAGACGCTTAATAATCGTTTGATAATGGTAGTTGAGGTCGAGCGTAATCGTTTGAACCCGAGCGCGTTCAGCCGCTGAGAAGCCGTTAAAGTAATTCAAGAGTGACCGTTGGTCGCGTTGACCCAGAATTTGATAAATCCGATGGGTATCGTTATCTAAACAGATAAAATGTAGCTGGTGGCCGACGCCGCGAAACTCATCGAAGGCTAAGTTTACTGGTAAACCGGCTTGTTTGACTTGCGGAAAGTCAGTGACGGTCGCTAATTCACGGGCCACTGTACTGGGGGAGACCCCTGTATCTGCCGCAATCTCTGTCATTGCCAATTGACGGGTTAACTTAATCCGCACCTTCTGTTTAACGACATTACTGATATGACAATGACGATCAACAAGCGGTGTCGTGGCCATCATCGTGGCGTGACATTGTTGGCAACGTAATCGTTCTTTGCGTAAATCAAGATAAACTGGCCGCGAAGCGTCCACCGTCAGGTATGGCATTGACACGCGAGCACTTCCGTTGTGAACGAGCGATGAAAAGCCACATGACGAACAACGTTTAGCTGTCGCTTTAAGGGTGCCATAATAGACTTTCACTCGTCGGCTATGTCGTAGTTCTGTTTTATAACCAGTAAAAACAATATTATTGTCTTCAATATCGAGCGCAAAGTGGATATAATCGTTAATGGAGTTCATAGTATCAAGTCCTTTG
>DWXB01000005.1 GCA_019119415.1 Candidatus Ligilactobacillus avistercoris | reverse complement strand
ACTCTCATTTTGAATTCGTGACTCATTAATTTATTACTAGCGAAGTTTGACTTCGTTAAATTATGTTGCTCAAAAGAGCCCTACACATTTAATTCGTCGATACTGTGTTCAGTTTTCAAAGATCTATCCCGCTGTCTCGCGATAACTACTACATAATACCATCATCCTAAATTAGCGTCAACATTTTATCCCCTCTTTTTCCCAAATTCTTCCCCTGTCTCTCATGCAAAAAGAAGCCATGATTTAGAACAAAACGTCCCGCCTTTCTTTCCTGAAAACTAGGAACGGCTTAAAATCACAGCTTCTTATTGCTTATCCGTTTAAACTTTACACCAAAACCAGGGAATAACTTACAATCCGCAAACCATCTGCAATAACTCACAGATTGTTCCGCTAACCTCTCAACCCATTTCCTTTTCTATTATTCTGGCCGCCGGGTTGGGAATAACAGGACATCCCGAATTGATGGCGCATCCGTTAACAGCATTACCAACCGGTCGATTCCAATTCCCAAACCACCCGTTGGCGGCATCCCGTATTCCATCGCTTCCAAGAAGTCTTCATCAATGCTTTCAGCCTCATCATTTCCGGCCTGCCGTTCAGCAGCCTGGGCCTCGAACCGCTCCCGCTGATCAATTGGATCGTTCAACTCGGTAAAGGCGTTAGCGTATTCGCCACCAAGGATAAACAATTCAAACCGATCAGTAAACCGCGGATCACTAGCGTTCTTCTTAGCAAGTGGTGAAACCTCAACTGGATGGCCGTAAACAAACGTCGGGTCAACAATCTTATCCTCACAGAACGTTTCAAAAAATTCGTTGATAATGTGCCCGACTTGCCAGTAGTCTTCGTAATGAACGTTATGTTCATCGGCCACTTTCCGGGCTTCTTCAAGCGTCATTTCCTGCCAGAAATCAACCCCCGTCACGTCCTTAATCATATCAACCATGTGAACGCGTTTAAACGGCTTATCAAGGTTAACTTCCTTCCCCTGATACGTCACGATTCCATTATCGGTAACAACCTTCGCGGCCGCCTTAAAGATGCCTTCAGTTTCATCCATGACATCCTTAAAGTCCCAGTAGGCCGCATACGTCTCCAGGGTGGTAAATTCCGGGTTGTGCCGGGTATCAATTCCTTCATTCCGGAAAACCCGGCCCAGTTCATAGACCCGTTCCATACCACCAACAATCAACCGTTTTAACGGTAGCTCCAGGGCAATCCGCAGGTAAAGGTCAATGTCCAGCGCGTTATGGTGCGTGATAAACGGCCGGGCAGCCGCCCCACCGGCCATGTTGTTTAATACCGGTGTTTCCACTTCAATAAAGCCGTTATCATCCAAGTATTTCCGCACTGTCCGAATAATCTTACTGCGGTTAATGAACCGGTCGTAACTGTCCTTGTTGGTAATCAAATCAAGGTACCGCTGGCGGTAAACCTGCTCAATATTTTGTAATCCGTGGTACTTATCCGGAAGTGGCCGGAGCGCCTTTGACAGGTGCGTGAGTTTTGTTACACGGAGGGTCAACTCACCCATGTCAGTCTTAATCACTTCACCGGTAATTCCCAGAAAGTCCCCGAGGTCTGCCCGTTTGAAAATATGGTACTGGTCCTCGCCAACAACGTCCTTCCGCACGTACAACTGCATCTTCCCGGTCCGGTCCTGCAGGTCGGCAAAGCCAACCTTACCCTTTCCCCGTTTAGCAACCATTCGCCCAGCAATCGTCGCCGTGACTCCTGAATCGTTGAGTTCTTCCTTACTCATTTCGCCGTACTTTGCGTGCAGCTCCGCGTTCATCGCGTTCCGCTCAAACCGGTGACCAAACGGATCGATTCCTTCGTCACGCAGCTCTTGCATTTTCTGCCGCCGTACCCGCATTTGATCGTTCATTGGCTGCTGCTTCTTTGCCATCCTTAATCGTCCCTTCTTCGTCCTTAGTCCCTGTCAGTATACCATAAAACTAACGCTGCTCCCGGCGCGCCTGGCGTTCTTCGTAATCTGCAAGGAACTTATCAAAAATCGCAACCATTTCTTCTTCGGTGTCAGCATCGTTTAACGCCGCCTTAGTCCGGGCAGAACGCGGAATCCCCTTTAAGTAGTATGCCGCTTGCGACCGAAATTCCTTCGGGCCAACCACTTCACCCTTAATTTTGATCAACCGGTGCAGGTGCTCCTTAGCCACCTTGATCTTCTCCGCCGGGGTTGGCTGCGCAATCTTTTCACCAGTTTCCAGGTAATGAGCAACCTCACGCACAACCCACGGATTTCCGAGGGCTGCTCGTCCGATCATCACGGCAGTACAACCGACCTCATCGAGCATCTTCTTCGCAAGTTCAGGCGTCCGTACATCACCGTTTCCGATAAACGGAATCTTAGTAAGATGATCGTTTACGTCCTTTAAAATTTCCCAGTTAGCGTGACCGGTGTACATCTGCTTCCGGGTCCGCCCGTGCATTGCTAAAGCGGCAACCCCCGCTTCTTCGGCTGCCAAGGCGTTTTCAACGGCCAAAATGTGGTCGTCATCCCACCCAGTCCGCATCTTCACCGTCACCGGAATATCTACACTGTGCACAACGGCATTCAACATGTGGTAAATCTTGTCGGGATCGAGCAACCACTTTGAACCCGCCTCGGTCTTGGTAACCTTAGGCACCGGGCATCCCATGTTAATGTCAATAATATCCGTTCCGGTATTTTCCTGGACAAACTGCGCCGCCTCAACCAGGGTATCCTCATCGCCCCCGAAAATCTGAATGCTGACCGGGTGCTCGTTCGGGTTAACAAAGAGCATGCCGAGCGTCTTCTTATTCCGAAAATGGATTCCCTTATCCGAAATCATTTCGCATTCGACCAGTCCGGCACCGAATTCCCGACAAATTGTCCGGAAGGCCACGTTTGTCACCCCAGCCATCGGCGCAACAACGACCTGATTCGGAATCTCAACGTTGCCAATCTTCCACTTTGTCACGGCTAATCCTCCTTCTGCGTTGCCTTTTTCAAAATTTCCCGAAGTTCTTGTTCGTTGAACCGATAAGTCTTCCCACAGAAATGGCACACTGCTTCCGCCCCGTGATCCTCATCAATCATCTGTTGGAGGTCAGCCGGAGCGACACTCGCAAGCGCCGTTGCAAACCGGTCCTTTGAACAATCGCACGCGTACTTAACCGGCATCTTTTCAAGGACCTTCAGGTTATCCCGACCACAAATGGTTGCGAGAATCTCTTCCGGCGTTTTATGCGCCCGCATTTGCTCTGAAATTGGCGCCATCGCGTTAATCTGCTTTTCCACCTTAGCGATTACGTCATCATCCGCTCCGGGCATCACCTGAAGCATGAATCCGCCGGCCGTTGCAATCGTATTATCATCGTTCACAAATACCGATAACCCCACCGCTGATGGAATTTGTTCGGATTTGGCCAGGTAGTACGTAAAGTCTTCCCCTAACTCACCTGACACCAACGGAACTTCCCCGGTAAACGGTTCCTTCAATCCCAGGTCCTTTGTTACCGCCAGGAACCCCTTCGTCCCGACGGCCCCCTTAACGTCAATCTTGTGCTGGTCGTTAAGCGGAAGGTGAACGTGTGGGTGCTGCACGTAACCCTTCACCGTTCCTTGGGCGTTCCCGTCGATAACAATTCCGCCAACCGGACCATCGCCGTTGACCTTAACCGTCATCCGCTCATCATCCGTCAGGGATGCGGCACTCAACATCAACGTTGCGACAATGCTCCGGCCAAGGGCAGCCGACGCCGCACTCCAGGTATCATGCAACTGTTGGGCCTGACTCACAGTGGCACTTGCATCCACTGCATATGCCCGAATTTGGCCATCAAACGCCAGGGCCTTTACTAAGTAATCACTCATTTTATGCACTCCTTTCAACCGTAATTTCCAGTAGTGATTTTATCATGTTTACATGGACGACAAAAGCGGGCCGGCCGTTTGCTGCGACCATCCCGCTTTGTGCTTATTTATCTGACTGATGGTTATGCGGATAGAACGTTACCGTTTTATTGGCATCGTCAGCGTCCTTACCGTCGTAACGCTCCGCTTCCTTCTGTTCGAGGGCCCGCTTTGATTCCTCAAAGGTCGCCGCCTTCTCACTCGGGAATTCGTCCTCATCCTGTGCCGGCATCTTCCCGGTCTTGTACAGGCTAAGGATTTGCTTTTCATCCAGCGTCTCATACTTTAACAGGGCTTCGGCGATTACCCGGTGCTGCTCACGGTGCTCCTGGATAATCTTCGTGGCCGTTGCCATTCCTTCGTCAGACAACCGCTTAACCTCAGCATCAATTGTGTTGGCAGTTTGGCCAGAATAACTGTGCTGCCCGGCCATCTCACCAGGATTCATGCTGGCATCACCTTCGTACTGAACCGGGCCAAGCTTTTCGCTCATCCCGTACTCAGTCACCATTGCCCGGGCTAACTGCGTTGCCTGTTGGAAGTCGTTTGCCGCCCCGGAAGACTGACTGTCAAAGATGATTTGCTCAGCAGCACGACCACCCATCAACCCGGCAATCTGCTCCTTGAGGTTCTTCTTTGACATCAACATTTGATCTTCCTTCGGCAACATAATGGCGTATCCACCGGCGCGCCCCCGCGGCACAATCGTTACCTTATGAACGACCCGTGCATCGTTTAGAACCAACCCAACGATGGTGTGCCCCGCTTCGTGGAAGGCCACGGTTTCGCGTTCGTGCTTACTGATCACCCGGTCACGCTTTGCTGGCCCGGCAATTACCCGGTCCTCCGCTTCGTCAAGGTCGGACGAATCAATTTGCTTCTTGTTCCGCCGGGCAGCCAGTAAGGCCGCTTCGTTTAACAGGTTTTCGAGGTCAGCCCCCACAAACCCTGGCGTTTGCTTAGCAATCATCTTCAGGTCAACGTCATCCGCAAACGGTTTGTTCCGGGCATGAACTTTCAAGATGGCTTCCCGGCCCTTAACGTCCGGTCGGCCAACCAGAATCTTCCGGTCAAACCGTCCCGGCCGCAGTAACGCCGGATCCAACACGTCAGACCGGTTGGTAGCGGCCATCACGATGACGTTTTCGTCGCCTTCAAACCCGTCCATTTCAACCAGCAACTGGTTTAACGTCTGTTCCCGTTCGTCGTGGCCACCGCCCATGCCGTTGCCCCGGCGACGACCAACCGCATCAATTTCATCGATGAAGATAATCGCCGGTGCGTTCTTCTTGGCGGTTTCGAAGAGGTCCCGAACCCGGGATGCCCCGACCCCGACAAACATTTCAACGAAGTCTGAACCAGAAATTGAGTAGAACGGAACACCCGCTTCGCCGGCAACCGCCTTTGCGAGCAACGTTTTCCCGGTTCCTGGCGGGCCCTCAAGTAAAACCCCGGACGGAATCTTCGCGCCAAGTGCTTTAAACTTCCGCGGATTACGGAGGAACTCAACAACTTCAACCAGTTCCTGCTTTTCCTCTTCTTCCCCCGCTACATCGGAGAACCGCACCTTGTTTTTCTTCTTGTCAATCGGTTTGGCCTTGGACTTGCCAAAACTCATCATCCGGCCGCCCTGACCGCCCTGGCCAGCCTGTCCCATCATCATGTAGAAGAAGAACAGGAAGAAAATTACCGGTGCCACGTAAATCAGCAGCTGCATCCAAATACTATTTGATGAATCCGCCTTTGCATTATTCCTTACGTGGTACTTGTTAGCATACCGCTGAATCTCGCGGGCAGTCGGGTCGTTGGCAAGCACGGTGGCCGTGAAACTTGTCACCTTATTCGTGCTGCTTCCCGTCCCCAAAAGGCCGTTATTGGAACTATGGGTCTTCTTCGGGTGACGGTACGTCCCCGTTACCTTATAAGTTGATCCCGACGGCTGCATCGTATAACTCTTAACGTTGTTTTCCTTCAACGCCGTAATAAACTGGCTGGACTGAATTTGCTGACTAGACGAACCCGTCTTGCCACCAAAGAAGTAGTAGCCCATTCCAATTACACCAAGAATTATCACGAGGTAGAACAGCACGTTGCGGAATAACCCATTACGCTTGTTATTCATGCGTTCACTTCCTCAATTTTCAAAAATTTATCACTATTCATTAATGACTATCACGGTAAATCTTACCACATTTGACTATTATTGACTAACCCATTAATCAGAATAAACCTCTGGCTTTAAAACACCAACGTACGGGAGGTTCCGGTACTTTCCGGCATAGTCTAGCCCGTACCCAACAATAAATTCGTTGGGAACGTTAAACCCAACATAGTCTGGGGTGATTGCCTTTTCCCGCCGGTCGTGCTTATCGAATAAAGTGCATACCTTGACGGAAGCAGCGTTGCGGTGCGTCAGTAACCCCACGAGTTTATCAAGGGTCCGGCCCGTGTCAATGATATCCTCAACAATCAGCACGTTCCGGCCACTCACGGAAACGTCCAGGTCCTTCAGGATGCGAACGTCCCCCGTTGATTCGGTCCCGTCACCGTAACTTGAAACGTCCATAAAATCGAGCTCCAGGTAGGTTTTAATCTCCCGGACAATGTCCGTCATAAACATTACGGCACCCTTCAAAACACAGATGACCAGGGGATTCTTCCCCGCAAAGTCCGCCGTAATCTGTTTACCCATCTTCTGGCATGCTTGCTGGATGTCTTCCCGACTGTATAGGACCTTCAAAATATCGTTATCCACCGTTCGTTCTCCTTCCCGTCGCTGACCGATAAACTACTATGTATTGCCCTATTCTAGCATCTCCACCGGTGAGTGACAAATCACTGTACTTAACGCCTAAAACGGCAATTACTTCTCCGCTTGTCGTAACGACTACCGGCCAGTTAGTCCGCTGGCCTTTCGGAATACGGGCGGCCTGCAACACCCGTTTAACCCGCTGGTGCCCAGCCCGGGTGATAAGCCGGTCACCCGGCTGCCGGGAACGGACAGTTAATGGTTCGTTAGCTACCGGAAGGGCTGGGCCTGCAACCGGACATGCCGGCCACGCAAACAATCCCACCATACCGCCAGTAGGAAGCATCACCCAGTTACCCGGAGTCAGCCGCAGCGAAAACGGCGCCGTTACTGGGAACGGATAGTGGTTTGCTTTAACCAGCCACCCCTGGCGTTTAACAAGCCAAAACGAACCACAGGCTACCATTCCGTCAGGCCGCTGCGGATTAGCTGCAAGTTGTTTCACCTGAGCCCGTTGCCGGCCGGTCATTGCCGGCGCAAACCGGTCAAGCACCCCATCCTGAATCGCGGCTGGCAACCGTTGCAGGCGCTGGCAGTTGACGCCCCGATCCGGCGAAACAACCTGATTCCACTCCCGGTCAACCGCCCACTGCACTGCAGCGAGGAGCTGCCGGACCCCACTAGCAGCCGCGTTAATGTGGGTTACTGCTACTGGATTTTCCCGTTCCAGCTGAGGAATAACGTGGTGGCGGATCCGGTTGCGTTGCACGGCGTCTTCCCCGTTTGTTTCATCGTCAAAAAAGCGGACGTGATGCCGGAGCGCATATGCCCGCAGCTCCTCCTTGCGCATTCCCAAGAGCGGGCGAATCACCTGAAGTCTTCCGCCGAACGGCCGGTACGGTTGAATTCCCTGCAGGCGATTTATCCGTCCGCCCCGAATCAGCTTCTGGACGACGGTTTCAGCCTGGTCATCAGCGTGGTGGGCCGTTATCAGGGTTGGAATTTTATTTGCCTCCATTACCCGTTTAAAAAAAGCGTACCGAAAATCCCGGGCCGCCGCTTCAATCCCCTTTTTCGGGTGCTGGGTGAAGGCCCACTGCGTCTGGTAGAGGGACAGGTGGTGCTGCTGGCAATACGCCTCTACGTACGCCGTTTCGGCCTGACTGGCTGCTCGTAGCTGATGATCAACGTATGCCACGGCAAGCTGGGGCCGCTCTTCCTGCGGCAATCGTTGGAGGAGGGTGATGAGGACCATCGAATCACTTCCAGCCGAGACAGCAACAAGAACGGGCTGCTGGGCAAGGTGAAAAGCACTCATCGCCCGCCGGAACCGTAACTCAAGTTGATCTGCCATCTCATCCACCTCCGCACAAATTGTTAAAAAATAAGGGCTGCCGACCACCTGTGATCCTCAAGCCCTTCATCATGTTTACGTTCATCCTAACTCCGGCGGCCGCCACGACCACCGCGCTTTCCCTCGGTATTATGCTTAATCGTCGCTAACCGGGATTCGCTTTCCTTCAAAAAGTTAGCCATCATTGAATCAAAATCCTTGTTACCGCCGGACCGCTTCCGGCCATGAAATGATCCCCCCCGCGGTTGACCACCGCGACCATGTTCGTGATGCTCCCGTTGCGGCCGGTCAACCGCCTTCCGGATGGATAAACCAATCTTTCCGTCATCGCCAACGCTCAGGACCTTAACGGTCACCTCATCGCCGACCGTTAACACGTCATGAATATCCTTAACGTATTTATCCGAAACCTCGCTAATGTGTACCAAGCCGGTCTGGTTATCACCAAGATCAACAAATGCTCCAAAGTTAGTAATCCCCGTAACCTTACCCGTTACCTTTTGTCCAACTTCAATCGCCATAAAAAGCTTTACTCCTCCTAAACATTCCGTCCTCCACGGGAAATCCCGCACCATTACCTAATTATTGTCCGATACATTCGTCTGCGGGAGGTTATAAACCGTCTCGCCCTTCTTAGTGTAGTTATACCGTTGGCGAATTACCTTTTGTACATAGTCGTTATTACTGAGCTGCTGGACCTGTTGGCTAAGGCTGGCATTCCGGGCCTTTGCCCGCTGAAGCTTGCGTTCGGCCACCGCCGTTTGCTTGTTCACCTGGTGGGTCTCAACCTCCGCCTGAACAATCCGGATCCCGCAAAAAAACGTGACGATTACGACAATAACCGCTAACAGTCCCATCCGGAACCGCGTTCCGCGGGACTGCCGTTCATTTGCCGCACTCTCTTGCTTTTTTTGCTGAAAATAAGCGTTATTGAGCACCTTAATTTTTGAGCGCTTTGCCACTCGTTTTCACCCCCGTAATTCCGGCTACTTCTAGTGGAAAATTATACCAAGAAGTCCTATGGTTGTCTAACTACTCCCGCCAACTATCTCCCTTAAAACGAGCCGAAATCTTCCTTGTAGTCCTCCGCTACAACACGGTACAAATCAGCCGCATCACTCTTCTTTGTCGTATCCTTAATTCCCGTTACCTCAACGGTTAACGTTTTATTTCCGAAGTTAATTACGAGTTCATCGCCGACCGCCACGTTGCTTGATGACTTCGCCTGTTTCTGGTTAATCGTAATCCGTCCCTGATCAGCAATTTCCTTTGCAACCGCCCGCCGCTTAATAATCCGGGCAACCTTTAAATATTTATCCAACCGCATTTTTAACCACTCCTTATTTAGTTAGTCGTTTTGCTTCTTATCGTCTTCATCCCGCTCCGCAGTCTGCCGGGCCGTCACCACCTGGGCGACCGCCTGCGCAAACGACTGTAGCTCAGTAAGCACCTGGGCCATCTTCATCCGGGGCTGGATGACAAACCGCACCCCTAAATGTCCGTCGTGTTCGTCCAGAACCGCGTGTAGATGGGTTTGCGCCACCGCCTGCAATAACTGCTTAGCCGTCAGCAGGTGATCAACCGCTGGATCAAAGGTCACCGTAATCTGCTTGTCAGTTTGATTGATGGCTGTAACGAGGGCTGCCGCTGCGTTCATGCGGAGTACGCCAACCTCCAGCAAGTTAGCAACCGCATCCGGGTATTCACCAAAACGGTCAATCAAATCGTCCTGAATCTCGCGGTACTCATCAATCCCCTTCAGCTGCCGGATCCGCTTATACATCTCAATTTTTTGCCGTTGGTCACTAATATAGTCTGCCGGAATGTACGCCTCGATTGCAAGGTTAATTTCCGGATTGGTCCGGCGTTTGGGCTGGTGTCCCTGCTTCCGGGCCACCGCCTCGTTTAACATTTGGGTGTAAAGATCGTATCCAACCGAATCAATGAACCCGTGCTGTTCCCGACCCAATAGGTTGCCAGCGCCCCGAATTGAAAGGTCGCGCATCGCAATCTTAAAGCCCGCACCCAGTTCGGTAAAGTCCCGGATGGCTTCAAGCCGCTTTTCGCTCACCTCTGACAGTGCCTTGTTAGGTTGATACATAAAGTACGCGTAAGCAATCCGGCTTGATCGGCCAACCCGGCCCCGGAGCTGGTAAAGCTGGGCTAACCCCATCCGGTCAGCGTCCTCAACGAATAACGTATTCACGTTGGGCATATCAATGCCGGTTTCAATGATGGTGGTTGTCACCAAAACATCGTATTCCCCCGCTAAAAAGTCCATCAGTATTCGTTCGAACTGAGGTTCAGGCATCTGACCATGAATTGCGGCAATCCGCGCTTCAGGAACCAACGCTTCGAGCTCCGTGACTACCCGGTCAATGTCATGGACCCGGTTATGCAGGTAAAAGACCTGGCCGCCCCGGGCCAACTCCCGCCGAATCCCCGCCACAATGACGTCGTAGTTTTGTTCCAACACGTACGTCTGAATCGGGTACCGGTTCAGCGGCGCAGTCTCAATCACGGATAAATCCCGGACCCCAAGCATCGCCATGTTAAGCGTCCGCGGAATCGGGGTTGCCGTTAACGTTAAAACATCCACGGTTGCCTTGAGTTGCTTAAGCCGTTCCTTATGCTTGACGCCAAAGCGCTGCTCCTCGTCAATAATCAGTAACCCCAGGTCGTGGAAGTGTACGTCCTTTGACAAAAGCCGGTGGGTTCCCACGATAATGTCGAGTTTCCCGGCTTGCAGGTCAGTTAGTAATTGCTGAGCTTCCTTGGCAGTTGTAAACCGGGACAGCACGCCAACCGAAACGGCAAAGTTCTTAAACCGCTGCTTCATCGTTTCGTAGTGTTGCTGGGCCAAAACGGTGGTCGGCACGAGAAACGCAACCTGTTTGCCGTCCAACACTGCCTTGTACGCTGCCCGGAGCGCTACCTCGGTTTTTCCGTAGCCAACGTCCCCAATCAACAGCCGGTCCATCGGCCGTTCTCGTTCCATATCACGCTTGACTTCCTTGATACTCCGGAGCTGGTCAGCCGTTTCAGCGTACGGGAAAGCATCGTCAAACTCGCGCTGGTCGGCATCATCCGGGGAAAAGGCAAAACCCCGCTTGGCCGCCCGTTCAGCGTACAGGTCAATCAGGTCATCAGCGATGTCTTCAATCTTCGCCGCAACCCGTTTTTTCGTCTTCTGCCACTCGGTTCCCCCGAGTTTATTCACGTGCGGGGGCTTCGCATCGGCTGCCACGTATTTCTGAATCCGGTCAAGCTGGGTAACGGGAATGAAGAGTTGGTCATCGCCCCGGTACATAATCGTCATGTAATCCTGATGTTTCCCGTCAACGGTCATCGTCTTCATGCCCATGTACCGCCCAATTCCGTGATTTACGTGGACGACGTAATCGCCCTTTTTCAGGTCGGTATACGACTTTAGCCGCTCCGTGTTAGCCATCGTTGTCCGTTTTGCGCGGTGATGGGTGACCTTCGCAAACAGCTCACCAGCCGTGAGCACGACCACCCCCGCAGAAAACATTTCAAACCCCGTTGCTAATCCCCCTGCGACCACCTGAACCTTGCCTGGTTGGAGGTTATCCGGCGTGGTTTCAAGGGCGGCGACTTCGAAATCAGCAAGGGTTGCCATCACCTTATCCCGCCGGTCCCGTTCAGGAACAAGCAGGATTACGGTTTGGTGCTCATGACGCCACCGGTCTAGTTCAGCCTTTAACGCCGGCATCTGCCCGTAAAACCGTTGAACCGGTCGGGTTTGGGCGTTTGCCAACTGGCTAAACCGTAAGTGGCCAACGCTCCTGTCTAGGCCAGTAACAAAGAGTTCCCGGTGCCCGTTAGTTTGTTCAATATCCCGGATTGCCTTGCCGAACTGCTCACCCTGAGCGAGTAGCGGGTGGCTTTCAACCCACTCCTCCTCATCAGCGACGAGTTCCTGCTCGTAATCAGTAATCCGGGCATAATCATCAAACACAACCAGCCCGTCATCGGGCAGATAATCCACTAACGTGTTGTGAGCGGGAAAAAGCTGGGGTCCAAGAACTAAATGTGCCGGAATCAGGGCATGCGCCTGCAATCCCGGAAGTAACTGGGCGACCTGCTGGGCAACCGCCTCATCTCCCGTTTCTTGCTGTTGTTTTTGCAGTTTTGCGGCCACCTGGTCCATCACCTCATCAGCAGCCAGTAACGTTGTCGCTGGTGAAATGGTCACCGTCGTGGTATTAGCGATACTCCGCTGGTTTGCCTCGTCAAACGTCCGGAGGGAGTCCACTTCAGTATCAAACAGGTCCACCCGCACCGGATGGGGTAAATTCAACGGGTAGATGTCTAAAATTGATCCCCGGACCGCAAAGTCCCCCGGCCGACCAACCATTTGCTCCCGCTGGTAGCCCATTCTGGTTAACTGCGCAACCGTTGTCTCCAAATCAAGATCGTCACCAACACTAATGGTAATGTGGGCCGCCTTCCAGGTTGCTGGCGCCGGGAGAAAATGCCGCACTCCAGCGACCGCAGCCACAATAATCCGCGGTTCTCCGGTCGTTAGTGCGTTTAACGCCTGAATGCGCTGCGCCCGAAACTCCGGCGAACTGGTTGCCATCTCAGCTGCCAGGACCTCTTCGAACGGAAAAAGCTGGACCGAATCCGGGGCAACGATGTTTTGGAGATCATCGACAAACTGTTGGGCCCGAAAAAGTTGATCACACACAACCACCATGGGTTGCTGCACTTGCCGAAAAACCGCTGCTAGAAGAAGTGTTTTGGCGGACCCCGTCAGGCCGGTCATCATGTGGCGGCGACCCTTATTAAGGTTTGCCACCCAGTGCCGGACATCCTTATTCTGTTCTAACAGCGTTGTGACCTTCAAAGTTCAGCCCCCTATCCGTTATACCGGTTCATTACCTGATTAAAATCATCCGTTAAAATCCATTCCTGCAATCCTTTGACGGCTTTCGTAACCGTTTCGTCAAACGTAATCCGTTCGGGCGCACTAAACTGGGAGAGCACCCAGTTAACCACGGTCATCTTTGTGGGGTGCCCAATTCCTAATTTTAAGCGTTTAAAATCCTGCCCGCCAACGTGGGCAATGACGCTTTTAATGCCGTTATGCCCACCAGCTGAACCCTTCGCCCGGAAACGCAACCGGCCGAGTTCCATATCCATGTCGTCCTGAATAATCATCAATTCATCCCGGCTTACCTTGTAGTAGTCCATCAACTGGCGGACGGCGCGGCCCGATTCGTTCATGTACGTCGTCGGCTTTACCAGCAGCACCCGTTCACCATCAATGTGGGCGGTGGCCGTCAACGCATCGCCCTGCACGTGGTTAATTGTGACGTTATTTTGCGCCGCCAATTCATCAATCACCATGAAGCCGACGTTATGCCGTGTTCCCGCGTACTCCTGGCCGATATTCCCCAGGCCGACAATCATTTTCATCCGTAACCCCTCCATTTTTACCGTTACACAAAAAGCCCAGACACAGGGGTGCCGCGGGCGCTTCGCTATTATGTATGTTTATTATACAACGGCGCACAAGACCATGAATAATTGATCAATTGCGAAATCGTTTTCTTTTTGCTTGTCCCAGAAATTAAAGCATGGTACATTGTGATTAGTGATAACAGTCACAAATACTTACTTAACAGAAGGAAGGACGCACTATGAACAAGCACCATTCAAAAATTATGCTCGTTGGGGACGGCGCGGTCGGCTCCACGATTGCTTACGCCCTCACCCTCGAAGGAATCGGGGCCGAACTCGGAATCATCGACATCAAGAAGGATCACAGCTACGGTGACGCCATTGACCTGGAAGACGCCACGGCCATTAGCGCCCCTAAAAACATCTACGCTGCTGACTATGCCGATTGTAAGGACGCTGATTTGGTGGTTATCACAGCCGGCGTTCCGCGGAAACCCGGTGAGACCCGGTTACAGCTAGTTGGGAAAAACCTCACAATTTTGAAATCAATTGTTGATCCCGTTGTCCAATCCGGGTTCAACGGTATTTTCGTCGTTGTTGCCAACCCCGTTGACGTTCTTACGTACGCAACGTGGAAGCTGTCCGGATTCCCGAAGGACCGGGTCATTGGCGCCGGCACCGCCCTCGACAGTTCCCGGATTCGGGTGGCCCTTGCAAAGGAATTAGGAATTGCGGACGCCCGGTCAGTTCACGCGTACGTCCTCGGTGAACACGGCGATTCCCAGGTGGCCGCTTACTCCGCCGCAACCGTTGGGGGCACGCCGTTGTTAACATATGCTTCAGCAAAGGGCGTTTCAACCAACCGCCTGCATGAAATCGAAGAAGACGTTAAGCACAAGGGTGGCACAATTATTGCTAAGAAGGGGGCCACCTTCTACGGCATCGGGGCGGCCACAGCCCGGCTGTGCAAGGCCATCCTGAACGATGAACAGAGCGTAATCATTACGTCTGCTTACCTAGACGGTCAGTATGGCATTCATAACGTCTTCACGGGGGTTCCGAGCGTTGTTGGTGGTAACGGGCTGAAGGAAATTATTGAAATGGACCTCAGCACCGAAGAGCGCGCCCAGCTCCAACATTCCGCAACGGTCCTTCGCGGGGTTCTGGATGACGCGCTTAAGGAAGCCGGCATTCCCGACTAATCCCTTTTAACTAAGAAACAAATAGCGCCCTGCTTATCCGGCAATTTGATATGCACCCCAAATCTTGGACAAAGTAAATCCAAGATTTGGGGTGTTTTTATGCGCTTTTCAAAGCAAGATAAAATCAATATTTATCAGCTCTATCAACAAGATTATGGATATGCGAAGATCAAAGAACATTATCCAATTTCAAAGGGAGAATTTTACTATCTGATTAAAATATTAGATCGTTATGGCATTGCTTGGTTAGATCGGCCACGGCATAAATGGACTAAAGAAGAAAAACTGGAAGCAATCGATCGCGTTTTGCTTAATCATGAAGCTGAAAGAAG
>DWXB01000004.1 GCA_019119415.1 Candidatus Ligilactobacillus avistercoris | reverse complement strand
ACGAAGACGAAGGGTACAAGCTGGAGTCGAGTGACTTCCCGAGCGGGGGCATCACGTTCAACAAGGACGGGAACGGCCCGACGTACACGTACACGATCAAGCTGGTGCACAACATTACGACGGACAGTCCGACAAGTAATGCTGATAAGATCAAGAACCTGACCGATACGGTTATCCGGAAGATCATTTACCAATACACGAACGGGAAGAAGGCGGCTAACGCCAAGACCGAAACGATTAAGTTCACGCGGACGGCATCCCTCGACCACGTAACGGGGAAGGTCACGTACAGTCCGTGGAAGGCGGTTGGTAAGGACGACTTCGCACCGGTTAAGTCGCCGAAGATTTCCGGGTACAACCCGAACGTCAGCGTTGTGCCGGAGGTTGATAACGTCGCCGCGGGGACGGCTGATAAAACGGTCACGGTCATCTATGGGGCTGATACCGAACGGGCAACGGTCACGTACGTTGATGACACAACCGGCAAGCCGTTGAAGACGGTCACGCTACACGGTAAGTTTGGGACGACGAGCGCTTACGACCCAGAAAAGCAGGTTAAGCAGTACGAAGCACAGGGTTACAAGCTGGTTAACAGCGACTACCCGACTGGCGGTGTGCGGTTCGATCAACCGAACACGGTTCAGCACTTCGTAGTGCACCTGAAAGAGGGGACGACAACGTACACGGCAACGGATAACCCGCAGCACCTTGACTTAACGCATACGGTTAAGCGGGTCATCACCTTCGTTGGACCAAACGGCCAACAGCTTGCTCCAACGGTGACCCAAACAGTTACGTTCCACCGGACGGCCACGAAGAACGACGTCACGGGCAAGATTACGTACGGTCCGTGGATTGCCGACGGAAGCGCAACGTTTGCCCCGGTAACGGTGCCAACGGTTGCCGGATACACGCCAGCCGAACTCACCGTTCCGGCAATGGCTGTGACGGCAACAACGGGTGACACGACGGTGACTGTCAAGTACAGTGCAGCGCCGGTTGCCGCTGAAACGCACCCGCAGGGACTGGCTGCCGAAGAGAATAGTTCACACGCCTCAAGTCAGGGCGCTAACAAGGGCGCCATGCAGTTGCCGGATACCGGTGACAGCCAGACGAACGGACTGTGGGGACTGGTTCTCCTGGCGGTTGCAGGGGTTCTCAGTTCGCTGGGAATTAAGTCCAACAAGCGAAACGACGGAAAGAACCGGTAAAACCGGGGGAACGGGGAGGCCGTGCCATTAGGGCGCAGCCTCCCTGTTGCTTTCGCGCCAAAGTAAGCGGACGGAGTGGGACCGTTCCCGCGAATCGATGACTTCGGTTCGTTCAGGGGGCGTCCACCCCGTTCGTTTTCTGTGGTTCAGCATTTTTCTTTGTCCGAAAGAGAAGCCGGACGATTTCTGCAAAGTAACCAGTTAAAGTTAGGGAAAAACATAAGCATTCATCTATCTTTTTAGCTGTTAATGTGGTACAATGCTCCTCGAATGGGAGTACTGGTACCCTAGTGAAAGGAGTGCACACTATAATGAAGAAAACAATGATGGCAAGTGGTATTGTTGGCTTACTAGCACCGCTCTTAGTGGGGCCGACCGTGTTCGCGGCTCAATCGACGTTAACACAGGGAAGTAGCAGTGTAGCAGCTAGTCGCCAAGTAGCGGCTTCCTCGAGTTCTGTGGCGGGGTCGGTTAGTTCCTCATCCCAGGCGACGAGCACCGCAACCACCGATAATCAGCCGGTCCAGGCGCAGTACTTTGGCCGAAATACCGCGGTTCAACCGGGAAATTCTGAGGTAATCGATGCGACAACGGGGGCGACAACCCACGCCTGGGGCTTTGACCAGGATGTCGTGAACATCCTTTCGCCGGTATACGTGAACGATAACGGCGCCGGAACGAGTGCAGCCGGGCAGGTGCCACTACCGGTCTATCAGAACGCCGGCGAACTGGTGGCTGCTTTAGAACAGCGCGGCCTCAGTCAGCAGCAGATTAGTGAAATGGTGGCAGTGATGAT
The DNA here is from genome assembly GCA_019119415.1 of Candidatus Ligilactobacillus avistercoris. Classification (GTDB taxonomy): domain Bacteria; phylum Bacillota; class Bacilli; order Lactobacillales; family Lactobacillaceae; genus Ligilactobacillus; species Ligilactobacillus hohenheimensis. Next base: position 34,093 of record DWXB01000004.1, on the reverse strand, counting down.
GTTAACGGCGCAGGGAACGTATAAGGGGGACTACACCCCGATTAAGAACGTTTCCAGCAGTGAACAGGCGGCCATCTATAACTATCAGGTGCAGTCGGTTCTGGATCTCATTGCCGGGCAGAAGGACCCGCACCAGGCGGCGTTCATTAAGAGTAACTTTACCCCGTTCCAGCAAAAGCTGTACGATGCAGCGCTGGCGAACGCGAACGTGGACGTCTCGGCGATGACGACGGCGTCCCTCGTAACACCGGGGACCAACCAGCCAATCACGAAGTTGCAACTTAACCTGAAAACAAACGAAACTCCTCAGTTTGCGTTAAATTCAAGTTATTTGGGAGCGCCGGTGAAGGTGAGTCAGATTCTTCCGGCGGGTTACCAGGTGATTGATGCGGCCACTAACCAACCGGTCAGCGAGTTAATCACCGGGAAGACCTACTACGTGAAGACGAGTAAGGCGGTTGCCAAGGCAACGGTTGCGATGAATTACGTTCAGGACACCTTCCACCTCTTCACCTCAAACTGCAAACCGATCATGCTTGACGAGTGGGTGATTCAGAGCGCAACGATTACGCCGCGGGCGATTAGCCAGATTCCGGTATACTACAACAGTAACGGCGGGTACATCGGTAGTTTGCCGACCTACAACGGCTACCCGGTGATTCGGATTACGGGAATGGAAGGATACCGGAACGTTAGTGCATCGCGGCACATGTACGACCGCAACAACTACCACGCATCGCGGCAGGAGACGTACGAAGGGTTAATGACGCAAACGTCAATGCTTGCGAACCTGACCCTGGATGTGTTTGCTGACGTGCCGGCCCCAACCCCGGCGCCAGAATCATCCAGTTCATCCAGTGCGGGGAGTAGTTCCCAGCAGGCAGTTTCAAGTAGTAGTAAGCGGTCAGCAACCGGCTCAACTACGGCATCGTCCCGGACGAGCAGCGTACGGGTAACAACTGCACAACGGAAAGAACCGTTAGCCGGTCAGTCGACAGCCAGCCGGTCCCAGCAGCAAGTAGTGCCGGCCAGTGCGTCATCAAAGCAGCAGCGGGCTCTTCCGGAAACGGGGAACCAGCACAGCACCGTTTTAGCGGTCATTGGAGGATTGCTTGTTGCGGTGGGGGCAGTAGTCCTTGATGGCTGGACGAAGCAGAAGAAGGTCAAGTAGTTCATTAGGTAACCGGGACGGGGCAGTTGGATGCTTTGTCCCGGTTTTATGGTGGCCTGCTGAAATAGTAATTTGATTTTTATTAAAAACTACTAAATATCCGGCAAACCGATTGTGTTCAGCCAGAAAAGGGTGCATCATTACTACGTGAAGGTCTCTACATAGACCGGGAAAAGTCTCTAAATTAAGGAGTGTTAGGAATGCGAAAGAATGTTATTAAGTTAACATGCCTGGCAAGTGCTGCGTTGCTTGCGCAGGGGGTGACTGCCCCAATCATGGCAGACACCGTTGCCGGGTTAAACGCCGAAACGGGGGTTACCAGTCAGCACAGTAACGGGACGCGGAACGCGCGGACGCCGTTACGGTTTGCGACGAGTACCTCAGCAGTTGCGTTGAGTAGTAGTTCAAGCAGCAGTAGTTCGTCCAGTGCGGTGGACTGGTCATCAAAGGACCCATACGCCGTGATGGGAACCCTTCCGTTAACGCAGCCGAACGACGTATGGCAGGCAACGGGTCCGAACAACGCTACCGAAATTGTTTACAGTTACAACCCAGGTTACGCGACCCCGGCGGGAAACGATGACGGCATGGGGGATTCGGTGGTTGACGGTGAACCGGACGCGACGGTGAACTACCAGCGGATTTCCGCGTGGGACGCAACGTCACAGGATGGCTTTAACGGCCAGAACGTCAACGAGATTGCCGCCGTTCTGTATGCTGGCTACCCGAACTGTCTGGGGAACACGCAGAATATCTACTCTGCCCCGATTAGCAACAGCCAGGTGAACCAGTGGTACCAGGCGTACCTGCAAAAGACTGGGAAAAATTCTGCAGAGTATTCCCTTGATCAATACGAATACGATATGACACAGTACGCTATCTGGGGTGTCGAGGGGAACGTTGCCGGTGGCAGCAACGCAGGAACGGCCCAGTCGCAGTACAAGAACGACCCGCTTTCCCTGGCCCTGTATAACTACGGGGTGCAGCACCCGTTGAACGCCCAGCAAGTGGCCCAAAACGGGGTGCAGTTACTGAACTCCAACGGCCAGCCGATTGGTGCAAAGCAGGTTTACACGATTGACCGGTCCACCGGCTGTTCCAAGGACTTCCAGGTGGTTAACGGGGACATGACCGTGCCAACGTCGAACGACTACTACGTGGCCGACGCCAACGGCAACAAGGTAAGTGTGCTGGTGCCAGGCGTTAAGTACCACCTTGTCCTTGCGGTAAATGGTAGCGATCCGACGACGATTAGTATGCTGTGCAACTACGTGCAAACGGAGTCGGTGGACTTCTACCACTCGGATGTCCCGACGGCCACTTCGCTGTCTGGCCAGCCGAACACGGCCAAGTTGCCGTGGGCTAACATGATTGGGATGGGTGTTACTACCGGGAAAGTTACGCTGAACTTTGCGGTGGTTTCATCCTCCTCGTCAAGTTCATCGGCGGTTAGCTCCTCATCGAGTTCGTCCGCCAGTTCGTCATCAAGCTCAGTAAGTTCGTCGCGTTCCTCATCAGCTTCGTCAAGCTCGTCCTCGTCTTCTAGCTCATTGAGCTCATCGTTAAGTTCGGCCGTTGACTCGAGCTCATCAAAGTCGTCTTCATCGAGCTCTTCTAAGTCAAGCTCATCAACGAAGACAACCGCCAAGACGAGCTCATCATCAAAAGCAACGAATGCTAAGTCGAGCTCATCTTCAAAGGTAGCGGATAACAAGACCAGTTCGTCTTCAGTGGCGCCGGTCGACCAGTCAAGTTCATCCGTCGCAGCCGACCCGAACGCTAGCTCCTCATCGAGTGCGGTGCAGCCGGCAACGAACACGTCAGTGGCAAGCAGTAGCCAGAAGCCGGCCACAGCTGATAACAAGGTTCCAGCGGCTTCGGCAGGAGCACCAACAACGGCTAAGCACGCCGCAACCAGTGCGCAGCGGACAAACACGAACCGGCACGTGGCCCCAGCGGCCAACAAGGCGGTGCTGGCCCACGGCGCAACGGACAAGCAGGCGGCTGACGCCCAGTCAGTTGCAACGCAGCGGCACGACAAGCGTGCTTTACCAGACACCGGTGATGCGGTTGCTGCCGGGTTAACCCTGACGGGAATGGCTGCCCTGCTCGGTGGTGCTGCCCTGGTCTTAAAGAAGCGGAAAGACTAAGATAACTAAACACGCTAGTTTTCTTGGCTAGTAAAGTGAACGAAAGGTTGGGACAAATGAGTCCCGGCCTTTTTGTTATGCCTAGCGGAAAACCGCTAAGCCAATCAGCAGAGCGCCCGCAAGGAAGGGGATGAAGGGGAGCGAACGGCGGGAGCGGCGGAGAAGAAACGCAAGCAGGACCGCTCCGGCCGCACCAAATAGAACCGCACAGGCAAAGCGGGGACCGTAAAGGAGGGCCACTGCTCCGGTTAAAACGACATCGGCACTTCCCAGTTGGCGCCGCCAGGCAAGCGCGAGCAACGGTCCCAAAATAAGGAGGATGAAGCCCGGGTGGAGCCTGATGGTGGTGAGAACAACCGGAAGGGTGAGTGTTCCCAGAAGAAGGGTTCCGCCCCAGAGCATTCCGGGACAGACCGTCTGGGTCGCCGCATCCTCGCCGGTCAGGATTGCCAGCCACGTAACCAGGATGATGAGGTGGACGGGCGGAAGCTTTGTGCACCACCATTCCGCAAGGATAATCCCAGTACAGGCTAGTTCACTTCCGGTGGACTGCCAGCTAATGGGCTGGTGACACCACGCGCACCGCCCCCGCTGGATCAAAACGCCAACCACGGGAATTAGTTGCCACCATGTCAGCTGGTGGTGGCAGTGCTCGCAGGCTGACCGGTCCCACGGTGACTGGTGGTGAACGTACCGGGTAACCATACAGGCGGCAAATGATCCGCCCGCAAGCCCGCCAACGGTAAGGATGATGAGGTTAAGAATGTTGTTCATGTCATGCGCTCCCTTCTAGTTTTTAATTAGGGCGGAATTGGGAGGATTTGGCATGCAAAATTAATTTAACCGGGGAATTGACACCCTTTCGGTTCGCATGGTATCCTAGTCGAGGTGCTGATGTGAACAGTTCTCCCGCTTTGCCGGGATCATGCTGACTGGGAGCAGGTTAGCATACATTGCACACACACCGTTGTTTTTTAACCCTTAAAAAGAAACTCCTGGATGTGTGTGCTTGAATTTTGATTAATAACAGGAAGGAGGAAGCTTTAGATGCCTACAATTAACCAATTAGTTCGGAAAGGGCGTAAGTCTAAAGGTTCAAAGTCAAAGTCCCCGGCATTAAACTACGGGTACAACAGTTACAAGAAGGTTCAGGTTGCCAACCCGTCCCCACAGAAGCGGGGCGTTGCAACGCGTGTTGGTACGATGACGCCGAAGAAGCCTAACTCAGCTTTACGGAAGTACGCACGTGTGCGGCTGTCAAACCTGATGGAAGTGACTGCCTACATTCCAGGAATCGGCCACAACCTCCAGGAACACAGTGTTGTGTTAGTTCGTGGTGGTCGTGTAAAGGACCTTCCTGGGGTTCGTTACCACATCGTTCGTGGGGCGCTCGATACTGCTGGTGTTGAAGACCGGCGTCAGGGTCGTTCCAAGTACGGTACAAAGAAGCCGAAGAAGTAAGGCGAACGAATTTAGAACTCGAGGAGGTTTTTTAAATGCCAAGAAAAGGTGGCGTACAGAAGCGTGAAGTGCTGCCAGATCCAATTTACAATTCCAAGTTGGTTACGCGGTTAATCAACCGGTTAATGTTGGACGGGAAGCGCGGTAAGGCTTCAAAGATTTTATACGAAGCATTTGACATGATTAAGGAACAGACCGGGAACGATCCGATCGAAGTGTTCGAAGAAGCCATGAAGAACGTTATGCCTGTTCTTGAAGTTAAGGCGCGGCGGATCGGTGGATCAAACTACCAGGTTCCGATTGAAGTGCGGCCAGAACGGCGGACAACGCTTGGCTTACGGTGGATTGTAAGCTACGCCCGGCTGCGTGGCGAACACACAATGTCAGAGCGGCTGGCTAAGGAAATCATCGATGCATCTAACAACACCGGTGCTTCCGTTAAGAAGCGTGAAGATACGCACCGGATGGCTGAAGCTAACCGGGCATTCGCACACTACCGCTGGTAATTATTTAAGTGGCTATTATGGCTGTGACTATAATGGCCATTTTTTTGAAACTAAGCAAACGCAACGCACATATTTTGTGGAAGGAGAAGATTCTCAATGGCTAACAAACGTGAATTCCCATTGGAAAAGACGCGGAACATCGGGATCGTTGCCCACATCGATGCTGGGAAGACGACGACGACCGAACGGATTCTGTACTACACGGGAAAGATTCATAAAATTGGGGAAACGCATGATGGTGCTTCCCAAATGGACTGGATGGAGCAGGAACAGGAACGGGGGATTACGATTACGTCTGCCGCAACGACTGCCCAGTGGAAGGATCACCGGATTAACATCATTGACACGCCAGGGCACGTGGACTTTACGGCCGAAGTTGAACGGTCACTCCGTGTTCTTGACGGGGCCATCGTTGTCCTTGATGGTCAGTCTGGGGTAGAACCGCAGACCGAAAACGTATGGCGGCAAGCAACGGAATACGGGGTTCCGCGGATCGTGTTCGTTAACAAGATGGACAAGATCGGGGCAAACTTCGACTACTCCGTTGACACGATTCGGGACCGGCTGCAGGCTAACCCAGTGCCGGTTCAAATGCCAATCGGGGCCGAAGATAACTTCCAGGGAGTTATTGACCTGATTGAAATGAAGGCCGACCTTTACGATGAAGACGAACTTGGGTCAGAATGGGACGTTGTTGACATTCCGGACGACTACAAGGAAGAAGCTCAGGCTAAGCGGGATGCCATGATTGAAGCCGTTGCTGACGTTGACGACGACATCATGGAAAAGTACCTTGAAGGGGACGAAATCAGCTCTGAGGAACTGAAGAAGGCCATCCGGAAGGCAACGTTGAACCTTGACCTTTACCCGGTCTTTGCTGGTTCTGCCTTCAAGAACAAGGGTGTTCAGATGATGCTTGATGGGGTGAACGACTACCTGCCATCACCACTGGACGTTAAGCCGTACACCGCTACGAACCCGGAGACGGATGAAGAAGTTGACCTGATTGCTGATGACACCAAGCCATTCGCCGGGTTAGCCTTCAAGATTGCAACGGACCCATTTGTTGGGCGGTTAACGTACCTGCGGGTTTACACCGGAACACTGGAATCAGGTTCATACGTGCTGAACGCAACCAAGAACAAGCGTGAACGGGTTGGGCGGCTGCTTCAGATGCACTCCAACCAGCGGAAGGAAATCCCAGAAGTGTTCTCCGGGGACATTGCTGCCGCTATCGGATTGAAGAACACGACAACTGGGGACTCCCTGACTGATCCGGATCACCCACTGCTGCTTGAATCAATGGAATTCCCGGACCCAGTTATCCAGGTTTCCGTTGAGCCAAGTTCAAAGGCTGACCAGGACAAGATGGACATTGCCCTGCAGAAGTTGGCCGAAGAAGACCCGACCTTCAAGGCTGAAACCAACCCAGAAACGGGTGAAACGCTGATCGCCGGAATGGGTGAGCTGCACCTGGACATCATCGTTGACCGGATGAAGCGTGAATTCCACGTGGAAGCTAAGATCGGTGAACCACAGGTTGCTTACCGTGAAACATTCACCAAGCAGGTTTCCGCCCAGGGTAAGTTTGTGCGGCAGTCTGGTGGTAAAGGGCAGTACGGGGATGTTTGGATTGAATTCACCCCGAACGAAGAAGGTAAGGGCTTCGAGTTCGAAGACGCCATCGTCGGTGGGGTTGTTCCGCGTGAATACATCCCGTCAGTTGAACAGGGGTTGAAGGAAGCCATGGCCAACGGTGTGCTGGCTGGATACCCACTGATCGACGTTAAGGCCAAGCTCTACGATGGTAGTTACCACGAAGTCGACTCAAGTGAAGCGGCCTTCAAGGTGGCTGCATCCCTGGCACTGAAGAATGCCGCTAAGGATGCCGGTGCCGTAATCCTTGAACCAATCATGAAGGTTGACATCGTTACGCCAGAAGACAACCTTGGGGACGTCATGGGGCACGTTACTGCCCGGCGTGGTCGGGTTGACGGAATGGAAGCCCGGGGGAACGCTCAGTTAGTCCACGCTTACGTTCCGTTGGCTGAGATGTTCGGTTACGCTACGACGCTGCGGTCCGCTACCCAGGGACGGGGGACGTTTACAATGTCCATGGACCACTACGAGGCTGTGCCGAAGTCCATTCAGGAAGAAATTATTAAGAAGAACGGCGGCAACGCTGGCTAATTCAGCGGAAGCCGTTAACAAAGCCCGGTTGGTAGGTCGCCAGCCGGGCTTTTGTGTGCCTCGAATCACAAGAACGCCTGTAGTTATGCGACCTTAGCGATTCTCTAAAAGGCTAGTGATTGTGCTTGCGTCGGGTAGGGCTGTTCGTTAGAATTATAGGAGGTACACGGGTTCAAGTTTTGAACTATTGTGAATGATACGATAGATGGAGATAACGCGGAATGAAGAAGATGATTGTCAGGGGTGGCCAGCGGTTATCCGGTGAGGTAACGATTGGCGGGGCCAAAAATAGTACCGTTGCGTTAATTCCGGCGACGGTGTTGGCAGAAACGCCCGTTAAACTTGATAGCGTTCCGGATATTCTGGACGTGCATAATCTAATGTTGATTTTAAAGTCGATGAACGTAAAATCGCAGTTTAACCACGGTGAGCTGCTGATTGACCCCACGGCGATTGTTCAGGCGCCACTTCCGGGGGATGTTATCCGGAGTCTGCGGGCGTCCTACTACTTTATGGGGGCGCTTTTGGGGCGGTTTGGCCAGGCGACGGTGAGCTTCCCGGGAGGCGACAACATCGGCCCGCGCCCGATCGACCAGCACATTAAGGGCTTCCGGGCCTTGGGCGCAACGGTGGTTGAGCAGGGCGATACCGTCCGCATTACGACCGGGCCGGAAGGACTCCACGGGGCCCACATCTTCTTTGATTTGGTATCCGTCGGGGCCACGATTAACGTGCTCCTCGCAGCCGTTAAGGCGCACGGAACGACCATCATTGAAAACGCCGCGAAGGAACCAGAAATCATTGACCTGGCAACCTTTTTGAACAACATGGGAGCCCGGATTCGGGGCGCCGGAACGGGGGTCATCCGGATTGAGGGGGTGGCTCACCTGCGGGCGCAGAACACCCACACGATTATTCCGGACCGGATTGAAGCGGGCACCTACCTTGCGTTTGCGGCGGCGAACGGTGACGGGGTGCTGGTGCGCAACGTGATTAAGGAACATCTTGATCCGTTTATCGCTAAGCTGACCGAGATGGGGGTTAACCTTGAAATTGATGACGATAAGATTTACGTTCCGGGAAACGACCATCTCCGGCCGATTACCGTGACGACGGCGCCGTTCCCGGGGTTTGCAACCGACCTGCAGCAGCCGATTACGCCGTTGCTGATGTGTGCGCAGGGGACCTCGACGGTGATTGATACGCTCTACCCTAAGCGGATTCAGCACGTGAAGCCCATGCAAATGCTGGGGGCGAAGATTACAACCCATGACGGGATTATCCGGATTGACCACTCGGCCGCACTTCACGGGGCCACGATTACGGCCAACGATATTCGCGCCGGGGTGGCCCTGTTGGGGTTGGCGCTGATGGCGGACGGGACAACCGTGATTGAACACGCCGACAACATTCTTCGCGGGTACGACCGGATTATCACGAAGTTCCGCGGATTACACGTTCATATTGATGTGGTTAACGATACGACCGGGGAGGAGTAGTCGTGGGAAAAAGTCCGAAGAAGAACGGGGTAACGTTACGCGAGCTGGAGCAAAAAACGCTCCGGGAACTGTACGAGGATGCCAAACGGTATGAAATCCCGTATTACAGCAAAATGAATAAGAAGGAGCTGGCCCTTGCGGTTGTCCGGGCGGCGGCCCAGGAAGCCGGCTATTACTACATGCAGGGAATTCTCGACATCATTCCGAGTGAAGGGTACGGTTTTTTGCGCCCGTTAAACTACGGCCCGTCCCAGGAGGACATTTACGTCTCGATTTCCCAGATTCGGCGGTTCGGCCTTCGCAACGGGGATGAGGTTGCGGGGGTGGTCCGGCCGCCCCGGCATAACGACAAGTACCATGGCTTGATGCGGGTGGATACGGTCAACGGCAAGGATCCGGAGCAGGCGAAGAACCGGCCGCATTTTCCGGGATTAACGCCCGTTTATCCGACCCAGCAAATGAAACTGGCGACCGGGAAAAGTCCGTTGGCTCCGCGGCTGGTGGATCTCTTTGCGCCGGTGGGGTTCGGTCAGCGGGGGCTGATCGTGGCTCCGCCTAAGGCCGGAAAGACCAGTCTTTTAAAGCGGATGGCTAAGGGAATCACCGCCAACTATCCGGATGCGCACGTAATTATTCTGCTAATTGATGAGCGGCCCGAGGAAGTAACGGACCTTGAACGGAGTGTGAGTGGCGAGGTCGTTTACTCGACGTTTGACCAGCGGCCGGAAAACCACGTTCGGGTGGCCGAGCTGGTTCTTGAACGGGCGATGCGCCTAGTGGAAGACAAGCAGGACGTTGTGATTTTGCTGGACTCCCTTACCCGCCTAGCCCGGGCATACAACCTGGTCGTGCCGCCGAGTGGCCGGACGCTTTCCGGGGGATTGGATCCGACGGCTCTCTTCAAGCCGAAACGGTTCTTTGGGGCGGCCCGGAATATTGAGGATGGCGGGAGTCTGACAATTCTTGCCACGGCACTGGTTGATACCGGAAGCCGGATGGACGACGTTATTTTTGAAGAGTTTAAGGGAACCGGCAACCAGGAACTGCAACTTTCGCGGGAACTGGCGGAAAGGCGGATTTTCCCGGCAGTGGACATTAAACGCTCGGGAACGCGCAAGGAGGAGTTGCTGCTGGACAAGACAACCCTTGATGCGGCCTGGAAGGTCCGGAAAATGGTTGGAAATAACCCAGTTCAGGACACCAGTCGGGTATTAAGGATGATGCGGCAAACGAAGGACAATGCCGATTTTTGCCGCCAGATCGAAAAGGTCGATTTTCCGGGGAAAAGGTAATTGCGGTTCGCTAACATTCATGGTATGATGACTGGCGTACTATTAATTATTAATTTAACTCTGGCTCAGCAAATGACCCAGGGCAAAGGAGCGAAATACAATGAAGCAGGGGATTCATCCAGATTACCATCAGGTAGTATTCATGGACTCATCAACGGGTTACAAGTTCCTGTCAGGTTCAACGGCAACGTCAGACGAAACCGTTGAATGGGAAGACGGCAACACGTACCCACTGATTCGGGTTGAAATTTCATGTGACTCACACCCATTCTTCACCGGGAAGCAGAAGTCAGCTAAGGCTGATGGAGCGGTTGACCGGTTCAACAAGAAGTACGGGTTTACCAAGTAACCATCAAAGTGGTTATTACGGGGTTGCGGCGCAGACCGCGGCCCCGTTTTTGCGTATTTGGAGCATGTTCCCCAAATAATGAAGAAAAGAAGCCAAAAAAGAGAGTGAAACCGCATAAAATCAATGGTTACCCCTTGTATTCGCGGGTTAAAAGTAATATGATAGTAAACGTGCTTGTCATGGGACAAGTATGCACATTTGAGCGATGATGTGAAAGGTTGCGACACGCCCGGATGCTTTGCCATGAGCGTGGCGGTAATTTTCACGGAGCGAGTCTTATTTTTAAAATGGACGAAGGAGGGAACTAAATGGCTAAGCAAAAGATTCGGATCCGGCTTAAGGCTTACGAGCACCGGATTCTCGACCAGTCGGCGGACAAGATCGTTGAGACTGCTAAGCGGACGGGGGCAATGATTTCAGGCCCAATTCCGCTGCCGACAGAACGGACACTGTACACGGTTATCCGTTCACCACACAAGTACAAGTATTCACGGGAGCAGTTCGAAATTCGGACGCACAAGCGGTTAATCGACATCGTGAACCCAACGCCGAAGACGGTTGATTCATTAATGAAGCTTGATCTACCGTCCGGGGTTGACATTGAAATCAAGTTATAATTAAGCATTACAAAAAATTGGAGGTGTACTCATGGCCACAAAAGGAATCTTAGGAAAGAAAGTCGGGATGACACAGGTCTTCACCGAAAAGGGTGAGCTGGTTCCGGTTACCGTTGTTGCCGTTAACCCAAACGTTGTTATGCAGGTTAAGACAATGGAAAACGACGGTTATGAAGCAATTCAGCTTGGGTTTGACGACCAGAAGGCTGTTCGTGCCACAAAGCCGGCTGAAGGTCATGCAGCAAAAGCAAAAACTGCTCCTAAGCGCTTCGTTCGTGAAATCAGGGATGTTGAGCTGGGAGACTACAACGTCGGTGATGAATTAAACGCTGACGTATTCGAAGCAGGCGACATCGTTGACGTAACGGGTACGTCCAAGGGTAAAGGTTTCCAGGGTAACATCAAGCGTTGGAACCAGCACCGCGGACCAATGGCCCACGGGTCACGTTACCACCGGCGTCCAGGTTCAATGGGGGTTATCATCAACCGGGTATTTAAGGGTAAGATGCTCCCAGGCCGGATGGGTGGTAAGCAGGTTACGATCCAACACCTTGAAATCGTTAAGGCTGATACAGAAAACGGCGTACTGTTAATTAAGGGTAACGTTCCTGGCGCAAACAAGTCATACGTTATCGTTAAGAGTACGGTTAAATAAACTGAGGAAGGGAGGATCAGTCGATGCCTAAAGTTGCATTATTTAAACAGGATGGTAGCAAGAATGGTGAAGTTGAATTAAACGACAGCATTTTTGGTATCGAACCAAACGACAACGTAATCTTTGACGCGGTAATCATGCAGCAGGCTTCCCGCCGGCAGGGAACACACGCGGTTAAGAACCGGCGTGCCGTTTCAGGTGGGGGCAAGAAGCCGTGGCGGCAAAAGGGTACCGGTCGTGCCCGGCAAGGTTCCATCCGTGCTCCACAGTGGGTTGGTGGTGGAACGGTCTTTGGCCCGCAACCACGGTCATACAGCTACAAGTTACCACGGAAGGTGCGGCGCTTAGCAATCAAGTCAGTGCTGTCACAGAAGGTTATTGACAACAGCCTTGTTGTTGTTGATGCACTTCAGTTTGACGCACCAAAGACAAAGGAATTTGCGCAGGTGCTGGCTAACCTAGATGTGAAGACAAAGGTTTTAGTAGTTCTTGAAAACGATAATGAGAAAGCTGCTTTAGCTGCACGGAACCTTGCAAATGTTACGGTAATTCCGGCTAAAGGTCTGAACGTCTTAGACGTGGCTAAGAATGACAAGATGGTCATTACCAAAGAAGCTCTTTCTCAGGTAGAGGAGGTTCTTGCATAATGGATGTACGCGATGTAATTTTACGCCCGGTTGTTACGGAAGCCTCCATGGCTGAAATGGACAACAAGCGTTACCAGTTTGACGTCGATGTTCGTGCCACAAAAACCCAGGTGAAGAACGCTGTTGAAAAAGTGTTCAACGTCAAGGTTGCTAAGGTCAACATCATGAACATTAAGGGCAAGAAGAAGCGGATGGGCCGTTACGAAGGCTACACAAAGAAGCGTCGTAAGGCAATCGTTACTTTAACTGCCGATTCAGACGAAATTAAGTTATTCGCCGAAGAATAATTCTAGAGTAGGAGGGAAACAAAGTGGGAATCAAGAAATACAAACCAACCACTAACGGTCGTCGTAACATGACCAGTTCCGACTTTGCTGAAATCACAAAGACGAAGCCAGAAAAGTCACTGCTTGTATCACAAAGCAAGACTGCTGGCCGGAACTCATACGGTCACATTACTGTCCGGCACCGTGGCGGTGGCCACAAGCGCCAGTACCGGCTGGTTGACTTTAAGCGGACTAAGGATAACGTTCCTGCAACGGTTAAGGCAATTGAATACGACCCGAACCGGTCAGCAAACATTGCTTTAATTGTTTACGAAGACGGGACGAAGTCATACATCTTAGCGCCAAAGGGCTTAAAGGTTGGCATGAAGGTTGAATCAGGTGCAGATGCCGACATCAAGGTCGGGAACACCTTACCGTTAGCTAACATCCCAGTCGGAACCGTTATTCACAACATTGAATTAAAACCGGGTAAGGGTGGCCAGTTAGTTCGGTCAGCCGGAGCATCAGCTCAGTTACTTGGTAAGGAAGGTAAGTACGCCATTGTTCGGCTGACATCTGGTGAAACCCGGATGATTCTGTTAACATGCCGGGCAACCATCGGAACGGTCGGAAACGAAGAGCATTCACTTATCAACATTGGTAAGGCTGGCCGGAACCGTTGGGCAGGTAAGCGGCCAACGGTCCGTGGTTCTGTTATGAACCCGAACGACCACCCGCATGGTGGTGGTGAAGGTAAGGCCCCAATCGGACGTCCAAGCCCGTTATCACCATGGGGTAAGAAGACAATTGGTAAGAAGACGCGTTCAACGAAGGCGCGGTCAAACAAGTTCATTATTCGTGGCCGGAAGCGGCGTTAATTAACGGCTAGCGGTCAAGCGAAAGGAGGAAAAACATGAGTCGAAGTTTAAAGAAGGGCCCATTTGCTGATGCGCACTTATTAAAGAAGATTGAGGCGCAGGCGGACCAGGAAAAGAAGTCTGTCATCAAGACTTGGTCACGGCGGTCAACGATTTTCCCAAGTTTCATTGGTTACACGATTGCCGTTTATGATGGTCGGAAGCACGTCCCGGTTTACATTCAGGAAGACATGGTTGGCCACAAGCTCGGTGAGTTTGTCCCAACACGGACGTTCCACGGTCACAGTGGTGACGACAAGGCAACAGGCGTTAAGTAGTCGAGGGAGGATTAGGACATGGCTGAAGAAATTACATCAGCAAAGGCAACTGCTCGGATGGTTCGGATTCCGGCACGGAAGGCGCGTCTGGTCCTCGATTTGATTCGCGGCAAGAGCGTTGCTGAAGCACTTGGAATTTTAAAGTTCACACCAACAGCTGGTGCTGAAATCGTTGAAAAGGTTTTGAATTCCGCAATTGCAAATGCGGAAAACAACTTTGATCTGGATGCTGAGGACTTATACGTTAGCGAAACGTTTGCTAACGAAGGGCCGACACTCAAGCGGTTCCGTCCCCGTGCTAAGGGTTCCGCTTCACCGATCAACAAGCGGACAAGCCACATCACAGTTGTTGTATCTGTTAAATAAGGAGGGATAAGCGTGGGTCAAAAAGTAAATCCAACGGGATTACGTGTCGGCATCATCCGTGACTGGGATGCAAAGTGGTACGCTGAAAAAGATTACGCTGCTAACTTACACGAAGATTTACGTATCCGGAAGTTCATTCTGAATAAGTTAGCCAACGCTTCAATCTCACAGATTGAGATTGAACGGGCTGCTAAGCGCGTTAACATTTCAATCCACACCGCTAAGCCAGGAATGGTAATCGGTAAGAGTGGTTCCGAAGTTGAAAAGCTGCGGAAGGAATTAAACAACCTGACCGGCAAGCGTGTACACATCAACATTGTTGAAATCAAGAAGCCTGACTTAGATGCTAAGCTGGTCGGCGAAGATATCGCCCAGCAGCTTGAAAACCGGATTGCTTTCCGGCGGGCAATGAAGCAGGCCATTCAACGGACAATGCGGGCTGGTGCTAAGGGAATCAAGGTTCAGGTTGCCGGCCGGCTGAACGGGGCTGACATGTCTCGGATTGAACACTTCTCAGACGGAACGGTTCCGCTGCACACATTGCGGGCTGACATTGACTACGCCTGGGTTGAAGCACACACGACATACGGTAAGTTAGGTGTTAAGGTTTGGATTTACCGTGGTGAAATCCTGCCTGCTAAGAAATCAGATCGTAAGTAAGGAGGGGAATAATCAATGTTAGTACCAAAGCGGACAAAGCATCGACGTGAGTTCCGTGGTCACATGCGTGGCGAAGCCAAGGGTGGCAAGACCGTTACGTTTGGTGAGTTCGGTTTAAAGGCGCTCGATTCACATTGGATTACCAACCGGCAGATTGAAGCTGCCCGTGTTGCCATGACGCGTTACATGAAGCGTGGTGGGAAGGTTTGGATCAAGATTTTCCCTCACAAGTCATACACGGCTAAGGCTATTGGTGTCCGGATGGGTTCCGGGAAAGGGACGCCAGAAGGATGGGTTGCACCGGTTAAGCGCGGTAAGGTAATGTTTGAAGTTGGCGGGGTTCCTGAAGAGGTTGCCCGTGAAGCATTACGGTTGGCATCGCACAAGCTCCCGGTTAAGACAAAGATCGTAGCACGCGAGGAAGTAGGTGGCGAATCTAATGAAGGCTAAGGAAATTAAAGAATTAACCACTGACGAAATGCTTGAAAAGGAAAAGCAGTACAAGGAAGAGCTCTTCAACCTTCGTTTCCAGCTGGCAACGGGTCAGTTAGAGAACACCGCCCGGCTTAAGGAAGTTCGGAAGACGATTGCTCGGATTAAGACGGCACTCCGTCAACAAGAATTAAACAACTAAGAATACGAAAAGGAGGTTAACCACGCATGAGCGAAGAACGTAACCAGCGTAAGGTATACAAGGGCCGCGTTGTTTCAGACAAGATGGACAAGACGATTACCGTTGTTGTTGAGACGTACAAGAACCACAAGACGTACGGTAAGCGGGTTAAGTACTCAAAGAAGTTCATGGCCCACGATGAAAACAACGAAGCTAAGATTGGCGACATCGTCACCATCATGGAAACACGGCCGCTCTCAGCTAAGAAGCGGTTCCGCTTAGTTGAAATCAACGAAAAGGCTGTTATCATCTAACAGTTTAATTACTTTGATTCGTATTCTGACCTAATAACGAAAGGAGGACACATACTGTGATCCAACAAGAAAGTCGTTTGAAAGTCGCTGATAACTCTGGGGCGCGCGAACTCTTAGTAATTAAGATCCTTGGTGGTTCCCGCGTTAAGACCGCTAACATCGGCGATATTATTGTTGCTACTGTTAAACAAGCAACACCAGGTGGCGTTGTCAAAAAGGGTGACGTTGTCAAGGCGGTTGTTGTTCGGACGAAATCTGGTGCACACCGGGCAGACGGTTCATACATCAAGTTTGATGAGAACGCTGCTGTTATCATCGGTGATGACAAGTCACCTAAGGGTACGCGGATCTTCGGACCAGTTGCCCGTGAACTCCGTGACGGGGACTTCATGAAGATCGTCTCCTTAGCACCGGAAGTATTGTAATATGACCGACTGGCAAGGAGGTGCGAGTAAGAATGTTCGTTAAGAAGAATGATAAGGTTAAGGTTATCGCGGGGAAGGACAAGGGCACGGAAGGTGTCGTTGAACAGGTTATCCCGGCTGCTAACCGGGTGGTTGTTAAGGGTGTTAACATCGTTAAGAAGCACCAGAAGCCAAGTAACGCTAACCCAAACGGTGGGATCATTGAAGTCGAGGCTCCCATTGATGCATCAAACGTAATGCTCATCGACCCGAAGGACGGCAAGCCAACCCGCGTCGGGTACAAGGTTGTCAATGGCAAGAAGGTCCGGGTTTCAAAGAAGTCCGGCGAGACGTTAGACTAGTTTGACAGGAAAGGAGGACATCGTCTTCATGGCAAATCGTTTAAAGGAAAAGTATGAAAAAGAGATCGTGCCGTCAATGATGGAGAAGTTTAACTACACTTCAATCATGCAGGCACCTAAAGTTGACAAGATCGTGATCAACATGGGGGTTGGTGACGCTGTAAGCAACGCCAAGAACCTGGACGAAGCGGTTGACGAATTAACCCTGATTGCTGGGCAGAAGCCAGTGATTACGCGGGCCAAGAAGTCCATTGCCGGTTTCCGTCTGCGTGAAGGGATGCCGATTGGTTGTAAGGTAACCCTGCGGGGACAGCGGATGTACGAATTCTTAGACAAGTTAGTTTCCGTTTCACTTCCGCGTGTGCGGGACTTCCACGGTGTTAGCAAGCGGGCCTTTGATGGCCGGGGAAACTACACCCTGGGGATTCGTGAACAGCTGATCTTCCCAGAAATTGATTTTGATAAGGTTAACAAGGTTCGTGGGATGGACATTGTCATTGTTACGACGGCCAACACCGACGAAGAATCAAAGGAACTGTTAACCCAGCTCGGAATGCCATTCGCTAAATAAGAGGAGGTTTAAACATTGGCTAAAAAGTCACAAATTGCTAAGAACAAGCGGCCAGCAAAGTTCTCAACGCAGGAATACACCCGTTGCCAACGTTGTGGCCGGCCACATTCTGTTTACCGGAAGTTTAAGTTATGCCGTGTTTGCCTGCGCGAACTTGCTCATAAGGGACAAATTCCTGGCATGAAGAAGGCTAGCTGGTAATTCAGCGACTACAAGGACGAAGGAGGCAAAAATAACATGGCTATGAGTGATCCAATTGCAGATTTCTTAACCCGGATTCGGAACGCTAACATGGCGCACCACGAATCAGTTGAAATTCCTGCATCAAAAATCAAGCATGCCATCGCTGATATCCTGAAGGACGAAGGATTTATCCGCGATGTTGAATACATTGATGATGACAAGCAGGGTATCATCCGTGTATTCCTGAAGTATGGTAAGAACAAGGAACGCGTTATTTCTGGTATTAAGCGGATTTCAAAGCCAGGATTACGTTCATACGTTAAGGCTGACGCTGTGCCGAAGGTGTTAAACGGGTTAGGGATTGCCATCCTGTCAACCTCAGAAGGGGTTATGACTGATAAGGACGCCCGTGCTAAGAACATCGGTGGCGAAGTATTAGCCTACGTTTGGTAAGATCTAATAACGACAGGAGGTGGCATACTCGTGAGTCGGATTGGTTATAAAGTAGTTGAGTTACCAGAAGGCGTTGAGGTTAAGCGCGACGGTAACATGGTAACCGTAAAGGGACCAAAGGGTGAATTAACCCGGGAGTTCTCTGACAAGATTACGATGAAGATTGATGGTTCAACGGTGTCCTTCGACCGGCCATCAGATGACAACAAGATGAAGTCACTGCACGGGACAACCCGGGCCAACTTCAACAACATGGTTGAAGGGGTAACAAACGGCTTCAAGAAGGAACTCGAGTTACGCGGGGTTGGGTACCGTGCTCAGATGAAGGGGAAGACCCTTGTATTAAACGTTGGGTACTCCCACCCAGTTAACTTTGAAGAAGAAGAGGGT
The DNA here is from genome assembly GCA_019119415.1 of Candidatus Ligilactobacillus avistercoris. GTDB lineage: Bacteria > Bacillota > Bacilli > Lactobacillales > Lactobacillaceae > Ligilactobacillus > Ligilactobacillus hohenheimensis. The sequence goes on along the minus strand of DWXB01000004.1, from coordinate 15,779 downwards.
ATCAAGTTTGAATGCCCGTCTCAAACCCAGATTACCGTTTCCGGAATTGACAAGGAAAAGGTCGGCGATTGCGCTGCCCGGATTCGTGAGACCCGGAAGCCGGAACCATACAAGGGGAAGGGAATTCGTTACGTTGGCGAGTACGTACGGCGTAAGGAAGGTAAGACTGGTAAGTAATAAATATGCAGCATAACCGCTGTAACTAAATTAAGAGGTGAAAATTGTGATTTCGAAACCAGACAAGAACAAGACGCGGCAACGGCGTCACGCCCGTGTTCGGGGAAAGATTTCTGGTACTGCTGAGTGCCCACGCTTAAATGTTTATCGTTCAAACAAAAACATCTACGCTCAAGTAATTGATGACGTAGCGGGTGTGACGCTGGTTAGTGCCTCTACATTAGATAGTGAAATTAGCGCCGGCACCAAGACTGAACAGGCGAGTGCAGTTGGTGCGCTGGTTGCTAAGCGTGCTGCAGACAAGGGTATCAAGGAAGTTGTATTTGACCGTGGTGGATACCTGTACCATGGACGCGTTCAGGCTTTAGCTGAAGCTGCACGTGAAAATGGCTTAGACTTTTAGGAAAAGGAGGAATACCGTTTATGACTTTTATCGATCCAGCACAATTAGATTTAGAAGATCGCGTTGTAGCAATCAACCGGATTACGAAGGTTGTTAAGGGTGGTCGGCGCTTACGGTTTGCTGCGCTGGTTATCGTTGGCGACCACAACGGTCACGTTGGGTTCGGGACCGGTAAGGCGCAGGAAGTTCCTGAAGCCATCCGGAAAGCCGTTGATGCTGCACGGAAGAACTTAATTGAAGTGCCAATCGTTGGAACAACGCTTCCTCACGAAATCATCGGTCAATACAGCGGAAGCCGGATTATGCTGAAGCCAGCAACGGCCGGTTCTGGAGTTGCTGCTGGTGGTGCCGTTCGTGCCGTTATGGAACTTGCCGGGGTTGACGATGTGACAAGTAAGTCAATCGGCTCAAACACGCCGGTTAATGTTGTACGGGCAACCTTTGATGGGTTGACCCGGATGAAGAGTGCTGAACACGTTGCCGAATTACGGGGCGTTTCAGTTCAGCACCTGGCTGAATAAGAAGGAGGACTGAATTATGGCTCAGATTAAGGTTACGTTAAAGCACTCTGTCATTGGACGTCCTCAGTCTCAGCGGAAAATCGTTAAGGGACTCGGGTTAGGCCGGATTAACAGTTCAGCCATCGTTCCGGACAACGCCGCAATGCGTGGTGCTATTCGGAAGATTAACCACTTAGTCGACGTCGAACTGGTTAAGTAATTACCATAATGATATAAGGAGGTGCCAACCCAATGAAATTAAATGAATTAAAGCCGAGCGAAGGTTCACGGAAAGCACGGATGCGTGTTGGTCGTGGGACTTCAGCAGGTAAGGGGAAGACCGCTGGCCGTGGTCAGAAGGGGCAAAAAGCTCGTTACAAGATCCGGCTTGGTTTTGAAGGGGGCCAAATGCCACTCTTCCGGCGGATGCCAAAGCGGGGCTTCAACAACGTTAACCGGAAGGAATACGCGGTTGTTAACTTATCAACGCTGAACGACCGGTTTGAAAATGGTGCCGAGGTTTCACCAGTTATCCTGGTTGAAAAGGGCATCGTTAAGAACGAAAAGGATGGAATCAAGATCCTTGGTAACGGCGAACTCAACAAGAAGCTGACCGTTAAGGCGCACAAGTTCTCCGCTTCAGCTAAGGAAGCCATTGAAGCCGCTGGTGGAAACGCTGAGGTGATTTAATGCTTAAAACAATGAAGAATGCCCTGAAGGTGAAGGAGATTCGCAAGAAGTTGCTCTTTACCCTGGGTATCTTGATTGTCTTTCGTCTAGGCACTTATATCACCGTCCCCGGGATCAACGCAAAGGCGCTAGAAACCGTTGCGTCAACGGGGTTAGTCAGTATTCTGAATACTTTCAGTGGTGGTGGGCTGACGAACTACTCCATCCTTGCGATGGGGGTTTCCCCGTACATCACCGCCCAAATTGTGGTGCAATTACTCCAGATGGACATTGTGCCACGGTTTGTGGAGTGGAGTAAGCAGGGAGAAGTCGGTCGGCGGAAATTAAATCAGGTAACGCGTTACCTGACGATTGTGCTTGCGTTTGTACAATCAATTGGGATTACCGCTGGGTTTAACGCACTGAGTGGACTGCACTTAATTGAGCGGCCGAGCCTCTCAACGTATCTGATGATCGGGATTATCCTGACTGCCGGAACAATGTTTACGACGTGGTTGGGGGACATGATTACCGATCGTGGAATCGGAAACGGGGTATCCATTATCATTATGGCCGGGATTCTCGCCCGGACCCCGAGCGCAATCCATGAGGTTGTCAAGGAATGGTTCGGTTCGGCACCTGGGAACATCTGGGTGCCGGTGGCCGAGGTTGTTGCCCTCGTGGTAGCAGTCTTAATCATCGTGGTCTTTGTGACCTACGTTGAGGAAGCCAAGTACCGGGTGCCAATCCAGTATACCCGGCGGATGGCGGGAACGAGTGATAATTCGTTCCTTCCGTTGAAGGTGAACGTCGCTGGGGTGATCCCCGTGATCTTCGCTAGTTCGTTTATCGCAACGCCGCAGACGATTTTAATGGCCTTTACGTCGAAGTTCCAGGGCGCTACGTGGTTTAAGGTCGCAACAGACGTCTTTAACATGCAGACGGTTCCAGGAATGACGTTATACACCATCCTAATCATTGTCTTCACGTTCTTCTACGCGTTTGTTCAGGTGAACCCTGAAAAACTCGCGGAGAACCTGCAAAAACAGGGAAGTTACATTCCGTCAGTTTGGCCGGGGAAGGAAACGCAGAAGTATGTTTCCCGGCTGCTGATGCGGTTGAGCTCAGTTGGGGCCCTCTTCCTTGGGTTTGTTTCACTGATCCCGCTGGTTGCATCGGCAATCTTCGGGTTGAACCAGTCAATCGGACTGGGAGGAACAAGTTTGCTGATCGTGGTCGGGGTTACGCTTGACACGGTCCGCCAGATGGAAGGCATGATGATGAAGCGGAAGTACGTCGGCTTCATCCGGGAATAGTTAACGCGAATAACAATGATTACAAGGACTATGACCAGTATGGTTGTAGTCCTTTTTTGGTGCTTGCCAATCATTAATATTAGCAACTACTCCATTTGTTTATTTTAAAAAGTAATTGACTTTAGAAAAGGCTAATTATATACTAGCGATAATCTTGTGAGGAGATGGGGGATGCTCATGACAACGATTAGAAGTAATAGCTCTGCATCAACGGTAGCAACGACATTGCGACAAGTTTTAATGGGGAAATAAGGATATCAGTTGACCATGATGGTGCGTCTAATTATCAGGGAAATACGAAATTAGCTAGTATTATTGCTGAATTAAAGGGTGAAGTTACGAATCTTCAGGAAGCAACGGAGAAGTATGCTAGTGCAATTCAACGGGCTCATGAAGCATACAAGGCGACTGATTGTAATTCATACAGGTGATTAAATGATGGACTTAGATGAAGAATACCGGGAGATAAACCGCCAACTAGTTGCTGCCGAAACGGAGGAAGCGTCTCTTCGTGAATTAAACCGGCAAACGAAGGAGATTTTGGATAATACCGAGGGACTTTTACGAACGATTGCTAATGTGAACGACCAGGTATCAAACGGCGCATATCACAGCCGATATGCGCAAGAATTGTCTGCAATAGGGCGGAATTGGGTAGGTTATCGCAATCGAATTTTAGGTGGTATAAGTGCACAGGTTCAAAACTGTGAACGTGATCTCCAAAGCAATAAAAGGGAACAGGACGAACTGTATCAGTTAAAAAAGCAGGTTATTCATCGAATGGAGGAAGAATAATGGTACGAATGAAATTAACGGCCGCTAAGGAACAGGTTAACTCATTGCGGAGGGTGAGTAATCAGCTAAATGACCAGGTAGATAGTATTCAGAACGTGATTACCATGTTTTCTGATGATAATAAATTATCCGGGCGGGGGTATACCCAAGCGAAGGATTTTGGAATGGCTGTTGTGGTAAATGCCTGGCGGGCGTTACGGGTGGCCTGTGAGGCAATTGCTAGGTCCGCTAATAAGATGGTCACACAGTACGAGTCAATGGTTGACACGAAAAGCTGGTCAGATGAAGAGCTTGACATGAAGATCCAGCGCCTAGTTCAAATGAAAAGACAGCTGATGGGAACCGTTCAGCAATTATCACACCTCAAGCAAAAAGCGAGTGACGCTGGGCAGGATACCACGGGATTAGCGGACAGTATTCGGGGATGTAATGAACTAGCGGGTAACATTGAGCAAGCGCTCCAGCGGTTACGTCAGATTAAGCACCACCTACATGAGTTTGATGGGCAATCTGCGAGTCTGGTTCAGGATGCTCAAAGTTTGTTGGATGCTGCCCGGAATGGGATTGCTGAGATGAATAATGGAATCCATAACAATGGAACTATCAGCATGCCAAGTGAGTCAGCGTTAAATTGGATTGACGAAGTAAATGCTTTAGCGGAGAAGTATGATACCCGGCGACAGCGGTTTATTGACGTTATGAGTGAAGCCTTTGGGATTGATAAGCCCACTGCTGTAGATTTGTATAAACTTCAGCAGGGAATTGAACGTTATGCTGAGAAACACCATAAAGGGAAAAAGTGGGCGATATATGAGTATAGCAGGCTTGTTGCTACCCTAGGCGGATATGGGGAAGGTGTGTTTAAAAAATTTGTGTGGGCACAGGCAGGGTGCGATATACCTAAAGCCCAATTTTCCATGCTTTTAGAAAAATATGGAGCGTCATCAATTGGGCGAAAATTGTTACTCAGACAGCACCAAGTTTTTTCAAGTAAGACCGATATGGCGCATGAGATGGTTATTATAGCGTCGTTAACTGGCGAAGCTAAGGATAATGATACTTCTAATTATGGAATAGTACTTCTTTCTTATTGCTTCACAAGAAGACTGGGGACGGCGTTCAGCAACCACGGTGTTAAAAATGAATTTAGAGATAACGTTTCCTATCGGGGAGATATTGTATCCGGAAGTTATAGTAACGCTGATTTTTCTGCTGATGTTGATGCGGAAAACATATATCAGCGGATGATGAAGGCGCAAAGCATAAAACAGGCTTTTAACGTTCCGGTAAATTATTACGAGGGAATTGCAGACGGAACAGTTAACAGAAAAACGGAGTTTATAAAGAACAATGGTGGTTGGAAAAATATAAACGCAAAAATTAATGCGTGGACGCCTGAGGATGAAATGTTGACCTTTTATAAAGTTAATGGGTCTCAAATTAATAAGGCGAAAAAGAGTTTCAAGCAGTATTTAGATAGTAAATCAACTGGAATCGAGGCGCTTTTTAACTAATGGATAATCGTTTATTTCATGGAATCGACCGAACCTTGATGATTATTATCGTAATCATATTATGCGGAGTAGTTGCCGCGGGGATAGTTAGTTCCGAACGGATGTTTAAGTTTAACTACGTCGATACTGCTCCGCAGCGAACGGAATACTTAGCTACTCACCTGTTAACCGGGTACCCAAGGACGAACGATCAACTGATGAAGGAGAACGGGCATTTTAAGCATGCCAAAATGAAAGGATTAGACATTATTTGCCCTACGTTAGCTAGCTGTCCGGGGTTAATCATTAAAACGAAAGATTATACGATTTTATATGAGCTTAACGATTTTTGTACAGTAACAGATTCAGAAGGAACATTGTACACGTTCAATGATAAGATGACTAAGTTAGAATCGTACGGCATTCGACCTGATGGTTCTACGGGACCAAGCTATGCTAGTCAGAAAATGGTGCGAAAGGTTAAACGCGAATGGAATGCGCGTCTTGACCAAATCGGGCACCGCATGAACTTCCAGTTTAACTTTATGCCGTGGAAGGATTTTGGGTTGTAAGCGGATAGTTGACTGGCCGGATTGCGTTGGCGGATTCTGGGTGATGGAACAGCCGAAGAAGACGCGCCAGCCGCTGGATGATATTCTGACGGTCATTCACTAGCCCTTAAAATTCCGGGCGGCCTGCGGTATACTGGGCAGGTAAACTTATATAGTGGAAGGAATGGTACGAAATGGCATTGAACTTAATGCTGATGGGGTTACCGGGCGCCGGTAAGGGAACCCAGGCTGAGCGGATTGTTGATGAATACAAGATCCCGCACATTTCAACGGGTGATATTTTCCGCGCTGCCATGAAGAACGGAACGGAAATGGGAAAGGAAGCCAAGAAGTACATCGATAAGGGTGAACTGGTTCCGGATGAAGTCACCAACGGAATCGTCAAGGACCGGTTGGCCGAAGATGACGTCAACGACGGCTACATGCTGGACGGTTTCCCGCGGAACATGGTCCAGGCCGAAGCGCTCGACCAGTTTGGCGCAGAATTAGGTAAGCCGTTGAACTGCGTGATTAACATTGATGTTGATCCGGAGTCACTGATGGAGCGGTTAACTGGCCGGTTTGTTTGCCGCGACTGTGGGGCAACATACCACAAGGTCTTTAACCCGACGAAGGTTGAGGGAACGTGTGACCGGTGTGGCGGCCACAACTTCTTCCAGCGGGATGATGACAAGCCGGAAACGGTTAAGAACCGGCTGGACGTCAACATGAAGATGAACACGCCTCTGCTGGACTTCTACAAACAGAAGGGAATTCTTCATAACGTGGACGGAAACCAGGACATTGATGCTGTTTTTGCGGCAATCAAGCAGGTTTTGGATTCCATTAAGTAGCGGTCAGGCCGCTAATTAGCATTAACTTTAGATAACCTGGATTATTATGGTGCGGATGCTTGTCGAAAGCTATTTCGTGTGCTATGATAATTCAGGTTTACTTTTTCAATGGGCTTAGTTTGCACTTTTTGCGCTAGCTCGCGGAAAATGGTGGGACTCTCCCGGATGGGAAACTACTCACGTGTTCGACGACGGGTAAAGTTTCACAACCAATTTAAGGAGGTACTTTTACGTGGCGAAAGATGATGTGATTGAGATTCAAGGGACAATCAAAGAAACGTTGCCCAATGCGATGTTTAAAGTTGAACTTGAGAACGGGCACGAAATCCTTGCCCACGTTTCCGGAAAGATTCGGATGCACTACATTCGGATTCTGCCGGGTGACCGGGTAACGGTTGAAATGTCCCCTTACGATTTGACTAAGGGTCGCATTACCTATCGCTTTAAATAGATTGTCCTTCGAAAAAATTTTTTAGGAGGTATGATTCATGAAAGTAAGACCATCAGTTAAACCAATGTGCGAACACTGCAAAGTAATCAAGCGCAAGGGTCGCGTTATGGTTATTTGCGATAACCCGAAGCACAAGCAACGTCAAGGATCATAAGATAAGGAGGTGTAATTGTAATGGCTCGTATTGCAGGGATTGACTTACCAAGTGACAAGCGGATTGTCATTGGGTTAACCTACATTTATGGAATCGGTAACTCACGTGCTAAGAAGATCTTAGCAGACGCAGGCGTTTCAGAAGACGTTCGCGTTCGTGACCTGACAGCCGAACAGGAAGACAAGATCCGGGTGGAAGTTAACAAGTACGACGTCGAAGGGGACCTTCGGCGGGAAGTTTCCATGAACATCAAGCGTCTTTCTGAAATTGGCTCTTACCGAGGCCTTCGTCACCGGCGGCACTTACCAGTTCGTGGTCAAAACACCAAGAACAACGCCCGCACACGGAAAGGCCCAGCGGTTTCAATTGCAGGGAAGAAGAAATAATAAATTAAAATAAAAGGAGGTTAGATCGTTCATGGCAGTTAAGAAGTCACGGAAGCGCCGGGCAAAGAAGCACATTGAGTCCGGTGTGGCACACATTCACTCAACCTTTAACAACACCCTCGTGATGATTACGGACGTTCACGGGAACGCCGTTGCATGGTCATCAGCCGGTGCACTTGGCTTTAAGGGGAGCCGGAAGTCAACGCCGTTTGCTGCACAGATGGCTGCGGAAGCCGCTGCTAAGAGTGCAATGGATCACGGAATGAAGACCGTTGAAGTATCCGTTAAGGGCCCTGGTTCAGGGCGTGAAGCTGCTATTCGGGCACTTCAGGCTGCAGGACTTGAAGTTACATCCATTAAGGACGTAACGCCGGTTCCGCATAACGGATGCCGTCCGCCAAAGCGTCGTCGTGTTTAATAGCGACATTACCGTTGGGGACGGGCCCGAAACGGTTTTGTTGGCTGACACGATGCGTTTTGAAAGGGGTATGCATTACTAATGATCGAATTTGAAAAACCAAAAATTCATAAGATTGAAGAGACGAAGGACTACGGCCGGTTTATCGTTGAACCATTAGAGCGGGGCTACGGTACGACGCTCGGGAATTCGTTACGCCGGATTCTGCTTTCTTCGTTACCGGGGGCAGCGATCACTGACGTTCAGATTGATGGTGTTCTGCACGAATTTTCAACCGTTGACGGGGTGTTAGAGGATGTCACCAAGATTATCCTGAACCTCAAGAAGGTTGCCTTGAAGATCAACGGTGAAGACAAGCAGGACCTTGAGATTGACGTGACCGGGCCGCTTGAAGTAACGGCTGGTGACATCCAGGGGTCAAGTGATGTTGAGATTTTGAACCCCGACCAGTACATTTGTACGGTTGCTGATGGTGCCACGTTCCACGCCCGGCTGTCTGCTAACACGGGGCGGGGATACGTTTCGGCTGATGAAAACAAGGCCAAGGCAGATGACATGCCAATTGGTGTTTTACCGATTGACTCACTTTATACCCCAATCGAGCGCGTTAATTACCAGGTTGAAAAGACGCGTGTTGGTCAAAAGGATGACTACGACAAATTAACCCTTGACGTGTGGACAAACGGTTCACTGACGCCAAGTGAGGCAATTAGCTTATCCGCTAAGATTTTAACGGAGCACCTGACCCTGTTCGTCGACCTGACAGATGAGGCAAAGAACGCCGAAATCATGGTTGAAAAGGAAGAGACGGCCAAGGAAAAGATGCTGGAAATGACCATCGAAGAGCTTGATCTTTCCGTTCGGTCATACAACTGCTTGAAGCGGGCCGGCATCAACACGGTTCAGGAACTGACCGACAAATCAGAAGCTGACATGATGAAGGTGCGGAACCTCGGACGGAAGTCCCTCGATGAGGTTGAAGGTAAGTTAGCTGAACTTGGGTTAAGTCTTCGTCAAGACGACTAATAACAACATAAAGGAGGGACTATTGATGGCTTATCGTAAATTAGGACGGACCAGCGAACACCGGAAGGCAATGCTGCGGAACCTGACTACTGACCTGATCGTTAACGGCAAGATCGTAACGACGGTTCAGAAGGCCAAGGAAGTACGGAAGATGGCTGAAAAGATGATTACCCTTGGAAAGAAGGGTGATTTATCCGCCCGGCGGAAGGCTGCTGGTTACATCATGGACGTCGTTGTTGATAACGACAACGACGAAGATGCAAGCGTTAAGACGGCACTCCAGATGCTGTTTGATGACGTTGCTCCCCGTTACGCAGAACGGAACGGTGGGTACACGCGGATTTTAAAGATGGACCGGCGGCGTGGTGATGCTGCTCAGATGGCAATCATCGAACTGGTTTAATTGAATCTGCGAATTAAATACGTAAAGGGTCACTTTTACGGTGATGGAAGGATGCTATGATGATGGCGAATGCCAAGTCTAGTCCTAAGTAGTCCGGGAGGATGAAAATTCACCGTAAAAAGTGATTTTTTATTTTATACGGAACTCTTTATGGGCGGATTCCCAGGAAATCATGGTGCTGGTTCCGGGTTCTCTGATATAATGTGGGGGAATTACACGGTCAGGGGGGATTAGTATGCCGGTCATTGATGTTCGGGACGTAACGGTGCAGTACCGCGATGAGGATCGTCCTGCGCTGCAGCACGTTTCGTTGCAGGTTACGCGGGGGGAATGGATTGCCTTAATTGGGCACAACGGTAGCGGGAAGAGTACCCTTGCCCGGGCGCTTGATGGGCTGGTGCCCCTGACAGCGGGAGCTATTCACGTTGCGGGAATTCCCGTCGACGAAGAGCATATCTGGGATGTCCGGCGCCGGGTTGGAATGGTTTTTCAAAACCCTGATAACCAGTTTGTCGGGGCGGACGTTGCGGGTGACGTGGCGTTCAGCCTTGAAAATCAAGAAGTCCCCCGTGAAGAGATGCATCAGCGCGTGGCGGCCGCGCTGAAGGCGGTGGGAATGGCAGGGTATGCCAACCACGCCCCGAGTCGTCTTTCAGGAGGGCAAAAGCAGCGGGTCGCAATTGCCGGTGTGTTGGCACTGCGTCCTGAAATTGTGATTTTTGATGAGGCGACGAGTATGCTTGATCCGGCCGGACGGGACGATGTTGTTACGCTGATGCGGACCCTTCATGAGCAGGGATTAACGATTATTACCATTACGCATGATATTGACGAAGCCGGATTGGCGGACCGGGTAATTATGCTGGATAACGGCCGGGTGGTGACGGCCGCACCGCCGGCCACCGTTTTTGCGCAGGAGGATACGCTAGTCGCCCGGGGATTAGATGTCCCGTATTCCGCCCGGTTAAAGCAGGCGCTTGCTGCCCGCGGAGTTCGGGTACCTAAGGAGTACCTCACAAACGAAGGGATGGTGAACTGGTTATCGCAATTGAAGTCAACCATTTAAGTTACACCTACCAGGCGGGGACGCCCATGGCAGCGCCGGCCCTGCAGGATGTTTCCCTTCGGATTGAGGATGGTAGTTATACGGCCATTATTGGGCACACGGGAAGCGGGAAATCGACGCTCCTCCAGCATTTCAACGGGTTGCTTAAGCCGACATCTGGGCAACTGACGGTGAATGGGGTGACGATTACCCCCGCAACGAAAAACAAGGAACTGAGTGACCTCCGTCATCAGGTTGGATTTGTGTTCCAGTTCCCGGAGGCGCAGTTGTTTGAGGAAACGGTCCTCAAGGATATTGCCTTTGCACCCCGGAACTTTGGAAAGAGTGCGGCCGAGGCGGAGCAGATTGCCCGCAAAGTGGCGGCCATGGTGGGGTTAAGTGAGACAACGCTCACCCAGTCACCGTTTGACCTCTCTGGTGGACAGATGCGGCGGGCGGCCATTGCCGGCATCCTGGCAATGGAGCCCCATACGCTGATTTTGGATGAACCGACGGCCGGATTGGATCCGCAGGGGCGGCGAAGCATGATGAACTTGTTTGCCCGCCTTCACCGGGAGTACCTCCTCACGATTATTCTGGTGACCCACCAGATGGATGACGTAGCGGATTATGCCGATCACGTGGTTGTGATGGAACACGGTCAGGTGCTGCAGACGGGGACGCCGCGGCAGGTGTTTGCGGACGCTAAGTGGCTGCGGGAGCACCACCTACGGTTACCGCAGACGGCAGCAATGGCGGAACAACTGGCGGCACGGGGCTTCTCGTTTGATCCGCTCCCGTTAACCGAACACGAACTTGCTGATCAGCTTGTTCCTCAACTACAAGGAGGTGGCCGGCATGACTAAACTGCTGTTAGGGCGGTACGTCCCCGGCAATTCGGTTCTCCACCGGATGGACGCCCGGGCTAAGTTAGCCCTTAGTTTTGCGTTTATTGCCATTATTTTCTTGGCCAATAATTGGGCCACGTACCTGATACTAAGTGCGTTTACGCTGGGGTGTGTGTTCCTTTCCCGGGTATCTGTGCGCTTCTTTATCGCTGGGGTCAGGCCCCTTATTTGGCTGATTCTGCTAACGGTGACGCTTCAGATTTTTTTTGCGCGGGGAGGCACCGTTTACTGGCACTGGGGAATCTTCTCCCTGACGGCGGGAGGGATTATTAACGGGATTTTCGTGTTTTGCCGGTTTATGCTGATTATCTGCATGTCGACCCTCCTGACCCTCACTACGCCGCCACTGGCAATTGCGGATGCGATGGAGTCGCTGATGGCCCCGCTGAAGCTTTTAAAGGTCCCGGTTGCGGAAATTGCGTTGATGCTATCAATTGCATTGCGGTTTGTGCCGACACTGATGGACGAAACCCAAAAGATTATGAATGCGCAGCGGGCGCGCGGGGTCAGCTTTAGTACCGGGAAGATTCGCAACCGGATTAAGGCGATTATTCCACTCCTAGTGCCGCTTTTTGTCAGTTCGTTTGAGCGGGCGGAAGACCTTGCCACCGCGATGGAGGCCCGGGGCTACCGGGATGGCGCCCACCGGACAAAGTACCGGGTTCAGCAGTGGCACTTGGTGGATACCATTGCAGTGGTGGTGTTCGTGTTTCTGACGGGTGCGCTGGTATGGCTGCGTGCTTAAAATCAATTCTACGAAGAAGGGATGATGGCGGATGCCACGGTATAAGGTAACGCTAGCCTACGATGGAACTAACTTTGCGGGCTACCAGGTGCAGCCCCATAAACGGACGGTCCAGGGCGTTTTAGAACGGGCCCTCAATAAGATGAGTAAACGAGACGATTACGTTCACGTGGTGGGGTCGGGCCGGACCGACGCGGGGGTGCACGCCCTCGGCCAGGTAATCCACTTTGATTTTCCCCATGACATTCCGGCGCAGGGGATGCTTCGCGGGTTGAACAGCATGCTGCCGTTAGACTGTGAAGTGGTGGCCTGTGAAGTGGTTCCGCAAAGTTTCCATGCCCGTTATACGGCCCACGCGAAAACCTACGTTTACCGGGTGAGCCGCGGGGAGTTTGTTAACCCGTTTAAACGAAACTACACCGGCCACTATAAGTTTAAGTTAGACCTTGATAAAATTAGGGCGGCCCTCCCGGACGTGGAGGGGACCCACGACTATTCGAGTTTTGTGGCCGCAGGCAGTCAAGCGACTAACCACGTGCGGACGGTGTACCGGGCCACTGTGCGGGAGGATCAGGCAAATGACGAAGTGGTTTTCTCGTTTACCGGGAATGGTTTTTTGTATAATCAGGTGCGGATTATGGTGGCCACCCTGCTTGAAATTGGCGCGGGCCGGCGACCAGTACATGATTTTCAACGGCTCTACGTGGTTAAGGATCGGAATGAATGCCGCGAAACGGCCCCGGCAAGCGGGCTCTACTTAAAGGCCGTTTACTATGATCAGCCGGGATCAGAATTAGCCCGAAAAAGCGGGGAAGACGATTGACGCGTGCGGGGCAAAAGAGTATCATATTAGCTGGTATTGTTTGCCCCACAGTAAGCCCCGTTAACCTTATTGTTTGTCAAACATACAGAAATTGGAGGATATAATCGTGCGTACAACATATATTGCAAAGCCAGGCGAAGTTGAGCGGAAATGGTATGTCGTTGACGCCACTGATGTTCCTTTGGGACGGTTATCAGCGGTTGTTGCATCTGTTCTGCGTGGTAAGAACAAGCCAACGTTTACGCCACACGTTGATACTGGTGACTTTGTCATCGTAATCAACGCCGAAAAGGTTGCGTTGACCGGAAAGAAGGCCAAGAACAAGGTCTACTACCACCACTCCAACCATCCGGGTGGATTAAAGGAACGGACAGCCGGTGATTACCGTGAAAAGGATCCCGAGAAGCTCATTGCCCTTTCAGTTAAGGGAATGCTGCCGAAGGGTACTCTTGGTCGCCAGCAGCTGAAGAAGCTCCACGTATACCGTGGCGCTGACCACAAGCACGCTGCACAGCAGCCAGAAGTATTAGATATTACGAACTTAATCTAGATCTAGGAGGAAATCGAATTGGCTCAAGTACAATACTACGGTACAGGTCGCCGGAAGAACTCAGTTGCCCGGGTCCGGTTAGTTCCGGGAACTGGTAAGATCACGATGAACGGCAAGCCTGCAGAAGAATACATTCCATTTGCAAACTTACGTGAAGTCATGGTTCAGCCGTTTGACGTTACGGAAACGAAGGGCTCATACGACGTCCTCGTTAACGTAAACGGTGGTGGCTTCTCAGGACAGGCCGGTGCTACACGGCACGGAATTGCCCGCGCACTGCTTGAAGTTGACCCGGACTTCCGGGGCGCACTGAAGCGTGCAGGTCTCTTAACACGGGACCCACGGATGAAGGAACGGAAGAAGCCAGGTCTCAAGAAGGCCCGGAAGGCTTCCCAGTTCTCAAAGCGTTAATCGGATTTCGGTTAATGGCGATGAAAAAGGAATCCAGGTTTTCCTGGGTTCTTTTTTGTTTGCAAAAATAGTTTTCTCCTAATAAAGCACTTACATTTTTGTTATAATAGCTATGGAGCATTTATTCCAATTATTTTTTTAGGGGGAGATACTATGAATTGGGTAAAGCAGTTATTGGCGCCGCCACCAGCGCAACCGCTCCGGGATGATGCGACGGTGCGGCAGCTCTACCCGCGGTACCGGGTGCGCGTTTTCATCGGGATTTTCGTCGGGTACATGGGGTACTACTTTGTGCGGAATACCACGGCGGTTCTTTCCGGAATCCTGCAGATGTCGGCCACCCAAATCGGGATTATTTCGTGTGCGTCGTACGTGGCGTACGGGATTTCCAAGTTTGTGTCCGGCCACATTGCGGACAGTTCTAACGCCAAGATTTTCTTGCCGTTGGGCCTGGTTTTATCAGGGGTTGTTAATATCCTAATCGGGGTGATTCCGGGAATCATTTCCACCGTTTGGATTTTTACTGTCATGTACCTGATTAACGGCTGGCTCCAAGGAATGGGGTACGGCCCGTGTTCCCGGTCACTGGTGTACTGGTTTGACGATGAAGAACGGACGTTGTGGGGTTCGATCTGGAACCTTGCCCATAATTTTGGGGGTGCCCTTGCGCCTGCTTTGGCTGGATTAGGACTGGCAATTGCGGGGAATAACGCGATGGCGCGGGCCCACGCAGCGTACTGGCTTCCAGGGATTGTTGTTATTATCATCGCGGTGTTCGTGTACTTTATCCAGGAAGACACCCCAGAATCAGTTGGGATGCCGTCCGTGGAACAGTACCACCACCTGCCGGCCAAGAAGCAGCCGGCAGCGGTACCGCCGATGAAGGTGGTTATCCGCGAGTACATTTTGCCAAATAAGAAACTACTGTGGGCGTGCATGTACGGGGCATTCGTTTACGTTCTCCGGTACGGGATTGTTGTATGGGCGCCCCGGTTCTTAGCGGCGCCCCAGAGCGTTGGTGGCAAGGCCGTGAACGCCGCCGCGGGAATGGGCGGCTTTTCGTTCTTCGAAATTGGCGGCGTGCTGGGCATGCTGTGCGCCATGATGATTTGCCGGAAGGTCTTTAACAACTCGATGCCACTAACCAACGTTGCCTTTCTGGTATTAACCATGGTTTTAGTTGTGATTTACTGGTTCATTCCGGCGGGGAACCAGTACCTGCTCGCTGATTACGCGGTCCTCATTGGTCTGGGATTTGGAATTTACGGCCCGGTAATGACGATTGGGTTGTATGCCATGGGAATTGTGCCCAAGATTGCGGCTGGGGCAGCTGCAGGGCTGTCAGGAACGTTTAGTTACGTGTTGGGGGCGGTTATTGCGACCCTGGTAATCGGAATTATCGCTGATCACATGGGCTGGCTGGCCGTCTTTGGCCTGTTTATCATTGCGGCGATTGGGGCGATTATCTGTACGTTGTTGTCCCGGGATAAGCGACTAGAAGGGTTTCACCAGTCCCAGGAAAGCTAAAATTAAGAAGCCGAAGAATTAACAAATAAAAACGTGGGGGAAGGTGAAGTGAACCCCAAAAATTGGACACTTTATTAACTAGGCAACCTGGGACTGAATTCTGTATTGAACAGGACTCAGTCCTTTTAGTTTTACTTTAATTCTGTCGTTATTATAATACTGGATATACTGATG
>DWXB01000003.1 GCA_019119415.1 Candidatus Ligilactobacillus avistercoris | reverse complement strand
CCGCCAGACCGGGGAGTTGGTGATGGAACGGGGCGAACTGAAGCAGCAACGCTTCCACCTCGACCACCTTACTCCCGCCATGCGGGACCTCATTCCACGGAAGCTGGGCGGCCTGGAACACCAGGAGACCCTCCATAGTTCGGTACCGGACCAGGTGACCTTCCTAGGACTGTACGGGGTAACGACCATTGACGAACTGCACATTCCGCAGCGGTGGCAGGAACATTCGCCGTATAAGTCACTGGCAGTGCCGCTAGGGGTGAGCGGGCCAGACGAACAGGTTGCCTTGGACCTGCATGAACGGGCGCACGGACCCCACGGGCTAATCGCCGGGACGACCGGGTCTGGGAAGTCCGAACTGATTCAGAGCTACATCCTGAGTCTGGCGGTCAACTTCCACCCGTACGACGTCGCCTTCCTGCTGATTGACTACAAGGGTGGGGGAATGGCCAACCTGTTCCGGGACCTGCCGCACCTAGTTGGGACAATTACCAATCTGGATAAGGCGCAGAGTATGCGGGCATTGGAGTCGATTAACGCCGAACTCCGCCACCGCCAGGAACTCTTCGCCAAGTACGACGTCAACCACATTAACCAATACCAGAAACTCTTTAAGGACGGCACGGCCACCGAGCCAATGCCGCACCTGTTCATGATTTCCGATGAGTTCGCCGAACTTAAGGCCGAACAACCCGAATTCATGGACGAACTAATTTCAACGGCCCGGATTGGGCGGTCTTTGGGAGTCCACCTAATCCTGGCAACGCAGAAACCGGCCGGGGTGGTGAACGACCAAATCTGGTCAAATTCCAACTTCAAGATTTCATTGAAGGTGTCGGATAAGGCCGATTCACAGGAAGTCCTGCATACGCCGGATGCTGCGATGATTACGCAGCCCGGGCGGGCTTACCTGGAAGTCGGGAATAACGAACTGTACGAACTTTTCCAGAGTGCCTGGAGCGGGGCTGATTACCGGCCGGAACAGGCGGGCCAGCAGACCGAGCAGTTTGTGATCAAGCGCTTGGATAAGATGGGGAAACCCCACATCCTCAGCAACGACCTGAGTGGCTTAGACCAGCAAGAAGACGTCAGCGCAGCACCAACCCAGCTCGAAGCAGTGGTGGCCGATGTGGCCGCCACCTTCAAGGTAACGGGCGATGCGCCGCTGAAGCAGCCGTGGCTGCCGCCACTGGCAACCACAATGCATATTGGCGACATTGCCCCGTTGGATTACCACGACGAGTGGCAGGAGAATAAGCAGACGTTGGCGGCTGTACTGGGAATGGTTGATATTCCGAGCCAGCAGGCTCAAGAACCGATTGAGATGGACCTGATTGAAGACGGGAACGTCGCGGTCTTCTCCAGTGCAGGAAACGGGAAGTCAACGTTCCTGCAAACGCTAACGATGCAGTTGGCCCGGAAGTATAACCCGGAAGACTTTAACGTCTACCTGTTGGACTTCGGGACTAACGGGCTACAAGCGCTCCGTTCACTGCCACACGTGGTGGACCTCATCACCACTGATGAAGAAGAAAAGATTGGGAAGTTTATTCAGCGAATGAACGCCCTGATTAAGGAACGGAAACGGCTCTTCAGTGAGGCCGCCGTGGCAAACGTCGCCATGTACGAACAAAAGACGGGCGAAAAGTTACCACAAATCGTAGTTGTCATTGATAACTTTGAAGGCTTTGAGGGTATGGGTTACGCTGAAGCCCTGTATAACGAGTTCGTAGCACTTACGCGGGACGGAAGCAGTATCGGACTGCATGTTGTGTTGAGTTCCGGTTCAACCCGGGGTGTTCGGTCCCGCTTGTTGAACAATATCAAGCGACGGATTCCACTCAAGCAGAACAACGAAGATGAGTTAATTGAAATCATCGGTAAGACGCGTCTCAGCATTGACGATACGCCGGGCCGGGGACTGTTTAAGGATGATGACGATGTCCGGCTGATTCAGGTAGCAATGCCGGCAGCTGGTGAAACGAGTCTAGAGGTCATTAATAACGTGCAGGCGGAAGCCGAAGCAATGGATCATGCCTGGGATGGGGCGCGGCCAAAGCCGATTCCGATGGTGCCGGATGAGATTACGCCACACATGTTCCTTAACCGGGAAGATGTTCAGGCCGCATTACAGGCAGGAATGTTGCCATTAGGATTGGACTATCAAATGGTTAAACCGGTTATCTATAGTCCACAGAAGATGGGGAATCTGGCTGTTATGGGCGATCAGATGAGGCACTTCAAACCATTAAAAGCAGCCTTATTCCAAATGGTATGTGAGCTTGGAAAACATGTAGGTAATGTTTTATTAATCGATAGCGGTCATTATTACGATAACGTCCCGGAAGGTGTGAATGGCTACTACTCTACCAGTGAGGAGCTAGTTACGGTCAAGGATCAGCTAATGGAACTGTTGGATAATAACACCGATTCGAACTGGTATTACGTTGTCATAACGGATATTGAACGCTTCATTGAGCAATCCCAGATAAGTTATACCGATTTAGACCGGTTGCTGCGTGACAGTATTGGGGTGCGCATAGCCTTAATTGCTGTAGGAACAAGTTCGCATATGGGTCTAAGAATCGATCCGGGAACGAGTTACCGGAAGTATCTGCGGACAGGGATTTTTGCATCACGGATGCAGGACCAAAAGCTGTATGACGTTCAGTATAATCTCAATGAGCCCGAACTGGAGCCAGCTTCAGCATTCTTTACTTGCGAACGGGAATTTATCAAATTCAAGTTTATGACGATGGACGGTGATGAGTAGTGGATAAAAGTAAGCGTAGACAATTAAATGAACTGGAAGATGAATTTCAATTACATGAACGGAAATTCACTGATTTACAGGATCAAATTAAGGGTGAAGCTGGAAAATTTCAGCACGAATTAAATGAGCTTCAGGATGCGGTAATCGCAGCGTTTGGGCAGTACGAACAGACGGATAACCAGGCATTATATCGCATCTTGAGTCATATCGATGAACTCAGTGCTGCCGCTAAAAAAGAGTATTTTAAGTTAAACGAACGAACGGAGAATTTATTAACCCGGTTAAAACAGGAGTACACCAGCGAAAAACAAAGGGTGGAAGAGCAAGATGAGAAGGGGAAAAAGGATTAAGTGAACGACGCTGTTGATCGTTATTGGCATATTAATTATTGGATGAGGAATTATTATGCATCATGAAGAGAAGGTGAAACAGCACGAAGAATTGGTTAACTTGGTGAAGGAGGAGACGTTGATACAGAAACAGAAGGCGAAAGATTACACATAGATGGTTTTTCTTGCTCCACTGAGATGGAAAATTTAGTTGGATTTTGAGTAAGGATGGATATTAATGGATTAGAGAAGTTAAATAATGTTACAGAACAGGTGGCGGGATATCGGGATATACGCAAGAACTAAGTGGTGCAGCGGATAATATCAATGTTACAGATCAAAGCAATGCAAGTCGGATGTCAACAATATCGAGTGCAACGTAATTATTTAATGTTGGAGGAACAAAATGAGTGTATGGAGCACAATTGAAGCGGATTATGACGATGTCAAAGCAGCCTTTTCCAAAGTTGGTGATAAGTTAAAAGACGCTAAAAAAACGGCTGAGAAGGAGGCAGTTAAGGGGATAGCTGAAGTAGCTAAGGTAACAGCCGACGCTGAGATTAAAACTGCAATGACAAATATGAAGACAATTGAAAACGATCTTAATCGCAAATTGACAGGGATTGCGAACGACTTGGAAACAGTGTTGTTTGGTGAGGCTGGAAAGGCAGCAATGAGAAAATTACCTGAAATCACTAAAAATTTAAATAAGTAATTCAGCTGCAATTATAAAGGTGAATGTGGTGAACAAAAGATTAGGAAACAACAAGAAAAAGAAAGTTAATTGGACTGCAATAACAGTGACAGCGTTAGTAATCTTAGGATTAGTGTTAGGAATAAAAACTATCAGGGGGATTATTGTGTATCACGAGGAAAAAATTAAACAGCATGAAGAGTTAGTTGGTTTGGTGAAGGAAGAAACGCCGAAGATTAAACGGTATGTTCACAAACAGGATCAGCGAAACGCGATTAAGACGATTACGATTGAGTATCAGAAAACACATATGACGCCAATGTATGAAATAGAAATTGAAGGATATATAAATAATGATAAAAAATTAGGATTTGAGGTAGATGCGGATACAGAAACAGAAGGGGTGAAACTATCTTTAGATGGTTTCGGTTGTTCTATGAAGATGCAAAAACTAATTGGATTTTAGTTAAATCGAAAGGAGCGACTTAAATGGGGTATTGGGAAAAATATTCAGATTTAGATAATAAGCAATTGGCGGATTTGCCATATAAAAATTACGGTACTGGATCTCACGGAGTTGCAGGGCATAAGCTTTATATTAAGTCAGTAATCAAACAGCCCGACGGTGTCGAGGCCTACGTAGTTGTTCCAAAAAGTGAAGCACATCTTTCGCCCAGTCATGTCCACCATGTTGCGGTAATTTATCGGGGGTCAGATAACCCGTTGAGCACTAAAGGAAATGGTCCGGCTGATTGGACAAACGACCTTGTGGGGGCGGAACACCAAGTTTTAGGAATTAAGGGGCAGCCGGAGGGCTTTCAAGATGCAGGGCGTATCCTGAATAAGGAAATGGCCCGGTATAAAAATGCAAAATTTGTGGTGACCGGTCATTCATATGGTGGTAGTTCTGCGTACGCTGCGGGGTGTGATGCTAAGGATATAGGCCGGATTGAGGCTATCAGGTGTTATGAGTCTCCTAATATGGCCAATACGTTAACCCCTGAACAGCTTAAAAATGCAAAACGGCTTAGTAAAAGAACATATACGTACATCGATACTAAGGATATGGTTGGGATAGGATATGCTTTGTATAGTCATACCGGCCACCTAATGGAAATTATTAGCCCTGGTAAATCTAAGGGACTCGTGGGTGAACACATGTGGGGTGGCTATCACTTCCGTCATGGAAAGCTGTTGCATTGTAAAGAAGTGAAGCGACTTTCTTTAGATACTAAAGCGGGGAAAGCGGGAGCGGGGGCCCTTGGTTTGTGCTTGGCCTTAGTATCGTATGGTGAATTATCAAAGATGTCAGGTAATCCATGCGTTCCGGATAATGTAGGTGGCGATTTAGCTGCAATTGAGCGAGAGGCTGCGCTCATTAGTGGAGCGATGTCGGCTGCTGAAAGTACTGCTAGCGTATTAGTTAAGGGTGTAGATGCTTCACTTCCAACTGAATATCGAACTGCTAAAAAGAGTGCCGAAGCGGTCGCTCCTGACTTATCTGAAGGGGAAATTGTTGATACCTTTCATGATGTTGGCTATACGTACCACAAGTATGTAACAGAGCCATGTCGAAAGTTAGACCGCCGAGCAGATGAATTGAAAACAGCAGCATCGCAGACTTTTGAATATACACGTGATTTAAATATGGCAGCGAACGAAATTGGGGACACGGATAACGCTAATGCCGCTCGGATGGGAACATTAACCAGTCCATCACAATTATTTAACGTAAGGTAATTAGATAAGTGTTGTATCTTCTATCATATTCGCAATTCTTTTAGTCTTCAAAACAGATGACCCCTATCCATGTTAGGATGGGGGTCTTTTTGTATGCCTGGGGAAATTGCGGGTGATTCGCGAAGATTGTTCATAATAGCCCGAACAAAGTGCAAATAATATCCGAATTACCGCAAATAATGTTCGACTTTTGATTGACTTTACCAGGACTGATTGCTATTCTTATGGTAAGTAAGGAGGGATTACCATGAGTGCAGAGATTAGTATTGTCATGGGAAGTTCGTCAGATTGGCCGACAATGAAGGAGGCCGCTACGATTTTAGATGAGTTTGGGGTCGCGTACACCAAGCACGTGATTTCCGCCCACCGGATGCCGCAAGAAATGTTCGCCTTTGCGCAGAATGCGGCGGATAAAGGGTTAAAGGTGATTATTGCGGGTGCTGGGGGCGCTGCCCATTTGCCGGGGATGCTGGCGGCCAATACCGTTCTTCCGGTCATTGGGGTGCCGGTTCAAACCCACGCATTAAGTGGAATGGATTCCCTCCTTTCAATTGTTCAGATGCCTGCGGGCGTGCCGGTTGCGACCACAGCGATTGGGACGGCGGGGGCCAAGAACGCGGCGTTACTTGCCCTAGAAATTCTCGGGACAACGAACGCTGGCATTTCCCAGAAGCTGCAGGATTACCGTCAGCAGATGCACGATATGGCGGTAGAAAGTGAGGCGCACCTTGACTAGGATTCTCCCTGGACAGACAATTGGCATTATTGGTGGTGGCCAGTTGGGGCAAATGTTGACGTTTGCGGCCAAGCAGGCGGGCTTTAAGGTGGTTATTTTAGATCCTACGCCCGCTTGCCCGGCAGCCCAGGCAGCTGACGAACAGATTGTCGCCCCGTACGGTGATCGGGACGCCATTGAACGACTGGCAACGCAGGCTGATGTCCTTACGTACGAGTTTGAAAATGTTGATTTGGCTGCCCTTGAAGCGGTGAGTGACCGGGTAAGCATTCCGCAGGGAACTGAACTGCTCCGGATTACAAAGGACCGGATTCGGGAAAAGACCTTCCTGCGGGATAGCGGGTTGCGGACAGCGGCGTTTGCCCCGGTCAATTCGGCGGATGAGTTGCGTCAGGCAGTGGCGACCATTGGTTTGCCTGCCATCCTCAAGACCTGTGAGGGGGGCTACGACGGAAAGGGGCAGGTGACGTTGCGGACGGTCGCTGACCTGGATTTACCGGTCGTACGTGAAATCCTCGTGACAGGGCAGTGTATTTTAGAACAGATGGTTGCCTTTACCTGCGAGTGTTCGGTGATGGTGGGGCGCAGTGTTTCCGGGGAAGTCACCGTTTTTCCGGCAAGTGAGAACATCCACCGAAACCACATTCTGCACGAAAGTATCGTTCCTGCCCGGATTAGCCCAGCACTGCGGGATGAAGCGACGCAGGTTGCCCGGATAATCGCCGCAAAGTTGAATCTGTGCGGCATCCTCGGGGTTGAGATGTTCATGGGAAAGGACGGTCACGTCTACGTTAACGAACTAGCGCCGCGGCCGCATAATTCGGGCCATTACTCGATTGAGGCGTGTGATTTCTCACAGTTTGCCGTGCACAACCGGGCAATCTGTGACTGGCCGATGCCAGAGGTCCACCTGCTGCAACCGGTCGTGATGGTTAATGTGTTGGGTCAGCACGTTGAAGGAGTGCGGCGCCTAATCGCCACCAAGCCGCAGTGGCACTTCCACGATTACGGGAAGGCCGAAGTGCGGCGTGACCGGAAGATGGGGCACGTGACGGTGTTGACGGATGATGTTGCGGCAACGTTAGCGGAGATTGACGCAACGGGCGTTTGGCAGGAAGAACAATAACAGAAAAGGGGAACAAGGATGATTGATCGCTACACCCGCCCGGAAATGGGGCGGTTATGGACGGATGAAAAGAAGTACGAGTGCTGGTTAGCCGTTGAGTTGGCAGCGGACGAAGCGTGGGCTAAGTTGGGCAAAATCCCAGCTGCCGACGTGGAAAAGCTGAAGAAGAACGCTAAGTTTGACGTTCAGCGGATTCAGGAGATTGAGGCCGTTACAAAGCATGACGTGATTGCGTTTACCCGGTGCCTTTCGGAGTCACTGGGACCAGAAAAGAAGTGGGTTCACTACGGACTGACGAGTACGGACGTTGTGGATACCGCCCAGGGGTACCAGCTGAAGCAGGTTAACGACCTGTTGCGGGCCGACTTGCAGGAGTTCCGGGACATCGTTGCCCGGCAGGCCAAGAAGTACAAGCACACGGTTATGATGGGCCGGACGCACGGGGTGCACGCTGAACCAACGACGTTCGGGTTGAAACTAGCCCGCTGGT
This sequence comes from Candidatus Ligilactobacillus avistercoris, assembly GCA_019119415.1. Taxonomy (GTDB): domain Bacteria; phylum Bacillota; class Bacilli; order Lactobacillales; family Lactobacillaceae; genus Ligilactobacillus; species Ligilactobacillus hohenheimensis. The sequence goes on along the minus strand of DWXB01000003.1, from coordinate 57,603 downwards.
ATGCGGAAATTAACCGGGATATCGAGCGGTTTGAGCACGCCGCTGCCGGGGTGGAAGCCGGTAAGATCAGCGGGGCTGTCGGGACGTTTGCTAACATTGACCCGCGGGTTGAGCAGTACGTCTGTGAAAAACTCGGAATCCGGGCCCAGGACGTTTCGAGTCAGGTGCTTCCCCGGGACCTACACGCGGAGTACCTGGCAGCCATGGCGCTGATTGCGACGAGCCTGGAAAACTTTGCGACGGAAATCCGGAGTCTTCAGCGGACCGAGATTCACGAGGTGGAAGAACACTTTGCGAAGGGCCAGAAGGGGTCGTCGGCAATGCCGCATAAGCGCAATCCAATTGGGTCAGAAAACATCTGTGGGTGTGCCCGGGTCATTCGGGGGCATATGGTGACGGCCTTCGAGGACGTTGCTTTGTGGCACGAGCGTGATATTTCCCACTCCTCCGCTGAACGGATGATCTTACCGGACACGACCGCACTGTTGGACTACATGCTTCACCGGTTCGGCAAGATCCTGGCTAACCTGGACGTCTTCCCGGAGCGAATGAAGGCCAATATGGACCAGACGCTGGGGTTGATTTACAGTGGGCGCGTGCTTAACAAGCTGGTTGAAAAGGGCATGAGCCGGGAGGAAGCGTACGACACGATTCAGCCGAAGACGGCGAAGGCATGGGCCGAAAAGGTACCGTTCCGGCCGTTGTTGGAGGCGGACCCGGCGATTACGGACCGGCTTTCGACCGCCGAGTTGGACGATGCGTTTGATTATCACTGGCACCTCCGCCACGTGGACGAAATCTTTGCCCGGGTAGGATTAGATGAGTAATTAAGTAAAACGGTGGGACTGTAATGGAACGGCCTGCCGTTTTTGACTGCCAAGTCTAAAATGATAATTATCACCGGAAGGAAGGACTTTTTCCTGGTGGTGTTTCATGAAGGTTGCCGGTAATCTGAATTTATGATATATTAGTGGTGTTTTTAAGACTCGTAGTGGAGTGAGCAGCGATGCTCGCTCTTTTTAATGCGGCGAGTAATCTTAGGCAAAGGAGGGTCATTGTGAGCAAGAGTGTTGTTGAAACGGTCACGGAGCTGGTTACCCCCATCCTGGACGTCCACCACTTCGAACTCGTTAACGTTGAGTTCGTTAAGGAGGGAAAGGGTTGGTATCTCCGGGTCTTCATTGATAAACCGGGGGGAATTAACATTGAGGAATGTGCCCTGGTGAGTGACCAGTTAAGCGAGCAGCTAGACGAGTGTGATCCCGACCCGATTCCGCAGGCATATTACCTGGAAGTTTCGTCTCCCGGGGCTGAACGGCCGTTAAAGAAGGAGCGGGACTATGAACGGGCGGTTGGTGAGTACGTTCATGTATCTTTGTACCAGCAACTTAACGGGAAAAAGGTTTATGAAGGAACGCTAACCAAGGTAACCCCAACGGAGTTAACCATGGAATACGCCGATAAGGCGCGCACCAAGACAATCGTTATTCCGCGGACCCAGGTTGCTCAGGCCCGCCTAGCAATTAAGTTTTAATACCGAGAAAAGAGGAGTAGCAGTGAGTAAAGAATTACTAGACGCGCTCGACGTCTTAGAAAAGGAAAAGGGCGTTAAGCGGGAAATCGTAATCGACGCCCTGGAAGCGGCGTTAAGTTCAGCATACAAGCGGAACTATGGTCAGGCCCAGAACGTGGCGGTCGACTTTGACGAAAAGAAGGGGAACGTTCACGTTTACGCCGTGAAAACGGTCGTTGACGAGGTGGCTGATCCTCAGCTTGAAGTGAGCTTAAAGGATGCCTTAGACATTAACAAGGCATACGAACTGGGCGACACGATTAAGTTTGAGGTCACCCCAGGCAACTTCGGCCGGATTGCCGCACAGACTGCCAAGCAGGTGATCCTCCAGCGTGTGCGGGAAGCTGAACGGGAGAAGATTTACAACGAATACATCCAGTACGAGCACGAAATCGTAACGGGGGAGATTGAACGGCAGGATTACCGGTTTATTTACGTTAACCTGGGCGACGTCGAGGCGGTAATGTCCCGCCGCGACCAAATTCCTGGCGAACAGTACAACTCCCACGATAAGATTAAGGTGTACATCTACAAGGTTGACAACGCCACGCGGGGGCCGCAGGTATTTGTCAGCCGGGCGCACCCGGACCTGCTGAAGCGGCTGTTTGAACAGGAAGTCCCGGAAATCTTTGACGGGACGGTTGAAATCAAGGCCGTTTCCCGTGAAGCCGGTGACCGTGCGAAGGTGGCCGTTTGGTCAAACGACCCGAATATCGACCCAGTTGGAACGTGTGTTGGCCCCCGGGGCCAGCGGGTTCAGGGAATCGTTAACGAACTCCATGGTGAAAACATGGACATTGTGCAGTGGAGTGAAGACCCGGCGGAATTCATTGCCAACGCCCTTAACCCGGCGGACGTCTTAGAAGTGCGGTTTGATCCGGAAAATGACCGCGCATGCACGGTCGTGGTTCCGGAAGACGAATTATCCCTCGCAATTGGGAAGCGCGGGCAAAACGTTCGGCTTGCCGCCCAGTTAACGGGATACAAGATCGACATTAAGTCCGAAGAAGAAATGGCAGAGCTCGACGCCCAGGCGGCCTTAGCTCCAGAAGAACCTCTTGACGAAGAAGCTGAGGTTAGTGTGCAGGACGAGGCGCCCATTGAAGGCGAACCTGCTGCGGACACCACTGATGCCGACGAACAGGAGGACTAGCAATGGGACAACGGAAGGTGCCAATGCGCAAGGACATTGTGACCGGAACAATGTGGCCGAAGAAGGAACTTGTACGGGTGGTCCGCAACAAGGAAGGCGAGGTCAGCATTGATCCGACCGGCAAGAAAAACGGCCGGGGAGCATACATTGCGTTGGATGTTGATGTGGCGAAGAAGGCGCAGGCCGAGCGGACGTTTGACCGGGCATTTGGGGTAAAAATTGCCCCGGAATTTTACGATGAACTGGTCGCATACGTTGACCACCAGGTTGCCCGGAAAGAACTGTTTGGTGATGCTAAGTAATCAGATTAGCGGCCTTTTGGGGTTAGCCCGGCGTGCCCGGAAGTTAACCACGGGGACCAACCAGGTGTTAACCCGGGTCCGGGCGCACGCAACGTTTTTGGTTGTGCTTGCGAGTGATTGCGGTAGCCGGACGAAGAAAACGGTGGCAGATAAGTGCCGCAGTTTCGGGATTCCGCTGGTTACCCCGCTAACCCAGGCAGAACTGAGCGCAGCAATCGGCCAGCAACGTAGCGTCGTTGCGGTTGACGATGCGGGGTTTGCGAAGAAGATTACGGTCCTTGCCCAACAGGCCACAAACCAGAATTAAGACTACTCCTATTAATTACAGGGAATAACCGCAGTGGGTAAATCTGACTATCCACACCTGAAAGCGGGATGAAAGGGAGAGTGAAGTTATGAGTAAGAAACGGATTTACGAACTAGCGAAGGAACTTAACGTTGCAAGTAAGGAAGTCTTGCAGGCAGCTAAGGCCCAGGGAATTAAGGTGGGCAACCACATGTCAGCCGTGACCCCAGATGAGGAACAGCGGATCCGGACGGCCATGAAGCCCGCTGCTAAGCAGAAGAAAGCTAACCCGATTGCTAAGAAGAAAGCTGTTAAGCCGGCTGCCAAGAAGGCAACGAAAAAGCCCGCTAACTCCCAGCCGAAAGCGGCCAAGAAGAAACCAGCCGCTAAGCCCAGTAACAAAAGCGGCAAACCAGCACCCCAAGCTGCCCAGAAGAAACGGCCGCAGGCAAATGCAAGTGCGCGGAAGAGTCGGCAACAGGGCGAAGAGGAGAGCAGTTACGGCCGCTCAAACCGGGACCGGCAGAATGACCGGAAGTTTAAGCAGAACGGGAAGCGGACGGGGAATAATAACCGTCGTTTTGGCAATAACCAGAACCGTTTTAGCAAGAAGAACCGGAAGAACAAGAAGTTCCGTAAGCAGCAAAAGAAGCAGCCGGCAACACCACGGAAGAATAAGCCGTTACCGGACACACTCGTTTACACGGTCGGAATGAACGTGGCGGACATCGCCAAGAAGATCCACCGGGAACCAGCCGAAATTATCAAGAAGCTGTTCATGCTCGGGGTAATGGTTAACCAAAACCAATCATTGGACAAGGATACGATTGAGATTCTGGCCGATGAGTACGGGATTAAGGCCGAAGAAAAGGTCGAGGTCGATGTTTCTGATATCGACAAGTTCTTTGAGGAAGAGCAGAAGAACACGGACCACCTTGAAAACCGGCCACCAGTTGTCACGATCATGGGCCACGTTGACCACGGGAAGACGACGCTGCTGGATAAGCTGCGGCACTCAAACATTACTGCCGGAGAAGCCGGCGGGATTACGCAGCACATCGGGGCTTACCAGATCAAGCGGAACGGCAAGACGATTACCTTCCTTGATACGCCGGGGCACGCCGCCTTCACAAACATGCGGGCGCGTGGAGCGGACGTAACGGATATTACCGTGCTGGTGGTCGCTGCGGATGATGGGGTGATGCCCCAGACAATCGAGGCCATCAACCACTCCAAGGCTGCCGGGGTGCCAATCATCGTTGCGGTCAACAAGATTGACAAGCCGGGCGCTAACCCGGACCACGTGATGGAACAGCTGACAGAGTACGAGCTGATTCCGGAAGACTGGGGTGGTGACACGATCTTCGTGAACATCTCAGCTAAGTTTGGCAAGAACATTGACGACTTGCTGGACATGATCCTGCTTGAGTCCGAAATGCTTGAACTCAAAGCCAACCCGAACCAGCACGGAGCAGGGTCTGTAATCGAAGCGCGGTTGGATAAGGGCCGCGGGTCAGTCGCTACTCTGCTGGTCCAGCAGGGAACCCTGCACGTTGGGGATCCGATTGTTGTCGGCAACACCTACGGGCGGATCCGGACGATGACGGACGCTTACGGTAAGCGGGTTAAGGAAGCCACCCCGGCGATGCCAATCGAGATTACCGGGTTAAACGATGTGCCGGAATCCGGGGACCGCTTCATCACGTTTGACGACGAAAAGACGGCGCGGGCTGCCGGTGAAGAACGGGCTAAGCGCGCCCTGATGAAGGAGCGGAGCCAGGTTAACCACGTGACGCTTGATAACCTGTTTGACACAATGAAGGAAAACGACATGAAGAAGGTCGACCTGATCATCAAGGCCGACGTTCAGGGGTCGGTTGAAGCCCTCGCCCAGAGTTTCCAGAAGATTGACGTGGACGGCGTACGGGTCAACATCATTCACCAGGCCGTCGGTGCCATCAATGAAAGTGACGTAACGCTGGCGGAGGCTTCCAACGCAATCATTATTGGGTTCAACGTGCGGCCAACACCGCTCGCCAAGGCCCAGGCGGAGAGCAGCAACGTCGACATCCGGCTACACAACGTCATCTACAAGGCCATTGATGAAGTCGAAACCGCGATGAAGGGAATGCTGGAGCCGGTTTACAAGGAAAAGGTTACCGGCCAGGTCGAAGTCCGCAAGACCATCAAGGTTTCCAAGCTGGGAACGATTGCGGGTTCCTACGTCACGGACGGGGTCATCAAGCGGGACAGTGGTGTCCGGCTGATCCGGGACGGCATCGTTATCTACGACGGCCAGCTGTCCAGCCTCAAGCGGTTTAAGGACGACGTGAAGGAAGTTAAGGCCGGCTACGAGTGCGGGCTGATGATTGAAAACTACAATGACATTAAGGTTGGCGACCAGATTGAGGCCTACGTCATGGAAGAGGTCCCGGTTGACCAGCGTTAGAAAACGGTGGTGAGAAAATGGCACAACAGTTTCGCGTTGGGCGGCTTTCCCAGGAGATTCAGCGGGAAGTCACTGATATTTTGCAAAAGAAGGTGCGTGATCCCCGCGTTCAGGGGGTGACGGTCACGGGCGTCGACGTGACGGGTGACCTACAGCACGCAACCGTCTATTACAGTATTCTGGATGATAAGGCGTCGACTGCCGCGAAGGTTCAGGCTGGCTTAGATAAGGCCACCGGGCTGATTCGTGGTGAACTTGGGCACCGGCTGAGCATTTACGTGACGCCGGAGTTGAAGTTTGCGCAGGACGATTCGGTGCGTTACGGTAACCGGATTGATCAGCTGTTGACCCAGCTTCATCAGCAGGATAAGTAAAAAAACAAAGAGGCTGAGACGGGGGTCCCAACCTCTTTTTGTGATTAATGAGGTGTATTTATGAACGGAATCTTACCCCTTTACAAGGACCGGGGGATGACCAGTAACGACTGCGTAATGCGGTGCCGGCATCTGTTTCATACGCGGAAAGTTGGGCATAGTGGCACGCTTGATCCGGCGGTGGCGGGTGTGTTGCCCATCTGCATTGGCCACGCGACCAAGGTAGTCAATTACCTGATGGCTTCCGGTAAGGTGTACCAGGGCGAACTAATCTTGGGCAAAGCGACGGAAACCGAGGACTTAGAGGGGGCCATGGTGGCTCAAAAACCGATTACCACGCCCTTTAGCGCGGCCGCACTTGATGATGCCATGGCGCAGTTTCAGGGGACGATTACCCAGGTGCCGCCAATGTATTCGGCAGTCAAGGTTCACGGCAAACGGCTGTATGAGTACGCCCGGGCAGGCGAAGAGGTTGCCCGGCCAGCCCGGCAAATTCACGTGGATTACTTTAAGCAGCTCCGGTCAGCGACCTACGATGCCGCCGCCCAGGAACAGCACGTCTTCTTTGAGGTGGCGTGCGGGAAAGGGACCTACGTCCGGACGCTGGCGGTTGATCTTGGCCGGGCACTCGGCGTTCCCGCGGTGATGGCGCGGTTAACCCGGATTAAGAGCGGGGGGTTCACCAGTGACGAGACGGTGACCCTCGCCCAGTTGGAGGAAATGGACGACCAGCAGCGTGAAAATACGCTGGTTTCCGTGGACCACGCCCTGCGGACGTTGCCGCACCACCAGTTGACCGCAAGTGAGTGGCAGCGGGTGCAAAACGGCGGCTTTCTTGCGGAAAAGCAGGTGACTGCCGGCCAGCCAGTTCCACGCGTTGTTTTGCAAACCGGGCTGCGCGTCCGGGCGGTCTACTGTTATAATGAAAAGCAGCACCGGTACCAGCCGGAGCGGATGATCGATTTAAGTGAGTAGGTGATGGAATGGAGACGGTGGAGATTACGAGTGTGGAAGACGTCACCCGGGCAGCCGGCGCGCCGGTCGTCCTCGCGGTGGGCTTCTTTGACGGCGTTCATCGGGGCCACCAGCGGGTGATTGAAGCGGCCAAGGAGGAAGCTTCCCGGCGGAACGCCCGGTTAGGCGTCATGACGTTTGACCGGTACCCGAAATTAATGTTTCAGGGCATGCGGTGGCAACCCTTCCGGTACCTGACATCGTCTGCGCAAAAGGCCGCCCACTTTGCTGCGTTGGGGGCTGATGTGGAGTACATTCTCACGTTTGACGAAACCTTAGCGGAGATGGCGCCCCAGGATTTTGTTGACCGCTACATTGTAGGGTTAAACACGGTGGCGGTGGTTGCCGGGGAGGATTTCACGTTTGGCAATCCCCGCGTGGCCAACATGCACACCCTCCCGCAGTACGCCAAGGGCCGGTTTGGTGTTTTACCGGTTACCCACCTTCTTCAGGATAACGATAAAATCAGCTCCACCCGGATCCGGAAGGCCATTGATGGCGGCGACGTGCAGTTGGCCAACCGACTTTTGGGATACCCGTACGAAACGAACGGATACGTGGTGCACGGGTTTGCCCGGGGGCGGCGTCTGGGCTTTCCAACGCTCAACATCGCGGATGGGGATAACCTGCGCTTGCCGGCAATTGGGGTGTACGCCGTGCAGGTCAACGTGCAGGGAACCTGGTACAACGGAATGGCTTCGCTGGGCCGGAACGAAACGTTTGGTGACCACAACGACGTGGTCCTCGAAATTAACCTGTTTGACTTTGACCAGATGGTATACGGTCAGTTCGTGAAGGTTCGCTGGTTTGACTTTGTGCGTGGGCAGCAAAAGTTTGCGTCTGCTGATGAGCTGGTCACCCAGTTAAAGCAGGACCGGCAAACGATTCAAGCATGGTTTGCCCAACAACAGAAAAATTAAGCCAGAATATTGACGAATGCCAATCAATTTTGTATATTATAGGTGACTTAGCACTTAGCAATTATGAGTGCTAAGTGCTAAAAGAGGTGATTGTGGTGTTAACGGAACGTCAACTGTTAATTCTTGAGACGATCATTAAGGATTACACGGATGTCGGGCAACCAATTGGTTCAAAAACGTTGCAGGAGCAATTACCAGTCCATGTGAGTTCAGCAACAATCCGTAACGAGATGGCGGCGTTGGAGAAGGCGGGGCTCATTCGCAAGGAACATTCTAGTTCCGGGCGGGTGCCGTCAATCAAGGGCTACCGGTACTATGTTGATAACATTTTGACGCCGGCCCAGGTTGACCAGCAGGCCCTCGCGGATATTCGTTCGTCTTTTCAGGGGGATTTTTCGAAGGTTGACGAAATCGTGGCGACGTCCGCCAACATTTTGTCAGACCTGACAAACTACACGACGATTACCCTGAAGCCGGAGGTCGAGGACGTCCTCTTGGAAGGCTTCCGGATGGTGCCACTGGGGAACCAGCAGGTGATGGCTATTCTTGTGGCTAGTGACGGGACGGTTGAGAGTAAGCTGTTCCAGTTACCTGAAGGCGTGACGGGTGATCAGGTTGAACCCGTGATGCGCGTGATTAACGACCAGCTTGTGGGCGTGCCACTCCGGCAAATTCCAGCTAAGTTGACCGCTAACATTGGCTTAATTGCCAAGTACTTCAAGCAACCCGCTGGGATGGTCGCCGTTGTGAGTGACATTCTGCAAAAGATTGCGCACGAGCAGTACTTCGTTGGCGGGAAGATGAACGTCTTCAACTTTGCCAACGATGGTGATTTGGATGAAGCTAAGTCGCTCTATGCGTTGATGGAACGAGCACCGGAGTTATCCGACATTGTTGATCCCCAGGACAAGGACATTACCGTGAAGATCGGTGATGAGATGGCGAACCAATTATTGCTGAATTATAGTGTGGTTTCAGCAACCTACAACGTGGATGACTACGGGAAGGGCATGATTGCCATTCTTGGGCCAACCAACATGCCGTACTCCAAGGTGATTGGGCTCCTGGGAGCACTCCGGCAGGAATTAACGCGTAAAATGCTGAACTACTACCATAATTTTGACGAGTAGAAAAGGGGTGTTGACGTGGCAACGGATAAGGAAAAAGCAAACCAAGAAGCGGCAGCCGCCAAGGAGAAGGCCCAGGATTCTAAGAAGCAGGAATCAAAAAAGGCTGCGGCGAAAAAGAAGCCAACGGCCAAGGACCAGCTGAAGGCGGCGCAGGAACAGATTAACCAGCTTACGAAGGAAAAGGATGAGCTGGAAGATAAGTACCTGCGGGCTGAAGCGGAAATGGCTAACATGCAAACGCGCTACAAGAAGGAGCAGGAGCAGCTGTTGAAGTATCAGAGTCAACGGTTGGCAACTGCGGTGCTACCGGTGATTGATAACCTGAACCGGGCGCTTGAGATTGAGGTGGATGACGAAGCCTCCAAGAACCTCAAGCAGGGGGTCGAGATGGTGGCTAAGGACTTAAATAAGGCCTTTACCGATAACGAAATCACCAAGATCGAATCCCTCGGCAAGAAGTTCGATCCGACGCTCCACCAGGCCGTCAAGAGTGTGCCGGCTGAGGATGGGCAGGAACCCGAGACAATCGTTGAGGTGTTCCAGGATGGTTACATGTTAAAGGACCGTGTTTTGCGGCCAGCCATGGTCGTTGTTGCACAGTAATTAAGAAGAAAAAGAGGTAAGGTAGATGTCAAAGATTATTGGAATTGACCTTGGGACGACGAACTCAGCCGTTGCCGTCCTTGAAGGTAAGGATGCAAAGATTATCACTAACCCGGAAGGAAACCGGACAACGCCGTCCGTTGTTTCCTTCAAGAACGGGGAAACACAGGTTGGTCAGGTTGCTAAGAACCAGGCCATTACAAACCCAAACACCGTTTCATCAATCAAGCGGCACATGGGCGAAACCGACTACAAGGTCGACATTGATGGTAAGAAGTACACGCCACAGGAAATCTCAGCCATGATTCTCCAGTACATCAAGGACTACGCAGAATCATACCTGGGTGAAGACGTGACGCAAGCCGTTATCACGGTCCCAGCCTACTTCAACGACTCCCAGCGGCAGGCTACCAAGGATGCCGGAAAGATTGCCGGCTTAAAGGTTGAACGGATTGTCAACGAACCGACGGCCGCTGCTTTGGCTTACGGGCTTGACAAGCTGGACAAGGATGAAAAGATTCTTGTGTTCGACCTTGGTGGGGGAACGTTTGATGTTTCCATCCTGGAACTCGGTGACGGGGTCTTTGAAGTGCTCTCCACGAACGGGGATACCCATCTTGGTGGGGACGACTTTGATAACAAGATCATCGACTGGATGGTTGCCAACTTCAAGGAAGAACACGGGGTTGACCTGTCCCAGGACAAGGTTACGCTGCAGCGGATGAAGGAAGCCGCTGAAAAGGCCAAGAAGGACTTATCCGGAATGTCTGAGACGCAGATTTCACTGCCATTCATCGCTTCTGGTGAAAACGGCCCACTGCACCTGGACATGACGTTAACGCGGGCTAAGTTCAACGAACTGACCGCTGACCTGATTGACCGGACGAAGATTCCTGTCCGGAACGCCCTGAAGGATGCCGGCTTAACAAACAGCGACATTGACGAGGTTATCCTGGTCGGTGGTTCCACGCGGATTCCGGCTGTTAAGGAAGCCGTTGAAAAGGAAACCGGCCACAAGCCGAACGAATCAGTTAACCCGGACGAAGCAGTTGCTTTAGGAGCTGCTATCCAAGGTGGTGTGATTACCGGTGACGTGAAGGACGTTGTTTTACTGGACGTTACGCCACTGTCCCTTGGAATTGAAACCATGGGTGGGGTCTTCACCAAGTTAATTGACCGGAACACGACGATTCCAACCAGCAAGAGTCAGGTCTTCTCAACTGCTGCTGATAACCAGCCAGCCGTTGACATTCACGTGCTGCAGGGTGAACGGCCGATGGCAGCGGACAACAAGACGCTTGGCCGCTTCCAGTTAACGGACATTCCGCCGGCACCACGTGGCGTTCCGCAGATCGAAGTTAAGTTCGACATCGACAAGAACGGGATCGTGAACGTATCAGCGAAGGACCTCGGGACTAACAAGGAACAGAAGATTACCATCAAGAGTTCATCAGGACTTTCCGACGATGAAATCGACCGGATGGTGAAGGAAGCTAAGGAAAACGAAGCTGCCGACAAGAAGCGGAAGGAAGAAGTTGACCTCCGGAACGAAGTCGACCAGCTGCTCTTCCAGTCTGAAAAGACCCTGAAGGAATTAGACGGGAAGGTTTCTGAAGACGAGGTCAAGAAGGCTAAGGATGCGCGTGAAGCCCTGAAGAAGGCGCAGGAGTCAAACGACATTGACGCCATGAAGAGCAAGAAGGATGACCTGACCAAGATCATTCAGGACCTGTCAGTTAAGCTGTACCAGCAGGCTCAGCAGGCCCAGGGTGCTGCTGGTCAAGCTGACGGCAGTGCTGCCGGGAACACCAATACCAACGGAAGTGCCGACGACAACACCGTTGACGGTGACTTCAAGGAAGTTGACCCGGACGACAAGAAGTAAACGCTGATTTGAGTGGTTACATTCCAGGGGGGTGGCAGTGGCCACGCCCCTGGTTGGTTTTAATGGAGGAAGAAAATGGCTGAAAGTGATCCGTATAAGGTACTAGGCGTTGACCGGGATGCCTCGGACGCCGAAATTAAGAAGGCGTACCGGCGGCTTTCCAAGAAATACCACCCGGACCTGAACCACGAGCCGGGAGCCGAAGAGAAGTTTAAGGAAGTCAACGACGCCTATGATATTCTCGGCGACCCGCAAAAGAAGGCCCAGTACGATCAGTTTGGGTCAACCGGACAGCAGTTTAACGGTGGGGGTGCCGGCGGCTTTGGCGGCGCAAACTTCAACGGCGGGTTCGGCGGTGGCTTTGATGACTTCGTCAATTCGTTCTTCGGCGGTGGCCGGAGTGCGGCCCAGCAGGCCAACGCACCACGGCAGGGCCGCGACCTGCAGTATGAGATGCACCTGACCTTTAAGGAGGCCATCTTCGGGAAGAAGACGGACATCGAATACACCCGCGAAGACACGTGTAAGGACTGTCATGGAACGGGTGCCAAGCCGGGAACTTCGCCGGTCACGTGTTCCCGGTGTGGCGGTCGCGGATTCATCCAGGTTCAGCGGCAAACCCCGCTTGGCCAAATGGTTTCCCAGCAGGAATGTGACGTGTGCCACGGAACCGGGAAGGAAATTAAGGACAAGTGCCCGACGTGTGGTGGTACTGGCCACGTGCGGGAGAAGCACGCGATTGAAGTCACCGTTCCAGCCGGGATTGAGGACGGCAACCAGATGCGGCTCCAGGGCCAGGGGGAAGCCGGTGAAAACGGCGGCCCGTACGGCGACCTGTACATCGTGTTCCGGGTGGCCCCAAGCAAGCAGTTTAAGCGGGACGGGGCGGAAATTTACCTCGACCAGCCGATCAGCTTCGTGCAGGCTGCCTTAGGTGATGAAATCAAGGTGCCAACCGTTCACGGGGACGTTGAGTTGCGAATTCCAGCAGGAACACAGACTGGTACGACCTTCCGGCTGCGGGGCAAAGGCGCCCCACGGCTGCGGGGAACGGGTAACGGTGACGAGCAGGTCACCGTCAAGATTCAAACGCCAAAGAAGCTTTCCAAGAAGCAGAAGGAAGCACTGCGGGACTTCGCGGTGGCTTCGGGGGAGAGCGTGGCGAGCGAATCACTATTTGAACGGATTAAGAACAAGATCAACAAGTAGTGGTTGGCCCCCTAGCGTTTCCCTAAAATAAATGCTAAAATGGTTGCTGTTAGCCTAGCGCTAGTAGAATATATTCGAATAGTTTGGAGGTTAGACGCATGCGTGAACATATCACATTAGAGTGCACAGAATGTGGTGAACAGACGTACCTTTCAAGTAAGAACAAGCGGAACAATCCGGACCGGATTGAACTGAAGAAGTACTGCCCAAAGCAGCGGAAGGTTACGTTACACAAGGAAACGAAGTAACCAGCGAGGGGACCGTGATGAATCACGGCCCCCTTTGTGGTTTTTTTAAGGAGAAAACGATGGATAAAAAGGAAGCGCGGAACCGGCAGCTAGCGGCAATCGCTGCGGCGGAGCAGGCGGGCCAGCAGGACTGCGACGAAAAGAGTATTTTGATACACCTGTATCAATCGCCGGAGTGGCAGGCCGCTCAGACAATTGGCGTCACGATTAGTAGCGGCACGGAACTAGCAACCCGGCCCATTATTCAGCATGCGTTGGCAGCCGGTAAACGGGTGGCGGTGCCGCGTTGTTTACCTCACCGCCAGATGGCGTTTTGGGACTGCCTGCAACCAGCCATTACGTGGCAGCAAAGTCCCTTTGGGGAAATCTGGGAGCCGCATACGTCCCAACCGGCGCTTGCCAAGGAGGTAATTGACCTCATCGTGGTCCCGGGGCTGGCGTTCAGCCCGCAGCATGACCGGTTAGGGTTTGGCGGGGGCTACTATGACCGCTACCTGCAGGACTACCAGGGTGTAACGGTGGCGTTGATGGATACTGCCCGGCAAGTTGCGGTTGCGGACTGGCCCGTTGAGCCGACCGACGTCCGGATAAAATTTTTGATTGGGGTGAATGGGATTGACCGAAACGTGGCGGGATAAACCGCTGGTGACTGACCTGCTGATTGCAATCAACGTGGTGGTTTTCATTGCGATGGTGCTTGCGGGCGGACCGACGAAGCCGCAGGTCCTGATGACCTTTGGGGCAAAGATCAACCAGTTAATTAGTATGGGCCAGTGGTGGCGCCTGGTAACGCCGATGTTTTTGCACTTGGGGGTGCAGCACATTGTGTTAAACATGGTGACGCTCTATTTTCTGGGGGTGGCAACCGAACCACTCTTCGGCCACTGGCGCTTTTTGCTAATCTACCTGGGAAGCGGGGTAGCCGGCAACGTTGCCAGTTACTTCTTCACGCCGGCGGTTTCGGCGGGAGCCAGCACGGCCATCTTTGGGCTGTTTGGTGCGTACCTGATGCTGGGGGTGGCGTTTCGGGAACAACCGGGAATCCGGCAGACGGCCCGGACCTTCCTCACGCTGATTTTGTTGAACGTGGTGTTTGACATGTTTGGCAGTGGGATTGACCTGGCAGGTCACCTCGGCGGCTTGCTCGGGGGCTTTTTGCTGGCGTACGTCCTGGCTGCCCCGCGCGTTGGCCGGGTGTCCTGGTGGCAGCGCGGGCTAGCGGCCGTGGCCCTGGTCGGACTTGTTCTGATTGCCGGTTACGGGTTAATGATGAAAGCGGTCTAATCCGCGGTTTATTCAGCGCCGGCGGTATGCTATAATGCTATCGTGTTGCCTTGACAGAATGAACGCAGTGGGGAGGCGAGCAGGATGAAAACCCTGTATGATGTCCAGCAGTTATTAAAACAGTTTAACGTCTTTGTCTACGTGGGCAAGCGGTTATGGGACATCGAGTTAATGGCCCTCGAACTGGATCACCTGTACGAGGCGGGCGTGGTCGATAAGCAGACCTTCGTGAAGGCGAAGCTCGTGTTAAACCGGGAGCACGCGGTTGAAGAGGAGCGCGAGCAGGCTAAGCAGAATTAGGCAGGAGGCATACGAAAGATGGAAAAGAAGCTCATTGGGGTTGACCTGGGCGGAACAACGATTAAGTTTGCGATCGTCACCAAGGACGGTGAGATTCAGCAGAAGTGGAGCATTGAGACCAACATTTTAGATGATGGGTCCCACATTGTGCCGGACATTATCGAATCAATTAACCACCACCTGGACATGTACAATATGACCCCGGATGACTTTTACGGCATTGGGATGGGGACGCCCGGAACGGTTGATATTGAGGCAGGTACGGTGGTCGGTGCGTACAACCTGAATTGGCGGACCATCCAGAACGTGAAGGAAAGCATTGAAGCCGGCACGCGGATTCCGTTTGTGCTGGATAACGACGCAAACGTGGC
Organism: Candidatus Ligilactobacillus avistercoris; assembly: GCA_019119415.1. Classification (GTDB taxonomy): domain Bacteria; phylum Bacillota; class Bacilli; order Lactobacillales; family Lactobacillaceae; genus Ligilactobacillus; species Ligilactobacillus hohenheimensis. The sequence goes on along the minus strand of DWXB01000003.1, from coordinate 42,502 downwards.
GGCCCTCGGGGAACGCTGGATGGGCGCCGGCGAAAACGCCAACGACGTGGTCTTCGTGACCCTCGGGACCGGCGTTGGGGGCGGAATTATCGCTGACGGTCACCTCCTTCACGGGATGCGGGCTGCCGGCGAAATCGGCCACATCAACGTTGAACCGGAAGGCTACCTGTGCACGTGCGGTAATCACGGTTGTTTGGAAACGTACGCTTCCGCTACCGGCGTGGTGCACATTGCCCACGACATGGCCGAAGAGTACGCCGGTAACTCCGAGCTCAAGAAGCTGAGTGATGCGGGGGAAGAGATTACTTCCAAGCTCGTCTTTGACCTGGCCAAGGAGGATGACCCGCTTGCCAAGATGGTGGTCGACAAGGTGTGCCACTACCTGGGAATGGCCTGCGCAAACATTTCAAGCATCCTTAACCCGGCTTACATCGTGATTGGTGGGGGCGTTTCAGCCGCCGGGAAGTTCTTGCTGGACAAGGTTGAGCACTACTTCGAGCACTACGCCTTCCCGACAATTCGGGAGACGACGCAGTTGCGGCTTGCCCAGTTAGGAAACACGGCGGGTGTTCTTGGCGCCGCTTCACTGGCACTTCAGTTTGTTGATTAGGAAGAGGGATTGACGTGAAATCATCAATTTGGCTTTGGATTGATATTATTTTAATTGCGCTGTTGGCGTGGATGTTTATCGGCCCGTGGCTGAGCACGTTAAACGCCAAGCGCTACGCAAAGTTATTGGAAAACGACGAGTTTAAGAAGGGCCTTCACACCGCGCAGGTGATTGATGTGCGCGAAGAGCGGAGCTTCAAGAAGAAGCACATCATGGGTGCGCGGAACATGCCGTATTCCCAGTTTAAGCTCTTCATCAGTGCTTTGCGGAAGGACCGGCCCGTCTACATCTATGAGGACGGGAAGACGCTGGCCGTAAAGGTGGCCAAGAAGCTCAAGAAGGCGGGCTTTACTGACCTGGCGATTTTGAAGAACGGCTTTAGTGACTGGGATGGTAAGGTTAAGACCGGGCACTAAGAACATATGAATACTTAAAGCAACAAGAAGCGGACTGATAATTGTCAGCCCGCTTCTTGCTATAATCACGTATTCTTCTTATCCCTGGTGCGCTGAACGGCTCTTCCGCAAAGCCCGCTTCCGGTGCTCGTCTAAAACGGCTTCCCGCTCTTCGATTGGGTCAACAACCGTCTTCTTGAAGTAGTACACGCACCCGGCTAATGCTCCAAGCGTTGCGCCAACACCAACAACAAAACCTTTACCAAATGACTTCATTAAGTCCACCTCACTTTGCTTCGTTCCGTTACCCTTATTATGGCGGATTGACGGAAAAAATACTAGGGAATGCGCTTAAAATTTCTCCTAAAATGGTATAATGCGGTTTAGGATTTAACCGGAAGGAGGGTGGCGGATGAAGCCGAAGGTACTGTTAATTGTGGGCCCGACCGCGGTGGGGAAAACGGCGCTGTCGTTGGAGTTAGCCCAGCGGTTTAACGGGGAGGTCATCTCCGGCGATTCAATGCAGGTGTACCGCCACCTCGACATTGGAACGGCCAAGGTCACGCCGGAAGAGCAACAGGTGGTGCCACACCACCTGATTGACATCGTGGACGTAACGGAACGGTACTCCGTGGCGGACTTTATGCACCAGGCAACCCGCCAAATCACCGCAATTACGGCGCGGGGGCACCTGCCACTCCTAGTTGGAGGAACGGGTTTTTACCTGCAGGCGCTGTTGGATAACCTGACACTGGGAAACGACCACTACACCGACGATACGCTCCGGCAGAAGTGGCATACATACGCGGAGGAGCACGGGCGGCAGGCGCTCTGGAACCGGCTGAATGATGTAGATCCGCCGGCAGCCGCCAAGATTCCGCCCAACAACGAGCGGCGGGTGGTCCGGGCGCTGGAAGTTTATGAGCGCACCGGCAAACGGTTTTCTGCCCAGCAGGCGAATGCGGCCCCGTTTGACCCGTACATTATCGGGCTGACAACGGCGCGCGAAGTGCTGTACGCGCGGATCAACGCCCGCGTGGACGCGATGGTTGAAGCGGGCCTAGTGGACGAAGCGCAGTGGCTGTATGAGCAGGGCGGCGCCGCTTTGCCAGCCGGGAAGGGGATTGGCTACAAGGAGCTTTACCCGTACTTTGCGGGACAGTCCTCCTTGGACGGTGCGGTGGCGTTAATTAAACGCAACTCACGCCGGTACGCCAAGCGCCAGCTCACGTGGTTCCGCAACCAGATGACGGTGCACTGGTACGACCTGGTGGCCCACCCGGAACAGCAGCACCAAATTGAAGCAGATGTTAATCAGTGGTTACAAGATGGGGTGAAATAGATGAAAAATTGGATGGCCGGCTTACCGGCAAAGTTACAGGACATGGTAAAGGAAGTTGATCAGCAGATTGCGCCGCGGCTGGCGGAAATTGACGAGCAGGTGCTCTACAACCAGCAGCGCGTGCTTGATCTGTACCGCGAACACCACGTGGCCGAAGAGGACCTCGTGGGGTCGACCGGGTACGGGACGGACGATATTGGGCGCGACAAGCTTGAATCAATCTTTGCCGACTACTTTAAAACGGACGACGCATTAATCCGGCCGCAGCTGGCCACGGGGACGCACGCCATTTCTACCGGGCTCTTTGCGTGCTTACGGCCGGGCGATACGTTATACTACATGACTGGCACGCCGTACGACACGATCCAGGAAGTCATCGGGATTGCCGGCGATAACCCGGGAACGATGAAGGATTTCGGGATTGACTTTGACACGACGGAACTGTTGCCGACCGGAAAGGTGGACTACGACGGGGTGGCCGCAAAGCTGCGGGCCAACGATCACATCAAGGTCGTTGCCATTCAGCGGTCCTGCGGGTACGCCACCCGGGCCAGCTTCACCGTGGCGGAAATCAAGGAAATGATTGCGTTTGTCCGGCAGATTTTGCCAAACGTCATCATTTTCGTGGACAACTGTTACGGCGAATTTTCGGAGACGGAGGAGCCGACGTTCTACGGGGCAGACCTCATGGCAGGGTCGTTCTTCAAGAATGCGGGAGCTGGCTTTGTTAAGTCCGGTTCGTTCCTCGTGGGGCGGCAGGACCTGATTGATGCGTGTGGCGCCCGGCTGATGGCACCGGGAATCGGTAAGGCCGAAGGGGCCACGTACGCGTACATGCGCGACTACTTTGAGGGCTTCTTCATGGCGCCGCACACGACCGGTGATGCCATCAAGGGGGCCATCTTTGAGGCGGCGCTCCTTGAAAAGATGGGGCTGGATGTCAGCCCGAAGTGGGACGAACCGCGGACGGACATCGTCCAGAAGGTGATTTTTGGGAAACCAGAGCCGATGATCAAGTTTTGCGGGGCCATTCAGCACCATTCCGCGTTGAATGCCTTTGTTGACCCGATTCCGAGCCACATGGACGGTTACGAGGACAAGGTCATCATGGCATCGGGGAGTTTTATTGAGGGCTCGACAATTGAACTGTCGTGTGATGGTCCGCTGCGGGAGCCGTACTGCCTGTACATCCAGGGCGGGTTGGCGTACGCCCACATCAAGGTGGCGGTGACCCACGCGGTAGCCGAGACCTTTTTTGCGGAAGAACAGTAATTGATGTTAGAAAAGCTAACACGAAACGTTGACTTATATTTTAGGGCTTGCTATGATAAGCACATACGAGGAGGAAGGATATGCGTGAGAAGGAACTACGGCGTTCACTTGCCGTCCTACCGATTGGAACAGTCATGAAACTGACGGACTTGTCTGCCCGGCAGATTCGCTACTACGAAGAACACCAGCTGGTTGTGCCGCAGCGAACGGAGGGGAACCACCGGATGTATTCGCTGAACGACGTGGACCGGCTCCTCGAAATTAAGGACCTGTTGCACGACGGGTTTAACATTGCGGGGATTAAGCGGGTGTACGCTGAGCAGGAGCGGAAGCGCCAGCAACAGCAGGCTAAGCTGCAGCAGTCGTTGTCAGACGATGAGATGCGGCGGATTCTCCGGCAGGAGTTTATGAACATCGGCGGGATGAACGGCGACGCTGAGCAACCTTTCCACCACAGTCTTCGGCCTTGAAAATAAAGGAGCGATATTCGCATGGTAAAGCATAACTACACGAAGGATGACATTCGGCGCATTGCCAAGGAGGAAAACGTTCAGTTCCTCCGCCTCATGTTCACGGACCTGTACGGGACGATTAAGAACGTTGAGGTTCCGGTGAGCCAGTTAGATAAGCTGCTGGACAACAAGCTGATGTTTGACGGTTCTTCAATCGACGGGTATACCCGGATTGAAGAAAGTGACATGTGGCTGTACCCGGACCTGTCCACGTGGATGATTTTCCCGTGGGACAGCGAGCACGGCAAGATTGCGCGGGTAATCTGCAAGGTGTACAACGCTGACCGGACCCCGTTCATGGGCGATCCGCGGAACAACCTGATGCGGGTGCTTGATGAAATGAAGGAATTAGGCTTTACCGACTTTAACATTGGGTCTGAACCTGAGTTTTTCCTTTTTAAGATGAACATGAAGGCTGTTGCCATGCCGCATCAGTCGGGAATGGATCCGTCTGAGTTCATGTTCCGGATGGATGACGATGAAGAACCAACGTTAAAGGTTAATGATCATGGAGGATACTTTGACTTTGCCCCGGTTGATTTGGGAGAAAACTGCCGGCGAGAAATCGTGATGGAGCTTGAAAAAATGGGCTTTGACGTGGAAGCATCGCACCATGAAGTTGCCCCGGGACAACACGAAGTTGACTTTAAGTACGCTGACGCACTTCATGCCTGTGACAACATCCAGACGTTTAAGCTGGTCGTGAAGACGGTTGCCCGGAAGCACGGGTTGCACGCAACGTTTATGCCGAAGCCACTGGCCCAGGTAAACGGTTCGGGAATGCACATCAACATGTCACTGTTCAAGGGTGACAAGAACGTCTTCTTTGATGAAAAGGGCGCCGACCAGCTGTCTGACGAAGCCCGGTGGTTCCTTGGCGGGTTACTGAAGCACGCCCGCAACTTCACGGCAATTACCAACCCGATTGTCAACTCCTACAAGCGGTTAGTGCCGGGCTTTGAAGCTCCGGTTTACGTTGCTTGGTCTGGCCGGAACCGGTCACCACTTGTCCGGGTACCGATTGCTCGGGGCATGGGAACGCGGCTTGAACTGCGGAGCGTTGACCCGTCAGCTAACCCGTACCTGGCCATCGCCGCTATCCTGTCAGCTGGGCTTGACGGGTTGAAGAACAAGATCGAACCAGCCGCCGCCGTTGACCGCAACATCTACACGATGACGGACGAAGAACGGGCTGCCAATGGCATCGTGGACCTGCCATCAACGTTGCACAACGCCCTAAAGGAACTTCGGCAGGACGATGTCATCAAGGACGCGCTTGGCAGTCACCTGTACAACAACTTTGTGGAAGGTAAGAAGATCGAATGGGATGCTTACCGCCAGCAAGTAAGTGACTGGGAGCGGAAGCAGTACTTCCAGATGTACTAAAGAAGAAGGTGTTCTAAAACGGAGAAAACCGAGCGTGGTGGAAGCAGAAAAGCGAACGAATCGCGCCAGTATAGATTCGGAGGTTTTCGTACTTCCACAAAGTTCGTTTGTTTTGGAACCTGATTATGGAAAGATAGCAAAGAGGTTGCGACTTAATGTCACAACCTCTTTTGTGTCGTTAAAGATGCATGCAATCAGCTTACTTAGATTCCGGTTGCTTTGGCTCACTCGGGCCGAGCTCCTTGTAGATGTCTTCAATCGGCTTCATTAAGCTGCCGTTGATGTCGTTTAACAGCTGGTTGAGGGCCTGTTCAGCTTCCATTAAGTTTTGAACTGGCTTCATGTCCTGCATCTGCTTGGCGAGGTCTTCAAGCTGCTTGAGGTCGTCTTCACTCGGCTGCTGACCAGTCATCTGGTTGGTCCGCATCTTGGCCTGTAAATCCATGAACTTCTTGTAGGTGCTGTAGGCCATCAGGTCGTTCTTTAAGGCAGCAAAGGCGAGCTTGACGTTGCCGTACTGCTCGGTTTGCGGGAGCTCCTTGGCGAGCTGGTTGACCGTGTCGTAAATGTTAATTGCCATATAAAGGCCTCCTTTGATTTCATCTACCATAAATGTACCATACTCCCCGGTAAACCGGTACCATCAGGCGTATAATGGGGACGGCAAGGAGGAATGATCGTGCAACAAAAACAGCATCTTGGGTGGATTCTGGTCGGCGCAGTGGCGTGTGCGTGCTGGGGTATTTCGGGCATCTTCGCCAAGGCACTCTTTGCGGCGGCGCCGGGGATGACGGCCTTTACCCTGACGCAGATGCGAATGGTTACCAGTGGTGTGATGACGCTTCTTTTGGCACAATTCACCGGCCATCACCCCCTGCGAATGTTAGCGACCGGCCGGAGCATTCGGCAGGCGCTCGTGTACGGAATCGTAGGGTTGGTGCCCAACCAGCTTTTCTACTTCCTGGCAGTCCAGTATGGTAACGCGGCGATTGCGACGATCCTGCAGTTTGTCGGGCCGTTTTTCATCATGCTGTACATGGCAGTGGTGCACCGCGAACGGCCTAGTCGGCTGGAGCTGATTAGTGCGGTAGTCGCCTTTTTCGGGGTGGTGGTAGTTGCCACCAACGGCCGGTTTACCCACCTCGCACTCACGATCCCAGTATTAGTGTTCGGCCTCCTCTCAGCGGTGGGAGCGATGACTGATACGCTCACCCCGCGGCCACTAATGGACCGCTTTGGTTCGCTCGAAATTACGGGCTGGGGACTCCTCATTGGAGGAATCGTACTAACCGCAATCCACCCGCAGCTGCCAGCCGTGCACGTGACCGGGGCGGTCGTGGGCTGGTTTACGTTAATTGTGGTTGTGGGGACCATTTTCCCGTTTGTGGCGTACACCACTACGTTGCGGCACGTGTCACCGACCGTAACGGGGTTACTGGATGCGTTCGAACCACTGGCAGCCACGGCAGGTTCGGTCCTTTTTATGGGGTTACACCTCACGCCGGCCTTGCTGGTGGGGTCGCTGTTAATCATCGTGGCGGTGATGGGGCTGAGCTATCAGCCGCGGAAGGAACGGCGATGAGGCCAAAGTATTATTGAAAATAAGCTATTTTGCAATTTCCAGTAAAAAAGAGAAGCTCACTGACGAAGTGAACTTCTCCTTTTAGAGTTGTAACGCTCAAAACCTTGGTTAACGTTGACGTACCAACATATCAGTATGCCACTGGCAGGAGTCGAACCTGTACTCGGGTAACCCGAACAGCGACCTGAACGCTGCGCGTCTGCCAATTCCGCCACAGTGGCATCGCTCAAAAGCTTACTGTATTAGTATACATGATTTTGTCTGGAATGCAAGAACAATTTTCAGTTTTGTCTTTAATGGCCAGAAACGTAAAGAGTGCTTTAAGAAGCAGTTTCCCGTTAATATAATAGGAAGTCTGGGCGGTGTTTATGATATAATCAAACCATAAAAAAGATTGGGAAGTGAGCAGATGCAAGAGTACAAGAACATTCTTGTTCCGGTCGATGGGTCAGCTACGGCTGAGAATTCACTGAAGCGGGCTGTCGAGATTGCCCGGCGGAATAACGCCCACCTTGATATTTTGAACGTCATTGATTTAAAGCAGTTTACGGTTAACTTTGGCGGGGTCGTGGATACTAGTGGCGATGTTGTTTACCAGACATTTCAGGATGCTGAGGACTACGTTAATGGACTAGTCAAAAAGGTTAAGGAAGTGGGCTTTGAGAATATTGAGCCACATATTCGGTATGGTTCTCCCCGGTCAGTGATTTCAAAGGAATTTCCGGCGGACCATAACACGGACTTGATTGTAATGGGACCGACTGGGCTAAATGCCGTGGAACGCGTTTTAGTCGGAGCGGTGACGGACTACGTTATCCGGTTGGCCAACTGTGATGTGATTATCGTTCATTAGAAGGACGAGAACCGGCTAATTTGATGTGATTAGTTAAGCGATGGTCGTGATGAGGAGTCACGACCCTTGCTTTATTAAAGGGGAGGATTGCATGGGAACAGCCATTGTTGTGGTGGCATTGCTGGTTTTAGGGGTAATTAGTTTTCGCCTCAACCGGCAATTAATCAGCTGGCGTCAACAGCTTGGTCAGCGGGGCCCCGTTGAGTTAACAGCGGGCCAACAAGTTGCTATTAGTCAGCTGCGCCACGATCGCCGGAAGTGGGTTCTGTTAAGTCAGGTGCTTTTTGTAATTGCGGTGGTGATGATTTTTAGTGGTTCCTTTACGGAACTGTGTTTCTTCCTGGATCTTTATACGGTTGCCAGTATCGTTGTTCGGCAATCCAATATTCAGGAAGCAAAGCTGATTGCCCGTGGAAGCTAAAGGTGGGTTTTCAGCGAACGTTTTTTGCGATACCATAGTATCGTGATGATAACGGTTACAAAAAAGGAGGACTTAGCGTGGAGAAGATTATGGCAATTAATTCGGGGAGTTCAAGTCTGAAATTCAAACTCTTTGCAATGCCCGCCGAAGAAGAATTAGCAGCGGGGCAGATTGAGCGGATTGGGATTGACGGTTCGCGGGTGACGATTAAGAATCAGGCTGGTGAAAAGTACACAGAGGAAACGCCGGTGCCGGACCATAAGGCGGCGGTGGGTCTGTTGATGAAGCTCCTCCGGCAGTTATCAATTGTAACGGACCCCGAAGAAATTACCGGGGTCGGCCACCGGGTTGTTGCTGGTGGGGAAGCGTATAAGCAATCGGTAATTGTTGGCGATGACGACGTGGCGCAGATTAAGGCATTGGCCGAATACGCACCGTTGCATAATCCGGCAAACGGGGCGGGAATTCAGGCCTTTAGGGAATTGCTTCCGCATGCGGTTTCCGTTGCGGTGTTTGATACGTCATTCCACCAGACCCTGCCACCGGAGAACTACATTTATAGTGTACCGTACGAGTGGTACGAAAAATGGGGTGTGCGGCGGTACGGGGCTCACGGAACGAGCCACCGGTACGTTACCCAGCGGGCGGCGGAAATCTTAGAAAAGCCGTACGAGCAGTTAAAGCTGATTAGTTGCCACCTAGGAAACGGTTCATCCATTTGTGCCGTTCAAAACGGGCAGTCGTTTGATACGTCAATGGGCTTTACTCCCTTGGCTGGGCTGACGATGGGAACTCGTTCCGGAGATGTTGACCCATCGTTGGTTGGGTTTGTCATGGACAAGCTGGGGATTACCACCGGAAACGAAATGGTGACCCTCCTGAACCACGAAGCTGGATTAAAGGGAATTTCCGGAATTTCATCGGATATGCGCGATATTCTTGCACAGGCTGCGGCCGGAAACGACCGGGCTCAGCTTGCCCTGGACATTTTCGTGCGGAACATTGTGCGCTACATTGGCCAGTACGTTGCCGAAATGGGCGGGGTGGATGCGATTATCTTCACCGCCGGTATCGGGGAAAATTCAGCCCCAATCCGAAAACTGGTGCTTGACCGGTTGGCTTACATGGGTATTAAGCTTGATTCTGCCGCCAACGAGCACCCGAACGGCGATTGCGTGATTTCAACGCCGGATTCAGCGGTTACGGCTCTGCGGGTTAAGACCAACGAAGAGTTGATGATTGCGCGGGACGTGCAGCGGCTTGCGCACGAGGCGCAGTAATTAGAACTTTAAACGAGCAGTGACCTTCGGGGAACTGCTTGTTTGCTATTTGGAGGAACGAATGAAGAATGTGCGGTTAACGGTTTTAGCAGGCGTGAATGGTGCGGGCAAAACGACGCTGCGACAACGGCAGGCGCAATTGTTTGCGGGTGATGTGATCATTGATGCAGATGATTATTTACGGCGCGCGCATGGTAACTGGCGGCGGGGGAATGACCGGATGACCGCGGTCATGGCAGCCCGGCGTGCGGTGGGGGAACAACTGGCGGCCCATCAGGCAGTCACCTGGGAAACGCCCCTCGGCGGAACGGCGCGGACGGCCCTTCGCCTTGTTGCGCAGGCCCATAAGTATAAAATGACAGTGCGGTTAATCGGCGTCTTGGTTCCGGATGCGACCACGGCCTTACAGCGGGTTACCGCAAGGTTTCAACAGGGTGGCTTTGGGGGCAGCCAGGTCGACGTTGAGGCCCGGTTTACCCGGGGAATTGCTAACCTCCAAACAGTCCAGCAGGTGGCGGATGAAGTCCTGTTATACACTAACCAGAATCGGCTACGGTTAGCGTACGAGGAACGGGCTGGCGTTGTTTTCCGCAATGATTTGGCAGCTCAACTTGCCGGGAGTAGTGTTGGAAAGTATTTTTTGTGAACTATTGGTGAAATTAAGTGATCTCCGTAGCGGACTTTCGGTAAATCGTGGTATGCTACACGTGGTAGCAACATGTGGAAAGAAAATATGAAAAGGGAGGCACTTAACGATGCTCAGGAGTACTAATCAGGTTCGGAACATTACGCTTGCGGCGGTGTTTGCGGCGATTGATTATGTTTTGGCGATGATGCAAATTCATATTCCTTCGCCGGTGGGACATCCTTTTATTGATTTAGGGTTTACTTTTGTCGTTATCGGAATGATTTTCCTGGGATTTAAGTACGGGATAATCGCCGGCTTAATTGGGCTGGTATTGTTCGATTTCCTCAACGGGTACGCGGCTCACGCGTACCTCACCGTGATGGAGGTCTTAATGGTTGGCGGCGTTGCAACGCTTACGTTTAATGCCCTGGGACGTTCAATGAAGGGTTCCCGGTTAATTGTTTTGGGAATTACCACGGGAATCACTAAGATGATTAGTGGTTATCTTAGGTACGTAATCGAAGCCCTAATGGTGGGGAGTCACTTTAATACTGCCCTGGCAATGGGGGTTGCGGCCGTGCCAGCCAGCGTGGCCACGGGAATTGCGATGATGATTACCGTCCCGCTGTTTGGGATAATCCTTTACCGGGTGATTCACCACTTACGCGCTTAGGATAAAGAACAAACAGGAATTTAGTACAACGACTTACCAAGGGGTGAGGCGTTGTTTTTTATAAAGGCGCTGGTTGCCTGATGAATTCACGAAATCTGGTATAATAAGAGTAACGAATTTTTTAAGGGGGAACGGGTGTAATGACACGAATTGCGGTGTTCTCCGACGTTCACGGTAACGTCGGGGCCTTCCAGGCAATGTATGCGGACAGTCAAACACAGCGAGTCGACGAGTACTGGTTTGTGGGGGACTTGTTTATGCCCGGACCTGGCGCTCAGAAAATGTGGGTGCAGGTAATGGCTATGCACCCGACGGTCATGGTGCGGGGAAACTGGGACGACTTGTTGGTCAATGGTGCCCGCGATCAGCTCGTCATTGATAAACCGAGCCGGCGTTTTTTTAGCGTCTTAGCGCACTATACGGCGGCCCGGTTAACCCCCGCAATTTTGGATACAATTGCGGGGTGGCCACTCGCAATCACCAAGAAAGTTAACGGGTTAACCGTTAATATTAGCCACAACCTGCCGTACCATAATTTTGGGCAAAAGTTGTATCCCACTGCCCCGCAAGATAACTTTGATGAGCTTGTTCCGGACAACCAGGCTGACATGGCAGTGTACGCGCACGTTCATCACGCTACTCTCCGGTATACAAATCACGAACAACTTGTGGTGAATCCGGGGTCGGTTGGTGAACCCTTTGATGCCTGGCCGCAGTTACAGCGGGATTTACGGGCACAGTACGTTATCTTAACGGTTGATGAGCAGGGCAGGCCGGCCGTTGATTTTCGCCGGGTTGATTATGACCATGAGGCTGAGGCACAACGGGCTGAAAAGTGCGCGGTGCCATACGCCGACCTTTACCGGGAACAACTCTTTGAGGGCCGCGTTCATACGCATGACCAGGAATTGTTAGCTCGGATTAATCACGAGCGGGGTTACGATCAACAAGCGCATTAGGACGGATTAGCTTTAGGAGGATTAAAAATGGATACATCAGATCAGGATCACGATCATCATCAGTTATCATTCCAGGCGGTCTTTATGGCAACGCTGCTTGATCAGCTCGGGGCTGCCTTTTTATGGCCGTTAATCACAATCTACATTAACGAATACCTCCACCGGTCGCTTACGGTAGCGGGAATTGTCCTGTTACTTGTTTCGATTGCGATGGTTGCCGGCAACCTGTTAGGGGGGCGGCTGTTTGACCACTGGAAGCCGTACCCGACTCTAATTGGAGCGGCGATTTTGGCGGTGCTTTCAACGGCAGTTTTGATCTGGGACCACTCGTGGCCGTGGTTTGCGGTCTTACTAATTATTAACGCGTTTGCTGATGGGATCATCGCAACGGTGGTGAATGCCTACGCTGCAGCAACCGCCCGGCAGGGAGCGCGGGCCGCGTTTAACACCCTGTACATTGCGGTTAACCTGGGAATTGTTTTTGGAACCCTCCTAGTGGGCGTTTTGTTACCGATTAGTGCGCCGCTTGTATTTGCGGTGGCGACCGGGGCGTATGGCTTGCTATTGCTGGTATGCATCGTGGCTTTTCGGGGACCGATTATTTTACGGCGGCAACGGCGTCCCCGGCACCAGCGGGGCGTGAAGTTATCAGCGCCGCAGCATCGGCGGAACCAATCTGTCGTGTTGGTCGCATGTGCGTGCCTGGCAAGTGTTTACCTTGGTTATGCGCTCTGGGAAAGCATTATGCCAGCGCACATGACGCACCTTGGGATTCCCTTTGTATTTTACAGTTTCTTGTGGACCTTTAACGGGTTAATGATTATTTGCTGTCAGCCACTCGTCAACGTGTTGGGGGCGCGAATCCGGATTGACCACCAGATTGAGAGCGGGGTTCTTCTCTTCGGGGTCTCGTTTTTAATGCTCGTGGGGGCCCGCAACTTCTGGATGATTCTTTTGGCGTTTATTATCGCAACTGTCGGCGATATGTTGAGTTTGCCAGCCGTTCCAGCGTGGATTGATCAACTTACCCCAGCCAGTCAGCGGGGGAAGTATCAGGGCCTACCAAGCATTGCAATGTCAGTGGGCCGGTCTGTCGGGCCTTTGTATGGGGGCGTGCTGGTTGACCACGGAAATTACGCGGTTCTCTTTATTTCGGTGGCAGCGTTAATTCTGGGGCTGTTAGTTGCGCTGGTTATAATTGCCCGGCGCCAGCAGTTAACCCGGGAATAAATGTGAAAAAATGAGCTGTGACGGTTAAGTCGCAGCTCATTTACTTTGCGCTCGTTTTTTAAATTCGTTAGTGCGGAAGAACGTTCATGATAGTGAGAAGTACAATGAACGTCACCATCAGGATCCAGACAATTGGCCGCACCTGCTTCATCTTTCCGGCAGCTGTCATCATGACTGGGTATGTTAAGAACCCAAAGGCAATTCCGTATGAAATGTTGTACGTCAGCGGAATTCCGATTAACGTCAGGAAGGACGGGAAGGCAACTTCAAACTTATCCCAGTTGATTTCCCGTAGTGATGAGGCCATGAGCACCCCAACAATGATAAGGGCTGGCGCCGTTACGTTATCCGTGATCATGGTCAACAGTGGGGAAAACAGCATGCTGACAACGAAGAGGATGGCAACAACAACGGTCGTTAACCCGGTCTTCCCACCGACGGCAATCCCGGCAGAAGATTCAACGTAAGCGGACGTCGGGGTGGTCCCCATAATTGAGCCGGCTAACATTGAAACGGAGTCGGCCATCAGGGCCCGGTTCATCCGCGGCATCTTGTCTCCCTTCATAATCCCGGCCTGCTGGGCAAGCCCGATTAACGTTCCGGCGGTATCAAAGAAGGCCACCAGTAAGAAGACAATCACGACGGCCCATAGCTGGGGATCAGTTATCAGGGCGTCGATGTGGGTTACCCCCACGCCAAAGGTTGGCTTCAGGCTCGGTGCCATTGAAATGAAGTGGTGCGGGGCCTTAATTAACCCGGTGAAGAGTCCCACGATGGTGGTCAGAACCATTCCGATGAAGATTGATCCCGGAACCTTACGGGCCATCAGAATCCCAATAACGAAAATGCCGAAGATGGTTAACCATACCGCTGGGTGGGTCAGTGATCCAAGGCTGACGAGGTTGGATTTGTCAGCGCCCACCAGGCCACCTTCCTGCAGGCCAATAAACGCGATGAAAATTCCGATTCCGGCGGCCATCGCTAATTTGAGGTCCCGCGGAATGGCGTCAATGACGAATTCCCGGATTTTCATGAGGGAAAGAACCACGAAGATGATTGACGCCACGAAGACGCCGGCCATGGCCTTTTGCCACGGAATTCCCATTGCTAAAACCACGGAGAAGGTGAAGAAGGCGTTGTCACCTAATCCCGGAGCAATGGCAATCGGGTAGTTTGCAAGGAATCCCATTAAAAGACAGCCAATAATGGCAGAAAGGGCGGTTGCCGTAAACACGGCGCCCTTGTTCATACCTGCCTGGCCAAGAATACTCGGGTTAACGAAGAGAATGTACGCCATTGAGACGAACGTTGTGATCCCGGCAAGAACTTCCCGCTTAACCGTCGTTTTGTTATCGGTAAGGTGGAATATCCGGTCGATTGTTCGCCAAGTAGCAGAACTGTTCGCATTATTATCCATAAACAATGAAACCTCCATATCATTTGTTCGGTTATGATTATAGAACCGTTTGGTGAACGATGCAAGCTTAATGTTCGTTATATACGAACAAACCGCACAAAATAGGCAATAAAAAACGTTCTTCGCATTGTAAAAGCGAAGAACGTCCGGCTTTTCTTGGAAAGAATTAATTAAAGCCAGCCCTTTGCAAGGTAGTACAATCCCGCAGCTAACATCACGCAGTAGGTGATTCGCCGCACCCCGGTCATGGAAAGCCGCTGCATGATTTTTAATCCCACCCATGTTCCTAAAAGGCACGCGATAATCGCGATGATGGTGGGGGTTCCCATTGCGACCGTGAGGTTTCCGTTCAAAAAGTCGTTAACAATCAGGTTGATGGACGTGATAAAGAAGAACGTCTGGATGGTTCCTTGATACTCGAGCGGTTCATCAACCACAGCGTCGTAGTAGGCGGCAATCGGCGCCCCACTGATGGCGAAGAGACCGCCCATAATCCCACTGACCGCACCGGCTGTCAGGCCCGTTGCGGCGTTGCGGGGAAGGACAATTCGGGGGGCAATAAAAATCATGTATGCCGCCAAGACCCACAAGAAAATTCCCAAAATCAGATCAATTGTGCGCTGGGGAAGGCCCACCATGACGTGAACGCCGATGGCACCGCAAATAAAGGCGGGAATCACTGGGAGCAGCACCTGTTTCCAGTTAATGTGGCGCCACAGCCGAATAATCGCAAAAAATTGCAGCACCATGCTGGCAATAATGGAAATCACGGCGCATTCCTTGTAATCAATCAGCCCAATGGCGGGAATTACCGCCATAAAGACCATGCCAAAACCAAACCCACTCGTACACTGGACGAGGGCGGCAGCAAACGTAATCAGGGCAATAATCATAAAATTCAAAATAACCATCATAAACTCCTTCGTTATATTTAACCGTTTTCAGTTTAGCGTTAATTAGGGTAAGACTCAAGGCGGAGTCGGTAAATGTCCAGTGAATGAAAATAGTTAAGGAAATGTCATGATAATTACGAAAGCGCAAAGATGGTTGCGGTAACCGTAAGATTACTGGGAAGGAGGCGTTTATTTTGTACAGTCAGGGAGCAGCATTATACGCTAAGGATGGATTGAAAAGGCCTTGTAATAATCCATGACTATTATTAGTAAGAGAGAGTGATGATTATGGATACAACTTTGGAGCAAAAGCCAGTTAGCAACGGCTTCAAGTACTTCATGGTGTTCCTTTGTATGTTCACCCAAGCTGTGCCGTACGGAATTGCGCAGAATATTCAGCCATTATTCGTACCGTACGTGGTTAAAACGTTCCACTTTACGCTGGCGTCATACACGTTGATCTTTACGTTTGGGGCGGTTGCCGCTTCCATTGCTTCCCCGTTTATCGGGAAGGGGTTGGCAAAGTTCAACTTTAAGGTAATGTACTTTATTGGGATTGTTCTTTCCGCCCTTGCATACCTGTGTTTCGGGTTGAGTTCAAAGTTACCAGAATTTTATGCTGCTGCCATCGTCTGCATGGCCGGGTCAACGTTCTTCTCTGGCCAGGGTGTTCCGTGGGTTATTAACCACTGGTTCCCGAACAAGGGCCGGGGAACGGCCCTTGGGATTGCCTTTTGTGGGGGTTCAATCGGAAACATCTTCCTGCAGCCGATTACGGCGAAGGTCCTGAAGTTCTTTGGCACGCCGCAAAAGCCATTCTTTATCTTTGCGGCAACGCTGTTAATCGTCGGGTTTATCATTACACTGTTTATCCGGACGCCTCGTCAGAACGAAATTGTTGAGACTGCTGCCGAAGCAAACGAGGCGAAGGCCGCCGCTGCCCAGAAGGAAGCCAACGATTTCGAAGGATGGACCATGAAGGAAGTCCTGAAGATGAAGTGGTTCTGGGTCTTCAGCATCGGTTTCCTGATTATTGGATTAGGATTAGCATCATTAAACGAAGACTATGCGGCCTTCCTAAAGACGCAGTTACCGTTTACCACGGTTGGGTTAGTTGGTTCCCTGTACGGGGTTGGCTGTTTAATCGGAAACGTCTGCGGGGGTGTGCTGTTTGACAAACTCGGGACTGCCAAGGCCATGACGTTTGCCGGGGTAATGTACGTGATCTCGATTGCCATGATGATTATCGTGGCCTTCCAGCCGTACAACTCCGGAATTGGTCGGTTGTGTGGGTTTGCCTACGCTATCTTCTGTGGCCTGGCCGTCTTCAGTTACATGTCCGGCCCAGCCTTCATGTCCAAGGACCTCTTTGGAAAGAAGGAACAGGGAGTGATGCTTGGACTTGTTGGGTTAGCGTACGCCATCGGGTTTGCCATTGGAGCACCGCTCTTCGGGGCAATCAAGGACATCGCCAACTTCAAGATGGCATGGTACGTCATGATGGCCTGCGTTGTGATTGGCTTTATCCTGTTAATCATTGCGGTTATTCGGATTAAGGCAATGCAGAAGAAGGTTATTGCTGCCCAGACGCAGTCAGAGGAATAGAATAATTGGAAAAACCACGGGGAGAAAGACCAACGTGGTTTTTCCGTTAAAGGAGGACTTACTATGTGTACAGGATTACGCTTTACTGATGATCAGGGAAACTTGTTTTACGGCCGGAACCTGGACGTCGAATCATCATACGGTGAAAAGGTGCTGGTAACGCCGCGGAACTACGCGTTACCGTATAAGTTCCGGGATGACCGGCAATCCCAGCGGGCCATCATCGGAATGGGAATTATGGCTGGGAAGTACCCGATGTACTTTGACGCCTGCAACGAAGACGGGTTGTGTATTGCCGGGTTAAACTTCCCGAAACTGGCCCACTTCAGTGACGAACCGGTGGACGGCAAGCTTAACCTGACGCCGTACGAACTCATGCTGTGGGTGTGCGATGAATTTGATTCGGTGGCAGCAGTCAAGGATGCACTAAAGGACGTTAACCTGGTCAATAGGCCGTTTGCCCCGCAGATGCCGGTTGCTCCGCTACACTGGTTAATCAGTGATGCTAAGGCGGCAATTACGGTGGAAATGTCCGCTGACAAGGGATTACAGGTTTACGACAACCAGGTTGGGGTTTTAACGAACAGCCCGGACTTCGAGTGGCACGTTAAGAACCTGATGAATTACGCTGGGTTAACGCCGAACGACGCTGCTGATGGCACGTGGAGTAAGCAGGCCATCGCTTCGTGGGGTGTGGGAACCGGGAGTTACGGCTTACCGGGCGATAGCTTACCGGCTTCCCGGTTTGTTAAGGTCGCATACCTGAACGCGAACTACCCGACGGTTTCTGGTGAAGAAGCAAACGTGGCAAAGTTCTTCAACATCCTCAAGAACGTGGCCATGGTGCGCGGATCCGTTACGAACCAGAACGGCAAGGACGAGTATACGGTTTACACCGGCTGCTACTCCCAGGCAACGAAGACGTACTACTACAACACCGAAAACGACTTTACGATTAAGTCGGCGCAGCTGACGGAAGCAAACATGACGGCTTCTGAGGTGACGACTTACTAAAGACCGGATGATTAAAAACACCATCGCAGCGAAACTGCGGTGGTGTTTTTGCTTAACCGTTCGTTTTTCGGGATAAAACCGGAAAATGCTATAATGGGAGTACGCTTAACAATGAGAAAAATAATGACAAAGGAAGCGACGGCCATGATTGAAATCAAACGGCGCCGGATCGGGGAAATCCCGGTTCTAGAACTTACTAGGACAAATGAACGGGATAAGGCCCTGCCACTCGTGGTGTTTTACCACGGTTGGACTGGCCGGAAAGAAAACAACCTGACGCAGGGGTATGAATTTGCCCGGCAGGGGGTGCGGGTAGTGATGCCCGATGCTCTTTATCACGGAGAACGGACCGATGAAAAGGGAACCCGCGCTCACGAGGCGGAGTTTTGGCAGATTATCATGCAGTCCGTCAAGGAGTTTCCGCAGGTCGTTGCCTTTTACCGGGATGCCGGACTCATTCAGAATGATCGAATTGCGGTGAGCGGCCTGTCGATGGGGGGGATTACGACCTGTGCGTTGTTAGCAACCTACGACTGGATTACCACGGCCGGGTGCTTCATGGGGACGCCGTGTGCGGTGGAGTTCCTGCACTACCTGCTTGCCCACGTTCCTGGGATGGACCAGGTTCCGCAGAAATACGTGGATGCGCAGGTGGCGGCGCTTGAAAAAATGGATCTTTCCCAGCACCCAGAGCGGTTAGCGGGCCGGCCCGTTCACTTCTGGCACGGGCTGGCGGACGAGATCGTGCCGCCCCAGCCAACGCTCGACTTTATCAAACAGGTACAACGGACTCCGGCCGGCAAGAACGTAACCGTGGGAACAACGCCGGATGTGGGCCACGAAGTACCGTATGAGGCAACGGTAACGATTGCCAAGCAAGTGGCGGTGTCCCTAACAAAGTAGGCGGAGGAGACAGACGTGTTTAAAAAGAATTTTCTTTCAATTGTGTATTTTGCCGTTTTTGCTTTCCTGGCGGTCTTTTGTTTTTACAAGATTCAGGAACGGGATTTGATTATTCGGCTAAATAACCATAACCTTTCGCAGAATGCGTACGAAGTGACGGTGGCGCCGCAGACGACCCTGAAGCAGTTTAACAAGTGGCTAGATGATGATGACGCCATTAAGAGCGTGCAGGTTCACTGCCAGGATAAGCAGCACAAGAACGTGACGTACTTCTACGGGAAGGGGCACTACGCCGTGCCGCCGATGATTTCCGGCCAGTTCTTTTCTCCGAGTGACATGCAGTCGGAAGTGAGCGTGGCCGTGGTCGGCAAAAACGTAGCGAAGAAGCTGTATACGCCGAAGGACCAGTCGTACCTGTTTATTAACGGCCAGTACATGCCGGTTATCGGGGTGATGGGGGATAAGTACCATTCCCGGTTGGATAACCAGATTTTTATCTCTGAATCCCAGCGGGCAGTCGGTAAGATGAAGGCGGGCAACTACCGGATTGTTTTGGATGGGCGCAAGAAGCTGGATCCGCACAACCTGAAAACGACCCTGCATGCGACGAAGGTGCGGACAATTGTTTCTAAGCGGCTAACGGTTGCGGGCCCGACGTGGATTGGACAGCACTGGGCCCAGCTGCTAGGGTTGATTCTGGTTCTGGTAGCGTACTTTGGCGCCACCTTTGTGCGGATTTTCCGGTCCGAGCAGCAGATGCTTACGCTGAAAACGGCTCTCAAGGAAAGCCAGTCGCGGTTATTGTTCCATGAAACCAACCGCTTTGCCCTGGTTTCAGGGATTGGAACGCTGGTCGGAACGTTGATTGGAACGATGAGCTACACGTTTACCACGTACACGGGAATTTTGGTCTTCATTGTCCTGGTGTACTGCATTAACCTGGTCTTCTTCCGGTCCCTGGGAGCACTCGTGCTGGACCGGCAGCGGATGTAGTGGAGGAGTGGAATGGATTTACCAGTTGCCTTTAAGGAAAAGTATCGCCGGTTACTCGGGGAAAACGAGGCGGACGCCCTTTTTGCAAGCTTTGGCACCCCGCCAGTGAAGGGGTTTCGGTTAAACCCGCTAAAACCTGATTACAAGGACGTGGCGGTTTCATTAGCGCATCCGTTGGACCACGTTGCTGACGGGTATGCAGGGCAGGTGCACGGCCACACCTTGGAACACCAGGCCGGCTACGTATATAGCCAGGATCCAAGCGCAATGTACGTGGCGGCGGTGACGAACCCGCAACCCGGCGAGAGCGTCCTGGACTTATGTGCCGCTCCGGGGGGCAAGACGACCCAGTTAGCTGGAATGATGGCCAACCAGGGAGTCCTGGTCAGTAACGAAATTAACGCCAAGCGGGCACGCGTGTTGGTGGAAAACGTGGAACGGACTGGTGCCCGGAACGTGGTGGTGCTGAATGAACGGCCGGACCACCTGGCGAAGGAGTTACCAGGATACTTCGATAAAATTGTTGTTGACGCGCCGTGTTCCGGGGAGGGAATGTTTCGGAAGGATCCCGCAGCGGTAAGGTACTGGCACGCCGACTATCCGGCAGAATGTGCCCGGCGGCAGCACGAAATATTGCGCTCGGCCATGGCGCTCCTGCGGCCGGGAGGCCAGCTCGTGTATTCAACGTGTACCTTTGCGCCGGAAGAAGACGAGCAGGTGGTTGCGTGGCTGATGCGTGAATACGGTCTGACGGTTGTGCCGTTAAAGCGTTATCCGGGAATGGATGCGGGCCGGTCAGACTTTGCGGGTGGTGAAGCAGCGCTGACCGGAACCGTGCGGATGATGACCCACCATTTCGCCGGAGAGGGGCAGTTTGTAGCCAAGTTCCAGGATCCGCGTCCGGCTGAACCGGTTGTTGTCAAGCGCCCCCGGCGAGCGAAGAAAAAGAAGGGACGGAAGGTTTCTGGCCAGCCGAATAAGGAGCAATGTCAACTATGGACGACGTTTCAACAGGAGACGCTGCCGGGCTTTAACGTTACTCCCGCTGACCTGTACGTTTCCGGAACGTACCTGTACTTGTACCGGCACGAATGGCCAGTTCTTAGCGGATTAACGTACCAGCGACCGGGCCTGTTGTTGGGAACGTTTAAGAAGAACCGTTTTGAGCCAAGCTACGCGTTAGCCCTAGCAATTCGTCCGGAGGAAGTCGCCCACGTCCTTGAGGTTTCTGCGGATCAGTGGGCAGCCTATGTCAGTGGCCAGGTGCTGGCGCTGGATGAGGAGCATCATCCTGCCGGGTGGACGCTGTTGACGTGCGGAGGCAAACCGTTCGCTTTTGGCAAGGTGGTTGGCCGGACGGTAAAGAATTTCTTCCCGAAGGCCCTCAGGTTTACGGTAAATCAGTAGAATAGTGATGGAAACGGGATGACGGAGAACCGTCATCCTGTTTTTGTTTAAGGATTTATAGTTGGATTGAAAGACTACAAAAGGTTGGGACCTTGAGATCCCAACCTTTTTGCTTACTTAATTGTTAGTAGTTGTTCCACTGTTTGTTGCAGTGCCGGGCTCAGTAGGTACGGTGCCTGCTGGAGTTCCGCAATTGTCTTGCATCCGCTCAGGACCATAATCCGTTTGAGCTGGTCCTTAAACCACTCGATGGTCTGAATCAGGGTGGTGAGGTCATGTTTGATAAGAACGTGTAAGAAGAGGCCAGCAATCCCAACGTTGTCCGCGCCAAGGGCCAGGCACTTCGCAACGTCGAGGGGTGTCCGGATTCCGCCCGTGGCGGTAACAGTCAGGTTGGGGGTTAACTCCCTAGCAACCAGGAGGCTTTCTGCGGTGGTCAGTCCCCAGTCTTCCAGGTAGGCCATGTCGTGGTGGGACCGTCGTCCGTTTTCAATGGTAATGAAGTTGGTCCCACCGCGGCCGCCTAAATCAACGCCCGCAACCGGAAGTGTGTTTAGGATGCGCAGTGTCCGCGGATCAACGCCCTGGCCGACTTCCTTGACGATGACGGGGACGTTCACCCGCTGGGCAATGGCCGTAATGTTTTTCCGCCACCGGAAATCCGTTTCGCCCTCCGGCATGGTAAGTTCCTGGGCGGCGTTTACGTGGACTTCCAGGGCATTGGCCTTAATGAGGTCCACGGCCTTCTGGGCGGCCTCCGGGGAAGTCGTTGCGCTGACGTTGCCGAGAACGATACCGTCCGGATTTATTTGGCGCACAATCGTAAACGATGGCTGGGCGGCCGCACTTCGCAGGGCGACGCTTTCCGAACCGGTTGCCATGGCAATCCCCGTTTCCTTAGCGGCAGTGGCGAGTTGCTGGTTTAGCTTACCGGTTTCCGGTGTTCCGCCGGTCATTGCGTTGATGAAGAACGGGGCGGTGGTTGGTTGTCCCGCAATGGTCGTGGTCAAATCAACATCGTCCAGGCCAATTTCCGGCATGGTCCGGGGAACCAACCGCACTTCCGCAAGGCGGGTTGTGGTGGCCGTCTCCTCCTGAAACTGCTTGGTAGCGAGGCTCACGTGTTCGTTTTTGCGGTGTTCCTGCTGGTTCATTGGTGGTCCTCCTCGGCGTAAACGTGTAGTGCAAGTGGGGTGATGCCAGCCGCTTGCCATGCCGCAGCAATCCGGGAAGTCTCCGGGACGTGGCAGTCGGCAAGGGCGATGCCACAGTCCCCGCCGCCAGCCCCCGACGACTTGGCCTGTGCACCCAACCGGCAAGCAATTTCAACCAACCGGGTGAGGGTAGGGGTTTCGATGTTAATCCCGCTGACCGCTGCTAGTTTAGTTAACAGGGTGCGGTTCACCGCTAACTGGTGCTGGATGGCTGGTAAGTCACCCGACTGAAAAGCCCGAATCATCGCATTAACGCACTGGCGGCTGGCAGTTAGGAACTGCTGGTACGCCGCTTTTACCCGGTGGTGGTCCATCTGGGCAACGAGGTTGGCGGTTGATGCCGGGGTTCCCGTCCAGCCAACGAGGAGTTGGAGGGCAGGAGGGGGTGTCAAAGGTGTGATTTTAAGCTGGGGCCACTCCATCGTAATTAACTGGCTAACCGAAACGCGGTTGGCCGTTTTCATTAACCATTCCCGATCGCACGCCTGGTAGGCAAGCCAGCCGCCGAAGGTACTGGCAGCAACGTCGCCGAGGGAGCCGTTGCCCTGAACCCGGTAGGCCGCGACGGCTGCCAGCTTAAACAGCGCGGTTTTAGTGAGCGCAAGGTGGTAGTAGCGGGCCGCCGCCTTAACGGTCGCGACGGTAACGGCTGCGGATGATCCAAGGCCGTACTTTTTTCCTGCGGCATCGTCCAGGGTGCTCGTCACGTGGAGGTTTGCCGGCCGGATTTCCAGTCCCTGCTCTTGCGCAAGCCGCAGTATCATTTCGAGGGCCGCGGTGACGTACGGAAACGGGTGGGACGCCGGCGTTGTGGTTATTGTTCCGTTGGGAGTAGTTCGCCAGGTGACCCGCGCACGTTCGTCCTGGTCGGAAGTGATGGTACCAGTCGTTGCTTGCGTTGAGGTCAGCGTGACGGTGACGGTGCGATCAACGGCTACCAAAATAGCGGGGTAACCTGGCGTTACCACCGCATATTCACCGGCAATATAAAGTTTTCCCGGTGCGGTTGCCGTAATCATGGGCGTTCCTCCTCCCAATAGTTAATCCTCACGAATAATTTGTACTCCCAGTCCCGGATGGGCGACAAGGAGATCGTTTTTATCAAAGTGGGCCTGCAGGGTCGTCAAAATAGCAGCAACGTGTTGTTCCTCGCACAGGACCTTCACGTTGGGGCCGGCATCCATCGTGTAGTAGCACGGAATGCCCTTGGCCCGGAGTTCCTCCACGCAGTGCATGGCCGTCAGGCTGCCCGCCGTGAAGTATGTAAAGTGGGGCGTGGCCGTCAGGTTCAGGGCGTGCATTGCCATGGCGTTGCTTTCGGCAATTGCGCCCGTTTGCTGAATATCATGTGCGGCAATAGCCGGCTTAATGGCGGCAAGGTCTGCCTGCGCTTTTTTCACCCATTCCTGGTAGAACGGGGACGTCTTGACCACGGTTTGCATGCCCGCGCGGGAGCCAATCTTTTTTTCAGCCCGGTCAACCACCACGGTAACCATGCGGATAGGCCACGTTGGGTGCTCGTCAATTGGCACGGCATACGATGTTGCATCGTTAGTCCCCGCCTGCCATTCGACAAAGCCGCCAAAAACTGACCGCGTCGCAGAACCAGAGCCCCGTCGTGCTAACCGCGAAAGGGCTTGCCGGTTTAAGGTTAATCCGGCTGCTTTGCTGGCAGCGGCAGCGAGGGCGGCATAGGCGGAGGCGGATGAAGCCAGCCCAGCAGCAGTCGGGACGTGGTTTGTTGAGGTTACCACTGCTCCCGCCGTTATCCCGGCTTGATTTCGGATAATATCAAGAAAGGGGGTGACCCGCGTTGTTGGTTGGGTAACCCCGTCAAGAATCAGGTGGTCCGTTTGTTGCTTTGAATCAAACTGGACGGTTGTCTCCGTATAAAATTCGTCGAGGGTGAGGGACAGGGAACCGTTCATCGGGATGATGAGGTTTTCGTCCCGTTTCCCCCAGTACTTTACAAGGGCGATGTTTGTGTGGGCCCGTGCAGTTACCCGGGGCGTTTTCATTCTTTATTCTCCTTTTGTGTGAGGGTGAGTGGTTCAATCCACGTCGCCGTAACGCCGTGCGCGGTAAGTAGCGTAGCCAGGCGTTGGGCGGTCGCCGGATCCGGGACAAGGTTAATGAAACAGCCGCCACACCCGCCGCCAGTTAACTTACTTCCCAGGGCGCCGTTTTGGCGGGCGAGGGTGATTAGTTTATCAAGTTGCGGGGTGCTAACCCCCAGTGCGCGTAGTTCAGCCTGGTTGGCGTTCATCAGCTGGCCCAGTTTCGGGACGGCGTTGGCTGCCAGGGCATCCTTCATTTTTCGCACGATGTCCCCAATTGCATGGATGTGCTGGTGGGTCGTGTGGAGATCGTTCGTAAGGTGGTCCTTGACTCGCATGATGGCAGCACTGGTTTTTCCCTTAATACCACTATCGCAAATGAGTAGCGTAGCATTGACGTTAATTGGAAGCGGGTGGGGAGCATGTCCCCGAATTAACCACACCGGGTTGGTACTAGCAGTGGTCGCCGCATCCAGTCCGCTCGGATTCTTATGGGTAATTTTTTCGGCCACCGCAGCCCAGGTAAGGAGCTGCTGGTGGTTAAGGGGTCGGTCAAAGAACCGGAAAGCTGCCCGCACAATGGCGACCGCAACGGCAGCGGACGAGCCCATTCCCCGTTCAGCGGGGAGGGCACTTTCAATGGTAAGGTCATACCCGTCCCGGTAATTTTCCGCTTCCATTAGCTGGTCCAGGAGGGTGCGAATCCCATTCATTGCCGGGGGCATCGTTGCCACCGGACCATCGTAGTACGAGCTGTGAATGGTGGTTTGTCCTGTCTGTGGCCGGAAGGTGGCCTTTGCTTGAACGGTTGTCAGGGGAAGGGCAATTGCTGGTTCCCCGTACACAACTGCGTGTTCACCCGCGAGGATAATTTTCGCGTTGCTTGTGCCCGTCTGTGGTGTCACCGTACCCCTTCCTTTCATTAAATGTTCCTGATTGGCCGCAATTAGCGACATACAGGTAAATTATACCCGAGCCGTCGGGGAACGACAACATTTTCCTCCATTCCCTGAATCGGGAAGGAGCATGGTATAATCATCACCAGAATAATTATCGGATTTAGATGAACTTTTAACTGGAAGTGGCTGGAATGACGACGTATGCGGTCGTGGACTTAGAAACAACGGGAACAAAGCTTAACGGGCACCACCGGATTATTCAGTTTAGCTGTACCTTTGTGAAGGGCAACCGGCTGGCGGGGGCGTTTACCACGCTAGTCAATCCCGAACGGCGGGTTGACCAGGAGGTGCTGCGGTTAACCCACCTCAAGCAGCGGGACCTGGACAACGCCCCGTTGTTTGATGACGTTGCGGGGACGATTTATGAGTTATTGGCGGGGACAACCTTCGTGGCCCACAACATCCAGTTTGACTACCGCTTCCTGAGTCAGGAGTTTGAACGTGTCGGGTACCCGCCACTCACGTTGCCGGGAATTGATACGGTTCAGCTAGCACAAATTCTGTTTCCGACACAGCCGTCGTACCGGCTAAGCGACCTGACCCGGGCACTCGGAATTACGCACCGGCATCCCCACCAGGCTGATAGCGATGCGGCCGTAACTGCCCGGCTGTTCATTAAACTGCAACGGCGGCTGCGCTCCCTTGACCGGGGCGTCGTGCAACGGTTAGCGGCCCTGAGTCGGTGTTTGCTTTATGAAACCGGGCGGTGCTTTACCGCCGCTGCCCACTACCAGCAGCATGCAGGAACTAGGCCCCACCGGAACCAAAAGGCGGTGGGAGGCTTAATTTTACGGCGGCACCCGCAACCGGCCGCATTAACGGCACTGGAATACCCCAAAACAAAACGGAAGAAGGAGCGCTTGTTCAGGGGGGAGCTTGACTACCGGCACGAACAGGCGCGGATGATGAACGATGTTTTTCGGACGTTAACGCAGGACACACCGGCTCTTTTTGAAGCGCCCACTGGAGTCGGAAAGACGTTGGGGTACCTGTTGCCGGTGGCGTACGCTACCAGTACCGGGGCCAAGTTTGTGATTAGCACCGCCACGACAACCTTACAGGGACAACTGCTTCAGGAAGCTCTCCCGGTGGTGGCGCGGCTAACAGAACAACCGCTTCCGGTAATGCTGCTGAAGGGAAATAGCCACTACATTGACATTGCCCGGTTTGCCCGGACATTGCGCCAGCCCGTTTCCGAACACAGCCAGCTTCTCCAAATGAAAATTTTGGTGTGGCTGAGTGAAACAACGACCGGGGACCTTGACGAGCTGCACCTAACGCAGCAGCAGGATCCGCTGTTTGCTCAGATCCGCCACCACGGAATTGATAGCCTATCAACGGACGATCCGTTCTATAACGAGGACTTCCTCGTGCGCCAGGCTGAGGAACAACAGCACGTTCCGGTGATTATCACCAACCACGCGTACCTCGTTCAGCACGCGGCGGAGTTTGCCGCGATGGACCGGCGTTTAATCGTGGATGAAGCCCAACACCTTCCTGATACGGTACTGAATCAGCCGGCGGTCCAGCTGGATTTTGATGCAATCAAGATTGCGGCGGACACCGCCCTGACCCTGATGGAATCGCACGAGTCGTTAGCCCTGCGTGATTTCATCGGGGAAAACGGAATTAGCCGGGCGGAATACGTGGCCTTACGGGCGGACGTGCGGGTGATTGACCATCAGGTGCCAGAAATCCGGGAGGCCTTGCTTGATAACTTCACCCTGCGGGATGACGGCACGCAAC
This sequence comes from Candidatus Ligilactobacillus avistercoris, assembly GCA_019119415.1. Classification (GTDB taxonomy): domain Bacteria; phylum Bacillota; class Bacilli; order Lactobacillales; family Lactobacillaceae; genus Ligilactobacillus; species Ligilactobacillus hohenheimensis. The sequence continues at coordinate 15,151 of DWXB01000003.1, read as the reverse complement.
TCCCGGCAATGACCCTGAACTTTGGGCGCTTTACCGGGTTTGTAAAGGGGCACCTTGGGCCGATTAGTAAAATTACCAAAGCGGCGGTGCGGGTGCACACGGGGTTGGCCCGGCTACGCCACCGGTTAAACGTGGTTGACCAGCAGCACCAGTTTACGCCCGAAGAACAACAGTTTTTGAATACGCTTTTTGAAACCGGGGACGCCCTGATTACAGCGCTTCTTCCGTGGCGGGTGTTTGACCTTACGTACCTGGAAGACCTGCAGGCGACCGCGATGGTTTCGCTTCAACAGGAGGCCGATAATCCGAACGCCCACCTGCGGCTCGTGGTCGGGATTGCGTCAACGACGGGCTACCTGAATGAGCAAGTCTACCGCTTTTTCCAGCAGGTTCTCCTGGTAGGAGCAAACCTGACGCTCCGCAACCGCGAACAAACTAAGGAGACGTATGACCTGCCGAGTGCCGTGACGTTTTACCACTACAAGGCGCCGTTTGATTACGCCCACCAGGCGGCTGCGTTCCTGGTGAGGGATATGCCGGCTGTCCGGGATGTCGGTCGGGCGGAGTATGCCAAACAACTGGTGATGAGCCTGGCGCCGGTTTTACGGCAGGAACACCGGCAAACCCTGATCCTCTTTAACTCACTGGCCGTAATCGAAGCGGTGTACGCCCAGCTTGGGGCCGTGGGGATTACCAGCGAGCGGCCGGTGATGGCGCAGGGCGTAACGGGCACCGTTGCCAAACTTAAGAAACGTTTCGTACTGGCGAAAAACGAAGGCGCGATCCTGCTGGGAACCGGGACGTTCTGGGAGGGCGTTGATCTCCCGAAGGACCAGCTTGAGCTGTTGATTATTGCCCAGCTCCCGTTTGAATCACCGACCACCCTGTTAAATCAGGTGCGGTATGCTCGGGAGCAAGCCAACCATCATAACCCGTTTGTCACGTTATCCCTGCCCCGTGCGGTACAGCGGATGAACCAGGGGTTGGGGCGGCTGATCCGGACGCCGGACGATATTGGGGCGCTGGTTGTCCTGGATAGCCGGATTGTTACGCAGCGGTACGGGAAGGCCTTCGTGAAGGCCTGGCCGGATTTGCTTCCCGTTAAAACGTGTTCGGTGCGGCAACTTACCGACCAACTGGCATCATTTTATGCGCAACACTCAGCAAAATGAGGTTGGTGGGCGCTCGGACGGCGTGCTATAATCGAAGGGAATTTGAACGATTGGAACGACGAAAATGAAACGAAACCTAACACGGAAGAACCACATTATTTGGCGCCGGTTAGTCACCGGGGTGGTTGTTTTGGCCATTGCGGTTTGCCTGACTGGGATTGGGCTCCTTGTTAAAGCCCAGTTTCCTTATTTTCAGGCGCGGCATGAGGCCACCCAGATGGCTGAAAAGTACGCGCACGTTGATAAGGTGAGCCATTTTTACTGGTATAACCGTAACCAGACGTACTTCACCATTGCCGGCCAGAATGACAAGGGGCAAAACGTGTACGTCATTATCCCGAAGAACGGGGCGAGTGTGAACGTTTATTCCCAGCGGGCGGGAATTTCTGCCCAGCAGGCCGCCCAGGTTGCCCGGAATAACGACACCGTGCGGAAGGTTCAGGCGACAACGTTGGGAATGCACGCGGGTAAACCGGCGTGGGAAGTGGCCTACCTTAATAAACAGAACGAGCAGTGCTACGTCCTGTTAAGCTTTAAGACGGGAAAGGTTATTCAGCAAAACAAGGGCATTTAGCTACTGACAAGGTGCCTGGTCTACGCTATAATTTAAGGAACAAGTAACATGGTTGCGGGTGAAAACCGGCGACCGGAGAATGGAGGAGTTTACGTGCAAACAATTAGTATTATTGATGCCAAGGACCACGTTGATGAACAGGTTCGAATCGGGGCATGGCTAACTAATAAGCGGTCAAGCGGAAAGATTGCCTTCCTGCAGTTGCGGGATGGTTCAGCATACTTCCAGGGGGTTGTGCTGAAGAATAACGTTTCACCCGAAGTGTTTGCACTGGCCAAGGGCTTGAAGCAGGAAACGAGCCTGTACGTTACGGGGACAATTCACGCTGATGAGCGGTCCCACTTTGGTTATGAAATTGCGGTCGATGACATTGAGGTTGTCGGTGAAAGTGAAGATTATCCGATTACGCCCAAGGAGCACGGAACGGACTTTTTGATGGATCACCGTCACCTGTGGCTGCGGTCCCAGAAGCAGTTTGCCATCATGAAGATCCGGAACGAAATTATCCGGGCAACGTATGAGTTCTTTAACAAGGAAGGCTTTACGAAGCTGGACTCCCCAATTCTGACGGGGAGTGCGCCGGAAGGAACGACTGATTTGTTCCACACGGAGTACTTTGGCCGGGACGCCTACCTGTCCCAGTCCGGGCAGCTGTATGCCGAAGCAGGCGCAATGGCCTACGGTAAAGTCTTTACCTTTGGCCCTGTTTTTCGGGCGGAGAAATCAAAGACCCGGCGTCACCTAATTGAATTCTGGATGGTTGAACCAGAAATGGCCTTTATGCACCAGGAAGAAAGCCTGGAGTTACAGGAACGCTACATTGCCTTCCTGGTCCAGAGTGTGCTTGATCACTGTGACTACCCACTAACCATTCTTGGGCGGGACAAGGATGTTCTTCGCCGGTACACCGAGTTACCGTACCCGCGGGTCACCTACGACGATGCCATTAAGTTACTGCAGGAGTCTGGTGAGTTTGACGGCTTAGAGTGGGGCGTGGACTTCGGTTCACCGGAAGAAACCTACCTGGCAGAGCACTTCAACAAGCCAGTCTTTGTGCTGAACTACCCGAAGGCCATCAAGCCGTTTTACATGAAGCCGCACCCGACCCGCGATGACGTGGTCATTTGTGCGGACCTGTTGGCACCGGAAGGGTACGGTGAAATCATCGGGGGATCTGAACGGGCAACGGACGTTCATTACCTGGAAGAACAGATTAAGCAGGCGGGCTTAAACATGGATGATTACCAGTGGTACCTTGACCTACGGCGGTACGGGAGTGTGCCGCACTCTGGGTTTGGACTCGGCTTAGAGCGGATGATTACGTGGATTACCGGTGAAAGTCACATCCGGGAATCAATTCCATTCCCGCGGATGCTCAACCGGATTTACCCGTAAAATTAACTAAGAACGTGATTAATTGGAATGAGGGAGGTTGCGACGTTGGTCACGACCTCCCCGTTCCGTTCAGGAGGCGCAGGATGACGCAGAACTTTGTCAAATACATGCAGGCCGGCACGATGAGTGTTTCAAACCTCCTTTTGCGGCATTACCATGAAGTGGGACTGACGGAAGAGGAGCTGGTCTTGATTCTTCAGTTGTTAAGCTACCACCAGGAGGGGGACGATTTTCCGTCGATTGATGCGGTGGCCACGATTATGGGCAAACCATCTTCCCGGGTGTACGAGTTGATGCACCAGCTCCTTCAAAAGAAGCTCCTCCGGGTTGACGAGGCGCCGGCAGCGGATGGGCGGAGTCAGCAGCGGTACGACATGGCGCCACTGTACGCGAAGTTAGGCATGTTGCTTACCCACAAGGAACAGGCCGTAAACAAGGCTACCCATGCCCAAACTAAGGCAGATTTGTTTGCCATGATTGAAAAGGAATTTGGGCGGACCCTGTCGCCGATTGAGGGGGAAATGATTGACGGGTGGCTGACAAACGATCATTATTCGCCAGCAATGGTGGAGCTGGCCTTAAAGGAAGCGGTCCTGAGTCAGGTATACAACCTGAAATACATTGACCGAATTTTGATTGCCTGGGAGAAGCGCAACCTCACGACGCCTGCTGCCGTTGAGCGCGACCGGGCTGAGCGCCGGGCACACCAGGTAGCAAGTCAGCCGGCCAAGAAGCAGGGCAAGCATGCCAAACCGGCCATTCCCATGTACCACTGGACGGATCAAAAGTAGCGGGGTGATGAAATGCAGCATACACGGCGACACTGGGGATTATGGATACTGAGCGGGTTACTCGTCCTTGGGTTAATCGTGACGAGTAGCAGCGCCATTCAGGCCCAGACCACGGCTACGCAGGTTCGGTCAATCCGGCGAGTCCTAAAGCAGAACCATGCGCAGGCGATTGTCATTGTAAACGGGCGCGGCCAGGCGCCCAAGGTTATTCAAACCACGACGGGGCGGAATGCGGCCACGGCTGACCGGTTATTCCCGATCGCTTCTTTACAGAAGGTAATGACGGGGGTGTCCCTGGCCCAGCTTATTCGGCAAAACAAACTTACCCTCAATGACCGGTTAAGCCGGTATTATCCCCACGTGCGGTATGCGCATCAGATTACGGTGCAGCAGTTAATCACCCATAGTTCGGGGATTCGTGACCGGCTGCCCGCTCCGGCAGCGGTCCTCCCGACGCAGAATCAGCAGTTAGCGTTCACCCTCCGGAACTTGCATTCTACCGGACACCATTTTTGGCACTATTCAAACGCCGAGTACGGCTTGCTTTCCGGCATTATCAGCCAGGTTAGTAAAACGCCATACCAGCAGTATTTAACCCGGAACGTTCTAAAACGGGCGGGGTTATCTTCTACCCAGTTTGCCTTTTATAACCACGTGCACCGGGTTACGACGGTCCCCGTGTCGACGACGGGCTTAAACGGGTTTGACCAGGTGGCCAACTTCAATCGGCTGCAGCGCACCATGGCAGGGGCCCCTGGAGCGGGGGAATTATACTGCACGCCGCGGGCATACTGGCAGTTTATCCAGGCCCTGACGCACAACAAGCTGGTGCCCTTGAAGATGATTACTAAGAGGGTCGCAATTGAGGGGGGCCCGTGGTACTTTGACGGGGTGTACAACCATCCGGGGTTGATTCACGCAGATGGCGCAAATAACGGGTATGACTGCACGTTTTATTGCGATTACCGTCACCACAAAACGCTCATGCTTTTTACCACTAACATGTCGTTTGTCCACATGGAAACCCTGGGATATAAACTGTTTAAGATTTACTTTGGGTACAACTACGAGTAATGCGGGGGAATAGGAATGGAACGGTATGAAACTACAGCTGAACAGGACTACGAACGGGAACACGCGGCGATGATCCGCCAAGCAGCCCCGGAAAGCATGGTGCTGTTGGAACACGACGGGACGCTTCCGGTCAAGTTTATGAAGGAGATTGCCCTGTACGGTGCGGGGGTCCGGCATCCCGTGAAGGGTGGTGCCGGTTCGGGTGACGTGAATGTCCGGCATTTTTTGAACGTTGAAGAGGCGTGCGAGCAGGCCGGGCTAACGGTTCTGACAAAGAAGTGGTTGGACCGGTATGATCGCGTTTACCGGAAACGGCAGGCGGCCTTCCGCACGGAAAAACAGGCAGCGTTAAAGAAGGCACCGCACGATTTAGGAGTGATGCTGCGGTTGATGCCGACCCCGCAGGACTACGATATTCCGCTGGATTACCCGGAAGAGGCGGACTTGACCGTGTACGTTTTAACCCGGAATTCAGGGGAGGCAAACGACCGGCAAAACGTTGCGGGGGACATTCAGCTGACTCCGGAAGAGGTGCGGGACATTATCACCCTGAGTGCGCAGAGTCGGCGGTTTGTCCTGGTGTTAAACGTTGGGGGCTTCGTTGATTTGACCCCAATTCAGGGATATGTCCACACGATTTTACTTGCGAGTCAGTTGGGGATGGCAACGGGAACGGCGTTAGTGGACGTTCTTTTAGGAAAAAGTTATCCGTCAGGGAAACTGACAATGACGTGGGCGCCGTTGGAGAACTATCCGGTTAAGCATTTTGGTGAACAGGATAACACGGACTACACCGAGGGGATTAACGTTGGGTACCGGTACTTTGCGGCGCACCCGGAAGAAGCGGCCTACCAGTTCGGGTATGGAAGAAGTTATACCGACTTTGAAATTAATGCCCGGGTAACGGACGTTGCGCCCGCTGGGATTACCGTGGAGGCGACCGTAAAAAACATTGGCATTTATCCCGGAAAAGAGGTTATCCAGGCGTACGTTACCAAACCAGAAACGGAGTACAAGATGGCGGCTGAAGACCTCGTTGGCTTCATGAAAACCCCGGAACTAGCGCCGGGGGAAGTGACCATCGTGACGCTGTTCCTGCCGATTGAGCGGTTGGCAATGTACGATAGCGCCCGCGCAGCCAAGGTGCTGGTGAACGGGCCGTACGTTTTGGCCGTGGGCAATTCAGCGGCGGCAAATCCGGTCGCCCGCATCTACCTGGACCGGATGGTGGTGCTCGAACAGCTCCATCCACTGAGTAGTGCGCACCAGGCAACGGTTACCGACCAAACCTTTGAGTACGACATGCGCCATGATGATATTCAGCTGCCTAAATACTACCTGCGGGCGGAGGACTTTACGACCAGAACGGTAGAACCACCGGTCGCTCCCGAAGAGCTTCCCGCAGCCCCCCAATCGTTCTGGGAGGACGTGGTGGTGGGAAACCACACCCTCGACGACTTTATTGCGGGGTTATCGGCCGACCAGCTGTGCCAGTTAGCAGTAGGAAATTACGATGATTCGCCAGCCGGAAGCGGTTTTGTGGGGAACGCAGCGACAACGGTTGCGGGGGCCGCTGGACAAACAACCCGGCAGCTTCGTGGCAGTGGAGTGCCGTCGTTGGTAATGGCGGATGGCCCGGCCGGTCTCCGTTTGAGCACGGTGTATACGATTGATAATAAGGGCAATGCCCAGGCGGTGACCCCATCGTTTGGGGGCGACCACCGGCACCATTCGGCCAGTCGGGGGAAAAAGTATTACCAGTGGACGACCGCTTTGCCAATCGGAACAGCAGTGGCGCAAACGTGGAATCCGGCAATTGCCCGGCAGTACGGTGACATTGTTGGGGATGAAATGACCCGGCTTGGGGTTCATTTATGGCTCGCGCCCGCCCTGAATATCCAGCGGTCGCCACTGGATGGCCGCAACTTCGAGTACTATTCGGAGGATCCACTGTTGGGCGGGTTGATTGCGGCCGGGATTACTGCGGGTGTGCAGGATCATCCGGGCTGTGGGGTTACCCTTAAGCACTTTGTGGCGAATAACCAAGAAACGAACCGGATGTACTCCAGCAGCAACATGAGTGAACGGACGCTCCGGGAGATTTATCTGCGGGGGTTTGAGGTTGCTGTTAAGGCGGGGAAGCCCGCAGCGGTAATGACGGCTTATAACCTTGTGAACGGACAACACGTAGCCGCTTCATCCAGTCTAGTTACTACTGTTTTGCGGGCCGAATGGGGCTTTGACGGCATGGTGATGACCGACTGGTTTAGTACGGCTAGTGATGGTCAGGTACACCAGCATCCGGCTGCGAATGCCGCAGCGTGTGTGGCTGCCGGGACAAACCTGATTATGCCCGGAACGCCGGACGACTACGACAGCATTGCGGGAGCGCTGGCAGGAGGGACGTTAACGCTTGCCCGGCTCCAGGAAAATGCCCGGATGATTTTAGGAACACTGTTGCGGTTGCAGGTCCGCTAAGAAAAGTTATTTAGTGGAATAGAGACAACAATAGAGGCTGTGATTTTTGTCACGGCCTCTATGTTTGCATTAAAGGTTACTGTCCTTAATGTCAGCCAGAAAGCGGATAATGAGTTCAATTTCGTCCGGGGTATACGTTGCCTGAATGTGATCCGCTAACTGCTGGTAGAGTTCCTCCCGCATCGTATTGTGCAGCGCAGCGAGCTGCCTTCCGGATGCCGTCAACTGGTAGTAAATGTTTTTCTGGTTATCAGGATGTTTGGTTCCCGTGATCAACGTAAGCTGTTTGAGTGTGCGGGCCGCGCGGGTCACGGCTCCGCGGGTTACTCCCAATTCGGTTGCAATGGCACTCCCCGGCATTTCCCCGTGGTGGAGCAGGGCATCCAGTAAGTGGTAGGCCACCACCGAAATTTTGGGGATGAAGGCTTTAAGGGCATTATCCGTGACGTGGGCTTGCATCCACTTTTTAGCGGTGGACTGCTCGTTATGCGGGGTGTGCCGTAGTTGGGCAATCAGCAGCGATAACCGGTCAATTTGATTTGCCATGGTTAAAACTTCCGGGCAAGCTGAGCTGCCTGTTCCTTTGCTGCCGTGATGATTGCTTCGCGCTTGGTTGGATCCTGGTCAGCCCCCTCGACAAAGATGCTCTGGAAATCCTTCACACCAAAGAGCATGAAGATTCCCCGGAGGTAAGCGTCCCCAAAGTCTAATTTAGTCATCATGGGGTTTGCTTCTGGTCCGTGGTATACGCTCCCGGCCGCCTGAATGTGGATTACTTTGCGGTCGCCAATCAAACCAACGGGACCGTGGTCCGTGTACTTAAACGTCTTATGCGGAACGGCCATGACGTCGATGTATTGCTTTAACTCAGCCGGCAGGAAAAGGTTGTACATCGGGTTGATGAAGACGTACTTATCAGCCGCCATGAATTCGGCAAGCCATTCATTGTGACGGGAGAGGAGGATGGCTTCCTCAGCGGTTAATTCCTGTCCGGCCTTCTGGTGCTTCCAGGCACTCATCGTGGTGTCGTTGAGTGGCGGAACGGTTGTGTCGTACAGGTCGCGAATAACGACGTCATCATCTGGGTGACTTTCCCGGTAGGCTTCAATAAAGGCATCCCCGACGCTCAGTGATAAACTCGGCTCCACGTGGGGGTGGGCCTTAACAACAAGTAACTTAGTCATATTAGATTCCTCCAATCAATTATCTACGTTGGGGCAAGCATACAATGATTTTTGTTGCTTGTCAACAAAAATAAAAACGGGTGGTATACAGAAAGATTAGGGTGAATAGGGAAATACCCCTCATTGGTAAATATTCTTAGGGGAAGGTGAGTGTTATTGCCCGAACATTCGGATAAAATAGCGCGCACTCTCCGTTCATGCGAAAAAACTTCACAAAAATGATCGTCACCCACCGAATTTAGCGGTATAATTTTCCGTGCAAATAAAAACGGGTTACTTAGCTTAACCCATAGGAGTGAATTTGAACAATGGTTGTCTTTTTGCTGCAGGTCCTCATCATGGTCCTGCTGCTGGTAATCGGGTTAAAGGTCGGCGGCGCCGTCGGTTGTGGGGTCTTCGCCTTACTCGGTGAATTGGTAATGGTCTTTCTGTTTCACCTGGCACCAGGCAAGGTTCCGCTGGCGGCGGTCTATATCATCCTCGCCATCGGGATCGCTGGTGGGGTCCTGGAGCTCGCCGGTGGGATTGGTTACCTCGTATCACTCGCAGCCCGGGTAATCCGGAAGTACCCGAAGTTGATTACATACGTGGCCCCGCTCGTCACGTTCCTGTTTGTGTTCGGGGTGGGGACATCTAACATCGCCCTGTCACTGGAACCAATTATCGCGGACACGGCGGTAAAGGCTGGGATTCGGCCAGAGCGGCCGTTGAAGGCGACGGCGCTAACGGCCAACACGGCACTATTGTGTTCCCCGGCCGCAGCGGCGGTAGCGTACATGCTGTCGTTGTTTGCCAACCACGCAATTACGATGCGGAAGTACTTATTAATCGTGCTGCCAACGGCCTTACTAACAACGCTGTTACTGAGCACGTTCATGACGCTCAAGAAGTTCAAGACAAGTGATAAGGAATTCATGCAGCAGTACCAGGCCAAGGACGCCGCGCAGGGGGAGCAGCACTTCTCTGTGACGACCAAGCTGGCAACGCTGGTGTTCATTCTGGGAATTGCGCTCGTCTTACTGTTTGGGATCTTCCCGGAGATTGCCCCGCGGATGCTGCTGCACGGTAAGATGACGGCCGTACCAAACGACCTGATGGTAATGTTGCTGCTGTTCGCTACGGCGGGCATCAACATGGCATTCTGTAAGATTAACCCGGGCAAGGTCTTCGCTACAAAGATCGGGTCCTCCGCGTTCGGCGGCTTGCTTGCAGTCCTTGGGCCAGGCTGGTTGGGTTCCACGCTCTTTGACAACCCGCACAACCTGGTGCTGTTAAAGCAGCTGGTCGGCTCAATCGTCACGCACAATACGTGGATCGTGGTACCGCTGATCATGTTGGCATCGATGCTCATCATGTCGCAATCGGCCACGGTCGCAGTCATCTTTCCGATTGCGCTGAGCCTCGGAATCACGCCGCTTTTCTTGCTGGCAACGGTCCAGGCGCTGAACTTCGTGTTCGTCATTCCGGCCCAGCCACCGATGCTGTTTGCGGCGGACATCGACGAAACGGGTGGCACCACCAAGTATGGCTTTATCGTACCGGGAATCTTTACGTTGCTGGTATCGATGGTGATCGGCCTGATTATGATTCATGTGATGCCGGTGTAGGTTAAATGAATAGTGAAGGACACGCACGACTCGGAAGGGTGGTGCGTGTATTTGTGTGGAAAGTATACATAAGGGATTTATTTTGTTAGTATAAATACTGTTAAAGTCTTCGTTTTTAAGGGAGAAAATGGATTGTGAGATATATAGGAAATAAAACAAGGTTACTCTCTCAATTAGATAATTTATTAAATGAAAAAGGAATTGAGAGTGGCGTTTTTGCAGATTTATTTGCAGGAACTGGAAGTGTAGCCGATCATTTTAAAGATAAATTTCAAATAATAGCGAATGATATAGAAAATTATGCAGCAGTCTTTTCGCAGGCTAAGACTAATAATCCCGATGTACCTAAATTTAATAAGTTTGTTAATATAATTGGAATGTCTCCATTTGATTATTTCAATAATATTGATCCAGAACAATTACCAGGTGATGGTTTTATTACGCAAAACTATAGTCCCGTAGGTAACCGCATGTTCTTTAAAATAAATAATGCTAAAAAGATAGATTTTATTAGGAGTAAAATTAATGAGTTTAAATCAAGTGGCATTATTTCTGAAAATGAATATATTTTTCTTTTAGCTTCATTGTTAGAATCTGTTATGCGTATTTCTAATACATCAGGAACGTACGAGGCTTTTTTTAAAACGTGGGAAAATCGAGCAAAGAACGATTTGATTCTAAAACCATTAACTATCGAAAAAAAGCCAATCTATAGTTATGAAAATTCGATCTTTTCAGAGAATGCTAATGATTTGGTACGAAAAGTAAAAGGGGATATCGCCTATATTGATACTCCATATACGGTTACGCAGTATGCGTCAGCATATCATTTGCTTGAAACTATCACTTTAAATGACAATCCTATTTTAGTCGGTAAGACAGGAAGACGAGTGAATCGACGGATGTCAGAGTATAATCGACGTAGTAAAGTTGCAGATCAATTTCATGATTTGTTTCGGCAAATTCAATTTAAAAGTGTGGTTGTAAGCTATAGTAATCAAGCGTTATTGTCTTTAGACGAATTGATTAATATAATAAAAGAATATGCTGTTTCAGGAAGTATTGACGTTAAAAAAATTAGATTTAAAGAATACAGAAACCTTAACAAAAGTCAGAAAGCTAACGGTAAATGTCTGCAAGAGTTCTTGATTTATTTCGAAAAAGATTTAAAGATAATCAAGTCACCTTTAAACTATGCCGGAAGTAAAGACAAGATTGTACCCACTATAATAAAGAACTTGCCTAAATCAATAACAACTTTTGTTGATTGTATGGCGGGGGCGTGGAATGTAGGAGCTAATATTAAGGGTGTTAACAAAGTTGTTTTTAATGACAAGCAAAGTATAATTACGAATCTTATGAATCAATTGGCAAGTAACCCTTCTGACATTATTATTAATAACGTGAAAAATATTATTAACTATTATCATTTGAAAAAATCTAACAAAGATGGTTATTTAAAATTAAGAGAGGATTTTAATAGTGTCTCATACGACAAACGGGATCCATTTAAACTTTTCGTATTATCTCTTTATAGTTTTCAACATATGATTAGATTTAATAGTAGAGGGGAATATAACGTTCCAGTAGGAAATTCAGGATATAATGAAGACGTTGAATCAAGAATAATTACCTTCAGTGATTATTTTGTTAAACATAAGTATCAGGTAAATTCTCAAGCTGCTGCGAATATTGATTATAAAAAATTTGATAAAAAGTCTATTTTTTATTTTGATCCTCCGTATATTGTTACATCAGCAGCATATAATGATGGAAACAGAATGGATGTTAGGTGGACTGAAAGAGATGAAGAGGATTTATTAGGATATTTGAATCGACTAAACAGTGATGGATATCGTTTCTTATTGTCCAATGTATTAACACATCATGGGCAAACTAATGAATCTCTTAAAGAATGGATTAATAATAATAATTTTACGTGTATATTAATTGGTAAAACAGGGAGAAGATTCCCCAGAACCGAAATCCTTGTTAAAAATTATTAATCTAATAACATTAGTGCAACTTTATTAACTAGCTTAAAGATTAGGGATGGAAGTGTTATTTTATGAAATTAGAAATTTCAAATTCATTGAAGAATAAATTAATAAATGGGAATGCTAAGGTTATAGAATATATTAATAGGCAAAACAACTTTAACTTTAGTTCTTTAACGTTTTACAATAGAATCGTTAAGGACCTCAATGATAGATATAGCGAGTTTCAGATTGAAAAAGTAGAAAAGCTTTCTGATATACCATCCAAGACAAGTAAACAGGAATATGTAGCCAGTATAAAAAATGGTGATGAGGTAATCGGTGATGTTGTGATAGCGTATTCAGAAAAAAACGGTAATACATTTGTTAGTCAGCAATTTGGAGAAAGTCTAATAGACAAATTGTATTCTAATAATGATTATATCAAAAACAATGTCAAAAAGATTGTTTATTCTACCTATAATAGGGCAGAAAGCAAGGACCAAAATAATTCAAATAATTTTGTTTTAAGACTAGTGAAAACCATAGGCTACGATGTTGTTGAGATGTTTCCGTTTTCCATTTTACCCGAAGCTTATAATTGTGTAGATGATATTCTAAATACATATAACAACTTACGAACAAAAAAGGACAACAAAACTACGCGTCTTGATTTAAAAAAAGGATATCCTGACGAACTCACATTGAAATATGATTCTGAGAAAAAAGGATCAGGATTGTATTATTATTATCTTATTCTATTAGCTATTTATCGAGTGGCTGTTCCTAAGAAAGTATATCCAAAATTATCATATAGTACAGAATGTGATGATAATGATAGTATTACCAATAAGTTTAAAAGCCTCTTCAATGAAAGGTTAATAAACTATCATGATAATGTTAGCATCCCAAAAGGAAAAGGTGTTAATTTATTAATTTATGGGGCTCCGGGCACAGGAAAAAGCTTCTATGTAAATAAAAAGTATGGGAATAATTTATTAGATAGAATTACTTTCTATCCAGACTATGATTATTCAAGTTTTGTTGGTGGTTTGCGCCCCGTTAGGAATGAAGAAAATGAGGGGATTGATTATAGATATATAGCCGGGCCTTTTACAAGAGCAATTGTTAAAGCGTTAAAACATCCGGACAAAGAAGTTGATTTAGTTATTGAAGAACTTAATCGTGCCGAAGCTGCTTCAGTATTTGGTGATACTTTTCAATTATTAGATCGTGAATCAAATGGTATTAGTACATATAGTATTACTAATAAGGATTTAAGTGAGTATATCGACCGCCAAACTGATAATGCATACAAATTCTGCGATCAAGGTGTTAAATTACCGGGGAACCTTAGCATTATAGCCACAATGAATCCAGCGGACCAAGGCGTATTTCCGTTGGATACTGCTTTTAAAAGGAGGTGGCAATTACAGTATAGAAGTATAAACTGGAATAGAGAAAATGATAATAATTATCCCGATATAGAAGTTCCTGGATTTGGGAAAAAATGGAAAGACTTTGCTAAAAGTTTAAATGATGTGCTTCTCGATAAAATGGATGTAAATGAAGATTCATTGTTAGGGCAGTTTTTCTTTAAAAGCAAAGATGAAATCGAAAATAAAAAATTATTTGCGTCGAAGTTATTTGGTTATTTATGGAATGATGTACTGCGTTATAAACGTACAGAATTCTTCAGGCCAAAGAAGTTGGGGGATTTAATTAGTAGGTATATCTCAGATTGTGATAAACAGGGTTCGAGTTCGTCTGATCTGTTTAGTGATCTTTTTAGTGAGGAAATAGCTAAAGCGCTAACTGGTGAACATAATGAAAAAGAATAATCTCCATTATTTTGTAGATGGTCACAGTTATAGTGAAGAAAAGGTTCCAGAATGCATACGAGAATATTTCATTAAGAGTAATAATAATTATAAATTACAAGCAGTTGGTCTCATTATTGAGAGAAATACATCTTATATTTTCCTTCCCCATAATACTTCGTTATGTGATGAGTTAACTAATACCGATATTCAGAATTTAGTTCAAGTAATGATTATTGTAAACAATTTATTTTACAATTCCAACGGTGATAGGTTAATTGATAAACAATTAAGTGATAAATATTCGGTTATAAAGTGGCTTATTGAAGATTACCATAATTTTGGGATATATAGTCCTACTAGTCGAATATCTTGTAAGAAAGATAAAGGGATAATTAATTGGAATAAGTCTATTAAGAAGATTAGACCTGTTTTTATAAATAACGAAGCTTATATTTTGGACTTTTTTAGAACTAAAAAAATCCAAACAGAAGATATAGTTTCTGATATACAAAGGGTTGTGTTGTCTGAAATATCGGATAACTTCGGAGGGATATTTAATGATTTTAAGTATAGGTTGCACAATGATGAATTACGATTTTTAAAAGAAGATAGAGAGTATTTAAAAAGGGATTATAGAGAACATTTAATTAATATTCTTAGGTGTAGATTATCAACGATAAATGCAATGCGCGAACGTACTTTAGTTAAAAATTTAATTACCTATCTTGGCTTGGGAGATGTTGATAATTTAACGGTCGTGACAAAAGAGTTCCACGTTATTTTTGAGAAAATTATGAAAGTAGCTTTGGAAGACAAGGAAGATTTACATAAGTACGTTCCTACAGCTCAATGGGATTTTACAATTAATGGACATGAATATAGTCCTCATAATAATCAAATTCCTGACGCGTTAGTTGAAAAAAATAATTCTTTGTATATTTATGATGTGAAGTGAACCCCAAAAATTGGACACTTTATTAACTAGGCAACCTGGGACTGAATTCTGTATTGAACAGGACTCAGTCCTTTTAGTTTTACTTTAATTCTGTCGTTATTATAATACTGGATATACTGATG